>NZ_VUMI01000060.1 GCF_009696275.1 Eisenbergiella porci
ATCAGTTGTTGCTCATCCCTGCCGAGATAAGCCCGACGCTTTTAGCATCACATGGCCATAAGTCTATGAAGTATTACCCTCATAGCGTGATGTTTGTGCGTCAACGTGTCGCACCAAAGATGTTCTCGATCTCCGGGCTGGCAAGGAAGTCCTTCACATTCTGCGTTAAGGCGCTGGGTACGCAGCCCTTCTTACGGAGCATTTTCCAGATCGCCACACAGTAGCTTGCCGTCAGCCGGTCACGGAGCAGCACATGGAACTCGTCGAAGTAGCACCATGTAGCGATACCCCGCAGGAAATTCATGGACACCTGCGAATTGACAAGGTCCTGCATAATGAGCATGGCAATCGTCCGAAGCCCGGCCCCCAGCTTTTTCAGGTCAAGACACACAAGGCGGCGGTTCAGGTCCACATTGGTTTCATGGTTGAACACGTTGAGAGAGCCCGAAACATAGATTTCAAGGGCCGTTGCCAGCCGCACCGCCTCGCCCTCGGGCTGGGAACAGAGCAGGTCATACAGGGTTTGGAGGGTCGGCATTTTCGCCGTCTCCGGGTTCTGCAAATGCTCCCGGTACATCTGGCGCACACAGCGGTCAATGACGGTCCGCTCCACCGGCTGCAAGCCGTCCTTGCCGCCGACGATCAGCTCCATCAGCGACAGGATAAAGTCGGCTTTCAGCGCCATCGGGTTTTCCTCGTCGAAGCTCAAATCAATGTCCATCGGGTTAATGTGGTGCGGGCTGTCCGGGGCGATCTCGATGACCTGCCCGCCCAGCCGCTTGATAAGGGGCGAGTATTCGCCCATCGGGTCCACCACGATAATCCGGTCACGGGTGGCAAGGAACACGTTCACAAGCTCCCGCTTTGCGGCAAAGGATTTGCCGGAGCCCGGCACACCGAGAAACAGGCCGTTGGGATTTTTGAGCTTCTTCCGGTTCGCCATGATGACGTTATGAGAAAGAGCGTTGAGCCCGTAATAGACGGCCTCGCCGTCCATGCGGAGCTCCTGCGTCATAAAGGGAACGAAAATAGCCGTGGAGCTGGTGGTCATGCCGCGCTTGATTTCAATGCCGTTATGGCCCAGCGGCAGGCTGGAAAGAAAACCGTCCTCCTGCTGGAAGTCCAGCCGCTTCAAGGTGCAGTTGTATTTCTGAACGATACCCGACACCGTGAACAGGTCATTGTCCAGCTCCCGACGGGTCGGGGCCATGTTCACCACAAGGAAGGTCAGCAGGAACATTCGCTCGTTCCGGTTCTGCAAATCTTCCAAGAGGGTCTTTGCGTCGTTGCTGTACGTCACAAGGTCGGGCGGGAGTATGTCCATGTCATACCCGGCCCGGGCAGCTTTCTTCTGTTCCTCCACCTTCATCTTGTCAATGTCGGAGACTTTGGCCTTGATGGATTTCACGGCGGCGGCCTGATCGACGGTCTGGATATGGAGCGTAATCGTCATTTCCGCATCCATTTCCAAAAGCTCCGCCAGCAGCTTGTCCGAGAGCTCCGAGGCTAAAATCTGCAAATAGGAGGCCGCACCCCAGGTTGTCCCTACCCGGAACAGGCGGCTGAAACGGAAGTCGAAGCTGTCCGGGGCGATAAAGTCCTTTGTGGAAAGACCGGTCTGGGGTATCATGTCCCACGAAAACCGGAAAGGGTCGGTGCCGCCGGGGTGAAGCTGCCCGTGAAGGAGCTCCAGCCGTTCCAGCCCCGAGAGGGAGCGGCACTTGACGCCCAGCTTTTTGAAGTTGCCGCAAATGTCCGCCTCCACACGCTCCAGCCTCGCCCTTGCGGTGGAGAGGTCGTCCACATTCACACCGAAGGTCAGGAGCTTTGTGCGGACAATGCCGTTGTTGCTTTTGGCGATCTGGTTTTCCAGCATTTCCACATACTCACGCCGGACGCTGTTGTAGTCGTCCTCCTGCATGGGGATGTTGACGCTGTACCGGCTGCCCGGGCGGCTCCGATGGTTGAGGAAAGAAAGCTGAAACGGCAAGGAGCTGTCAAAGTAGTTCAGACAGGCGCTCCACCCGTCAAAGATGGCCGCCTGATCTTCGGTCTGGGCGAGCTGGTAGTTGATGTCCTCGTATTCAATGGTTTTGGTGTAATAGCGGTCCTCCACCCGGCACACCCCATCCCGGTACATTTCCCGGTAAGGGAGGGTTTGCTGGGCGGTGGTGGGAATGTCCTTTCCCTTTGTGAACAGGCCGAGAAGGCCCGTCTTGTCAGGCTTTTTGCCTGCGGGCTTTCCGGCCCTTCTGTTGTTTTGCAATCGGCTGCGCCTCCTTTCTGGTGCCAAGCAGCGCATAGAAGTTTTCGGTTTTGTAAGGCCGCACCCGGGGATAGAGGAACCGGGTGCGGATGATGTTTTTCAGCACCTTTTCCAGCGGCAGGCCGTCCCGCTCATACATGGCGAAAAAGAAGAACGGGAGCATAAGGCCAATCATCAGGAACATGGCGGCGCTGTTCCCGATACTGCCACGGGAAAACAGGTAGGCCGGAAAGCCCACCGCCGCCGCGCCGGAAAAACAAATAAGCTGGCGCTTCGTGAGATTGAAGGCCAGCTTTGTCTTGATTTTGGACAGGTCTTTGGGTACTGGCACATAGGCCATTTCGTTACACCTCCTTTACCGCTTCGGGCCAACATGGCCCGAAGCTACCTTGCGGCCTCTTTGGCCGGGGCTGTGCTGCGGGCGGCTTCGGCGGCCTCCCGTCCGCTCTGCCTTGCTCGCCAGTATTCGGGATTGTATTGCCGGATGGACTGATTGAGGTTTTCTTCAAACCGCTCTTTGTCCTTGATACGGTCGGGGATCTTCCAGAGCTTTTTGTCCAGCAGCTCCCGGAGCACCACACTTTCCTGTGCGTCCTCCTCATAGCAGATATAGCCCTTGTCCTTGAAACCGCATTTTTTTGCCGCCGGAGAGAGGACGGCGGCCACCTCGTTTGCTACCATCGTCCCGCCGTGGCTGGCGGTGGATACCAAAAACACGCCCGGACAGAGAACTTCACAGCTCTGCACCTCTCCCCACGGGGAGCTCTGGGGCGCATGGAACATCCCGCCCGTCCGGTTCCGGTCCGCCTGCATGAGCGCCGCCTTTTCCAAGATGGCCTTCAGCTCCGGGGAAAAGTAGGCGTATTCCCGCAGGACACGGGCGGCGTCCCCGCCGCAGGCGTTCATCAACAGGGTATAGGCGTCGCTGTCTGCTTTGGTACAGCGGCCCAGCAGCTTGCCGTCATAGTAGCAGGCCGCATCATAGCCCGTCCGTTTGCGTGGCATTGGTTTCGCCTCCTTTCCGCTTCGGACCAGCATGGCCCGAGGTCAACGCTCCGCACCACGGCTGGGCTTTTCCTTCGGGGACCGTTCCGCTTTTGCCTGTTCGGCAGCCGCTTTCCCGGCCTTGAGCTGTTCGCTGATGGACGCACGCCCGGCAGAGCCGCGCTCCGCCATCTGTTCCAGCTTTACTTCATAGGCTTGCAGAACAGCGGTGTTGAGCTGTTCCCGGAACTCCTTCGTGACGGGATAGGCCATATCCCGATAGCCCCCCTTGCCGTCCGGCTGGCTGGGCATCCCCACGAAAAGTCCCTTGCTGCCCTGCGCGATTTTCAGATTTTCCACCACAAAGCAGTCGTTGAATTTCACGCTGGCAAAGCCCATCAGGTTTTTCACAGGTTCGATGACCCGCACGCTTACATCCAGCTTCAACGGTGCGGCGGGGGTGGCGTCCGCAACCTTTTCCTGCATGGTTTCCTCCTTTCCGACGGGAACAAGGTTCCCGTCCTTGTATTCATAGCCTTCCGCCCGGAGTGCCGCCAGCGTGTCCGCCGATACGCGCCCGGACAGTTTCAGATCGGTTTCCACCATGAAGCGCATGGTGTCTGTTTTAGAAAATTCCTCGGGGAGCTTTCCGTAGAAAGCCGGGTGCGGCTGTCCGTCCGCGCCCTGTTTGTAACGCCGGGGCATACCGCCTCCTTTCCGCTTCGGGTCAGCATGGCCCGAAGTCTCTTAATGGCAGCCGAAGATGGATTTTGCAAGGCTGCCCGTTTTGAACAGGGTAAAACACAGCAGCACCGTATAGCCCACACAGCCCCAGATCGCCCCGATGGGGTCGCCGTCGGTGGCGATACTCTGGATAAGCACCGCATAGATGGCGACACAGACCAAAATGAGCAAGCCTTGAAAGCCCACCGCAAAGAGGGAGCGGAAATAGTTCTGCCCCATGTGTCCGGTTTCCCGGTTGGGGACGGTGGCAAACGGGATGGGTGCCAAACTTGTGAGTAAGTAAATTTCAATCATACGGCCATATACGATAACGAAGATCACGATGTTTAAGGCAATCATGGTAAGCTGAATCAGGAATGACTGGAGCCAGAGGCCAAACAGGGGTCCTAACTCCATTGCCTCCAGCTCGGTCCGCAGACTGTCCATTACATCCGTTGTGATCTCTGTCCCGTTCTGGATAATGCCCGCCGATTGCTGGATGACGTGCTGGCTCACGTCAAAGACGGCCAGTACGATATTGAAGGTATTAGTCAGGATCATTACCGCCACAAAGGTTTTGAACACCCACTTGAAAAACATCCATGTGTCAACGTCATGGAGGTTGTTGCGGTCAATGAGCATTTGTATCAGCTCATAGGTCATTACAAAAGTGAGGATGACCCCGGCGATTGGCAGGATGGCGGTTTCAGAGATTTGCCGTATCATGGAAAAGACCCCGGCGTTCCAGTCCGCCGGGGTCGTGCCTACCTGTGTGGCGATCTCGCCAACGCTCTGATTGACGTTATTGAAAAGGCCATCCAGATTTCCCATGATACCATCGACAAGCAAACCTTTGAGCCATTCAACGATTGCGTCGATGATAAAGTCCATACATCAGCTCCTTTTCTGGAAAAAGGGACAACGGGTAAGGGTTAGCTGAACAGGCCGGACAGCAGAGGGATAAGCTGCATACCGATCAGGACGACACCACCGCCCGCCATGAGCTGCTTAATGCCCTGGCTTTTTGCCGCGGGGTTGTCGGACCCGTAACCTTCCAGCAGGTTGATGACGCCCCACACCGCCAGACCAGCGCCCAGCGCCATGACCAGAATCTTGAGAATGTCGATAGCAGAGTTGAAAAATTCCATATACGTTCCTCCATTTTGTTTGTTGGTTTTGGGTACAAAAAAAGCCGCCCACATTGGCGGCGCTTCGGGCCATCATGGCCCGAAGTTACACAAACTCGTCGCTGTCCAGATCGTCGAAATTCAAAAGGTCAGCTTCTTCGTCTGTGTCGGAGCCGTCCACCTCGTACACCGTGTATTCGTCCTCCGGCTTTAGTCTCAATGGCCGGTGGCGGAACAGGCGTTCCAAGTGGAAGGCGTTTTTCTTTTTGTCAAACTCGGCTGTGTACTTATAGTTGGGGTGCTTTTTCAAATCGTATTTGGGAGAAAAGAAGGGCGGAAGCCCCCGAAGCTGCAAGATACACTTGTCTCCCGGCATGGTGGTGATCTCGCTGGTCGTCATCAGTTCCCGGCCAAGCCGCTGCATATTCTGGCTGTAACTCTCGGACTGGCCCCGGCTGCGGCCCTCGGTCTGCATGGAGATGGTGGCCTTGCCCAGCCAGTTTTCCGAAATATCCTTTAGGGTGGAAGCCTCCCGGCCTCCGAGGAACACGATACTGTCCATGTTACCCATGATGGTTTCGGAATGGTCTTTGTACAGCGCCTTGCATTGGCTCATGGCCTGATAAAAGAGCGTCAGGCTGATCTCCCGGGAACGGATAACGGCAACGATTTTTTCCAGCCCCGGCACCTGTCCCGTGTTGGCCGCCTCGTCCCACAGCACCCGTACATGATGGGGCAGGCGTCCGCCGTAGGTGTTGTCGGCCCGTTCACACAGAAGGTTGAACATCTGTGAGAAAGCGAGGGCCACAAGAAAGTTATAGGTGGTGTCCGTATCGCTGATAAGGAAAAACAGCGCCGATTTTTCATCCCCCAGCCGGTCAAGCTCCAGCTCGTCATAGGACATGATCTCCCGAAGCTGGGGAATGTCAAAGGGAGCGAGGCGGGCCCCACAGCTAATAAGTATGCTCTTAGCTGTCTTGCCGCTTGCCAGCTTGTACTTCTTGTACTGCCTCACAGCGAAGTGCTGGGGACTCCGGCGCTCCAGCCCGTCAAACATATAGTCCACCGCGTTTTTGAAGGTTTCGTCATCCTCCCGGACTTCCATGCTGTTTATCATTTCCACCAGCGTATTCATGTTGCGTTCTTCCTCCGGCCCCTCAAATACGATGTAGGCCACAAGGGCGCAGTACAAAAGGGTTTCGGCTTTGGTCCAGAACTCGTCGCCCTCCTTGCCGTCGTAGAGTAGGAATGAGCCGCCTTGCGGCATTCCTGCCGTAGGTTTGCCCAAACCCCTCCCAGAACCGGACGTACACCTCTCGATGTATCCGGCTCGCCATCATTGCTTCAAATCAGCGTCGTTCAAGGGTGATGAATCTTGTGATGACAGTCCTTGCACACTGCAAGAGTTTTACGCTTTTTCGCTATCATCGCAAGTTCCCACAGTTGTTTTCCTTTGAGGTTCTTCACTTTATTTACATGGTGTATTTCCAGCGGTACATTGGTCTTTCCGCACAGCTCACACATGCGGGCGGACAGTCTGTCGTCAAATGATGTTCGGGAACCGACGTGCGCGATTGCAAAGTCTATGATTTTATCTGTCCAGAGGTCTGTATTTTTGCAATCCATAAACCTTGCGAAGCTGCGGCGCTTTATGCCTGCTTTTGTTTGGTAGGGCACACCCCAGCTGCCGTTTCCATCACGGTATTTGCGCATCATTTTTCTGCTGGTGCTCTCATGCTTTCCAGCGAGAGTTTTCAGGCAGCTGTATTCCATCAGATATTCAAAATACTGAAGCTTGTTGAAATTGCTGGCTATGCTGTAATAGTTGCAAATACCACGCAGCTCAGAGTTGTACGTTGATACAATCTCCAAATCCGTACACCGAAAGATATATTTTCTTGCGGTAGGCTCTATTGTCCCGTCGCGTAGTTGCCGAATAACCGACTTCCCAAACAGGAAAGGCATGATTTTGTCCGCAAACGGAACGCACAGCTCCACAGACCCGTTGAGCGTGCGGGAAACGTGGTTTCCGTGCGGCTTTAGCTTCTGGTCTCTCCGCACACGGATGTCATAACCCAAAAATCTTGCATACTGGTTACTGTGCGTAATGAGTGTCTTTTGCTCTGAAAGCTCCATTTTCAGGGTTTGGCTGATGAAGTCGGACAGCTGTCTCTTGATACGCTCACAGTCCGCTTTATCGCCCTTCACGCCAAGAATGAAGTCGTCAGCATAACGGATGTATTTGATGACTTTATCCGTTTTGGACATACAGGGCGTTTTATGCATGACTGCTTTTAGTTGAGCGATTTTCTGCAACAAAGCTGTTTTTTCCTGACCCGTTGCGGTTTTCAGCTGTTTTTGAGCCTTCTTTATCTGCCATGTGACCTTATCGTATTCCGGGGTATGGTGCCTGTCCCTGCTTTTATAGAACTCTTTGGCAGTCTTTTCCACGAACTTGTCCAGCTCATTCAGGTAGATATTTGCGAGTATGGGCGAAACGATGCCGCCCTGCGGGCAGCCGGAGTAGGTAGCATGGTATTGCCAGTCCTCCATATAACCGGCTTTTAGGAATTTCCAAATGAGCTGAATCAGCCGTGCGTCTTTAATCTTGGCGTTTATGACGTTTGCCAAAACTCGGTGGTTGATGTTATCAAAACAGCCCTTAATATCGCCCTCAATAAACCACGACACACCTGAAAATTCTCTTTTCAAGGATTTTAGCGCAGTGTGGCAACTCCTGTTGGGACGAAAGCCGTGAGAGTTGTTTGAAAAAATTGGCTCGTAGACCGATTCCAATATCATTCTCAATACTTCCTGCACCAGCTTGTCCGTAAAGGTAGGAATCCCCAGGGGACGCTTTTTCGTGCTGTTCTGCTTTTTCTGGATGTACTCGCGGCGAACGGGATTCGGCGTATAGGTTCCGTCAGCCAGAGATTGGATGATCCGGTCAACTTTTTCCTTGCTGAATCCGTCAGCTGTGTCGTCATTCACGCCTTTTGTTCCTGCGCCCTTGTTGGCGTAGAGGTTTTTGTACGCAAGATAATACAGGTCGGGTCTTAATAGATAGCGGTAGAGCCTTGTGAAGATTTCCTCTTTGTTGTCCCTTGAATTTTTTCTGATTCTATCCAAAATCTCGATTGTTGGTTGCATTTGAGGCTTTCCTCCCTAATCAAATTTCAATTTTGGAATGCAATAACTGTTCTCCTTCGTCTGGAATACACGATATATTCCGTGAGAGTCGTTACGTCCCACAGGACTACTATGAGAACTCCGTTGCCATATCGGATATTCAGCGTCATCTCCCTTGCCTTTCGAGGGCTTGGGATTTATCGCCCGCAGGGGGCATTTCGCATAGCTCGTTTGAGCATTCCGACTTAGGCAATCCCCAGTTAGCGTAATAAGTAGGCAAATGCGGATTGTCGGATACGCTTTCGTTTCGTTATTTCCAGTTCTCTGGCTTGTCACATGAATGGATTGATAACCCATCGCGCAAAGGCGAAACGCAATGTTATTCATATCAGAGGTTGATGCCGCCGTATCTACGGTGGTTACATACACATTCCTCCGCCCGAACACAACGGGGACTTGAAACTCGCATTCAACATTCAGTAGTTCTATCCTCATATCCGCTTAACGTAGCAATTCAGTCGTGCTCTTGTGTATAGAGCAACTTATCGCTTTCCCGCCATGCTATGGTCCCGCATCAGCTTTCGCCTATCGGTTAGGCGGGTCGTTTCCACTGTTATCTGAGTGGGTAGTGCCTGATTCTACTTCTTACTACGCCCTATCTGGGCGCGCGCCTTTGGTGTTGGCGATCAGAGCGGTGACGAATTTCAGCACGTCGCTTTCCGTTTTGATGTAGGCCAGCGGATTGTAGTGCATGGATTTGGAGAAGTCGATACTATTGAACACCCGTACCTTATATTTCTCCCGTTGCAGGAACCGCCCGCATTGGTCGAGGGTGCCGCCCTTCGGGTCCACCACCACATAGGAGGAATGGGCTTGAAGGAGCTGCGGGGTCAGCCAGAACCTTGTCTTGCCCGAACCGGACGAGCCGATGACGCAGGCGTTCAGGTTGCGAGCGTTGGCGGGTATCTTGGGGCGGGTGTTCATGGTAAGGAACTCCGTCCCGGTCAGAATGACATTGTTCTGAAATTTGGGGTCTACAAACGGCTTTATATCCTCCTTTGTCCCCCAGCGGGCGGTGCCGTACTCCGCATCCCGCCGGAATTTCTTTGCCTGCTTGATTTTGGACTGTATCAGCAGATACACCCCAGCCGCACCAGCGAGGCCCACCAGCAGGTCAATGCCGCCCAGTCCCGGCCAGTAAGTTTCAAAGGCTTTAGGGAAAGTGTCGAGCATCCCCATGAGCTTTGTCCCGAAGTCTGCGCCGGGCGCGATACGGTAGGCCGTCCCGATTTTGGAGAAAAACCAGAACACAAAGAGGTACGGCAGGTTGGGGAGCACATATTTTCTGATCTTGTCACTCAACGTCCGTCCTTCACCGCCTCTCTGGTCCGCTGCTTCTCCTTCGGCTTTGTCCTGATCTGCTCCGCGAGCTTGCGGAGCTGGCCGAGGATAGAAGTTTTGTCCTGGTCTTTGTTCAGCACCTTTGTACTGTATTTCTGGAAGGCCGCCGTGATGGCGTCCGCCTGATTGGCTTTGAAGAACAGCAGGTAATGGCCTGGGCTCACTTTATGGAAAGCGTAGTCCACATGGAACTCCTTCGCTATCCGGTCAAAATCCTTCGGCGCACCCACATACTGCATGGCGTTTTTGCCGCCGTAGTGGTTCATCAGCTTCTTCACGCTCTGGCGGCCCTGCGGGGTCAGCGCCTTTCGGTGGTGCTTTTGCAGCGCCCGAACCACCTTGCCAAGAGCGGCGGCCAGCACTTTTCCCGTCAGCTTTGCCGTCTTGATCGAAAGGGCAACTGTTTTTTGGTTTACTTCTTCCTGCATAAAACCTCCTTTCCGTCAGGGCTCCCGGTAGACGGGAGGCCCCCGTACACTCCGGGGAGGCAGAAAACCTCGGGCCAATGTGGCCCGAGGCTTACCGCTCGGCATCCCTACCGGACGGAGCTTTCTTTTCCGGCTCCGTCTGGACTTTTTCGCCCTGTTCCCGCATGGTCTGCAAGATAGAGGGCTTCTTTTGAAGCTGGGAGGGCTTTTCGCCGGACACCGGCTTGATACATTCCAGACGGTCAGCCGCCCGGATGGCGTTGTCCGTGAGCTGCCGCTGCCATGCGCCCACGCTGGGAGCCCAGCGAAAGCCGTTGCTTTTCAGCTCGGCCCGGGTGTCCGCGTCAGGCTTTCCGTCAAAGAACACCTGCAAGCGGTTGTCCTCCCGGTTCATTTCCACACGGCCCCCGTCAAACTCCCAGCCGGAAAACTCCCGCTGCGCCTGTTTGGAAAGCTGTTCGATACGGGCTTTTACCCGGCGGATCTCCGCGTTGTTGTTGGTAAGCTGGTAGCTTTCAAAGGGCCTCGGGTCGCTCCGCCAGCTTGACGCCATGCTGGCTTTCAGTTTTTCAATCTGGTCAGGCGACAGCAGCGCACAGCCGTCCAGCTTGCCATGCTTGCGGTAGTAAGCGTTGACCTCCTTCATAATGAGCTGGGAGCGTTCCAGCCCGTCCAGCTTTTTCTGGAGCTTTTCAACGGCCGCCGGGTCATCGGCGCTGATACCGCCCATGCCGGTGCTGCGTATCTTATCCAGCAGCCCTTGAATATGCCGCCATTCCTCCATGTTGCTGTCCCGCGCCCGGTTCTGTTTTTCCTTTTTTCCAACCGGGAAATTGGAAGGCCCGGCGATCAACACAGAGGGAACCCTCGCGTCAATGGCAAAGCCCTGGTTCATGTTTTCGGCCAGCTTGCGGGCGTAGGTATCTAACAGATGGTCGATCTTCTCATGGTACATGGGGTCCACCCGGGATTTTTGCTGTTCGGCTATGGCTGCGGCCTTGTCTACCATTGCCCGGTATTCCGCCGTTGCGCTCCCTTCCTTATAGTCGGAAAAGCTGTTCATTTCCTTTGCCCGGCGGGCGGCCCCTTCATTGATGGGGTAATAGTTGATGGTATGCACCTCCTTCATGCTTCGGGCCATGTTGGCCCGAAGTCTTACCGTTCCTCATGGGAAGGCCCCGCCTTGTCCTTTTGCGGAGCGGGCGGGGCCTCTTGAAACCGTTTGAGCGCGCCGAGAATGGAATGGGCGGGCTCGGCCTTTTCGGGATAGGCAAATACCCGGTGTTCCGGCGGTATGTCCTGCGTTCCGTGGTAATGCTCTTTGAAGCCAACCGGGTCCGCAGCCACATATCCACCGGGAGCGAATACGCCGCCCTCGTTGATACGCATATCCCGCCCGTATGCCTCATAATCGAAGTAGCCTTGAATGCGCTCCGGTATGTCGATGGTCCCCAGCTCGTCGGCGTACAGATGGCCCAGCCCTTCATCATCGGAAATATCCGGGTAAAAGCGGTAGAGGTCAAGGTTCTGCGTCAGGTTGATTAGGTCCTTCACGCTGCCCGTGTGTTTTCCCAAGACAAGAGCAGCCTCAAAGGTTTCCAATCCGCCCTTGTCCCGTACTTCCAGCAGGGCATGGCCCAGCTCGTTCAGCTCGTCGATGTTCTCGTACTCGTCCAGATAGTCGTACAGTCCCAGCACATCGCTGTCAAAGCTGGTAATAAACACTTCGCTGTACCGCTTTCCGTCTATCCCGATTTTGGCAAGGGCGGCCTGTACCTCCTGTGTGGTCGTGGGAAAATGCACCGTCGTTCCCACTTCAATCCCCATCATGGGGTACAGGGCCGTGTTGGTTATATAGGCTTCAAACATGGGCTCAATCCTCCTTTCCGGCCCTGTCTGCCAGCACTTCATAAATCCCGGCCATGATGTAATCGGCGCAAGGGAGAGCAATCGCATTTCCCAGCGCCTTGTAGCGTTGCAGAGGCCGGATTTCCTCGCCGTCCACCCCGTACTTTGTCCAGCCCTCCGGCAGCCCCATCAGCCGCTCACTTTCCGTTTCCGTCAAGAAGCGGATACAGCCGCCGTCCGGGTCGCCCTCGTACCAAAAGGCGAAGGGCGTCACATCGCTGGCTAAAAGAGTGGGAAAAGGGTCAGTTGGTAATCCGAAGCTGTTTCGGAAGGCGGTTTCTTCCTGCCTTTTTGCCGCTCCCCGCATACGGAAGCATTGAAAGGGGTGGATGACTGGTATTTGCCGCCCTGTTTCGAAAGAAGATGTTCGATCTCCTTCGGCGGCGGTCCGCCCGCCCTCTCGGCAAGGCGGAGGAAGTGGGAGCATTGGACGGGGCTTAAATAGTATGTCGGCGGCACGTCTGCCTCTAAAATCCGCCACGATGAAAATTCGCTGCCTTCGCGCCAGCCTTCGGGAGCCTGCCCAATACTGGGCGTCCATGAGACGCCAGCACACATCAGGCGTTCCCCCTCGCACCATTCCGGCGTTTCCCCATCTTCCAGAAGGAGGCATTGGAACTTCGGTGTCCGAGAAGGCGGATAGGACGGCTCTAAAATCCATCCGGTCATTTGTAGAAAACGCTCCCATGACGTTTTCCCAAACAGCGATAGCTGGATATAGGTTATCAGTGGCATCCCTCATTTCCTGTATGATACGAAACGCCTGATAAAACAGGCTGGATTTTGCCCCGGCAAGGCCGGAGCGGTTGCCGATCAGAGAAAGGTTCTGACAGGGAGAGCCGAAGGTTATCACATGGACAGGCGGGATTTTCCCGCCGTCCACCTTCGTAATGTCCCCCAGGTGCGCCATATCGGGAAAGTGCCTTTTGGTTATGGAGATCGGCGCTTTTTCAATCTCGCTGGCCCACACCGGACGGATACCGCAGCGGGAGGCCGCCAGAGGGAAAACGCCTATCCCGTCAAAAAGGCTCCCCAGCTTAATGTCCGGCATGGCCCGGGCCGCCGTGTCCCTTCACGGCAAGAACCCCGTCCAGCGTAGTAGCTGCGATACCCAGCCGCCCGGCAACCGCAATATCGTTTTTTACATCCTCGTCCACCGCGCCGCCGCAGACGATCAGGGTATGGGAGCGCCGCAGCATATCCCGGCGCATATCAATCCCGGCCTTATGTTCCTCGGGAACGCTGTCATTCAAGAACAGCGGAAGATACAAAAGCGGGCAGATGGGGGAAAAGCCCGCCTCATAGGCAAGACGGCAGTAGTGGGCCGCCAGTTCCATATCAATATCCGGTTCACCGCTCCATGCGGCGGTCAGATAGGCCAAAGGTCGTTTCATTGGTTCAACCTCCATTTCTTTCTGATTTGTGGAAAGCAAGGTTTCGCCCAACCCCTCCGCCCCTTCCCCCGGGAAGGGGAACGGCTCTGGAGAATTTATATCCCCGTCGCTTGTCCGGGAAAAAGCATAACCGGGAGAAATCCGTCAAGGGTGCCTCTGGCACCGCCTGCGGCGGCGTTGCCCTTGACTGATTTTCCCGGCTATGCTACGGAATAACTGGCGACGGGGAATAATTTATATCTCCAGAGCTTCGGGGCGCGGGGCAGCGCCCCGCAATCCTCGGGCCATCTTGACCCGAAGTTTCGGCTTACTTTTCCGGCTCGGTTTTCTTCTCCGGCTTTTCGTGTTCTTTCTGCTGGCCCTTCCAGTCGTCCAGCAGCTTGATGATCTGGTCTTTCATTTCCCTCGGCGTGGTTTCCTTGCCGAAGTATTTGCTCAGTTCCGCACCCGTCAGAATCACTTTGTCTACCTCCTTTTTGTCCTCCATCATAATGCCGTCGATCACATCCCCGTTGAGCAGCTTCTTTTCGTCCAGCTCCCGCATACGCTTCGCCTGCGCCTGCGAAGGCGAGGACTGCTGGCTGTCGATGGCGACGGCGATATAGTTCTGGTTCTTCTTGCCGATGTAGGAAAGTTCCACCGCCGTAGTGAAGCCCAGCTTTTTCTCGTCCATCAGCTTCATCAGGTCGGGGACCAGCTCATTCAGCCGGATATACCGCTGCACCTGCTTGACGGCCATCTTGTTCCGCTCGGCCACGATCTCGTTGGAGCGTTTGCCTGCGTCCTTCGGGTCAATCTGGCCCGAAGTTCGGGAGCCCTGGTGCTTGATGGCCTCAAGCTGCATTTTCAGAGCTTTGGCCCGCTCGCTGGGGAGGATTTCTTCACGCTGGTTCAGATTGTCCTCCACCATCTGCGTGATGGCTTCATCGTCCGTCAGGTTGCGGACGATACAGGGCATATCCGCATATCCGGCAAGCTCGCTGGCCTTCTGGCGGCGGTGGCCGGACACGATCTCATAGCCGCCATCCTCACGGGGACGGACGATAGCGGGCTGGGTAACGCCCTTGTCCTTGACGCTGGACACCATAGCCCGCATTTCTTCATCGTCCCGGACCTCAAAGGGATGGTTTTTGAAGGCGTGGAGCTCGTTCAGCTTGATATATACGATCTGTTCCTCGCCACGGCGGGGAGCCTCCTTCGGCCTCTCGGGTTCCTTCGGAGCGGGAGCGGCCTGCACCGTGGGAGCCGCTTTTTTCTCCGGTTTCTCTTTGGGGGCCTTTTCCTGCTTTTTCTGTGCGGGGGCTTTGGGCTTCGGAGCGGCGGCCTTGTCCTTATCCTCTTTCGGAGGACGGCCCCGGCGCTTCGGCTGCTCGGGCTCTTTGGGCTTTTCCTGTTTTCCTTCGGCCTTTTTCGGAGCCTCCGGCTGCTTTTCCGGTTTCTCCGTTTTTGCCGGGGCAGGCTTTTCCCCGCCGGAAGCTGCCGCCCGTTCCTCGGCTTTCTTTCCTTTCATAATTTCAGCGAAGTCATAGACGGACACCTGCGGGCTCTTTGCCTGCTGTTCCGTCTTTTTTTCGGCCTCCGGGGAAGTAGGCGTTTTCTCCGGCTCGGGCGGAGTTTCCTTGCCCGGCCCGGTATCCGTTACCGGCTGCTCCGGCATTTTCGTGGTTTTATCATCTGCCATAAGCATTTACCTCCTGTTTTTGGGCGTAAAAAAAGGGGCTCAACTTTTCAGTCAAGCCCCGCGGGAAGTTCCTCCTTTCTCCGCCAAGATACAAAAATACCGCCCGTAGTCTCGTTTGGGCGGTACTTTGTGTAAGATTGGTAGTCCATTATTAAGTTTTTTATTATGTTCCCTTTGTACACCGTTGCAACCTTTCACGAAGACTCCTGCAGCTTTATATTTTAAGCCGGAGGAGGTATATTACTTTGAGGCGGTGGACAGGAAGTGCTTTGCCTGCCTGGAGGAAGAGGTATTTCAGGTGGAGCAGGGAATCCAGGCCGTGGCAGAGAAATATTCCGAACTCGGTTTTATCCGTATCAGTAAATCTATTGTGGTAAATATTTACAGAGTACGGAAAATCAAAGCAGATGTGAACATGAAAATGCAGCTTGTGCTGGATAACGGTGAAAAAGTGATTCTGAACCGTTCCTATAAAAATGATTTTCTGCAGCTGGAACCCCTGCTGTACGGGGCGTCCATGGAGGGGTGGAATACCTGGCAGACGATTGTATACTGGATTATCACCTGTATTTCCTGGGGACTGGTGGCGGCTTGGGTACTGCGGACGGGGGAAAAGAAGTATGGCCTGAAGCTGTTTGAGGGCAGCCTGAAAACGGTTAAGCTCTGGCAGTGGGCGCTGGTGGCGGCGGGAGCGGCACTTAAAATCTACGCCTCTGTGATGGACTGGGGAGGTTTTAAGGTATATCTTGAATGGAAGTCCTATGGTACGCTTCTTTTTATCTTCCAGTACATATATTATGTGTTTGAAACGCTTCTTTTTACACTGATTCTGGTATTTGCCCAGTTGGCCTTTGAGACCTGGTTTAAAAACCGGGAAATCCCCTATGGCGGGATTGTCATGGGGCTGACTTGGGGGCTTGCCCACATTTTTACCAAAGGAAGTCTTTTGATAGGATCGGAAGGAGTTGCGATTGGGCTTTTGTTCGGTTCGATTTACCTGCCGCTGAACCGGAACCTTAAGGGAACCATGGTACTGCTTTTCTTATTGTTTGTTCTATAAAATGCGGTTTACAGTCCGTACCCTGTTCAGGCTCCGCCGTCCGGTGTCTGTTCCTCTGTGTCCGCCGCACGGGACAGGAAAATGTAAAATTACCACTGGCATTCAGGAAGAAAATCTGGTAAAGTTCCTTTAGAAGTGCTGTGTCCGTTCGGTCCCCGCTTATGATAATTAACAGAAAGGAACCATGATAATGCTTCCAGAGAGCTTTGTAAACAGAATGAAAGAAATGCTGGGGGAGGAATATGAGGCGTTTTCCGAGGCGCTGAAGGAGGAAAGGCATCAGGCCCTGCGGATAAATCCGCTGAAGGCGGAGCCGGAGGATTTTGCGCGGACAGGGCCTTTTTCCCTGACGCCGGTTCCCTGGGCGAAAACAGGTTTTTATTATGACAAGGCGCAGCAGCCCGGGAAGCATCCGCTTCATGAGGCGGGCGTTTATTATATCCAGGAGCCCAGCGCCATGGCTCCCGCTCAGTTCCTGCAGGCGCGTCCCGGGGAAAGGGTTCTTGATTTGTGTGCGGCGCCGGGAGGGAAGAGCACCCAGATCGCGGCACAGATGAAGGGCGGGGGACTGCTGGTATGTAATGAAATCCATCCTGCCCGGGCAAAAATACTGTCTGAAAACATAGAACGGATGGGCATCCGCAATGCGGTGGTCACCAATGAGACGCCGGAGCGGCTGGCAGAACGTTTTTCCGGGTTTTTTGACCGGATTCTGGTGGATGCGCCCTGCTCCGGGGAAGGGATGTTCCGCAAAAATGAAGAAGCCTGCGGGGAATGGAGCCTGGAAAATGTGGAGATGTGCGCTGAAAGACAGGATACGATTCTTGACAGCGCGCAGCAGATGCTGCGAAGCGGCGGGCTTCTTGTGTATTCCACCTGCACCTTTGCCCCGCAGGAAAATGAAGGGAGCATCAACCGTTTTCTGGATCGCTTCCCCGATTTTACGCTGGTGAATGTGGATATGTCGGAGGGTTTTGCGGCAGGACGGCAGGACTGGGTGCCTGGCGGAAGAGAAGAGCTTGCCAGGACAATGCGGCTGTGGCCTCATAAAATCAGGGGCGAGGGGCATTTCCTGGCGGTTCTTAAAAAGGAAGGCAGCGTATCGGAGACGGAGCGGATGCCTGTGCGCCGGGACGGCATAAAGGGCCTGTCGGTGAAGGAATATGCAGATTATCTGGAATTTGAAAATCAATATCTGAAGATACGGCAGGAAGGGATTTTTATTGCCTTCGGTGATCAGCTTTATCTGGCGCCTCAGGGAATGCCGCCTCTTAAGGGGCTGAAGGTACTGCGGCCGGGACTGCATCTGGGCACGAGAAAAAAGAACCGGTTTGAGCCTTCCCATGCGCTTGCTCTGGCGCTGAAGCCGGAGGAGGTGTGTTTTTCCTGTGACCTTCCCTCAGACAGCCGGGAAATTTATGGCTATCTGAACGGAGAGACGTTCCGGGAGGATGTGGGTGTTTACCGCGGGGAAGGCGGAAAGGGCTGGCATCTGATAACAGCGGACGGCTACAGCGTCGGCTGGGGCAAGCTGGCCGGCGGAATCATGAAAAATCATTATCCCAAGGGGCTGAGAAAGAACGGAGCTGCTGAGGCGGTTTGCAGTATCCGCCAAATGTACGAAATCAGGCATGGGACAGATCGGGAAATCTCAGCCTGTGCCCGTCGAAGGGATTTTCTTTCGGAATACGTGTAAAAAGAGTGTCATCCTCATTGGAAAGCGGTGTGAGAAGGCTGTCTGGGATTCCATCCGGCAGAAATCCCAGAACCGCTTTTTGCGTGCCTGCAGGAGCAAGGCAGGACAAAATTTCCTGCAGGGAGTGACCCGGGGGACAGAAAATGTCATGGCAGAGTAACGTCCCGGATGTTACATCCTGCTCTGCGACTGCTGCCGCGTCGTATTCCGGAAGATAATATACACAGTCCTTCAGAAACGAACCGCAGTAAAACATCAGCAGGTTAAAATTATCCAGCGAAGGCAGCAGGGAAAAAGGATTGGACATCCGGTAATGGGCTTCCAGCAGGCTGCGGCCGGAAGGAGAGTCCATATCCAGCCTGCGCGCCTTTCCCCGTTTTCCGTCCGCAGAAGGGGTAAGCGGAAGGCTGCACTGGTATTCCGTTTCCCTGCGAAAACCGAAACGGGGATAGAAATCCAGTACGGTTTCGTTGGCAAACAGATAGAAGCCGTCGCAGCGCTCCTCCCAGTCCCTGAAGATTTCTTCAATCAGATAGCGGGAAATCCCCTGGTTGCGGTAAGCCGGATGAGTCATGACTGTGCCCAGCTGGATATAGTTTTTTATCTGCCCGTTCCAGCGGGTTTTCATCAGATTGACGGATACATTTGCGGCAGCAGTACCGCCGTCCATCAGGGTATAGGGCTGATAGCGCTGTGACCAGCAGCCGTTTTCATACCAGCCCTCAAAGGACAGCTGAAAGGTCTGCATGGCCAGAGCGTTAAAGGCATTTCTTACAGGCGCGGTATCACGCACATTTTTTTCCAGCTTGTATTTCATTTGTTTTCCTGTTCCTCCCTGTTCAGTTCCTTCAGCCGTTCATTCATTTTTCTTGCTTCCCTTCTGTTGTAAAAGAAAAAAATACTCCAGATTGCCGTAAAAATCAGAACGCCCAGGATGATAAAGGTCATCATGTACCATTTATTTTCCAGCGGGATCCATCCCAGATAAAAAGCGGCCAGAAAATATCCGCTCATGCCAAGCGTGAAATGAATCAGAATCTGTATACCGAGGGAAAGCCTGTCAATTCGGTAAACGATGCTGGTGGAGCCGCAGGCGATACCAACAAATACGGCGCCCAAGACCTGCCTTGGAAAATTATTCACAATAGGCGCAAGGAAAGCCGGGCCGCTGATGAGATAACCGATAAGGCAGGTAAATACGAAAAAGGTGCAGCCCCACGAAATTCCCAGGAAAAGATAGTTGATAACTTTTTTTATGCTCATATCTATACCCCCAGTCGTTGTTTGAATTGCTGACGGTAGCTTCGGGTAATCACTTCCTCCACTCCGTTTTTCATCACAAGCTCCATCGTGCCATTGAAAGAGGCTTCTACATGGCTGATCCGGCGGATGCTGACAAGCGCCGACTTGGAAATGCGTACGAAATTTTTTCCCAGCTGTTTTTCCAGCTCGTACAGAGGCCTGTTTAACAGAAAGCGCCTTTTCTGCCGGTCGTAGAGCGCGAGTTCGCGGCCCTCCGTGCGGATAATTTCTATGGCGTCCGGCTCAATAAGATAGGTTTTCCCATCACGCTGGGCGGGGAACACGTTTTCTTCCCCTTCTTTTTCCAGAAGCGATATGGCGGCCTGCAGGTTCGGGGTCAGCCTGGCGGCGTTTATGACCGCGCAGGGTTCCTGGCAGGCCGGATCGATTTTCAGCTCCACACGCATGGGCGGTTCCCTCCTTTGCAACGGTTTGAGTCTTTCAAAGCGGCTGTGAACTGACTGATTATAACATTTTTCCATTATATCATATCCGCTCTGCGGATATGAGCCTCCGGCGGAATTTAGCGCCCGGATTTCTGCGGCGGGCGCAGAAATCAGCATGCGCAGCTATATAATGTCCCTACGCCGACATTATATCATAAAACGGGGGAAAGGAAATGCGCTTTATCTCCGTTATAAGCAGGTTGCCCTGCAAAACCTGCATTTCACACGCCGTCTGTTGCCGTGCAGGCCGCAGCTGCTTATGATGAAGAAAAAGGAGGAATGCATATGGATAAGACACTTGTGGAAATAGATAGGCTGCGGCTGGATTATGGGTCGGTATGCGCGGTGAAGGACGTATCCTTCCGCATGAAGGCAGGAGAAATACTTGCCGTCATCGGGCCTAACGGCTCCGGGAAAACCTCTACGGTAGAATGTGTGGAGGGACTGCGCAGGCCCACTTCAGGGAGCGTGCAGGTTTTCGGGGTGAACCCGCTTAAGAACCGCAGTCAGGTGTACCGGGAAATGGGGATACAGCTGCAGGAGGCGGAATATCCTGACAAAATTAAAGTAAAGGAGCTTTGCGGGCTGTTCTCTTCTTTTTATGAAAATCCTGCCGACTGGCATCTGCTCCTACAACAGCTGGGCCTGGGGGAAAAGGCGGGCCGTGCGGTAAAAAAACTGTCCGGCGGGGAAAAACAACGGCTGTCAGTGCTCCTTGCCCTGCTGCCCCGCCCGCGTCTGTTGCTCCTTGATGAGCTGACCACCGGGCTTGATCCGGAAATCCGTCACGGCCTGTGGGAAAGCCTGCGGCGGATAAAAGAGGCGGGAACCGGCATTTTGCTGGTGTCCCATTATCTGGACGAGGTGGAGGCCCTTGCGGACCGGCTTCTGTATCTGGTGAACGGGCGGCAGGAATTCCTGGGGACGCAGGAGGAGTTCCGGGCGTATGTGAAACGAAAGACACAGGGGGAAGGCTGGAGGGAGGATATGTCTCTGGAAAAGATGTATCTGTTGATTTCGCCCAAAACGAATGTGGTGACCATGGAGGGGATATTATGAAAAAACTGCTGGCTGTTTTCCGTATTGAGGCATTGCTCTTTCTGAGAGATTTTTATGGCTTCTTTTTTACCTTTGTTTTTCCTCTCCTGATGCTGTTGCTTTATGGAAGCATTTATGGAAATGAGCCTTCGGCTTATTTCGGAGGCAGAGGGACGATGGATGTTTCCGTGCCGGCCTATTCGGCCATGATCATCGGCGTTACCGGGCTGATGGCGTTTCCGCTGACGCTGGCCGGCTATAAGGAAAGCCGGATTTACAAACGCTTTGACGCCACTCCGGCGGGGAAGGGCGTGGTCATTGCGGCGCAGGTGCTTGTCAACCTGCTGATGACGCTGGCTGGCTTTGCGCTGCTGTTTGCGGCTGGAAAGCTGGTTTATGATATCAAAACCGAGGGCAGCTTTTGGGTTATTCTGGGTGCGCTGCTTTTGTCCATCGGCGCTGTTTTTTCCCTGGGTTTTTTCTTTACGGCAATTGCGCGGGATATGAAAATCAGCAACCTTCTCTGTTATGTTTCCTATTTTGTCATGATTTTCCTCTCCGGGGCGACGATGCCGAAGGAAATGTTCCCTGAGGCGGTGAAAAAGTTTTCCGCGTGGCTTCCGCTGACCTATGTTGTGGAGCTTCTGCAGGGCGTATTTCTGGGGGCGGCATTTGAGGAATACAGGAAGAGCCTGGTGGTGCTGGGCACAATCCTGATCGTCTGCACGGCGTCGGGGGCGGCGCTTTACCGGAGGAAGAGCTGGGTGTAGCGTTGGGAGGAAATAGGGAGAGCTGCAGGCTGTGGGAGGGGAATGGCAGGGAGTTTGTCAGAGCAAGTGCAATGCGGCCAGGAAAATTCCGCAGTAATATGGGATAAATGTGAGAAATTGCCGGAAGAAGCGGGGAAGAGAAAAAAATTTTTAGGCGGGTATACAAAAGCGTGGAAAAAGACAATATTTTCTGGAAAAAACAGGAGTATACAGTTATAATGGTTTTGTGTAGAAATTTTGTAGCAGTTCAGCTCGTTGTACTGTTACGAGATTTGAGAACTTTTTTTGGCAGCAGGACGGCAGGGAGAAGATACGGATTTTCCGTTTTTTCTGCTCCGCTGTCACATCAAAGAACAAGGAGACGTGAAGATGAAACAGGACATGATCGTTATACTGGACCTGGGCAGTACGGAAAACACTGTTGTTGCGCGCGCAATCCGTGACATGGGTGTGTACAGTGAAATCCATCCCCATGACATCACTGTGGATGGGCTGAAGGCTCTGGACAATGTAAAGGGTATTATTTTAAACGGCGGAGAAAACCGCGTGGTTGACGGCAAGGCTGTGGATATCGATCCCGCGCTGTATGACTGCGGTTATCCGGTTATGGCAATTAACCATCCCACTGCCAAATGTGAACAGAAATTTGACTCGGTTCCCGCACAGGAGGTTCTGAAGGATTTTGTTTTAAATCAGTGCAAGGCGGAAACCAACTGGAATATGAAGAATTTCATTGAGGATCAGGTGGAGCTGATTCGCCGTCAGGTGGGAGACAAGAAGGTTCTTCTTGCACTGTCAGGCGGTGTGGATTCCTCAGTAGTGGCCGCTATGCTGATTAAGGCTATCGGTCAGCAGCTGGTATGTGTGCATGTAAACCACGGCCTGATGCGTAAAAATGAGTCCGAAAGCGTAGTCGAGGTATTCCAGAACCAGCTGCATGCAAACCTGATTTATGTGGATGCCACGGAGCGTTTCCTCGGCAAGCTGGAAGGCGTTGCGGATCCGGAGCAGAAGAGAAAGATTATCGGCGGAGAGTTTATCCGTGTATTTGAGGAAGAGGCCAGAAAGCTGGACGGCATTCATTTCCTGGGACAGGGAACCATTTATCCCGACATCATCGAAAGCGGCACCAAGACTGCAAAAATGGTAAAATCCCATCACAATGTGGGCGGCCTGCCTGAGGATCTGCAGTTTGAACTGGTAGAGCCTTTGAAGCAGCTGTTCAAGGATGAGGTTCGTGCCTGCGGTATTGAGCTGGGCCTTCCTGCGAGCATGGTTTACCGTCAGCCCTTCCCCGGCCCCGGACTGGGTGTGCGTTGTCTGGGCGCAATTACCCGCGACAGGCTGGAGGCGGTAAGAGAGTCTGATGCGATTCTGAGAGAGGAATTCGAAAAAGCCGGCCTGGATAAGAAGGTTTGGCAGTATTTTACGGTAGTGCCGGACTTTAAGTCGGTTGGTATGAAAAATCATGCCAGATGCTTCGAGTATATGGTGATTATCAGGGCAATCAATACGATTGACGCCATGACCGCAAGCATTGAGAAGGTAGACTGGGATGTGCTGGAGAAGATTACAAACCGTATTCTGAATGAAGTGGAGAATGTGAACCGGGTTTGCTATGATATGTCGCCTAAGCCGCCGGCTACGATTGAGTTTGAGTAACAGACAGAACCCCGGAGATGCTGATAAAATGGGCATTTCCGGGGTTGATTTATGTCATTTGGCTCTAAAATGGCTCTAATTTTTTTAGAATATTGAATTTACATTTCTTGAATTTCAATAGCGTCAATGATAACAGATTCTTCTTTCGTAGAATGATATTCAGGGTTGCTTAACAGTGTATCACGCAAGGATTCTTTTAACTTATCACAACAAGGCTTAAATGATAAATATGTAATACCGCCGCCTATTACGCCTCCGACAACGGGAATCGCTTTTTTGAAGAAGCCGGCAAATACCTGTTTTGTCATATTAACGCCAAACCATTTTGAAACACTTTTTACAATTGGATAGATTGTTCCTTTTGTAAGAGCGGCATTCATCAATTTCTTTTCCACACCTTTTCCTAAGGCGGTTGCCATTGCTTTAAGGGCGGTATTTGTTCCCTGAACACCATACATAACTCCGAGGCAGATAATTAGCAAATTCATAGTTTCGGAATCAAATTTGTGCTCCTTTTCGGTGGTGTCGATTTCTGGGAAACCATATAAGTACATAAGTTTCTGAGCAGCACGAAGCATATAGCCATAGTATTGAACTAAATCAGCGGGGATAGTAGCAACCATTGCAACGCCGCCGGGTGCTCCCAATGCAGCGGAAATTCCAGAAACGCAGTTTCGCTCAAATTTTATTACTTCGTCTGCGATTTTGTCAATTTCACAAGCCGGTATCTGAGCGTAAGCTGGATTACGTGTAATAGCCGATTCAATTACTTCTGGAGGATAATTTTTCATTAGTTCTCGATTCAAAAAATCTGTCCGATTGACTTTGATTCCGGGAGTTTGTAAGCCGATAATAATAAAATCTTCAATATCAATTTCTCCATTGCCATTCGTATCAATTGTTTTCAGAATAGAATCTTTAGATTTTGTAAGGGCTGTTTTAGCTTTTTCTGTTGTAGAAGAAACTGCTGTTCCAGCATTTTTGACTGCTTGATTTAAAGTCTCTTTAAAGTTTTTGGTATCTGTTGAATTATGCTCTATATTCTTTTTCATCTCTCATTCCCCCTTTCCAGAACAGCACATGTAATTTTAGCGAAAAGTGTCTTATTCGGAATATACTTTGACAGATATTCCAGAAGTTCCTTTTTTCACAACTCTGTTTGTATCAACTAAATGCTGTTTGATTTGTTCACACGTTTCGTTCATCTGCTCTAACTCATGCTGAAAAGCCTCTTCACTTGGAAAAGCGTCTTTGGAAGCAATCAGATTTTCCTGTAATTTTTTTGCTTTAGCAAATTTGGCAAGTCTGTTATTGATTTCCGGGTGTTTAAAGCGAATA
Organism: Eisenbergiella porci; assembly: GCF_009696275.1. Classification (GTDB taxonomy): domain Bacteria; phylum Bacillota; class Clostridia; order Lachnospirales; family Lachnospiraceae; genus Eisenbergiella; species Eisenbergiella porci. The sequence goes on from NZ_VUMI01000060.1 coordinate 24,354, forward strand.
TAGATTGTATCAGGAAGCAGATTTCCGTCTTTATCCTTTTCTCCGTCAATTTCCATATCTACTTGCTCATCCATTTTGAAAAGTAAGGTAAGGACATCAGAAGCGGTTTCTATATCAAAATCCGTAAATACATTGATACTCACACCCAGAGCATTAGCAATCTTTAAAAGCTGATCGGGTTTGGGGTTCCGGCTTCCTAATTCGTATTTACGGATGGTCGTTCCATCTATGCCAGCCAGTTCTCCTAACATATTCTGTGAAATTCCCCGGATAGTTCGGAATGTCTTTATTTTTTCACCTACAGTCATAGGATAACTCCTTTACAATTGAAAATATAAAATAATAGGGACATTTGTATTCTAACATATCACAAGTAAATAAACAAATAAATCTTGAATAATATGTTGACGAGGGACAAAAGAGCCTGTATAATAAAAACACGACATAGGGACAAAAGTACCTATAAAAAATAAAGGAGGACAATGTATGGAGAAATTAAAGAAAATGTATGTGACAGCAGAAGAAGCAGCAGAAATGCTGGGGGTATCAACAGGATATGCCTACAAGATTATCCGAGGGATGAATGAAGAATTAAAATCGATAGGCTATCGAACAATCTGCGGCAAAGTTCCAACAAAATATTTTGAAGGGATGTTGGACGGTGCAAAATATTTATGGCAGGACGGAAATGAAAAAAGCCCCGACAGCGGCAACTGTTAGGGCTGTGATAACTGGAAAACCTCTGTTATCAATATTCGCAAGTTAAGTATAGCAGAGGTTGCTTCCGCAGACAATGAGAATTTCAAAAAATGGAGGACATTCATGGAAGAAACCAGAACAGAATTACAGATGATTAAAATGTCGGAGATACAGGGAAGTAACATGGCTGTGGTATCCGTTTATCCCATATGGAAAACTGACGATTGTGCAGGGCGATCCGGGAGATGGCAAGACAACACTGGTATTGAATATAGCGGCAAAGCTATCAAAGGGCGAGGGCTTAGACAGTGATATGAAACTGGAAGATCCGTTGAATGTGATTTATCAGAGTGCAGAGGATGGATTGGCGGATACAGTGAAGCCTCGGCTGGAAGCAGCAGGGGCAGACTGTGAAAGAATTTCGGTAATTGATGAAAGCGTAAAATCTTTGTCCATGATTGATGAACGTTTGGAAGAAGCGGTCATTAGGACAAAAGCAAAGCTGCTGATTTTAGATCCGATACAGGCATATCTTGGCAGTGATATGGATATGAACCGGGCAAACGAAGCAAGAGATATGACAAAAAACTGGCTGCTCTGGCAGAAAAATATCAGTGTGCCATTGTACTTGTAGGGCACATGAATAAAGCGGCTGGAAATAAAGCGGCGTACGGAGGTATGGGGTCTATTGATTTCTTTGCGGTAGCCAGAAGTGTCCTGCTGGTTGGCAGGGTAGAGGGGGAAGCAAATATAAGAGCAGTAGTTCAGATAAAAAACAATTTGGCGGCGTTTGGACATCCGAAAGCTTTTGAATTGTCGGAGAACGGTTTTCAGTGGCTCGGAGATTATGAGATTACCGCAGATGAAGTGTTAGGCGGCGGAATAAGGTATGGCGGAATTTGAATGCAGATTAAAGAAATATCGGCTTATGGAGGATTTGACGCAGGAACAGCTGGCCGAAATGGTGGGTGTGCGCAGGGAAACGATAATGCGTCTGGAGAAAGCGCAGTATAATCCATCGTTGAAGCTGGCGATTGATATATCCAGGGCAGTAGGAGCGTCAATTGAAGAGATATTTATCTTTGATTAGACATATGTAATTGTGGTAATGGTAAAAATGCGTACAATAAAAGTGTAATTGTTTTCAGGCGGTTTTTCTGGGTATTGGGATTCGTCCGGATCTGTGTTCGAAGGGATATGGAAGCCGGGTTATCAGGCTGGCAGTTCAGGAGAGCCGGCATTTGTATGGGACAAAGGCTGTTTATCTGGATGTGCGGGAATGGAATCATCGGGCGGTAAAATGCTATGCTTCGGCAGGATTCTGAATCCGGGATAAGCTGGAGCAGGAAACGTATGCCGGAAGCGGCGGTTTTTTAAGGATGAGCTATGATTTTAATGAATAACTGTAAAAAAGGGGGCTGTGGAAAAACAGCCCCTGCGCAAGGGACTGTTTTCAAGGTCCCTTTTTGTATGGATAAAAGTACTGTTTTGGTTTACAGGAAGTAAAAGTAAAGTTATGATATAAGAAATATATTTCGAAAAGGCGGGAACCGGATGCCTGACCGGATATTTGAAAATATATGTTCACAACTGGATTTGGGAAGGCTCCTGCTGCCGCCTGTCCGGTTAAGCGGCGGGCTTATGCACAAAATGTTTTCACTGGAAACAACAAGGGGCAGATATGCGGTTAAGCTGCTGAATCCCCATGTTATGCTGCGGCCGGAGGCTAAGGCTAATTTTGATACGGCTGAGCGGCTGGAGGAGATTCTGGAAAAGAACGGGATTCCTATTCTGCCGGCGATAACCTATGAGCATAAAAAGATGCAGGAGATTAGTGGACAGTATTTTTACCTTTTTCCCTGGTATGATGGAAGGGCGCTAAAGAGCGGCGGGATTAAAGAATTTCATTGTGCCGAGGCTGGCAGAATATTGGCGCTCATTCACAATATCGATAAAAGAGAGGCGCCTTTTGTTCGCAATGAAATCCGTATTGACTGGGATTTTTATATCAGGGGGCTGGAGGCTGAAAACAGCGGGCTTTGCCAGCTTTTAAAGGATAATCGTTCTCTGCTTTGTGACTGTCAGGCGCGGGGAAATGCGGCGGTAAAGAGGCTTCCGCAGGTGGCAGCCATCTGCCATAATGACATGGACTGTAAAAATATTTTATGGAACGGCAGGGATTACCGTATTATTGATTTGGAGTGCCTTTCATATTCCAATCCTTTTTTGGAGCTTATGGAGCTGGCTTTGTGCTGGTCGGGGTATGAAGAGCGGGCGGTTGATTTTGAACTGCTCCGGGTGTTTGTGAGGGCTTATCTTGCGGCGGGCGGAAGTGCGCCGGAGGATTGGGAGGCTGTTTATGACAGTAACTGCGGCAGGTTGGAGTGGCTGGAATATAATATCAAACGTGTTTTGGGCATAGACTGCGGTGCGGATGAAAAGGAACTGGGAATTTCGGAGGTCCGCAAAACGGTGGAGCAAATCGTTTATTATGCGGATAGGAAGACAGCAGTTTTGGACAGCCTGAGCCAGTCGGACTAATGGTAAAAAGGCAATTATAATGAGGAGTCGGAAACATGGCCGAAAGAAAAGAAGGTCTTTCCGCAAATGAAGCGTGGAAGGCGATTATTGAAAAATATCATGTTTTGGAGGAAGTTGAAAAAAACGGCTGTTTTCCTATTAAGGCCAGCCAGATTAAGGGGTTCAGGGAACCGCGGCTGATGGCAAAATGGGACAGCACGGATTCTCTGCCTGAGGTGCTGCGGAAAAATAGGATCAATATTTTGCCGGACAGCCGCAGCTCCTATGTTTTGGGGGATTTTATCCTCTATCAGAAAATTCCGGAGCTTGATGAGCCGGTGACGCGGATGAAGCAGGTGGAGCTGCCGGATTATGAAACCATTGACATAAATAACATCAGCTCTGAGGCCAATGCAATCAATGTGCTGATCATTTCAGGGATTTTGGATGATTTTCTGGAAACGAGCGGTAATGTTTCCACCTTTAACGGACGGATGGGAACGGGATGCTTTGACTTTGAAGTGGATACTTACCGGAAAATCAAAAGGAAAATCAGTGTCAACAATGCGCAGTGTGAGATTGACGGCGGTTTTGAAAACGAGGCCTCGGTGGTGATCATGGAGGCTAAAAATGTGGTCCATGAGGATTTTCATGTAAGGCAGCTGTATTATCCTTACAGGCTTTGGCGAAGCAGGGTGAAGAAGCCGATAAGACTTGTTTTTTCCGTATACTCAAATATGATTTACCGGCTGTTTGAGTATCGTTTTGCCGCACCGGAGGATTATTCCTCCATAGAGCTGGTGCAGGCAAAGAATTATTCTCTGCAGGATACGAAAATCAGCAGGCAGAATCTTCTGGAGGTCCGTCGGAATACGGCTGTGAAAACCGATGACAACATGGAAGGGACTAAAATACCATTTATTCAGGCCAATTCCATGGATCGGGTGATTTCGCTGTTGGAAAATATGTATGAAAATCCCATGACAACGCAGCAGATTGCGGAGCTTATGGATTTTGACCTGCGGCAGTCGGATTATTATTTTAATGCGGGGAGATATCTTGGTTTATTTGAAAAAACCGCGGATGACGGGCAGAAGGTGGTGTCTTTGACCGCATTGGGCAACCGTATCTTCAGGCTGAATTATAAGAAGCGTCAGCTGAAGCTGGTGGAACTGATTTTGGAGCATCGGATATTTGCGGATTTTTTTGACGTGATGATGGAAACGGGAGAGGTGCCGGATAAAAAGAAAATAGCCGATAAAATGAGGGCGCTGCATGTGTGCAATGAGGGGCAGGTGGCGCGGCGGGCGAGTTCGGTGGCCGGTTGGCTGAAGTGGATTGGGAATCTGATGAAGCTGTAAGCTGTGAAGGGAAGGCGCTCAGGACTGGAACAGGAAGAGGAGCGGAAAATGAGAAGAACATTGTTATTGGGAATTGCAGCAGCAGTTATGTTTTTGGGGTTGGCCTGCGGGCAGAAGGCGACGGATACGGAAGGAAACGGTGCTGCTTTAGAATCAGCATCGGGGGAAAATGAGGCGGTTTTGGGGGATGAGGGCCTGACGGAAGCGCTGGAGGAGAGCCAGGGGGAAGAAGCTGTCCTGCAAAAAAATGACTGGTCAGCGCAGGCTCCTATTTCAATTGTGGCGGAGAATCCGGGACATGGTTATTATTTTAACGGAGAAGCCAGCGGGGAGTCGGCGCAGGCACTAAAGCTGGAGCAGGTTTTTGAAAAGCCCAATACTATTATTGATACGGAAGAATGGTTTGCTGAAAATGGGATAGAGAAGTCTTTTTACGATGTATTTGACATCAATCAGGATACTCCCGGTAACCTGCCGGAGGGGATTCCCCTGGTGGAGGAAAATGGCCTGTCCGTTGTCGGGGCTGATTTTGATGAGGATTGGGTGTATGTTGTATATGGCGAAGGGTACTGGGAAGGCTATGTGCTGAAAATATTTGACAGAGAAAGCCTTGCGCCGGCAGGGACGGTGGATTTTACTGCTTACAGATATGTGGATGATACCGCTTCTTTTGAGCAGAGGCTTTGGTGGGCAAGAATACAGGATGGCGTGATTTATGCGTCCTTTGGGCACGGCACTTATTCGGCCAATGCGCCGTTTCATGCCTATATTGTGGCGGTTGAGCTTGACAGCGGCAGTGTGCTCTGGAAATCGGAGCCTTTGGTTCCCAACGCCTATAATTTTGAAATTATCGGGGATATCCTTATTTCAGGATATGGTTTTACGCAGGAGGATGATTATCTGTATCAGCTGGATATTGGTACGGGAAAAATCGTGGAGCAGTTACCGGTAAAATCAAAGCCGGATTATATTATCCGGAAGGGTGATGTCCTGTATGTGAGAACCTATGATACGGATTATAGGTTTCATATAGAGGATTGATGGCCGGAGGTTGTTCGGCAGATGGGGGATTTGCTTTGGCAAAGGTAGGAACTGACTGATTCCTTAGGGGAAAAGGCAGTTCCTTTTTTGACAATGTATGTGGGAAGCGGGACTGGGTTTTACAGGATATCTTCTTCATATTTGATGGGGAGCTTTAGGACTTCCGGTTCAAGCTTATCGTGATAAATATCATCACCGCCCGCTTCAACATAGACTTTTCCTATTTCCTTGAAGGTTCTCAGGCCTTCCGGAGTGACGTATTTCTGCTTCGTAAATTCCATGTGAAGCCTGTAAAGTGTGGATCGGAAAGAAGAGATGGTACGTTCGTTATCTCTTTGAATGTGTGATTCCAACAGAGTTTTTATTTCTTTTACGTCGTTGTGTGTCTCGGTTTCGTATTGTTTTAAGGTTTCTATATCGGATTGGTGTCTGGTAAGAGTGGTTTCGACAGAAATGTTTTTATCCTCAAGGCCCTTTCTTTTCCGGTAATATTTATTCAGCAGACTTCCGAGGGCGTTAAGCAGCCTGGATACGCATGTAATAATAGAAGACAGAAATAGAATGACGCCGAGGATTGTTACGTTGTCATATGTTTTTAAAGAATCTATTATGATATCCATATTTTGGGAAAAACCTTTCTACAGAGAGATATATTTGTTTGATACGTAGCCTGTATGACCATTGAATTCTATATAGTACCAGAGGGATACTGCATCCTGGCGGAGAATGTTAACGGTATTGTATCGGGATAAAATAAAGCTTATGTCACCGGAAACGGGGGTATTTCTGCAGTTCAGCTTACTGCAGTTTACCACATGGCCTTTATGTGAGCGGAGATAGCTGTAGCTGCACCATTTGTTTTCGGCGGGACTGATTTTGACCCAGTTGTTTTGCAGGGAATAGATGTTTACTTTATCGTAGCGGTGTTTCAGGCCGATGATATTTCCGGCGGTGGACGGCTTGTCCCTCACGTTGAGAACAGCAGCGGTGACCTCGTTCCAGGCTGTTTCTTCCGGTTGGGCGTTAGTGAGATATTCTTTATATAAATGGTTTACGTCAATTGGGACGGCTGAACCGGGGATAAGGGAGGATCCGTACTGCCATATATCATAATGGCCAATGGTGGGAGGCTTTGTGGAATATCTTGCACACCAGATTTGATAGTTTTTCAAACGGTCAAAAATCAGCATGGTTTTGAACCAGTTGTCGGAGGCGTAGACGCCGGGGAGGTAACCCAGTTCCATGATGCGTTCACAGAATGCGACGATATTTTTTGTACGCTGTTCTTTCGTGATATTGTCGGCGCGGCCGTTTTTGTTCGGATTGGAATATTCGGAATCAATGAATATGGGGTAGGAGACAGGGTAGGGGCGGATTTGTTCGCAAATCCAGTCCGCCTGCTGTCGGGCCTCGGTTTCATTGATGGATTGGTCGTAGATGTAGAAGCCGAGATTCATGTGGTTTTTATGGGCTTCCTTTGCGTGGAAAAGGAATTTCTTATCCAGGGTAAGGGCTCCGGAGCTGTAGGCTCTGTAGCCGACGCGGATGATGATATCTTTATATTTTGAGGCGGCAAGAGTGAGATTGATGGTGTTGTGGTGTGAGATGTCGATTAATTCGCGGATGGTTGCGGGGGGTTGCGGCCGGGAGGCTGGTTCGTATTTCTTTGCGGCGGAATAATCTATGCCGGCAAGCTCTCCGTAGTAGGTGAAGGCATTGGAACGGGTGGTATATTTTGTTTTTACCAGATCTTCGGCGGTTCCTTTGGCTTCAAGTATCCATGCTTCGCCGGTATCGTCAATTTCCACGATGCCGATGTGGCCGCTTCGCCAGATGAGCATTCCGTTTTGCAGGTTTTGCGGATCTGAAACTTTGTATAGGTGTGTCATTCTGGCTTTTAGCTGGGCGCTGTTAATGTGAGGAATTCCGTAAGAATGGCATACGAAGCCGGAGCAGTCGATTCCTGTTCTGCCGATCTTGGCAAGGGCCAGTTTTTTGATGGCGGGGGTGTATATGTTGGGATACATTGCTGCCAGGGTGTTTATTTTGGACTGGGTTACTGGCTCGTATTTCAGGCCGTATATGTAGACGACGCCGGAGGTGATGAGGTGGTTGGCGTTGGTGACGGCGGTGGCGGGGGTGTTGGGCATGGGAGGGGCTCCTTTCGGTGGGGGGATGAGGGATAAGGCGGTGATTTGGGATGAGGGGAAATTTTTGATTTAGTTTAGTAGATGAGGAATGATGGTAGATTATGATATTCTAATTTTGGTGGATGTGCCCTGGCACAGGAAGGAAATGATTTCTACATTGTAGGTGCTGATGCAGTACGAAAAAAATTGGGTAGCGCCAGATTTTTAGGATCTGTGCAGAATACTTGTAAAACTCTCAATCCTATTATAACAATGCCTTACGAAGGTAACATCAGTTCATCAGATGTGGAAAATATACGTATTGTTTTGAAACCAGATGCCCTCTCTAAAGTTTTTATGGGAAGTGTTTATACGCCTAATTTAAGTTGGCTTGTGATGGATGCTTACACAGTTGAAATTAATACAGTTACGAAGCAAATTACAATTAGAATAACTCTTAGAAGTAACACTGGAAATATTGGCAATTGCGAGTTTCGATGTAATTTCGGTATTTATTTACTAAGTTTCTAAAATCCCGTTTTAGTCATTGATTACGTTGCCTGTTATTAGGTAAAGTTTCCCTTTTGGCTGCACGTAATAGCTTGCCCCCTTTGCCCCTACTGTAAGTGTTATTATTCCATTGTCGATGGATAATTTGGATGGATGATGATGATTTCCCGGTACCCCTCCTGGAGCTATACCTACAACAGTATCCGCCAGCCCTACATAGTTAGCGGCGTTATTATAGACGGATGCAGGGACGTGTGACTTAACATAGGCTGGTACGGGAAATGTATAAGTCTTAGGAGATGTCCCATAAGCGCTAAGTTCCCCATAGTCTGCAATAAAATAGATACCACTACCCAACATGACCCACACTGAATCAGCACCTCTTACATATTTAATACCATTTTCTTCTTTAAAGCAAGTCCACCTAAATTAGAACTTTAGTAAATAGATTAATGTCATATGTAATTAACTTATACAATTAAATATTTATGATAATATAGCTGAAGTAAAAAACAATATTCTAATTTAGGTGGAAATAAATTCCGGCTCAATAATACCAAACTTGAATATTGGGATGGAACACAATGGGTGCAAGCTGTTCCTCAACCTGCAGGTTTTTTGCGTACAGTCAGCATAGGTGGTTGGGGGAGCACAGTCAGCATCACAGTTGGTAATAAGTATTACAAAACCATAAAGTGGAAAACCCGCGACTATATACACATACTAAACATGCGTCTATATGATAATTCAGGAAATCTCCTTATAGATGAAAATCTTTTTTATAACTTTTCCGCAGGGGGTGGTGCAGTTAATAACGAATCTGGGACCGTAAATATGACACAATATGAAAACTATAATGTTGATTATATGGTCTTTACAGCCACCGGTGATAATAATAACGGAAAAGGATATCTTACAATATCTGCTGATTGATTGTGCTTAACTATGTGAATTTTACAGCTCTGTACCTACATGGACTTACCCCAGCATTAAAGTTACAGGTAAAACCGTCAGAATTAACGGTTACTGAGTCAACGTTGTTACCCGAATAAATCGAATATAAGCGCTTGATTTCATATTTGCTGCCAAATTCTACATATAATAAATCTGGTTGAAATCCGAGAGTAATTGTAAACCTATTTCCATCAATTTCGTTAGTAATGTTAATTACTCTGTTAAAAGGGATTACTGTATCGGCACCTCCCGGGGGAATGTATCCAGGTTTACCATCGGTTGTAGTCCCGAATTTGTACCCATTTAAATTCTAATTTTGGTGGCTTGTCTTTCTATGAAGATGAAACTGGAAAGTATGTAATAGGTGCTGATTCAGTCCCAAAAAAATTGGGTAAATCTACACCTATTAAATTATATTCTGGCGTGGGTAATGGAACATATGATTGTAGCTCTGTAAAAGATTATGCCCAGTTATCTAAAGATAAGATGTTGGGGTCAAAAGAGTTTGTAAAAACTCTCTGACCTACCATATAGTACCTTGAAAATTTTACACAATTGGATTTTTATCATTTTCCAGATGTTAGTAGTCAATACCAAAATGACTGTCAGTCC
>NZ_VUMI01000061.1 GCF_009696275.1 Eisenbergiella porci
TTGGCAGGTAACTCCCTCTCTCTTCTTTATTTCTTCCACCAATTCATATGTTTTATATTTTTCTATGTCATTCATATCTTCTCTCTTTCTCCGACACTCAGCAGTCGGCAGCTAAATCAGAATTTAGACGGGGCAAAAATCATCCACGAAGGGAGCGGCGCAGATGTGAAATACTACGCCCAGCTGGGTGCCGATGCAGCGTCAAAAAAATTATTGGGCAGTAAAAATCTTACCCTTTTCAAAAAAGCACTGATTATGGACGGCACAAATGTTCAGAGATACTGGCTGTTTCGGCTTGAAGAAATGGATGTGTCAAGCTATAGCTCCCTAAAAGTAGAGTGCACAGCATCGTTCCAATTAACATGCAATGATATCGTTCTTTCTCAGAGCGGGACAATTGACTTAAAAGGTATTGATACTGTATCGCTGATGCTGAGGTTAAATGGCGCATCCAATCCGTATTATCCGATTACAGTAGAGCTTTTGGTCTAAAGCGGGCTTTAATCTAAAGTAATAGTAATATCTATGGTTGCGGGCAAGTTGTATTTTACTGCAAAATTAGCTGATATAGAAGTATACTCATTTACATTTAATTTCTGTGTGCCGGTTTTAAATGAACTTATAGCTGTACCGTTACCTAATATATTGATATCAAGATTTGCGGAATTTGTATGTACTGCAAAAGTGGCAAAAGTATAATTGGATACATCAATTTCTGATATCTGCTGTATTGTTCCGCTTACAACATTGGGTTGACCAGCATATTTCCATCGGAAAGAGATCCCGCTACCCAATTTTTTTGTTACTGTATCGGCACCTGCAACTGGTGTATAGGTAATATATACACCGTCCTCCCTGGCATCCATGCCTTTGATAGCCCCGCTGTCATTCAGCGCCCCTAAATTCTGAATTAACCCATCAGTAGTTTGCTTAACTTCCGAAAATCCGTCAGCTACACGTTGCTCTAAATCGTTCATGTTCTGACTGGAAAAGGCGTCTCCTTCCTTGCTTACCGTCCCTTCTGACCTTTCCACATCGTATATAACTGCCTGTTTCGTGCTCACATTGGTCAGCTTCCGGCGGCCCGCATATTCGACCATACGGTCCGTCCATGTTTTCTTTTTAAATGCCATATTATATTAAACCTCCTTCTCCGGCGTAAAACTCCCCGGCGTATGCAATATTTTTCTTATTTCCGACATATATGTCAAAGCAGTCTTTTTGTATCTGCTCAATATCATTGTATTTTTGGAAGGAATTAAGAGGGCTTTCCGGCACTTCCGGTGTTGTATTGCGGTGTGCATAGTTTCTTAGCCTCTGCACTCCCTGACGTATTCTCTGATAATCAGAAGTGCGGGGCTTTTCCCCGACCTCCCAATTGTATTTCCCCTCTATGACCAGGGCGGCCAGCTCTCCTATTGTGAAATTGTTTTTTTCTATCCGGTTAAGATCCCGTGCATTAAGCACGCCTTTCTTATTCCGTTCCCGTACGTCCTCCGCTGTGCGGTCTGTGACAAACCACGGCAGGTCATATACAAGGGTAGTTTCATATTCACTTCGATTCCCGGCAGCGTCAATCATTTCCACCCACAAATGATAGGTGTTATCTTCCGCCGCCGGGGCATATCCATACCATTTCCCGTCCCGTGACTGGAAAGTGGTAGGATTACTATTTATGGCACCAGCGACATACACAATGTCGCTGGGTGCTGCAGCAGCTATGTATGCCACATTCACCACCGCCTTTATTCGATTTCCAGCTCAATCGCTACGCTGCCGGAAGCATCCGCAGGATTCGGGGAAATAGAAACGTTTTTGATTTTAGGTACAGAGGTGTCAATCTTGAAATTAATGGTAACAGGCGTAGTAAGCCCTGCGGCATCCCGTGCAGTTACCACAAGCGTATTGTTACCCTCTGCGCCGGTAAGAGCTTTGCTGAATGCACCGTTAGTTACTGTAATGGATCCTACATCGGTCCCATTGAGTTTAGCTGTTACAGTTACCGGACTGGATGTTGCATCGTTAGTTGTACCCTCAAGCGTGATAGACTTAGTATTTGTTATAAGACCATTGGCAGGTGATGTAATGTTCAGCGAAGGGGGAACAGTATCTACCTTGATAGATGCTGTAACAACAGCCGCTGCATTCCCATCATTATCCTGCGCATTGATGGTTATAGTATGGTCCCCATTGGAAAGTGCCGTCTGCGGTGTATAAACAAACTGATAACCGTTCGTAATTGCCGTTTTGGTCATTCCCGTGCTGGATTCATTGAATGTATTACCATCAATTTTTAGACTTACAGTCGATGTTTTTACGCCGGAACCGTTTGTCTCGTCTGTGACCTTAAAAGTAATGGGTTGCTTATTGTTGGTGACGCGCGCACCGTTGGTAGGAGTAACCAGGGCAATAACAGGTTTAACTTTTTCTTTAACCTGTAGCCGGAGGCTTGCGCCTATGGTTGCGTCTGATGCATCATAAGTTACTACTGTCCCGGCATCGTTCGTTATCCTGACTGTTACCGGATAATACTTTCCATCTTTATTAAAACTTGTGATAGACGGAGCTGTTGGGGACGCTGCCCACTTCCCCGCTGCATTTTTGATGCAGTTTGTCCATACACCATTAATCGATATCTCGACTTTTGTAATTGCCATTAAATAATCCCCACACTCTCACCGGCTTTTATTTCATTGCCGGAATAATATGTTGTCCGCTGGAAAACGATCTCCACGTCCTCCGCGTCTATAATGATTGATAGTTTCTGGTTAGCCTCCACCGGATTAGGTGTTATAGTAATGCTATTTAGTTTAGGTTTGTTCAATTAAATAACACCTACACTTTCGTCAATATATAATTCGGTTCCGGTTTGGTAAAAATCACTTGTGTACTTGTAATAGCCACGGAGCTGCGCCGTTGATATATACCCGCCTGTCAGGTCCGTCTTGATACTCTCCAGACCAGCCGCATACCCGCCGCGTCCAGCTAGTGTATTTTCGACCGCAGCCCATTGTCCGGGCTGTTCCCGGTCAGCAAGATAGCGAATATTGAGAATCAAAGACAACTGATAATAATCAAGTATCGCTTCTGATATTACTTTTGCCTGACTGTAATTAAACAGTGTTCCGGTAAAATTCTTCGCTTTCGGATTTTCTCCAGCCTTAAGCTGCGGCACGGTGGATGTAACCGTGATATCCTGCTTGCTATACTGCTTTCCATATATAGTCACCGCGGCCGCTTCTTGCAGCCGGAATGTAATATAATTGGTTTTTGCTTCCACAATCTCCCCGGTGCTTATCCGCAGGGCAGACACCGGGCTGTTGAACTTCACTTCATTCAGGCCGGCCGGATACGTGGTTTCTTTCACCAGCTCTTTTTCTTCCGTCCCCTCCGTATACTCTGCGAATTTAATGCTTATCTCGCTTATATACGTATCTTGCTTTGTGGCCGTGGAGAATTTACGGTCTCGTCCTATATCCGCCTGTATGAGCCTTACAGGCTTATATATTAATACATCATCCCTGCGTGAAGTCTCCGCCGCAGCCCCGCAGGCAAACAATACTTCACGTAGGGCCTTACGCCTGGTCTGGATTTTGAGCCAGCCATAAAGCGGTGTTGCCGCCACTTCGTCCGTTACCTGGTAAGGAATGTCTGTGCCCGCAAATATATCAGCCAGCACATTCCCGGCCAGCTCCCCGTTGTACACCCGGCCGGCTGTAAAGTCGGTATCATCAAGGAGCCCTATATAATCCGTGGCCTCCATCTTCGCTATGCTTTTCTGGCTGCTGGGTGTTGTAAGAAAGTACCTGCCCAGGTATATCCTCTCCCCGTCAACGATTTCATACGGGGCAATGTGCTGCTTTTTCTGCAAGGCCTTATGCAGCCCTTCTGAATTGGCAAGATTAAATTCGTTGCCCGTATCTACAAATTGGAAAGTAAGCTTATTTATTTTAAGGGTGTTTGACGTTGGATCCATTTCCTCCACCAGGGAAGCCGATTTAATGTCATTTTCTCCCCAGGTAACGATAACCCCGTAATCAATTCCCCATAGTTTTATGTACCGATATGGGCGGGCCCGCTGAAACTCTATTTCCAGGCGGCCATAATTCTCAACCAGATTCCGGGCATAATAATCCCTGCTGTCCGGCTGAAAGCTCTTAAGCGCGATCATGTTGCCGTCCAGGGAATACCACCTTATTTGCATCTGTAGAGGGGTATCACCCACAAAATGGAAGGTAAGCCCCGTACTGGTATGATTTTCTGAAAATAATATTGTTACCAACGGATTTTTCGCAAAATATCCATTGCTATCTGACAACTCAGAAGTCCAGAAGGGGATTCCCTCTGGTTCATCCGGCAGCTCCGGCATTGTGCCGTCAAGCACAAAATAATCCTGTTCTAACGTCGCATAATCAGGAAACGCGGTATTATCCTTAAGGAGCGTTTCCGCTGCGAACGGCTGGTTATCCATTGTTGACGGCGTACTGTCCTGTAATGCGGTTGTGTCCTTTAAGTCATATATGACCTCAAAATTTGTTTTCATGTCGGGGACCTCGCAGGTTGCTTAGCTGTCATTTTGCATGTAAAAGCTGAAAACTCAGCTTCTCCATCAAGTATTTTCTTATATTCGTCTGATACTGATGAAATATAACCGCGGAAAGAATATGTCCCTGTTCCTGCCGGCAGCACAAAATCATGAAATTCTACGGGTTCCGTCATTTTATTCCAAAATTCGTTATAGTCTGAATCCCCGAACGCTGCACTGTCTCCCACTGTCAGCGTAAAGTTATAATACACGCCGATAAGTTCCCTTTTCAGGTCTCCGTCCTCGGTACGTTCTGCGAATTTGTCAAGGAAGTCCGCAGAACGTTTTAAAGATACAAGGGGAATGTCAAAGTGAATATTATCCACAATAATTCCCTGTGTATATACACTCATGCTTTATGTCGCCCCCAATACTTCAATGTCAAGCCCCCGCCGGTTCATTTCAGAGAGTATATCCGAAATAGAAAGTCTGGCGAAAGCTTCGCCGTCGTAGATAAGATTTATATTGACTGGAAGTTTTTCCTGTCCGTATCCACTTTCCGCAAGCCCCGCCTTTACCATATCCTTTATTAATCCGGCCGGGGCCTCGACATTAACCTGTCCCCGTGGCTGGTCTCCCAGCATGGCAAGGAACGGATTGCCACCCCTGATAACGGAACCGGATGCAAGATGGGGTACGCTTTCCAGTACCGCGCTGGCGGCTGCCGGATTAATGCTCCGCGTTGATGGGGATGCTTTCGACGTTTTCCCGGATGTCGTGCCTACTTTTTCATATCCGCTGCTAAAGAAGTCTTTTACTGCCTGTATAGCGTTTTTTACCCAATCAATAAATTCCTTTAATTTTTCAATTATTGGACTTAGAGCTTCATCTACAATTTTGCTTTTTATCGCGCTGAAAGTTGACGATACTTTTTCCTTGAATTTATCAAACTTTTCCTTTAATTCATCTGTCTTTAGCTTAATTTCGTCGTATTTCTCAATTATTGATTTCTTAAGTTCTTCCAATAATTCGGTGGTTTTTTCCTTGATTTCCTCCCATTTTTCAGTAAAAGCAGTCTTAATATTTTCAATCAATTCTGACCATTTTTCCTGCGTGAACCAGGGAACGACATTTTCTTCCCACCAAGTGTACAGGGCAGTGTTTTGCCACCAATCAGCAATTTCATTCCATTTTGTTTCAAAAGCTAGGCCGATATTGGAGAATAATTCTACCCACTTTTCTTGCGTGAACCACGGCGCTACATATGTATCCCACCAATCAGGCAAATCCCTAAGTGGTGCGTTTTCTTTCCACCATTCATCGAGAGACTTCCATCCACCTATAAATGATTCTTTTATTTTCTCAAGGGAGGCAGCAACATCTTCCTTGATTTTTCCAAAAGCGCCCGCAACATCCCAGTTCCATATTGTGTCGTTAAAATATTTCCCTAATTCATCACCAAGGACGAAATTGTTTGATTCTTCCCTAAGTTCCTTTATTTTTTCAATGGCTGGTTCCAGTTTGACGTTCCATCCATCCTCATTATAATTATCTGGATTAAGACCATATAGAGAACTTGCTGCGTCTCTACTGGCATCCTCCAGTTTTTTCATTTTTACCTGATATAATTCAACTGAAATACGTCCTGCATCTAAATCGTCATTGAGTTTTTTTATACTTTCTGATATCTCTGACGTAGCAGTCTCAAATTCTTTGAGATTGTCCCCGTGTTTTAGCGCATCAAAAAATCCAATTGTCGCGCCGCCACCGACCAAAGCTCCATTAAGGGAAAATGCGCCTTGCATAGCCGGAAATAAAGCATTAAGCTTTGATAAGAAATCAATAATTTTAGATCCGGCAATAACAGCATCAAGTCCAGCAAGTGCTAACTTAAAAGCTATAAATGCTTCTGCCAGATTGAATACCCAGTCAGGAATATCTTTTGTTTCTTTCCCGAATCCCTCAAAGAAATCAGAAATAGCTTTCTTTATGGACTCGTAATCCATTTCATTTATAATTCCGGCCAGAAAATCAAATGCACTTTGCAGTATTTTCCCCAGGGCACGTCCAATATCTTCCCAGTCGATATCATTTATCGTATCGATTAAAAATTTTCCAATCTTATGCCCAATCTCTCCCCACTTAATGCCATAAAGTAATGCTATAAGCCCATCGACTGCTACATTTATACCATTAGCTATTGTCTGTGCCAACTGCTCCCAATTCAGGGTGCGGACAAAACCCATAATGCTTGTAGCTATACCACGGCAGCCAGTTATGATCGTATCGGAAATCAGTCCCCAATCCAGGCCGTCCATGAATCCGTTTATGGTCTCTGCTATCGCCTCCCCGAACTTCTGCCAATTAAAGTTTTTTACAAAGCCATATGCAAATTCAAAGGCTGTGTTTATACCCTGGGCTATAGTAATCCCAAGAAGGTGCCAGTCAAGGTTTTCAAGAATGCCGTTCAGAAACGTTGCAAGGCTTTTTCCAAGCTTCCGCGCGGTCTCCCTTACTTCGCTCCAATCGATGTTCTCCAGCATGTCATTTATCTTTTCAGCAAGCATCTTACCCAGATCGTAAAAATCGGCATCCTGCCACATTTTCTTGATTTTGTCCCAAAAACTTTTAATTCCGCTGTCAATCGGGACTTCCTCAAATCCTCCGGTTGAACCTCCGCCTCCCCCGCCGCCAGTATTTTTATTCAGAACATCCAGATCGTCGAATTTAGCCAGGGCCCCGGCTGCCTTTTTAGCAGCTCCGGCCGTCCCGTTTAAAGCATCCTTATAGGCGTCCTGCACTTCCACCGCCTTTTTCCAGGTGGCATGGCCTGTCATATAGGCAAATAACTGTCCCAGCGCATTAACAGCCCGATTTACCCAATTAATGAGCTCAATCAGGTACGGCACTACGGCCTGTATAATCGGTGCGAATGCTGCAGCAAATGAATTTTTCAAGGTTCCCAGGGCATTTTGCAAATCCCGTATGCTCTGCTTATACTCTTCCGAATACTTTTGCAGATTTTTTAATCCGGCTTTGGCGCCGGAAACCATAGCATTAAAGCCCTTTGTAATCCAGTTAAAAATAAGCAGTGATAGAGCTATTCCCTTAAATCGGGAAGCCAGGGTACTCATTAGACTGCCAGTTTTCTTTCCCTGCTTATTGATGGAGGAAAAAGTTTTCCCGGCCGCACTGCGTATCTTACTGAATGCGGTGCTGAACTTCTGCTCTACATTTTTGATAGCAGGAAGAATTCCTGATGCAGCTTTCTGCATCCGAGGGAAAATCTCCTTCGTGCTACTCTGTTTCTTAAACATTTCATTCAGCTTTGCCTTACTCACTTCCAGCTTCCCGTTGAGTTCGTCAACCTTCTGTGAAGTTTTTTCAAACTCTGTTGACATACTGCCGGGCACAAATGCTTTCCCGGCTGATTCAAGGCCAGATAAGCCATCCCGCAGGTGATTCACCTGCTGGTCTGCCAGACTGATTTCATTCACCAGTTTCCTGTATCCCTTAGAGGATGTATCTCCAGACTTTTCCAAAAGGCGCAGCTTCCCGTATAACTTGTCTGCGTTGGCCTCTGCCTTTTGCAATTCCTTCTGCATTTCCTGGTATTCGTATGTCGGAACTTTCGCTTCCTTCATACTTGCCATCTTTGCTTGCAGCCGGGAAATCTCGGTCTCGGTCTTTTTTATCTCATTACAGAGGCGTAGGATCTGACTGTTGGCATCCCGTGTCTCAAATTGTGTGTTGATTTTAAACGTTCCGGCGTATGCCATGCATCAGAATCACTCTCCCGTTAACTCCTGGAATGCTTCCAGGGCTTTTTTCTTTGCGGCCGCTTTACGCTTCCGTTCGTCGAATGCATCTATTTTCTGCTTTTCCTCATCCGTGTACTCCGCTGCCTGTGGCTTGCTATCCAGCGCATAAATGGCTTTGGCCCGTATGTATGCCGCCCGCTCTTCCACCGACATTTTCCCGGTAAGCTTCTTCCCACGTATGTCTGCTACGCGGGTATATGAGCATTCTTCCAGGTTCGACAGTAAGGCCATAAAAGCCCAGAAATGTACTTTTTCCTGGTTAAGGTCAATCCTGTATTGATGCTTAAAAGCTACCCATATACGCCATTGGTCAACCTGCCAGTCTGTAACCGTTGTCTTGTCCTCTTTGGCCTTCTGCAGGTTGTCCGTGTACCATCCGTAAAGAAACCAAATGATAGCATCCAGGGCCTCTTCAACTGGTGGCTGCGTTTCTGGGAAAAGAAGGTCAATGGAAGAATATATTTGCTCTTCCGGGGATAATTCCCGATCAGAAAGCGCCATCTGTATCAGAATCCCCGTCTGAAAATCGCTATCAATCGGGTATCCCTTCCATTCTTCCGGCAGCGGATCCAGCAGTATGTTATACTTCTGTTCCACTTCCATAATCTTCTATTAACTCCGCTTTGGTTCTCTGTTTGGAGCGTGCTCCCTTCCTGTTACGGCTATATTTCCGGTCAATGTGCTGTCCGCGTTCTTCGAATGTTGCATTGATAAAAGGAATCATTTTTTCTACAAATTCCATAATGCAGACTTCGTCCGGTATATCTACACCAAATGTCTTTTTACATGTTCCCTCGCCAAACAGCTCATCGATTCTATCTCTGGCCTTTTTGCACAGTTCCACTCTTTTGTTGGCCGTTTCTGCTATTGCATCAAGCGTTAGTTTCTCTCCCTCTTTCTGTTCGATAAAGGAGGTGAGCTCATCCCCACCTTTACCAAACCAGTCAAAGAAATCTGTGAAACGTTCGATAAATGTAGGGTCATTGATAGATATGGCTGCGGTATCTCCGGCCTCATTGATTGTTACCAGACGGATTCCATCGTCAAACTGTTTGATACTGCCGATTATTTTGCTCATTTCATTTCCCTTTCTTAACATCTATACCGAAACAGGGGCACGACGATATAGAACGCACCCCTGTTATATTAAGTTGATAACCTTAATACCTGATTTACTCCGGGGCCGACTTACTCCATGTGTAAGTTCCATCCTCGGCCATTGTGATATATCCTTCTTCTACGGCACCATTGCCGTTAATCTGGATTGAGGAAACCAGTTTACCGCCACCTTCCCCACCTGCAGAAGAGGCTGCCACAACTACGGGCAGCTTAATCGCTTCGTATACTCCGTCTTTTCCTTCCACGGCATCGGTCTTGAAAAAGCGGTAATAGTCTGTTTTGCAATCTTCACCCGTGGGGAACTTTTTCAGGAGCTTATCAAGATGCTTCTGCATGTCGTCAGCCAGATATTCACGCTCGGGATTCATCGTAAATTCATAGCCGGAAACTGTCGCAGATTTTGCTTTCATATTGACGTACTGCGTACTGTCAATACCGGGCCCCCAATCCTCGGAAATCTCTGTATATCCGTCCCCCATTTCCTGAATATCCGTGGAAACTCCGCCAAAAAGCTTTCCAACATCCAGGAGGGACACCATATTTGTTCTGTCGAATGCCATGTTATTTTCCTTTCTTCATGTAATGCAGCGTCATATTCACCTGGTAATCGACGGTCCCGTCCTCACCTTTGGCAACTATGTACGCGTTTCCTGCTTCTATATCTTCAACGGTTCTCTTTCCTTCCAGAACCGGATAATTTTTTCTTGTGCACATCCATTCCGCTATCTGCGTCAGCACTTCTTCCGCTTTCAGCCTGCCGTTATTGTTGGTCGGTTGCGCCCTGTACCGCAGGAAGAACGGATACTCTGCCTCAAATGTGCCTGACACATACTTTTTGGTATAAGCGCCGCTTCCCTGCCGGGAGAAGAAACCGATGGAATCCCCTGTCAATTCTCCGTATTTCTTTGATACCCCGCTGGGGATGCACGGGCAGTCCGCAAAATACAGGAACATTTTTGTCCGAATCTGTTCCTCTTCTCCGGTACTCAGTATCTTTACTTCTTCTCCCATCATTTCCCCCCTATCTGAAATCTCGGTATCAGCTCATATACATCAACGGTGCTTATCTGGTATGCGTACCCATACTTGTTGCTGACATATTGGAAAAAGCCCGCCGGATACGCTTCACTTTCCACGGCCCCGATGGGAAGGTCAATATCTATTCCCAGGAGCGGCTTTCTCACAATTACATAAAAGTCCTTGTTGTCCTTGTCGATGGTAAATGTTCCGGTCTTGTCCTGTCTCTCTTCCCATTGCTTCGGCGGAAGGTACTTACCGCCTGTCACGGCGGCGGGAATCTTAACGATACAGGCGTCCGCATTCTGGTTTCCTGTAGTGGCAATCTGGTTTCCCTGGGTGAGCTCCACCCGAACGCCATCGAACCGCGTACCATAATAGGTCTCGGTTTCTAATACGCCATCGATATGCCGATTGTAGATAATAACAGAATCCACATACCCGATACCCATTACAACGCCCCCGCTTCCTGGAATGTCTTAAGCATTTTGGGGGCCTGGATTGCAAACCAATCGGTTATGGTTTCATCCCTAGCCCATGCTTCCGAACTTCCCGACAAATCCCATACGCCGCTTTCGTAAAAGTAGGCATGGATGATTTCATGCCGTAACACTTTCCGCGTATACGCCTGTAAATCTTTTACGCTTTCCGCATCCGGTTCAAAAATACCGATACAAATTTTCTTTACGGAAAAATCCATGAAGCCGTCCGCCGTTTCAAGCCGCGGTTCCTCTTCTTCTGTTCTAAATTCAATTTTGTATTCTGTTCCCAGGATGTTAACCTTACAATTTTCCATTTCTACCTCACTGGATATGTCCCGGCATACAGCAGGTTTACACCATTGGCATCCGGTACGTCGGAAAGGCCATCACGAATGATGGAGTATACGGCCATGTCGAACACTTTCCGGTCTTTTGCGGCATCCGATTCTATCGTTGCAATCCCTCCGCCTGCAGAATAGCCCTGGCTTTCAGAACCGGAAGTAACAGATGTAACCACTTTGCCCTTTACCGTCCCGTCCGCCTGTTTGACCACACCTACACTGTCACTTGCGGCTGCCTGTAACTGGTTCACCCGGTACAGAAATTCCGCAAGCTCACAGATGCAGTCTTTTACCGCCGCAGCGTCTTTTTCTGCAGCCGGGAACGCAAAGGAGAGCTTTCCATAAGTGGATGCATCCACACGGCGCTCCGCCTTGCGTGCGTATCTCTGGAATGCTTCTTCGCTTTCAAATACTTCTCCGCCATATTCTGTTTGATAATATTTGAAATCGAGGTACATTACTTTTCCTTCTCTTTCCTTTGGTAATACCCGACTTTCGCAATGACTTCCTGTAGGGTCAGGTATCCTTCCTGCAGGGAACTTTTCTTTCCTTTCCCAACAGATACTCCTTTTTCCGTGATTTCTACGGGGTACTCCCTTCCCCCGGATACAAGGAAGGGAACGCCATCCCGTAAGATAAAACGCATCAGCCGTTAGACTGGATCAATCCAATTTTGATGTTTTTGGGATTGAATTTCAGCTCCCAGTTGGCCGCCGTTCCCAGCTCGGCTTTTGTCGGGGATTCCGCAACTACGTTGTCAACCTTGAAAGAAAATCCGTTCGGATGAAGAACTTTTCCTTCCTTGGTATATAGCTTTTCGATACCAGCTTTGCTTTCCGGATCGTAATCGGTGTAATACGGCTCTTCGTAATTGTTTTTCGGTGCTGTCAGGATTGCTCCCTGTCCTACGATGTAAGTTTTGTACACAGGCACTGCGCCGGTTGTATCCACCGTAAAACGGTCAGTTACAATGGGAATCAGTCCGTCAATTGTGGGAAGGTCAACTTCCTGAGTCAGCACATTGGTGATTGTGTACTTGTTATAGTCTACAAGCCCCATTGCCTTATAACGCGCAAAAAGCATGGAATTCATGATTGCAAGTCCGAAACCGTTCGCCATGTCTCCAAGGGCTTTCTGCTGTGCATAAATCAGTGTCGTTGCATCTACCTTGTTAGCTTCTGTGATATCTCCGGATCCGGTTGCGGCATCTTTGGAAATATCCCAAACATGTTCCTTCATGGTATCCAGTTTCATTATTGCGGAAACGATGTTCATAAGTTCCGCTTCCCACACCTGGCCGTAGTAGTTGGTAATGGAACCTGCCACATGCCTCATAGGGTCAGCTCCGGTCAGTTCTTTAGTGAAATCCTGGGCTTTCCACGCCATCATCCTCTGAATAAGCATAACGGTCTGTTTGCTACCCTGGATTTCTTTGGGCACGTTATCTGTATTACCGTCGTTGTTGTACGGTTCATAGTCCGCTACGTCTAAGGGCAGATAAAACGGCAGCGTTGCAACGTTACCTTTCTGTCCGATCAGATCCATAATCGTCGGATCCTCTCTCAGTATCCCGGACGCAATAATTGCATTGCTCCAGGTCGGCGTTTCGGCCATATAGGAAGCAAATACTTCCGGGTCAAAATCAAAACCGCCAAATGTTCCATTTCTCGGCATATGTTATCTCCTTCCTGTGAGGGCCGCCCAAGTATCCGGGTCATTCTGCTTAAGCAGGATACGTTCTGCGTCGCCCATCTTTAAAAATTCTTCTCTTGTCACTTTTGTTACTGTACCTCCGCCTTTGTTAAGCGGATTTGTAAACTGCGCCTTGTTCTGCTCGCGCTTCTGCTGTTCTTCATCCACCAGAATGTTTTCCATCTGCTTTCCTTCGGCATCAGTGATCAGCCCGGTAAAGATATCAGCAATTGATTTCCCTTTTGCTGTATCCTTGTCCAGCTCCTCCATTAATGACTTGCGCAGCGCAGCCTGAGTAATGGGGTTTACAAATTTCTTGCCGGAAAGGAATGTATCAACATTTTTTTTCAGCTCCACAAGAGCCGCGTCCTTGGCTCTGGCTGTCTTTTCTTCCTGAAGCTGTGTTGTAAGGGTGGAAACCTGATTTTTCAGTTCAGCAACGTCAATGTCTTTAAATCCTTCAAGTTCTCCCTGTACCTTGTCCAGAGACGCCTTGTATTCGTCTCTCTTTTCAACGGCCTTGTCATACTCTGCTTTTGTGCGGTAGTTTTCCTTCCACTCAGCGTCAAAAGCATCTTTTTTCTCTGCGGGAATCTCAATTCCTATTCCCTTCAAAATCTCATAAATATTTTTCATAAATCCTCCTGAAATGATTTGTTGACCGCTCTTTCTGCGGTAAAGGATTTTGCCCTGTAGACCGGGGCCGGTAATGCACCGCTGCGGCATCGAACCGCCTTTATACCGCCATCAGGCGTTGGAATCCCGATGTTTCTCCTGCGGAGTGGTGCGCCAGAAAGGAGGATTGAGGAAATGAGTGAGGCGAATCCTCAAACTGGCTGATTGCAAGGGCGGGATTTGAACCCGCGACCTCCGGGGCATGAACCCGGCAAGCTTCCACTGCTCCACCTTGCTACAAAAAAAGAGCCGGCATCTGAATCAACTTAATGATTCAAACTCTGGCTCTTTGGCTCTGATAGAAATATTGTATTCTTTTTTGCATCCCTTACACCATGCAGGGAAATTGATTAACACTGTATCCTTCCGGCGCTTGATAAAATGCTTATATCCACACCGCGGACACGAAATCCAATATGTATTCCCCATAAAATCCCCTCGTATAACTTTAGGTTATCTTTACAGCTAATATTATAACTCATAATTATAATAAATGCAATACCCATAACTTCAGATTATATCGAGCGCTTATTATCTGCTATTTTCAGACGTTCTTTACGAGTTTTCAATTTATTCTTATCGCAAAATTCGTCATAAGCATCCATCTTTTTCAGATATTCTTTACGCATGTTCTGATACCGCACTTTAAGCTCCTGCTTTACTTCATCCCCCTTCGCTTCTGCCGCCGCATACTTAAACGCATTCATCCGGCGCCGCAGCTCACGCAGGTTTCGTTCTGCCGCCCGCTGTTTCTGCTCCAGGTCGTATCGGCGCTTGTTCTTATCATCAGCAAACTGTTCCGTATTATTGGTGCTTATGCCCTTGTAATATGGCCCGAAAGAATGACGGCAATTCCACCCACACAGTCCCGCTCCCGTCCCATATCCGGTCATTTTAACAAAATCACCTGCGGACCGGTTCTTCTTCGGCGAAAACAGATATCGAATCTTTTCCAGGAAGCCAAACTTCCCGGCATTGTCCCGGTCGTCCTGCGGCGTTACACTGTATTTCCGCAGCGCATCATTATGCCAGTCAATGTCATACACCTTGCCCTGCCATGACATATGGTTTGCTGGCTCATCCTTGTCCGTGTATCGGGCTCCCAGATGTGAAGAAACAATTACCTGCGACACACCCAGCTCTGCGCAGCGCGTCAGCGATATATCCCCGGCTGCCTGGTTAGCTCCGGTCCTCACCGCCCTGGCTACTGCAACCTCAATCTTGTCCTTGTGGCCGGAAGGATACGTTACCACGGCCCCGTACTGTGCGCACTGGTCAATTGCATCAGCTACGGCCGTATGGATGGATACCCCGTGTGTCACCTTCCAGTATGCTTCGTCGCAAGCCCGTATATATTCCTTCTGGCAGGAATCCGCCGTCGTCCCGGTCAGATTGTATAATGTCCCGTTGGTCTTTTCGTATGCCCTTTTTAACAGGGTTATTTCCTTCTTGGTGAGACTTAGTTCCTTTATTGGCTTATACCGGCCTGTATGAGGCTTGAGAGCGCCCACATCTATATTCTCTGCCCTCAGAATCTTTTCTGTAAATCTGTCATTGTCCCGTTCTATTTCATTCGCGGCAGCTTCAAATGCCCGGTCTATTTCTTCCTGCAGTTCCAGCATGTGCTCTTTCAATGTCCGCTGTACTTCGTCCGTAAGCATCCCGGCCTCACGCATCTTGCGCACATCGGAAATTGATGCAGGTATAAGCTCCACTTCCTTTTCCTTGTCAAAAAGCGTCAGGATACGTTTTGAGACACGCTGTACAAGATATGTATTCAGTTTATCTGCGGCTTCTTCAGCCGCATCCACTATACGCAGCAAGAAATCCGGTGTCAGCATATGTCAATCTCCCTTCATGGCCCGCCGTGCCACCGCAAGCCAGGATTTTGCATGGTTCTTTTCTGCGGCTTCATCCCAGTGGGCCTCTGCAGACTCCCGGCCGTAGAAAATAGGCTTCCCGGACGGAACCTTTTTTACCCCCGGGCGGCTCCAATATCCGTATTCCGGGTCATAAAATGCACCCTTACCATATACCGGATCCACATATAGCTCCCCTTCGTACTGGTAATGGCCGTAATCGCTGTCTGGTGGGTACAGATAGACTTCCCCGCGGGTAGACTTGTTAAGGGTATCAGTTTCGGCAATCAACGTCCCGGTATCCATCGGCATATACCGCTGTATATCCTGCCATACCTGCGCATCAAGTGCATCCTGCGCCTTGTCCAGCCGCTTCCCGAATGCTTCATAGGACACCTTCAGGGAATACCCCGGCCCGCTGCGGTCAATATTAAGCTTCCCGAACATACGGGAGAAGAAATTCTTTCCTATCGCCATCGTTATTCCTCATCAAAAAGGCCTTTCTTTTCAGCCCTTTTGTTTTCTGCTTCCATTTCGGCCACAATGGCTTTGGCATCCTCTTCGGAATATCCCTCAAATCGCACCAGATACCGCCAGAAGGGATACTTCCCGGCCTGTACATACTGCCAGTTGCGCTCCCGGTCCTCATCCTCATTGTATGTAATGTCCCCAAAGTCATAATTGACCTCGTAGGATCCTACGGGTGTTATGTCATACAGATCCGCCCACTTATCCAGGGCATACAGAACGTCATTGGTGGCCGCTTCCAGGCTGTCCCTTATCTGCTTAATGGTCTGTATGGTCTCCCGGTCGTCCGCCTCAACCTGTGTAGCTGTCACCTGCCCGGTCCGGCCATTAAGTACAAACTGCCCGGTGGAATACCCGCACTTAACCCCCACGCTGTCCAGGTAATGATTGATACCAGTCATACGCTGTTCTGTATTCAGCGCCGGATTAATCTCGTGATAGTCGTCCCCTTCGGTTCCGCCGGGTATGGCCCGGATATATCTCGGCAGCTCATTCCCCTGGCGGTCTCTCAGGCTTTTTATTCTTTCTGTTATTTTTTGGCCGGGAGTCATGGAAAATGCATCCCCTACAATGACCAGCTTCTTGCTGTCGTCTATCTCATCGGCCATACGCTGTGATGCAATATCAAGCCGTTTAAGCTCCGGCATGGCGTTGGAGAAGAACGATACGGGAATATCGCTGTTAACGTCCAGGTTGTTTGCGATAGGCATTCCGAAAACGGCAAATAAAGGCTTTTCCAGCCCTGATATGGTCGCTTCCGGCATCAATCCCGCCCAGGGGCTCCCCTCAATATTAATTTCCTTGCCTATGCTGCCGTCCGCATCACTCTTGTACACCCGGTTAGACACCTTATATACAGGGTCTACGGCAGGTATCATGTTCTCAAAACGGTGATATTCCAGCCGGGTAAAGAAAACCTTCCCCTGCCGCTGCCGGTCGATGAATACCCCTCCATCAATTTTCCCGTCGTCGTCGCAGGAAGTGGGCACAAAGTTATCCGGCAGCACATAGTCCAGGCTCTTCCCGTTGGGCTTGATTACAATGTATCCGAATGCACATGCATACTCACACTTATCATACATCATCCGGGCCCGGTACTTGTCTATCTGCTTCTGCAGCCATGCCGCCCTGGCAGAACCTTCCACGGTAATTCCCAGGGCAAGGGTAGTAAGCCGCGCTGTTTCATTGCACAGCTTTTTGGCAAAATTAATTGTTTCCAGCTCTCTTCCCGGTTCATGGCATACCCATTCGGGCTGCCCGGTATATGTGCCGTACCACCGCCGCTGCTCCCGCTGCATAATAGCAGACATTAATGTGTCAACCTTAAAGCAATCTTGTGCCTCTCTCTGGAACAACGATTCCCACCACCTTTTAATTTCTCTTATCAGTCCCATGCTCTCACTTCCTCTGTTTCTGCAAATTCTGAATAGCAGTCATGAAACGACAGGTATCATCAACCATTTTCTTCCTATTCTCTGGCTTTTTCATTTCTTCGATGCTCTCATGAAATGCTTTTTCTACATCAGGATACTGTTTAAATAACTCACGAACGGCTTTGCGGCAACAATCTGAGCATTTATCAGTACTCCCTATCTGCGGTAATTCTTTTCCACATACAATGCATTTTTTCATCATGCGTTATTTCCCCTCCTGTTGTAGAAGCTCTCATATGAGTACCGCAGCGCGTCTATGCCGTGGTTGTCCCTGTCAGGATAACCGGAAATGATGTTCCCGTCCTTATCCCTGTCATACTCATACTTCTTGATCTCATTTCCTGTTTTCGGTGTGCGGGCCATATCAATAACAATCGTTTTACCCTGCAGCCACTTCATACCGTATTCAACGGAGCCGGGTCCCTTAATGGCCGCCCTGGCCTGAATACCCATGTCCTTATAGTCAGCCACAGATTTTTTCTCCTGGTTATCGCAGGTAATCATATAATCTTCATACCCGCGCTCAAGTATCCACTGCGCCGTGGCTACGTTCTTCTGCTTATTGACATAGTTTTCATCGATTAGGTATATGGTTTCCCTGGCAGCATCATAGTAAGACCGGATAAACGCATACGGATCGGGATACCAGCCCCAGTCAACGCCTTGATAGATACAGTCAAAGGAAGCAATTTCTTCGTCGGTAATGGTACGCTCTTCAATAAATTCAAAGACATTGCCACCGGTTCCGTTCGCTTCTCCCTCATATTCATTGGCATATGCTGTCGGATTCACCTCTTTCAGATGCTCGGCATCATCAAGGAATTTCTTTCCCAGCCACTCCGCCGGTACATCCTTATATGTACTATGCTGCACGACGGCATCCGCTTTTGTGAGCTTCACCTCTGCGACATACTCATTCGCCCAATTGTTTTTGCTTCTGGGTGGGTTAAAGGACTTAAACTTATACGCAACGTCGCCGCCACGGATTGCCGACTGCTCAATATTACGGATTTCCTCTGGTCCCGCGAACTGGTCAAGTTCCTCAAACCATATGATTCCGATATAGCCAAACTCCGGCTTGATGGATTTTATCTTAAGCGGATCGTCGGCGCCACGGAAGAATATCTTCTGCCCGGTTGGCTTGTACACAATTTCCAGGGGAGAAACCTTATACTCAAACTGTTCCTCTAAATCCATTTTTTGTATTGCCCACTTAATCTGAGCATATACAGAATCCCTTATTGTGTTGCCAACCTTACGTAACACAAGCGCGTGCATATCATGATTGTTTTTAATGAGCTCATTGATAATGCATGAGATAGCAGAGGATTTTGTGGAACCACGGCCTCCAGGAAGAACATACTCACTGTGCTTTCCCCGCCGGATGTCCCGCACCATCGGATGGAACACATCGGCAACAATATCCAGGTCCATGTGATAGCACTTGGCGTTCCTGGCCTCTTCCATTGCCTTTTCCTTGGCTTCCTGTTCCTCTTTAATCTTCAACGCCTTTTCCAGGTCATTTGCTGCCTTAAGGCGGTCAGTAAGAGCCGCGTCCATCCCGAATGCGTCTTTCTCTTCCCCCTTCATTACCCGCAGCCGGAACGCCTGTATATCTTCCAAGGATACAAGCCGGGTAGCTTCCACTTTCCCTTGCCGTTCTGCTATATAAGCGGCCACGTGAGTTTTCTTGAGGTTATCCGCTCCTATCCTATACGCAGTCTTTTCAGAGTACCCGGCGCGCTTTGCTGCCTGTGTTGCGTTGCCTGTCTCAAGGTAGTAATCCGCAAAGGCTTTTTGCTTTATGGTCAGTTTCTGTTCCATGCAGTCACCGCCTTATATATATCCAGCAGGCAGAATATTACCTCAGGCATGGAGCATGTCCGCAGTATTTCATAATCCATATTTTTCCATTCCTCTTTCTTGGCAGAGTAGTAGTCTATGGGAGTGCATATCCGGTATGAGGTTATCATGCGCTTCTGGTCGGCAGAATAGAACTGGTTACTATTCACCTTGATAATCAATCCTGCCTTTACAATTGCGGTCTGTAATTTTTTCATTCTGCCATTCAAGTTCATGCGCTGGTCCTTCTTGTCTCTTTTCTGGTTGTTATTTACAACGCAAAGAGCCAGATACGCAACTGTGTTGTCCGCGTACCTGGCTCTTGGCTCTATACGCAGAGTATAACACATAGTTATATCATTTTCAATATTAATAATTTGTAATTATATCATGCCACCTCCATATACCTTGCCGCCTCTCTATGAATGCGCTTTTGGCTCCGGGCAATATACCGCTTGGTTGTCTCCGGGCTCCGGTGTCCCATAAGCTCCTGAAGCGTCTCAAGCGGGCATCCCTTATCTGCCATCCGGGTTGCAAAAGTCCGGCGGAATACATGGACGGTGAGAACCTTATCCAGCCCCGCACGTACCCCGATAGCCTTTGTTATGTCCTCTATCGCGCTTTTCCCTAATCTACGGGGAATCCCGTGGTATGTCCGGTTTGTCACAAATAGTGCTGGATTGCTGTCCTTCCTTCTCTCCAGGTACATGATAAGGTGCAGCTTTGCTCTGGCATCCAGTACCACCGTGCGGATCCTGTCCGACTTCTCCCCGCGGAATGTCACTGTTCCGGCCGTAAAGTTAACATCCGATATGTTCATGGCGGCTGCCTCACCTACACGCACACCCGTTGAAAACAAGAAGTCCGTCAGCGCTTCGTCCCTTATTGTCTTTTCCACGTCCCTTACGGCCACTTCCTCTTCCAGCGTCAGGTGGATGTTCTCTGTATCCAGCGGTTTCATTCCTTTTATGGTTTTTACTGGATGCATCGTTATGTATCCTTCATCATGCAAAAAAGTGAAGAAACTGGATAGATTACGCTTTGTATTTACCAATGTGTTTTGGCTTACATTAAGGGAACGTGCAGCCAGGAAGTATTTTATATCATCCTTTGTTATTTCTCGGTAATTTTTATTTAAAAAGTAGAATAACTGGCGAACCGATAGCCTGTATTGTGCCAGGGAACTTTCCTTGCATCCCTCAAGCTTTTTATTCGCACAGAAAATCCGAATCATATAATCATTATCATCTGTCCAGGTTGACAGCTCGGTGCTCTCTTCCTCGACTCTCAGGCCATGAAGCTTCGTCCGCAGCACATTATCTAAGGCCTGTAATTGTACTGTTTCCAAAATAGTTGACATTGCAGTAATAACGCTTTGTATTACCAGCTCTTTATTTGTTAGATTTCCAGAATTTACCATACCTACACCCGTTTCCTTCCTGCCGAGAATATGGTATAATAATCTCAGCGACATAAGCGGTGCATGATTCTCTTGGCGGGGGACGTGCACCGCAGCTTTTTGTCCAGTTATCGAACATATGTTCTTTAATGTGCATTTTTTTGGCAGCTCCATAAAGAGCTGCCATTTTTGATATATTCAGTTTTCAATCCAACAGTTGTTCCTCATGCCGCATCTTAATACAAGCAGTTACGGCCAGTATGTACCCAGTTGCGATTATGCAGCATACTGTAATTGCTACTACCTTAATAATCATCCCTATTCTCCATTAATTACTTTTCGCATACGCTTTTTTAGCACCATCTGGCACCCACATTCCGGGCAGTCCATAGCATCATATATATCATTTTCGCTCGGACTACCATTTAATGCTGCATTGATTCCCCCACTCACAATCTTATCCCTGACAACATATTCTGCTTTTGGATACACCCGTTTTCCGCATACTTTGCAGGTTATTTTGTTAATATTTCTTGTTTCTTCAGGAATGAAAGTTCCACGCTTTCTCCATTGTCTATCTCTTCTCATTATCTTCACCTTCTTCGTTAAATTTCAGTTTAACCGGCTAATCCGCTTTTTTAGGACACCATGCAGGGGATGTTTTAATCGTAACTTCATGCGACCACGGTTTTCCAAAACACAGAAATCCTTCCATTTTCTGAATCCTATGATGCGAAAAGTAATCTGCGATATATTTCGTGTCTGGATGTTCGCACCAAAAACTCGGTCTGCTATTTTCGGGCCGCCCCCGATCCTTGCAAAATTCGCATTCACTGCACTTTATATTTCTTTTCTGCATTCCGACACCTCCATTAAATCCTCATTATACTTAGCTTTTTAGCGGGCACCAATCCGGTACTCGTTTCTTGCTATGATATCTCCCATGATACAAACCTTTGATTTTACAGACTTCGGTGTGTTTACAGACATTTCCCGCAGGCTTACCCTGTTCTTTCCACACTTCTCCATATTCGCATTTCATGCATGGATGCAACTCTGCGCGGCTGTTAAATTCCATCCTATTTCCTCCCGTACTACTGGCCTAAATCTTCATTTTCTGTTTTTAATGAGTTAATATCTATTCCAGCTGCATGTGCCAATTCATTCGCTGCTTCAATTACGGAAGGCTTTCTGTAATTGAAACAAGGTTTTGTGCTTTGACGTCTGCACATGACCGAAAATCCAAATGAGCACTCCGCACCTTTGCGTTCGCCGCATGTTCGACACTGATTACGGAGTTTTGGCATATCTACTCTTGCTCTTCCCATACCACATTCCTCTCCCGGGTTTTGCCGTCAAATCCTCACTTATTGAATATATTCTTTGTTTATTTGATATGCTTTTTCCATTGCATTATCGTAATCATTTTTTGAAAAGAAATCATTACTGGCAACATAATTTTCCAGTATATCTTCTGGCAAGCTACTTTCTGAAAAATCACATCCATTTTTAAAAAAATGACAGTTCCCGCATTTTTTCATTTTCTCCCTCCCGATAAATCTTCATTAACCATTACAGATTTTAAATGCATCTGTTAATGTTTTAACTGGTTGTGGTACCCCACAGATAAGAAAGGCTCCAATCCCTGAAATTTCCTTATCTGTAAAATCACTTATGAATTGGGTAGGCCAATCCGTGTTGTAGACTTGTCGTTGTCCATCCGCATCTATATACAAAAATACAATAAACGGTATCTTATCCACGATCATTCCTCCTTTAAATCCTCACTTATCAAATTGTTCTAAAATCCATCCCTTATATTTCTCTGCATCATATATGATCGCATTTAAGGCCGGAATCACTTCCCGCAATATATCAGCATCTTTTTTTTCATACATCTCAATTCTCTTTTCACAAAGATGCTCGGAATCTATTTCAATATAATTCTCAAAATTAAGTGCCATATCATGTAGCATTGATATATCCACCAATAATATCACCCCTTCGTTTTCTGGCCTAAATCCTCATTTCCCTTATCACGAATAGAATCAGAAAATTTACCACACGCTTCATCCAAAGACAGCCTTCCAGCTCTCAATTCATCTCTCAGTTCATCGCTTTTTACATCCAGCTCTTTTGCCAGTTCATATATGACATCCGAAACACCATCCAGATATGTTCCTTCCTTAGATTCGCAATTGATACTTGTAAAAATTTCTTCTGCAATATCAAGACCTTTTCTAATTCCCTCATAATATTTTGCGCAGAAGTAATTGCTAAAGTTTCCGCCTGCTGCTGATATCTTCTGCTATCATTGATATACTTAAGTGCCTTATCAGTATCAACATTTTTTGCTTTATACATTTTCATTCCTCCGTTAAATCCTCAATTCAGTTTTTCAAAGGAACAGAAACATCCATAAGACATAAAAACAGCCATTTTCCTTTTGGATATTCCCGTTCTATGCGGAAAGTTGTACCGTAGTTAAACTGCTTCGTGTCCTCTTTCAATTTGTTGTAAATGCCATCTGGATAATCAAAAAAACCTTGTGTAACAATTCCATTATGTGTAGGATGGGTTTTGTATTCTGTCTCCCATACTCTCAGATGTTTTATCATCCATATACCTCTTTCTGAAAATGTTAAATCCTCAGTTTAACAGTTTTAACTCAGACCAATTATTAGGACTTCTTGCTAAGCTTCTATCTTTAATCCAATGTAGTTCCCTATATCTTTCTCCATCCACCATATATAAGCCATATGGTTTCAATAGTTCATTATTGACTTCATTATCTTCATGAGGAGAGAAAATCAAAGTTATCTTTTCTTTTTTCTTATTATCTTTTATCTTTTCTGCAATATATAAGATGGCCTCTATGTTCCACGCTGAATAAATTGCATTGACTATATTATCTTTTCTCTCTGTAAAATAACCACTATCACCCATGCAATTTTCGTAATAGAATCTTATAATTCTCACCTCCCCGGCCTACTAGCCTAAATCCTAATTTTAGATGATAAAATCATTCTCGGTTTCTACCACATCCAATTCCATCACATCATCTGTGCTCCCAAGCATCATTTCTTTAAGTATATTAAGCCTCTCTATACAAGCATCAATGCTTTCCACCTTGTAAAACACCATCAATGTATCTGCATTTGACAACTTATATCCATTGTCATTCCTCGTATATGAACCTATTTCGTGCGGTTCTGTTGTTTTAAATGCTAACATGCCATATCGAGGAGTATCATTTTCAATGTGAAGAACAGGTGTCATCATAATATCCCCAGTTCCAAATATTAACTTCGCTTTTCCTTTTACCATTATTTTTTCTCCTTTAAACCCTCAATTGCTCAATAACTTTTGTCCTGTTACGCTTCCGGCAATTTCTCATACATTGTTTCATAAATGGCAGTTGCATAATTCATTAAAAGTTTCTTTGCTTCCTCTTCCTGTATAGCTTCTCCGAATATCTCCCCATAATCTCTTTCATGGGTCAAAAGCCAGTTCCCTTTTGCAGATTTCCATAATTTACACTGGTACTCCCGGCCAATCTCTTTTCCAGTACACATGGCGCTGAAAAAGAAATTATTTACTCGATACCATTTTCTAACCTCCGCCACCTCTTCCATGTTTTCAGTGTTATATTTCATTCCATTAATCACAAATTGCATTTTGTTTCTCCCCTAAATAATAATTATTTGGTTTCTCGCACCGTTCAAAATCTATTACCCATACCCACGGATTTGCATCCCATCCGTAGCGGTCAAAGTCTGATTTTTTTATGGTGTAATCCCATAATTCCGCAAAATCATTTGTCTGAAATCCTTCTCCTATATAAGTAATTTCTTTTTCTAGCGGAACCCCCTCTTTTTTAGCTTCTTTATCGTTTATTTCCTGTAACCGTTCCACCCGTACATCCGTAACCTTTAACCAGATACGGGCCGCTTCTTTTGGCATGTGGATGGACGGGCGCCATTTCGGTTCAGGGACAACATCTCCAATTGTCTCCCTGTGGTAATCTGCTTTATATGCAGTTCTGTTACCTCTCAAACCGTCTCCCCTGTATCCCGCCAAACCTTCGTCAAAATAATTTGGACAGAATGCTTCCCGGACATACAGGATATCTCCATACTTGCAAGGTGGTTTAACGAATAAAATCCTGCCTCCGTACTCATTTGTTCCGAATCCATACTTTCCAATGTTTCGTTTATCCCCAGCAATGCAGTACCCGATTTTGTATATCTGTTCAGGTTCCGGCTGCGGCTTAATTACCCGGCGCGTAACCGTCTTTCTACCGTCCAATATCGCCCGAACCATTTCGGTGTTAAACAGGATTGGCAACAATCTACTCATGCGACATATCTTCCTTTCCGCTGAAACTTATTGTTTCTAGGCTCTCAATGTCAGCGTATAAAGAGCCCATCATAGTATCGCAATGCCTGTCACATGGATCCGTGGCGTCACATCCTCCGTAACTATTTATGATTTCAAGCACTGCCTGTTTGTTTATTAAATCCATCTGTACTTCTTTCTGCGGCTCGTACGCCGCTTAAAAACATCTATACCTTACGTTCTTCGTCTCACACTTAATACCGCCCGTATGAGGCTTTAAAAGCGCCATATACTATCGCTGGGCCTATGGAAGGGGCGCACCGTGCTATCCCATTTTTCTCGGATGAGCTTCTCAACATCGATAACATCCCGAATAACCTCGGCTGCAGCGTCCCACTCTTCCTGCCACTCCTCTCGTACTTCTACGGGCAACTTTTTGGGCTCCTGTACGGTCACAAACCTGTATTGTCCGCGGTAACGTGTTCCCGCATATGCATATTTACAGACATTTTTCTTGAGAATCCCGAACTGCTCGTGAATCTCCTGGGCGGTGTATATCCCGATCTCATCCTTGCCTAAAAACACAATGTATTTTCTTTCCGCCATTAGTTATCACCTCCCAGCAATTCACGTTCCAGTGCGTCCACGTCTACCTCCGTTTTCATAATCCCGCGATTATATCTGTCTGCCGCGGTAGCTTTCTTGCTGGCATGACCTTCGTTCCGGTTATTCCGCGCCCAGTTTCGTACCGCAGCCTTCCAGTCCTTCATTTTTGTTTTCCCAACCAGCCAGCCTTTTGAAGCGTAAAAGTCAACAAAGCACTCAGCATCTACCCGGTATCCACCCTCCTGGCAATATTCCCTTACATTCTCCACGGTCGGCGGTATGAACGATTTTTCTTTAGACACTTTAGTGTCTTTCTTTTTAATATCATTTACATTATCATTATCATTTACATTATCAGGTAGATTTGCTACGGTTTGCTTGCATGTGCTAGCATTTGCTAGACCTGCTATGTTTTGCTTGGCATTGCTTGCCTTTTGCTTTCCCCCGGCGCTTCCGGCAGCCCGCCTTTTCTCAACCACTTCCTGGTACTTTTTAGTATCACGGTCTATCTGCGCTGAGATAAAAGCAAAAGCCATCTGCGGTCCCGCCGGAAGGTCAGTAGGCTGTCCGGTATCCACATAATCCATCACGGCCCGGATAAGCTGCCCCAGCTCTGCATCGGTAAGAAGGTCAAACTGCCTGCGGTAGTCGGTGTACAATACAAAGCTGTTCTTCTTCTCCATATCAGCCACCGCCCAGCCATTGAAAAATATCTATCTGGTTCTTAGACAATTCATCCTGTTTCTTGGGCTTAAGGCATTCCCTGATAGCATCACAACGCTTTTTACAGCTTCCTGTGCGTGCGCATTCTCTCCGGTAGTATGCTTCTGCCTTAAGAGTGTCCCCTGGGCTTCCATCAGGCCTGAAATAAGCATTATCTATATTTACAATCAAGATTTTTCGTTCCTGTAAAGCCTCTGCTATTCGCTCCCGGTTTGTCCGATCTCTCTGACGAGTTAACGCCTCCAGGGTTTCTCTTGATATCCGATTTTTGTAACCAAATGGAATGTAGTTCTCTATAAACACTCATTCACCTTCTTCCTGTATTACAATCTCAATTCGCGGATTGTGTCGGTCGAGAAAGAACTGATCTGAAAAGCCTGTGATATTGTCCCAACCATCGTTCTCCAATACTCCACACTTTACAAGGCTGTCCTGGACAAACTTGTGGGCTACACCTGCTATATTATCAAGGTCACGTTTCCGGTTTGGTTCATAGAAACTGTATCGGATGAATACCGGGTTATGTATCCTTAACCTCTTAAGTTGCAGGCGGATAGCATTTGCTATGAGCATCTGGCATTCCTGCTTCATGTCATTACCACAGCTATGTCCCTTGGTTCCACGGCGTGTAAATGACCTCTCAGCACGCAGGTAATCATTCAGGCCCGGAAGGGTTCCTTTCAATATCAGTTTGTATTCTTTCATAGTTCTCCTTTAACCAGCTCTCAAGCCTTTTATGGCTTTGTGTAACCACGTTCGCGTATTCCTTCATGGAAATTATCCTGTCGTTACCTTCTGGCACCTCTACAAGGCTGCAAAAGCGTTTGATAAGTCCTGGAAGGTTTTCACGGCCCCAGTAACCAATAATTCTCTCGCCATCCCGCTCTTTTCCCTCTTTACTTGCCCGGTATATTTCTGTTTCAATGCAAGGTTAAGAGGATCGGGTTCTATAAAATAACCCTCAAATAATTGTATTTTCATAAATGTTCCTTCCTGCGGCGGGACGTTGGGCGGCTATGGCACCGCCCAGCCCATAGATAGGAGGCTATGGCTCGTGATATATCGTCCCTGCACTCGCAAATATATGTAAGCCTTTCAGCGTTACACCTTATTCTTTGATTTCAAGCCATTCAGCAGAACTAGAGGCTTTCCATTCATCGAAGGTATGAACAGCATACCTCGGCGTTGAGTGCCCTCCGTCACAGACAAAACGCCCTTCCTTAAATTCATAGATTTTACCGACCGTATACTTGCTAATGTTGTTTGTGTTGGATAAACAAACCACCTTGCCGTTATATAGTGGTTCCACAATGGCAT
This sequence comes from Eisenbergiella porci, assembly GCF_009696275.1. Lineage (GTDB taxonomy): Bacteria > Bacillota > Clostridia > Lachnospirales > Lachnospiraceae > Eisenbergiella > Eisenbergiella porci. The sequence continues at coordinate 27,718 of NZ_VUMI01000061.1, forward strand.
CATCTTTAAAAATACGATCCAAAATAAGATGTGCGCCTGTTTCAAAATTATAGGTATCATCTGGATGTAATTTTGCTGCTGCCCTCTTTACTTCCTTGCCGTTTTCTTTCAGAATGCCTATTGTTGCGTTTCCTTTCCGATAGATTACAAGCTGCTGTTTTTTTGGTTCATTAACAATCATCTGGTCAGAAACAGTCCACCCATCTATGCAGTAATTCCCTGAATCTAGCACATCGTCCACTCTATATTTGTTTCCGCACATATACCTCATACTTTTTACAAAATTGCACGGCATCTCAATAGTTCCACATGAATTTGTTTCATATTCCTTCGCCATATCTTCCCATTGGCGGATTGTCACTATATCACCAACTTTATACTTTGCCATTATGAATCTCTCCTTTTTTATAATAATGAACTGTTATATTTCCTTCGGAATGCCTCCCTGGCCTCCGCCTCCGTCATTCCCTGGGATACTGCATGTTTTTCCCATGCAAGCTGCCCGGCAATTTTAGACAATTTCTCAGCCATCGGATTATCATGTATCCGATTTTTTACATCGTTCTGCGTGTGGCAGTAAGGGCAGCAAGGAACTTTTATACCGTCCTCTTCTGCCAGACGCCGGATGCTGTCGCCAAAAAGAAGATGATGCTCTTCGGTTGTAGGGCGTCCGCAGCAGAAACATATGCCTGAATATTCGGTAACAATACTATTTGTTTTTTTCATCACACTTCCCCCAGCAGATCTTCTGTCCATATGGAATGCGTCAAAACCCTGGTATGTTTGCAGTAATCGCACATTTCACAACGCAGAGGTTCTATTTCTCCATTCTTTAAAGCCAATATTTTCGGCACATTGCTTTCCACTTCCGCCAGCGCGGCATCCATAAGACTTTGTTCCACCTGTATAACCGCAATGTCTGGATACTCTTCCTTTGAGGCTGCCGCAATTTTCACAGGGAGCTTTTTCCCGGTATTAATTTCAACTATTTTCTGGTATATGGCCCCCTGCAGATCATATCCCCAATAGGTTATGAAATTCATGTAGCCTGAATCCTTAACCCAGTTTGCTTCCCGCAGGGATTTCATACATTTAAGGTCAACAATAAGTGTATCGGGAAAATAACTGTCCATTTTTATTTTCCACTCTGCACCAAATAATTCTCCGGTCATAATTACCTGTTTTTCGCCCTGCATATGAAGCATAAAATAATCATCACGTTCAATACGGTTAATTACTTCCTCTGCCCTTCGATACTCTGCTTTTAATGTCCCCTGTTTTGTGAAAATATCAGGATTCTGTGCTTTAAACAGGTCAAGCGTCCCTTCAAAGTGCGCATCTACGTAGCTGCCAACCAGAAGGGAGGTTGTTTTCTTCATTGCCCACTCCCCATTCAGGCAGGCCATTGCTTCCGCCTCGCAGCCTACACGCCCCATAGTACCAACAAACTTTTTATACTGGCTGACAGAGAGGTATTCCCTGTCAGCTTCCGGCGAAAAATAATTTTCCTGTGTAAGCTTCATATAAAGTGTTCCTCCGCTTCTTTAACAATTTCGTCCGGTATTCCTAACGGTTCATCTGTTTCTAAAAGCTCATTCTTTGCGATATCTTCCACTTCTCCCTCAACGTAAGCTCCCATAAGAGCATTAGGAATATATACTCTGGCAAAAAAAGCCGCCGCCCGATATGCAAGCATCTGTTCAGGCATTGTTTTCCACTTACTTCCGCTTTTCTGATACCACTCTTCCGCCTTTGCCATTTGAATTGTTATTTCCGTACCCCTAACAATTTCACCGGTTTCTTTATATTCAGCCTGAATATAACATCCCCAGGTATCGGTATTGCGTTCCCCCGTATATACCGGCCTTACATTTTTAAACTCTTTTGCTGCACGGATCATGGCCATACATGCCTGACCACTCCATAAAGGTTTCCCTTTAACAACATAAAGGTTTTGCATTACCATCATTGGGGACATTCCATTTCTATTTGCCATATCAACCGCTATCGCGCAGTCCATCGGTTTCCCTTGAAAGTTCTGGGGTACAAGCTGGCTGCTGGCAAACATTTTCCCGATATCATATAATTTTTGGAAACTATCCGCATCTGCGAATGGTGTTGTAATCTCATGTTTTTCAGTTACCATTATTTCTTCCATAGTTAATCCTCCTATAAACTAACGACGGTAAATGCATCATCATCGGTTGTGCGCGTAGCAATAAACTGTAACCCTTTTGCCTGACACTTTCTATAAAGAGCATCACGCAGCCCTTTTGAAAGCTTTTCTACGCCGTCAATAAGAATAAGCTGTAAACCATTAGGCTTCTGGATTGCCACATCAATGCAAAGGTCAAGTTTTTCCCCGTCTGATAGATTGCTGATAGGAAGACCATTAATAAGTGGCACCCCATCTTTTATGGAAAGTCCTTTAATGGGGATTTTACATTCTGTAAGGATTTCCCCGGGAAGTGAACGGGCCTTTTCGATAAGGCTGGTAAGATGCTGGGAATTTTCAGAAAGAATTCTAATATCTTGCTGTAATCCCTGCATCCTGCGGTATTCATTAATATGGGACTTCATGCGTTCCATTTCTTCAGCTTCTTTCACCAATAAAGATACATCCTGCGGCTCTTTTCCGCGGTATTCGCTGTAGGCCTCTACCTCTGCATCATACTGTGCAATGTTAGCTTTGTATTCCTGTTCTACTACGGCCAGCTTGTCCGCAAGCTTTTCTTCAAGGCTATCACGCTCTGTTTCCAGCGCCCGGATCTGTTCCTGCAGACGGGATATATCTTTCTCAATCTGGGTTTTACGGTTCCCAAACTCCGTATTTAACGCTGCCTTACGGATTTCACGGTCGGCTTCATATTTCCGTACCTTGTTATTCCGGCCTTCCAAAAGAGTTTTTGCTTTCTGGATTTCTTCGTTCTCTTTCCTGATGCGTTCAATTTTCTGATAAATTTCTCCGGTGCTTGCTTTCTCCCACTTTTCAACATCGTAATGCTCCGGGATAACTGCTGCGATTTCCTCTACAAAAGCTCTCTTATTGCGGATATCTCTGTTAATGTCCTGCCGGTTCTGGAAATACTCTCCATTTTCTGATTGGATATCATTTAACACGCTGAGAATGTTCTGTTCGTAATTCACCCAGGAAGGAATTTCCCCAAACCATCCCTTTATTTTGTTCATATCCCAGGGATATTCAATCATGTCAAGGATTGCAGCATTTTGTTTTTTGGCATCCCAGCTCATAAACTCAACCGGGTTCAATTGCAGCGGAGTAAAAATATCGCGGAGAAAAGCTTCCGGGCTACCTACTTCATGTCCGTCTTTTTTTACACTCTTGTAATCGGACCTATCAGTCCGAATTTTTCGGTTTATCCGAAGCCCATTATCTGTTTCAATAAGAATTTCTCCCTCTGTCTCCCCGTTTCTTACAATTAAGTCACGGTTAGACTTATTGGTAAGCGCAAGACGTATGGCATCAATTACAGAAGTCTTTCCAGCTCCATTTGTTCCGCGCAGCTCCACAGAACTGCCATCCCCGTCGTATTCCTTTATTCCATACAGATTTCTAATTTTAATTTTTGTTGTACGCATTCACATCTTCCTTTCCATGTGCTATAATGCACTTGAGATTATTCCTATTTGCTCCGTGTCCTGTTCCCGCAGGCCGGAGCTTTTTCTTTGTAAGAGACTGCTAGAATCACCACCAGGGCCACAATCATAATCCCTATGGCCGCAGGCTGCAGCTCTCCGTTTTGGTTCTCTATCCCGCCGGCTCCCAGCATCAGGGCCAGGAAGGAAAATGCCTGTATTACCTTCATATTTCACCTACTTCTTCCGCGGCGGCCACACCGCTATAATGATTATCAGCAACACTTCCGTAATGACCGTGGCCCCTACGCCACACCAAAACTCAGGAATATACATAGTCAACCTCCTTTCTGGATATTTTCCCGCAGAAACTCTTTGCCAAATATCTTTTCCTTTGCAGAAAGCATCCGGTCCGGTACCGCAGGTTTTGTTTCCTTCTGAAACTGTGAAAGCGGTATCCGCCAGTTACCTGTTGACTTGTCCGCAGTTATCTTGCCGGCATTAATCCGGCGGTATATGTTTTCAGGGCTTGTCTGCATAATCTCTGCAAGCTCCTGTACCGTTACCCAGGACTCTACCCGGCGGCACTTCTCCACCTCGGCAGCCAGTTCATCCACCCGCCGCTTAAGGTGTTCTACTTCTTCCTCCAAATACATGCCGCACCTCCTATGGATCAAGCCAATCAGAATCTTTTTTAAGTGCGGAGCATATTCTTTCCTTTGTTTCTTTTGTCGGCCGGGTTTTGCCGTTCAGAATGTTGTAGACCGTAGAGTCGCTTATTCCGGCTCTGTGTGCCACTTCTGCAACACTCACTTTGTTTTGTTTCAGATGTTTTTTTAGCTTTGACGTATCCACTGGAACGCCCTGCTTGTAAAACTCTTTCCATTCCGGCTTTTTCGTTTCTTCCTTGTTCACTACAGGAATCGCGGGATTTTCCGCTGTCGCCCCGGCGTCAATATCAGGAATCAAATGTTTGAGAATATTCATAACTTCCCGTTTACTGTAGGGCACCGTTGCCATAATGCGGGCGGCCTCAAGATATGTTGTCGGCTCCATTGGAAGCACTTTTATCGGCGCCGCAGGTTCCGCTTCCTTTCTTCTGAAATAGGAATCAACAATCTCCCTCTGTACCTTCCATGCCAGTTCATCATTAAACGACTTCACCAGCATCAGATACCCCGACTCAGTAATTAGTGTGAGGCCATTGTTGTTGACTTCCGTTCCACGAATTTCGTTGATCGGGAAATCACTGGATTTTACTTTTACAAAATCAACGCCATTTATAAAACGCTGGCGGTTTGTTAAGAAATTCCGGCTGGCGGTTCCTATGGGCCGCTCGTGAACCTCATCGATATCCTTAAAAGTAACAACACGCTTCCCGTTGTACTCCCGCAGGCGGATATCATGCCCGTGAATTGATACTACATTGTCCACTTTTCTTCTCCTTCCAATTTGCTTTATGCTTTTTACCGTCTTATAATGTAGTTACAGGCGTTGCCGCGCCGAGTCTATAAGAAAGGAAAAAGCAAATGACAAAAGATGCTGACAAAATGATTTGTTGTATCTATAAGGAATATCTTCAGCGCCGAAAACTTGGAAATTCCATAGCTGAATCCAGTCTATTCAGCAGTGAATATTTCAAGAATGACCCTGTTTTGTCAAAATGGCACCCAGATGATTGTACTGAAATTGCCCGTGAGCTTAAAAAAATGGGTTTTCTTGATATCTGGGTTTCTGGAAAGTTTATTCTTACTTCTGAAGCTATTACTTATATGGAAAATCGTTTCAAAAATGGTATCGTAGAGTTAACCGATTTCATTTCAAAACTGATTCCTTAATTCCAACCGGGTGCTGTTGCCTCAAATTGTTTATTTTCTTCAAATGACAGCACCCACCTTCCGTTGATAAACTCCAAATATAATTTTGAAATTCTCTCCTTCTTCTCACCATTAATAATCAGAATCCCTTCATTTGGAATAACGACTATGCTTTCAATCTTGTTCGTTTCCACTTCCTCTACCCTCCTTCCATTACTTACCACTTGTCTGTGGTGAAAGTCCGTTTTATTGGACAGTGATAGTGTTACTATTATTGCATGTAGGAACTGTACATCTGGATTCTTCAAAGATTCTGATATCTTCTTCACGAATCCTGTATTCTCTTCCGATTTTCACAGCCGGAAGCTTTTTCTTTCGAATCCAGTCCCATATGGTGATTACTTTAACACCATATCTTTCAGCAACATCTTCACAGGTGTACATTTTCGACAAATTTATCCCTCCTAGTATAATAATGGTGTAGTCAAGAACGACTACTGGTTAACAGTTACAAAGTCCAATCTAATAAATCTATATAGATATAACGGAAGGAGGAGTTCCCCCTCCATCAGAAGTTATAGGACAAC
>NZ_VUMI01000062.1 GCF_009696275.1 Eisenbergiella porci
CCTCCTTAAGTGCTTTGATAAAAATACACTTAAATCGTGATGGATTATGAAAAGTAAATCAACCAAAGAATCCTTTATTTATAAGGTTTTCTATCGCCTACTTTGCATAATGTGTAGCTTTTCATAAGCCACGCCCCCTTTCTGGTTTGCCATCACGATAATCTTACACACGGGTTCTCAACCTCCTGTTTTCAGTGGATTTACGCTGTTTCAGCGCATAAAAAAACTTGGACTAAACTCGCACTCCGTTATTGGAGTTCTGACTTTAGTCCAAGTATAGCTGTATCATCGGCATACACTCCTGCAAATTCCCAGAGTGGATTGCTTTCAATCTTTTCCGTATAATACTCCACCTGCGTGGCATAGGATTCTGCCTGCGCCCTTGAGCCGGTACTGACTCTGGCATAGGCACACACTTTTAATTTCTGCTGTGGGTGTGTACGTTTGCTTTCGGAAACTGCATTGATGACTGTTACTTTTTTAGCCATTTTCGGTTCTCCTTTCCTTTGTTTTCAAGGAATTGCTCCCTTGTTAGCAACATACACTACCACACTTTTTCTATTATATCTAGCGTTTTTACAGATATACTTTCGCAAGTTCGGGAGAAAAGGTTTCAATGTTCAAAACACCGATTTTATCCCTTTCTTCCTCACTTATCAGTCCGCTTTCCTGCATCTTTTTAAGCAGAATTTCTGCCATCTTATACATAATTTCATTGGCTTCTTTCTTCATAGGTTGCTCCCTAATCCAGTTCGTAAAGACTGACCGTCTTAAATGCCATGCAGGTGGCCACTACAAGAATTACGCCTGTTGCACATACTACAATAATGATTACTCTCATCGCTTTCCTCCGAATTTTAGATAAACTAAATTTATATCCCAAAGAAACACACTTACATCATCTGACACTCTGCCATAGTAACCGCTTGGTCCTCTGCAGCGAAGTACATATCTGATTCCTCTCTGGTTACCATCAAGATTTCCCCTGCTTCCTTCTCACCCATCTGAATCGGTGCAAGATAAGGAATAATCTCTGCACACAACTTCTGATCCGGGCAGGTATTAATAAATCCACCGCAAGTATCCAATATCAGACGGTCAACCATATCGGTAATTATCATTTTCTCTGCATCATAAAAATGATTGCCAAGGAAATTTGCCATATTCTCTGGTGTTGTAGAGATAAAAAACTCCTGTCGGTTTCCTCCGTCACTCGGATAAAAATAGGCATATCCAGCCCTTTCTGTATCCAATATCTTTTCTACCATGCTTTTTTCTTCCTCTGCCATTGGTTCTCCTCCGTTTCACGCTTCCTTAATTTTTGTGCTGCTAAAACACACAAGAATACGGCAGAAGTATCCATTACCTCTGCCGCATGAATTCTGTGATTTAGTCTCACTGCCATAATCCTTCACTTCTTATAAGTGATTTGCTCCTATTCGACACTACTCCCCGGAGCCGGAACGCCGCAAAGACAGAGAGAAAAATAATTCCCTGCCTGCTCATCCCTTAGGCAGTCAATCCAGACTGTCTGCGGTTTCACAGACATCACAGGCATCTCACCTCCACCACTGCGTGCTGGCTAATCTCAAGGAGTATCATTATAGGCCATTTACATCCTCGCACCTGCCTACCACAGACAGGCTGTACCCCGGTTGTCTCGCTCGGCTCCTTAGATGCGATCTTTTTTACATTCGACAGACGGATGCAAGAGTGTCATTGCGCCCCGGTTACGGCTCTTTAAATGGCTAACGTATCTGGACTGCTGGATATGGCTGGCAAAACACATCGTGATTTTGTGCTGCTCTCGAAGCAGATATAAACGTATCCCCTCCGGCATTTGTCAAAGTACCATGAGAGGATTTCAGAAGAGACCAACCGTCTGAAAAAGTTCCTCTCATAAGGTACTCACACAAAATCGGGTTTTGACACCCCTCTACTCAAAAAATTTTTTTAAATTATTTACAGCTCCTTGAATGGATTTCCACACAACATTCTGTGAAACACCGATTTTCTCAGCAATCTCCCTTGTTGTCATCCCTTCAAAAAAATAAAGATGCAGTCGTTCTCTCTGTACCTCAGTGAGTGACTGCATCGCTTTTTGTAATACTTCCAGTTCCATTTGTCTGATTACCATGTCCTCCAGTGACTCTCCTGTATCCATCATCAAATCTTCCGTATCTCCTTCCACATATCCATCCGCAGTGGTGTGTCTTAAATCTCGCATTTCCTCTGCATGAGCTTCTTTCCGAAAAGTATTTGCCAGAGCTTCATAAACTTCTCTAGTGACATAGGTATATTCAGTTTCTCCTATTGCATCCTTATAAAAATCTTTTACTCTGATTTTTATCCATTCTGACATCTATGTGTCCTCCATTTCGTAATTTTTTTGAAATGAAGGACATGAGGCGGACCTCGTTCTTTGCTAATGATGCTGCAAATAAAAAATGCCCAGACAGATACATTTATCTGCTGAACATTATCTATAAACAATATTCGTTTTTTTCCACACGCTACAGACTTGTATAATGCACTTTCTTGTGTGTACTTATTTGCATCCACCGTGATGCATCTTATAAGTACCCCTTTCCACATCCAGTATCAGTCCTAGATATGTAAGCATAAAAATATCCCCTGAAATGTGCAATAAACATAAATCTCCCAAACACATTCAAAGGATAAAAACAACGTGAAAAAACCTTTGAACACTGCGTTTTTTTATATGCAGTATCCAAAGTCCTATATTGTATTGTGCATTGTTGCCCCTCGTCAAAGTGAATTATTAGTGCATTTCCAATCTCGAATGTGAACTATACACTATATATGGAGGTGCATATATGGCTGAAACTAAGAAAACTGATAAAAGCATGGGTTTTCGTCTGAAGCAGGCAAGAACTGAACAGAAATTAACCTACGAAGAATTAGCAGAAAAATCCGGTGTTTCCTCTCGATACATCAAAGAAATCGAAAATCATGGTAACATACCAAGTATTGAAAAATTAGGACAACTCATTCGGGCATTACATATCTCTGCTGATCCTTTTTTCTATCCAGCAGCTCCAAGTGACAACTTAGATTACCAACGGCTGCAGGTATATTTATCTCAATGCACGGATGACCAAATAACCACCATCCTTGCTATTGTGGAAGCCTATCTTCGGACATATAAAAATCCTATGAAGTAGAATAACAAAGAAATCTGTATTTTAACTCGATTTTTTCTGAATTATTCTGAAGTCAAAAAGGCGGTTTACTCATATCAGAGCAAACCACCTTTTTTCTACTTCACTATTTTGTTAAGCAATGCTTCTATTTCATCTCGCTTATTTATAACGCCCAACCCCATAAATATCTGTATCACATCTACCATTCCTTGATAATATGCCCTCTGTTCTTCTTGAAAATGAGCATGTTCAACAGCATCCAGATAATTCTCTATACAAGTCCTATCTCCATCAGCCAATGAAGAAAAACACTCTTGAAACGCTTCATGTTCTCTCTCAAGAATCACATTAGCTTTCATTGCTTCTTCTGTCTGCACTGAGTACTCCCGGTCTCTGGCTTCGGACCTCAATTCCTCAAATACATTAGACAATGTTTCAAATAATTTATTCATGTTGGCTCCACCTTTCTTTAAATTAAATATTGCATTTTTCAGTAGATATTATCAATCCCTAAATTCCCATTTGCTATTTTTCTATACAAAATAAGCAGCAATCCGTTCTCACCGACCACTGCTTATATTCTGATTAAACCGATAACCGACACCCCAAACCGTCTGTATATAGACAGGCTTGCTAGGATTATCTTCTATCTTTTCCCTGATATTTCTAATATGGCTCATCACGATATTATAATCGCCGGAATAGGGTTCTTTCCAAACAATATCATAAATTTGTTCTTTACTAAAAACCCTCCCTGCATTTCGTGCCAATAATTGTAATATCTCGAATTCGATAAATGTTAGATATATATTCTCCGCTTTTCGTTCAATTACTCGTTTACTAATATCAATCGTCAAATCCGAAAAGCATAATTTTTCGTCTTTCAGAGTCATTTGTGCTTCTTCTACATATACATTGTTTCTAACATTTAACACCGATAAAATCCTATCGAAAATCTCTTCCTCAGTATCTTCAATAGTTATTATTAATGTCTTCACATAATTTCACCCCTTAGTATAGTCCTCTTTTCCTTTTTATCTTTTGCCAACTTATCGCTAATACTAACAGAACTCCTGCAATCATGCCTGAGAGCAAGATGCTCCAACTTAAAACCGAGAAGCTGATTCCAAAAAATCTATATACCTCATTCCCTGTATAATAGTGTGAAAAAGCTGTCAAACGCAGAGGCATAAAATTGGCAAAATAATGGTTTACCTGCCATATGTACATCTGGTCAAAGAGCAGCAATGTAATCCAAAAAAATGCAAACACCACTGCACTATTCATTATTTTCTCCATAACTACTGTAATCAAAATCAAGATGCATATATCTAATAAAAGTGCAACGAATCCAACTACTGCGTTTATAAAAAACTGCTGTAGATATGTAATGTTATAAAGAGAGAAAAATGTTGTCATGTTACTCTGAATATATTGCATTCCACCATTCAAACCAAATGGTATCATCTTTATTACAAAAAACACAAAAATACCAACAAAATATAAAGCTGAACCTACCGCCAATGCTGTTAATATTCTTGCGGTATCCAATTTTTTCTTTCCATATCTGGTTGACCGATACAATTCCGTCATATTTACTTTCGGGTCATTTCCAAAAAGTGGGAACAATAGCACGGATATAAATAAAATCAACAACGGAACAAATGTACTCATGTCTCGGTTCAATACTTTCCACCCTTCCGCATAATCATATGGGATTTCGGAAAGTTCGCTTGCCTTCTGCAAAAAACTTTCTTTCTCTTCCTGAGTATATTGGATGTATCTATTTTCCCACAGCATAGATCGAATTTGGGACAAGCGTGCTTGATAAAAATTATCTATCTCCACATTTGTTAGTTCCTGTACTGATTTTCCATAGTTTAATCTAACAATCTCATCAATACTGTATTCATCAATATATACATTGTTTTCCTGCTGCCGCATGAACGACAGTAATTCCCAATCTATCGCTTTCCCTTGAAGGTATGTCTTTGCGTGGGTGAGATTTTCTTGCCAGGTAATAGTTTCCCCATTTACATCCAACACCTCGTAATGCCTTAAAGAAAGATACAAACTGCAAGCTGAAAACAAGAATATCATTACGAAAGACAACAAAATCGTTCTTTTACTTAAAATCCTTTTGCTCTCTATTTTTACAATTTCTATCATCGTTACCTCATCTCCGTTCATTAACATTATGCTTTACCCTTCTAGTTCAATTGATACTTTTTATATGAGAATCGCAGAAGCAACCAACATATGAATATATATGCTGCACTCAGTAAAAGAGCAATTACAAAGTAGGGTACTACCGTATTCCCAACGAATAGAAAATCTGTCAACAAAACGCTCTCTTTAAACTGTAATGGATTGAACATTTTAATCTGGCTGTATGTAGATGCTTGCCGGTACATTAAAACCAATACGACAATACCCAAAACAGTTGTAATTTTTGTATTTTTTATTTTTATTGATAAAAGCATTACAATATTTGCCATAACCAACGCCCCTGCCAATCCACAAAAAAATACGATCAACAATGCAGAGCCAATACTTAAATTATGGACACACTCAAACCAAAATGTCTGTACAGAAGCTCCTAGACCATTCAAGCTGGCTATTCCACCATGCACCACAATAAGCATCCCAACATATATCAGGTATGATGCAACTGTAGCGTCCTTAATGATTCTGGATGCAAGAATCGTTGTAAAACGAATCCAGTTAATCTGAATCATCTTCATGAAACGATATACGGTATCTTTTGCAAAAGTCGGGGGATTCCGTCCTGTAAGCAGACTCATATACATACTTCTGTTAGAAAAAATCAGCAGAAAAAGATACTGAAAAATTTCTATTACCGGAATTCCCTTTGTTTTGTAGGCGTTAGATGCTTTCAAAGCTGAGGAAATATGAAATCTTGTAAAAAATCTTTTGTCCTATGACATCCCTATCTCTGATTAGCCTGATAATCCCTTTTTCCTATTGATGTATAACACTGCCAACCCAACTCCCAAAAAGGTCACGGATAAAATCAGAGATACAATAATGCTCCAGCTCATGCAAGAGATACTAAATCCGCAAATTCTGTACAATTCATTTCCTAAAAAGTATTGCCGAAAATCGGTCATTCTCACAGGCATAAAATTTGTGAACCAGTGGTTTACAGGATAAAGATATACCTGATTAAAAATCACAAGCATCACCAGAAAAAATACCACGACAGAGGCACCAGTCAAAATATTCTTTAAAATAATTGTAACAATCAGTGCCAAACTAATCATGAAGATCAGTACCACATACCCTCTAAGCAGATTTAATAAAAATTGTTGTAGGTAAGTAATATTGTACAGAGAAAAAAAGGTCCTTACATTGCTCTGGATTGGCTGACTCGCCCCATCAAAACCAAAAGGTAACATTACAATAACAAAATATATTGCCATACTGCATACATAAAGAACGGTTGCTGTCATATAAGCAGCTATAATTCTCGCCATATCCAACTGCCGCTTTCCGTATCTACTGGAACGTATCAGTTCCTCCATCCGCACCGTCGGGTCACGTCCAAACAACGGTAATACAAGAACCGATATAATAATAACAATTAGGAAAACAAAGTTCCCCATCTTTTCCGCTAACGCTTTCCACCCTTCAGCGTACTCCATAGATAAGGCAGACAATGATTCCGCCCTATCCATAAAACTCGCTATTTCCTCATTTGTATAACCCTTTTTAGTATCCTGTAAAAGATTTTCATAAATTGTTTCTGCTCTTATCTGGAAAAACTGCTCCATTTCATCATCAGATAATTCATCTAAGCTTTTTCCTTCATAGTTGCTGGATATTAATTCCATAATATTGTCACCATTCAAATAGCCATATAGGTTTGCATCCTCCCGCAGGCTTTCCATACATTCCTTATCCAGATAAAGCCCTTTGGAAGTGTTTCTCGCACCCGACAGATTATCCTGCCAGGTGACTGTAATTCCTTGTACGCCTCGCACATTATATCTATCCAAATTCCTTTGACTATCATAAATGGAAACAACAAGAACAAATACCAGAAATCCTAATAGAATTACCCTGCTTATCATCCGTTTACACTCTAATATTGTAATCTTCATCACATCACCACCGTTAGTTTATATGATATTTTTTATAAGACAGTTTCGTACCGATGTATAAGATCACCACATACAGCACAGTTAAAACAAGGACAACGACAAAATAAGGTACTGCTGCATTTCCTATGAATATATATCTCTTAATCAGGTTGTCGTTCTCGAAGTTCATCGGACTGATCAGTTCAATTGTACCGTACATATCTTTCGTCCGCATAATCATAAATACTGCTATGGCGGAGAGAACAGCTGCAAGTTTTACATTTTTAAGTTTTATCGAAAACAACATGACTAAATTCGCTACAACAAGCGTTCCCAGTAATCCGCCTACAAACATGATAAGCAGTCCGTCACCAATTGTCATATTATACAGACTGTCAAACCACAGCATTTGAGCCGATACATTCCATCCAGCCAAAGTACCAATCAATCCGTTCATAATCAGTTGAACACCTAAATAAATCAAATATACGCTTACAGCAAACAGATTCCCTGCAATCCACCTCGCATTCAAATTCATTTTTCTTCCATATCTGGAGGAAAGTGTCAACTCTGTAACACCACCCGTATTATCTTTTGAAAACAAACCAGCCAATGTAAATGCCAGCATGATAAACACCAGACTGTAATCCTTAATATACCAGGACCTGAGATTAGCCAGTCCTTGATAATATCCAGTCACAAAAGGAGTTTTTAAATTGTCTGCCTTTCTATTCATAACAAGGAGCTGTTCATCAGAATAGAACCCATTATCCGCTAAATGTTCTTTTACTGTTTCCTTATAAGTTGTATAAAACATCTCCTCCGATTCCAAAAAATCGTAATCCAAGCCCACCTTGTCATTCCCATTTGACATATATGGTCCAAAATAAGCGTAATTAATAAAGTAATTAGGAACCATATACTTTGTCATGCCACCAGTTCCTAAATATCCTCTATGCTCCGCTAAATATGCCTTATCAAAGCTACTATTGTAACTGGTTATCAGATTTTGTATATACTCCCCGTCCATGACTCCTTCCAGTTCTTCAGATGCATCCTTCAATGCCCTGTAAGACGCAAGACCTTCCACAATCTCTCCCTGACTGTCTATTGACCGATACTGCAGGTTTAAATATACGAAAAGATGCAAAATTGCCACAGTACACATGGCAATAACTGCCACGCCAGCTATCTTATTCCACAACTTTCGATATTCCATCCATATTTGTTTTTTCATCTTATCGCCCCTTCTTACTAATTTGTTTTGTAGCTGCTACCATGATACAACACCTCCCAATCAGAGCCTTTTCCTTCCCTGACGAGAATGAGATACTGCCAGCTTCCATTGTTGCTGAATTCGCAGAGGAATATGTTATCTGCGTCATATCCACTTGCAACTCCTTTGTCTTCATCTTCATAGATAGCAGTCATCTTAGGGTCGACGCATGACCATACTTCACTTTCCAAATTGAGTGTATCTCTTACATAAGCCCCTGCTACTTCAAATGCTTCATTCAATTCCCTTGAGTCAAATCTGGATGTGTAATCATTACTGTCACCGATTTTATAATTATAGTTTTCCTCATTCGGAAGCTCTACCATTGTATAATTTCCAAGAGAGGAAGTTCCTTTTTCTCTCTCAGCCCGATAGTCCGCCAGCTCTTCCTCAATATTTTCTGCCGCATCTGTACCCTCTGTAGTCTGGAGCTGTGACTGGCTGCTCTCTTCCGTCTGCGAGGTCTCGGTATCTGTCTTACTCTCCTGTTCCCCTGCATTATGGTCAACATCTTCTATATCCTCGGAAGTAATGTTGTTTAATCCTTTATTTATATCATTATCATTTGAACCACACCCTGTCATAAATGCCAAAACAAGCATTCCCGCCGCCAATAACTTTACCTGATTTTTTTTCATGTCACTTCACTCCTTTTTGTTTTTCATTGACAAATATATAGTAATCTTCCAAAGTTGGTATTACAGACCTACATTCAATGTTCGGAAGTTGATCTCCCACAAAGCGAATTTGAACATCCTTTCCTGCTTGTTTAATATGGATGACCGCCCTCTCACCGCTTATGGTATTTACCATATCCTGCCCAACAGTTGCCTCCCACACTTTGCCAGCCGCTCCTTCTACCAGTTGTTCGATATTGCCGTTCTCTGTAATTTCCCCTTTTCTAATTACAATTAGCTGATTCGCAATAGCTTCTATATCTGATACAATATGCGTAGAAAGCAGGATTATTTTCTCTTTTGCCATGTTGCTTAGTATATTGGAAAACCTTATCCTCTCTTTGGGATCAAGTCCTGCCGTTGGCTCATCCAGTATCAGGATTTCAGGATCATTCAATATCGCCTGTGCAATGCCAATCCTTCTTTTCATTCCCCCGGAAAAAGTCCTCACTTTCTTATTTGCAACATCAGACAGATTAACAAATTCCAACACTTCCGGGATTTTTACTTTCAATTTATCTGCCGGGATTCCTTTCAGTGTACCCATATAATTCAGGAAGTCCGTTGCAGTAAAACTGGGATATACACTGTAATCCTGTGGCATATATCCAACTAAATTACGATAATTTTCATTTATCTCAATGATATTTTTTCCACCATACAGAACGCTGCCGCTGGTAGGGAAATCTACCGTGGTGAGAATCCTCATGAGGGTACTTTTTCCTGCGCCATTTTCACCTAAGAGTCCATACACCCCTTGTTCCAGCTTAAAATTCACATCTTTTAGTGCTTCTTTTTTTCGATAGGACTTGCATAGATGCGTTACCTCCAATTCCATCCTTGGCTCCATTTTTTTACCTCCACATTGTATTTCCCATCAAAAAAACACTCAGATAGGATATTTATATTCTATCTGAGTGATGCGACTTACTTTCGGTAAAGTTTTGTCAAAGTTGTAAAATAGTTGTGTTATAGTTGTAATTTTTTCTATTTCTACTTTATCAATAATTGATAGTCAATACAGTCATAACTGTTTTCAAACCCAATCGACATGCTATATGAATTCTCCTGAGCATATAATTGGCTTTCTTTTATTGCAATTTGGGTTCTTATTTCTCCAGAATCAATTTCATCATCCGATACTTGCAAACCAGCCAGTTCCACAAAAAGCCGTAATCTATTATCTGGCCATTTTTTCGGCAATTCTTCATTCAGCGTTATTTCCGCACCCCACACCTTTCCTGTGACAGCATTTAAGTATAGTATCGCACTCATAGATTGATTGGAATACGTCACTGTCCAAAAACTAAAATACGCATCCAGCCGTTCTCCGGTATCTTTTTTCTGCTCACCTACACCTAACTCTGCGCTTACAGAATAGGATGCCGCATCCTTTTCTTCACCTATTTCCATTTCAACCAGCCATTTTTCTCCGTTCTTAATTGCTTCCTCCATTGAAATCTGCCCTGTCACCCGGTCATGCAATATCACTCCGGTACGATTGTTCCAGCTCTGTATTGCCTCCTCTACCTGCTTCGTAGTAAGGAAATATAATTTGTCTTCAATGTCTCCACTCACGACACTTTCATCACCATGTTCCCATCCTTCCCATTCCCGGACCGGTGATTCCACTTCTATCCTTCCCCGCTCTGTCAACAATTGTGTTTCCCTGATTCTCAATATATAATTCATAGCTGCCATACTTCCAAAGATGAATAAAACAGCAAATATTAGGGAGATAAAGGTGTATTTGTATTTTCTTATCATTCATCTTCTCCCTTCTGCATAAAACTTAGATATATTCTGGTTCCGTTCTTTCCGTCACTGTCTATCTTCATTCTAGCTCCATGAATATCAACAACTTTAGACACAAGTGCCATTCCCAAACCTGCTCCATGTTGTTTTCTTGCTCTTGACTTGTCAACCAGATAGAAAGCCTCCGTAATCCGCCCTAATTCCTCCGGTGGGATACCCTTTCCATTATCCTCCAGACAGATTTGATAAATACTGCCATTTGCTTTTCCTGTGACCCATATATCTTTACAATCCGCCTTTATTGAATTGTCCACCAGATTCAGTATCATAGTCTTGAACAGGTCATAATCCACTTTGATCCTCCCATCTGCCATTTCCATATGAAATCTCACTTCACGTTTTTGGCAAACAGGCTCTATTCCTTGCTTTAGACTTGCAAAGATTTCCTTAACAGACATTTCTTCCAGAGAAAAATCCTGCTTGTCCATCACAAATAAATCCATCAGTTTCAAGGACAGCGACTCTAGTCTCATGCCTTCATTCAAGATATATTCCGCTGCACTTTTTACCTGATCTCTTGGCATATCTTTCTGATACAGCATGTCGGCATACCCAATTACCGATGTCAGGGGGGTTTTCAGTTCATGCGCAAAATTAGCTGCAAAATTTTCCTTTTGCCTTGCCACATCTGACAATTTTACAATTGTTTCCTCCACCTGCTCCGCCATCTGATTAAAGTCGGCTGCCAATTCACTAACTTCATCCTTTCCCTTTACAGGGATTCTTTCAGAATACTTTCCTCCTGCAATTCGCCTTGCTGCTGTCCCCACTTCCTTTATGGACGCTGTGATTGCCTTAGTTAACAGAATAATTACTGGAAAACTAATGCATAAAAAACTTAGATATATTTTTTGAAAATATGTAATCATATCTTTTTGATTCTTTATCACAGAACTTATATCTGTCTGCGTAATCAGATACATCTCGTTTCCGCCCTGACTGATATAATCACATACAAAAATATAGCCTTCTCCCTCTTTTTCATAAATCTGAAATGATATCCTATCATCTTCTCTTTCGTCAAGAGCAATCCCCTCTGGCAATAATGCCATATTTGAAAAGAAATATTCTCCATCTATTCCATAAACAGCAATCGGAACTGTAAAATTTTTTGCAATAGCGGCACGCTCTGCTTCTCTTTCTGAAAAGAAATCCGGCTCTGCATACAGAATGGACTGCAAAATATATTTATTATATTGAAACTCCTGAAAGGCAAGTTCTTTTTCCTGTTCGATTGCGTTCCCATAAGCATAATTTATCAACAGATACCCTACAATTTGAAAGGTAATGCTGAATATAACTACAAAGCACAGAAATATTTTATGAAATAATTTCATTGTCCTTCCTCCAGTCGATATCCTATCCGAAACACAGTCTTAATATATTTCTCCCAATTCAATTTCCTTCTAAGCCGCTGGATATGAGAATCCAAAGTCCGGGTATCTCCCATAAACACCTCACCCCAGATCTTCTCATACAACCTGTCCCGATATAATGCAACATTTTTGTTCTGTACCAGCTCCACTAATAAATCAAATTCCTTTACCGTCAAATCTACAACTATTCCATTCTTACTAACTGTCCGTGAAACCATATCAATTTCCACATCTGCAAATGTCAGTTTTTTGTTTACTTTGCCATACCTTCTAAGTAAAGACTCCACTCTGGCAATCAATTCTCCTACTTGGAACGGTTTCACAATATAATCATCTGCTCCGAGCCTTAACCCTCTAATACGCTCCTCCACATTTCCCTTTGCTGTGATAAAAATTACAGGAGTTCCTAATGGTTTGATATACTCCAATAATTCATAGCCATTGATTTCCGGCAACATAATATCCAGCAAAATCAAATCATAAGGGTACTTTTCTATGTAATCTGCTCCCGCTTTTCCATCATATGCACAGACGCAATCATAGCCTTCTGCTATTAGATTGATTTTTATTAAATTAGCAATCGCCTCATCATCTTCTACAATTAAAATGTTCATGTATAATTCCTCCCATTATAGTTCCATTATACACCTTAGATGTGTCATAGTTGTGTAATTTTCACTTGTTTATTTCTGAAATTTCAAATACACTTCTTTAAACTGTTTATATACAGCCTTATTAACTTTGTTTTTCTCTGTTTTCTCTTTAAAGTGATTACTTCCCTGCATAGGTCACAGTGAACCATACCATAGTTCACCCGACCTACGCAGTATCCCCTTGGTGCTTATTTTATAATTCTAAACAGCAGACTGCTCCTGCCACCATTTTCCCGCCATCTCTGTTCTTTTCTGATAAAACCACTCTGCTCCAAATCATGAATGGCTCTTTTCACCGTGCTGACCGAGAGATGCAGTTCCCTGGCAATGGTACCAATTGCCGGGAAACAAACACCTTCTTTGTTGGCACGATCTTTCAGATACAGATATACAGATACGGCTCGGTGGGGTAGTTCTGCCTCATATATTTTTCTGTCTACAGCGATACCTCCTCACTTAATCCTCTGTTCTGAGTGCCTGTCTTACCTTGGTTACCGTTTCATTCATCTGTGTCTGCTGCATTCCTCCGTTTCTGGATGCAGTGCTTGGCTCCGTGCTTTCCGGCTCCTCATCCATGCAGCACATATATCTGCGGATGATTTCCTCTTCGATTTCCTGCTTGTCTGCATAGGCTACCTTTCTTGCCGACTTTTCCTCAATCTCGTATGGCTCCTCGAAGGTAATTCCCCACTTTAGGAACAGTTTCAGTTTTGTTCTCATGGGATGGCTTCCTGTTTTGGATACGATAAAGTTACCTTTCGGCAGAGATTTTAACTCATCCGGTGTCATCAACGGTCTTTGTATCATCTGGAGAGACTGACTTGGATCATTCTTTCCCCTGCTGATGGAGCCAGACATGACTGTCTTATTGCCAAGGCTCTTGGACAGCACTTCGGCAGATTCGGAATTAGGAGCGAAACCGCCAAAGATGGTATCCTGACAGTTATCAATAATGATTTCTGCCCCCTCTTTTCCATAGTTTTTAGTAAGCTGTGCATAGGACTGTATCATGGGTACGATGCTGACTCTTCTGGAACGAGAGGCAGAGAACATCATCTCCGCACTTTCAATCTTTGGTATGGTTCCAACTTCATCCCAATAGAAAACCACACGGTTATCCAGCTTTCCACCGTTCTCATCCGCCATCACAAGGATTTCCCTGTAGAGCTGCTGCAAAATCAGAGAAATAATAAAATACTTGGTATTATCCTCTTCCGGCATCACTAAAAATACCGCTGTCTTCTGCTTACAAAACATTTCAGCATCGATAGCGGTATCAAAGCACAGTATCTGCTCCAGTTCGGAATCCAAAAAGGAGTTGAGTCTGGAAAGGGCTGTGGAAAGAACAGACTGCATGGACTGCTCTGCGGTATTTAAAGCTGCCCCGGCAAACCATTTTGCTTTATGGGTATCCGGCAGTTTTGCCATCAGCAACTGAAACTGATTCTTTCCCTTTACCTTGGATGGCGCCAGTAAATCCTGAATCAGTTTAAACACACTGATGATATGCCTTTTCTCCTTTGGGCAGAATTCTGCTATTAGCAGAATGACTGCGGTCAGCACACCTTCTGCGGCATCATAGAAAAATGCGTTTTGTCCGTAGCTGGCACTGTCTGCTCCTCCGGAGGATATGATGGTCTTGGCAGTAATCTTGGCATACTTTTCTGCCTTTGCCTTGGCACTTAAATTGTTATGGTCTGCCAGATACTCATCCATGTACTTGTTTACCAAGTGGAGCATATTATCGCCATCACTTCTCGTAGGATTTCTTAAATCAATGACTGCGGTATGATACCCATAGTATTTCTTGGCAATTCCTGCATAATTACGATAAAGGTCACCCTTGGTATCGGTAGTCAGAAAACTCATTCCACAGGCACAGGCATACTCAATGTTTGGGTACAAAAAATGCGCAGTTTTACCCACGCCTGCTGCCCCTATCATAAGACAATGCACATCTCCGGTATCTACAAGGGCATACAACTTTCCTGCCCTTTCTATGCTACTCAACACAAGTCCCTGTGCTGTAGGCAAGTTCTCTCCCTGCCTCCATTTCTCCGGCTCATAGGCTACTTCCACATAGGTTTCTTCGATTTCTTTCTTGGTGGCAAACCGGGCGGTTCCATGCTGACCGTCACCGACTGTCTTACTCTTGATTCCGTTTAATGTATAATAATGTGCCAGCAGGGATAATCCTCCAATCACAGAAAACATAATTACTCCTGCTGTCAGCAACATCATGACTGGCTGCATTCCATCTTCATCTCCTTCCTCTGTACGATTTCCTGTTTTTGATAATCTGTGGTAATAAAAATATGAGCCTTGATACATTCCATCGTAAGGCTCATACATTTCTTCACTAACAACTCTTTATTCTCTTTTACGCTTAAATCCCTGTTATCGAATACCGCCATTGCTTCCTCAAAAGCATTCTGCATATTCCGAAGTCTGGTTGCTAAATTTCCTTTGTCTCGGTGTGGCCGGTATCTCTTGCACAGATTTTCTAGGATTTCTTCTGCGCTGGTCTGGTGGCCTAGCTCCTTTCCCTCTTTTTCCATACATCTGACCAGCACTCCGCACAGAAGCATACCGTGACCGTCAAAAGCATCTTCCAGATTCTCCCTTTTCTGTCCTTGTTTTAAAGAGTTATATATCTCCCCATAATACCGCAGGATATATTCCCTGTTTCCATACTTGCCATCTACACATGCTGTTACTTCTTTTAAGGCATCGGTAAAGCTGTGACATTCCAATATCTTTGGATGCTCCTCTGCCGGTATTGCCTCCTGACCGTGCAGATGTTTTAAATCTTCATTCCAATCCTTATAGGTTGATTGTAGACTTCGAATGTTAGCATATCCTTTTGATACTAAAATCTCAGCAAGTCTGCCACAGGCTTCTATGCCTGCCGCGTCATGGTCTAAGCATAAAATAATCTCTTGCAGGTAGGGATGGTCTTTTAACATTCCAAGCATGGCATGTTCCGCTACTCCATTCAGCACAATGTAACTGTTCTCCTGCCAGTTTTTCGGATACAGCGTTAAAAAGGAAAGCAGGTCAATGGGAGCCTCAAACACATAAAGTTTCTTCCCTTTGCCTGCATATCCAAACCCATAGGACGGATTGGAACCTTCTTCATTGATTCGGAAACTCTTTCCGTCCGAGTAGGTTCCCTTTTTATGAATGTGCCGGATAGTTCCATCCTTATCCACTCCTGCAAAAACAGCATTGTGATGGTCTTCCGACTCATACAGGGTTCCCTGCTTTGCAAAGTAAGAAATCACATCCCGACTGATATATCTTTTCTGCATAAGATACGCATAGACTCTTTTCATGTTTTCATATTTCTTTGGGATGATTAATTCTTTCTTTTCCTTCTCAGGCTCCTCCACATCCTGTCCGGCTTGCGCTGTACTTTTCTCCTGTTTTCTCTTGGATGTATTCGTACCACCATTTCCATGCACAGACCTATGATTTTTTCCTGCTCCATGAATGACCTCCCCGGTTTCTCCATTTAACAGATACGTCACTGCCTCCGGAAAATTCATTCCAAAGAATTCCTGCATGAAATCAATGGCATGGCTTCCTGTCTGCTGGCTGTGACGATACCACCGGTTTCCCCGAAAGGTTACACTTTTATGTCTTTTCCAGCGCCATTCATTCCCGGACTTTTCCACCTCTTCATTCATATCACGCAGAATATTTAATATGGGGACTGCATTGGCTCTCTCCTTCTGTTCCTCCGTAAAATAAATAAAATCTCCCATCCGCTTCCTCCTTCCTACTGCGTCTGTACCATTTCTTCTCTATCATCCTCAGCATGACCTTGGGCAATCTTCTTCTGCTTGATTTTCCGTGCCATCTTACGATCCACGCCGCCTCTGCCGCCTTTTCTTCTTCCTGCCACATCTTCTTCCACAATTTTTTCCAAGTGATGAAGAAGCCTTGTGGCCATAAGCAACAGGTCCGGGTGATACCCTTCTCCCCAATGCTCCAAAAAATAAACAGCGTACACATTCCCCTGTTCCGCTGCTAATCTAAAATATTCGTATGCCTTTTCTCTGTCCTGTTCTACATCCTTCCCTATCAGGTATAACTTGCCAAGAACATACTGAGCATATTGGTTTCCGTTTTCTGCTGCCTCTGTCAAAAGTTTCAACGCAAGAGACACATTTTTCTCCACACCTTCTCCAGTCAGATACAACCTGCCTAACCGATACATGGCATATTCGTGATGCCGGGATGCCGCCAGTGACAAATACTTTACCGCTTTTGCCATATCCCGATACTCCTTTGACAGATAAATACTAGCCAACCTGTATTGTGCATAGGCATTTTCCTGTTCTGCCGACTGTTCCAGATAATAAATTGCCTTTTCCATATCCCTGGCAATCAAGGTTCCCTCCGCAAACAATTTTCCCAAGGCATAAGCGGCAAAGGGATTTCCCTGCCCTGCAATCTCTTCCAGACAGTTCATGGCATATTTGATTTTTGCATAGTCTGGTTCTATATCCGAATGTTCTTCTATTTTCTTCTGCTCCTGTCTGATATACATTTTGGCTAACTGATATCTGGCATGGGCATTATTGTATCCGGCAGCCTTTTTGAAATAATGCTCTGCCTTTTCCTCACTCGGCTCCGTACCTTTTCCGTGCAGATACATACAGCCTATCCGATACATAAGGTTATCATCCCTGGACTCCTTTTCCATCTTCAGAAAACCAAGAAAAGCAACTCGGAAACTTTTCTCTGCCAAATCTGCATTCTTTTCTGTTCCCCTGCCGCTTTCATATAATTTTCCAAGTTCATAGGATGCATAGGGATTTCCTTTCTGATGGGATTTTCGGAATAGGTGGAATGCTGTTTCATCGTCCTGCTCCACACCTTTTCCCTGCAAATAAAACATTCCAAGAGAATACTCTGCATACTTGTGGTTCTTATTTACTGCCATTTGAAACCACTTGGCTGCCATTGCTTCATCTGCCTCTGTGCCTAATCCGTACTGATACATCTTACCGATACGGTATTCCAGATAGGCTTTCTCTTTTTTCTGCTCCAGTTCCTGAAATCCTGCCAGAGCAGACCGGTACCACTTATTTGATTCTTCTTTATTTGCATCAACAAAGATTCCCTTTTCATACATTTTACCCATGTCATGCATGGCATAGGCATTTCCGTTCTCTGCCTCCTCCTTCATCAATTCATAAGCAGCTTCTTCATCCGGCTCCATCTCCTTGGTACCGTACAGATAGGTCCTGGCTTCTTTGTAGGTATCAGTCCATTCGGCATACACGCTTCTTTCTTTCGGGGTTGTACCCTCTGAGGTCGTTCTATCTGGAGTTGTTTCCTCTATGGTTGCCTCTTCCCCGATATCCTCTCTGCTGTTATCTTCCGGCACAATTACGATTTCTCTAACGTCTGCATCCTCTTCTGCCATTTCATCTTCTAATATTTCCTCCACTGTAATATCTGACTCTTCCGTATACAGATAGCCCTCTCCAAACCTTACCGCCTCTTTGATTACCATGTTCTTGATGCTTTTAAATTCTTTTCTGGCAGACAGCGGCAGAACTTCTAATGGTGTATCCTTATAGTGTCCGACAATCTCCTGCTGGCTCTCCATCCACTTCTCATAGCATTCCGCCACCAGCTTCTCCTTTGCCAGTTCGTCCACGATATCATTTACAATGGCTTTCACATCCGCTTTTAGATATCCATAGACCTTTTTGCCTCCTGTATTCATAAGTCTTCTTGACAGCAGTTCCATTTTTTCTGCAATCGCCCTGTTATGTATCATTCCTGACTGCATCTGGCCAAGTAAATAAAGCAGGCTCTTTTCTGCCTGCTCCTTCAACTTATTCCTCTGCTGTGTTTTCTTTTCATAGATGCTCATAAAATCCTGACGAAAAATATCGTGTGCAAATGCAGACCTCATGGTTTCGATGCCTTTTTCTGTCAGATATCCTTCGGTTGGCTTAGTGGAATACACCACCAGATGTACATGTGGATGATGAGACTCATTGTGAAAGGCTGCATACCATTTCAGATTCCTGCTGTCTATCTTATAATTCTCTGCCAGAAGCTGCACCCGACTACGGAGCAGAGCCTGCCACTGTGCTGCATTGTCATACCCAAGTCTTTCTGCATCCTCTCTGCGCAGGCTGATGACATTCGTCCAGATCACTCCTGGATGATTTGCCACCTCCTCTGCCACCTTGGAAAGCACCACCGCCTCCCCTTCATTAGAAAACAGACCGTGAGTACCTATTTTTTCTACTCTCGGTCTGTTCGCCAGATAATCAATATAATTTTTCTTTTTTGCTATAATGTCCAGATTGTTTTCCAATGCCTGCGTGATAAATTCCGAGGCATTCTCTCTGGTAGGTTTTTGAAGATACTCATAATACTCATGCATGCGGTCTGCATCGGGAATCTTTGACAAGATGTCTGCTATTAATTCTTTCTGCTTTATGGTTGCCGGCAGTAAAGACATTGTGCTGTCTACCTTTTCCACACCCTCACGGGTACCAATGTAATTCATGTAATTGGAAAGGTGGGATGGTGGAGCATTTTTTAAGTAGTTGCAACGTAAAATTAACTTAGGCATTTATTTCTCCTGCTAATCGTTCTAATTCATTCTTTTGAGGACAAACAATATATCCCCATTTATATTTTAATTGAGCATTGAATGCACATTGATTCATGCACATAATATCCTTTTCTCTTTCAATTTCAAACATCGCCATTGTTCCATCATTATTTATTACACGCTCAATATAATTTATGTGAATTAAGCAAATTGCCATCTGAGGAGATATAGGTAAATTAAAAGTTAAATGTCCATTAAAGCTGTAATTATATACACCATCCATTGATAATACAAACGGAATATTTGTTTTGTTAATCATGAATGTTACTATATATTCACATAGCAATCCTTCCTGTTCTGCAATGTTTATACCATTTCTGGAAATATAATCGTGACGTTTATATTCTGGTAGCAGTTGTAACAGTTCTTCTGACTCGCTATTCCGTTCCAACGTAGCACCTCTTGCAATTAATGCATAAACAAATTTTTTTATTTCACCATCAATGCTTTTATTAATCTCGATAGTTTCTCTTTGTAAAACTCCCATTCGTTCTATGTAAGCTATTATGTTTCCAAAAGGGGTTTCAATCTCATCTCTTAAATAGTCCTCTGTATATTTTGAATAATATCCGAACTGGGTATTTATTTTTCCAGCACTTCCATTTTTTCCAATATGCCCTTTTTCTACATCATAATAAAAAAAACGGTTATACTCATTATGAAAACGCTTCAATAATAATTTTGGCATTTGAATATGTGAATTTACTACATCGCGGCTATCACTCATTATACTTCTCCTATACCCTGCTAATCATGACTCTATGTTTCATCCTCTGCTCTAATAAATAATATCCATTATATCATTCAAGAAAAAACTTGTCATTGGCTTCTTTCCATCACATCAATCATGCTGATATTCATACGCATCCTCAAACCTCACAGCACCATTGATTCTTTTCACTTCATCTGCACACTTTGCCTGTAACTTTTGCAATGCTCCTTCATCCACGCCATGACTGTATGCAATCACATGGGACAATTTCGAAGTTTCCACCGCCAGCTTATACATCGCTCGAGCCATTCGGTTCTCGCTATCCTTTACGGTTGCGTGCATCACAGAGGAGATAGTGGAAAGCATATAGTTTTCAATTTTCTCTGATGTCAGATAGCCGATATAAAATTTCAATGCCTGATTCAAAAATTCATTTCTGGATTTTACATTAGCCTGCTGGAGCAGACTATCTATCTGCTCCAGCACTTCCTCCTCAATATAGAATCCCTTTCTTACTTTTCCCTTCTCTTCGCTTGCCACTCTCATCCTCCTTCTTTACTCTTCGCAGATGTCTACGATATGCTCATAGGCTTTCTCGACACTTCGTGTTCCTGCAAATAATTCTAATACTTTTATAGTCCCGTATCGGTAGTGGTGCGCACTCTTACCAAACAGACACATCTGCTGGGACTACTTTTCCTTTCTTTTTTCTTCTGCCTGCAAGCATTTTAGT
Organism: Eisenbergiella porci; assembly: GCF_009696275.1. Lineage (GTDB taxonomy): Bacteria > Bacillota > Clostridia > Lachnospirales > Lachnospiraceae > Eisenbergiella > Eisenbergiella porci. The sequence goes on from NZ_VUMI01000062.1 coordinate 21,159, forward strand.
GAAAGGCATAACTTCAAGTTCCCACAAAGCCTTTCAATTCGTGAAAACAATAAAAACAGGCATAACAATTTCAAAATTTACGAAAAAGTTATGCCATACCACAAATCTCCCAACGGCTCTGCCGGTGGGTGTTTGACGGGTTTTGCCGCCCTAAAGCGGCATAACCCCTTTAACCTGCACTATTTTCGATCCTAGTTTTACAGCCCTAAATTCCCCGGTTTACAGGCTTTATAATGCTCCTTAAAGCTGCCATTTCCGGACATTTCCGTTACCTTTCTTCAAATCGGCTCAAACAGGGCAGAATGAGTGCTGGTCGGTCACTTTATCCACTTTTGCCAAACGATGGCACAAATCGGCTCACGAACGCTCACACGGGGGATTTGCTTTCTCCTACCCCGGCGTTGCAACCGATTTTCCCCTCTGGTTACTCATTCTGAGCAGACATTCCGGCAGATGTGCCAGTGCTTTTTGCAGTATTTTTGTTGCTTTTCTTAATGGCTGCAGGCACATCTCCTCTGCTGTCAATGTATTCTCTCACTGCCTGGGGAACATATTTTTCATACATTTTGCCCAGCACATCGTTCATTTCAGACTCAAAGTCTGCGTCCTTCTTGCCCATGTACTGCTTGATTGCGTTCAGCTTTTCCTCTTCATATTTGATGGTTACTACTGCCTGTTTCATGTTCTCTTACCTCCATTTTTATGTATTTTCTCATTACATCTGCTGAGTCATTCCCATATCCTGCCCCTGCATATCATCCAGTTTGGACAACGTCTGCTCCTGACAATCGAATAAATATATATCTGCTGTCAATACATGTTCCGGGCGAATTCTCGTTTTATAAATGTACTCCACCAGCTCTTTCAGTTCATCCACATCCTTAATCTCATCGTTTTTCAAAAGGACACACTCATGCACCGATAAAGGAATCACCAGCATATCTGTTCCAAATTTCTTGGCAATTTCACTCATTGCCTTGCTGTCAAACATATATGCAGCTCCGTAAAATCTCTCCGGATTGGAAAGCATATACATGGTCGCATTCCTTCCATACTCCGGCAGTTTACTAACATCAAACTCTGCCTCTACCATGTCATGAACATCCGACAACTGATAGGGAAAATGCTGCTCCATATTGTGCCAAGCAGTTTCACGCAAGGTATTTTCATCAATTCCCCACATATCCAAATGAGAATTCTGTATCTGTATAACTCCTTCTCCATCTTCCCCCAGACTTACCTTTACATGATAAGTCAGTGCAAAGTCCTCCTTGATTTCATGGGGAACATCCTGCAGCAGTTTTCGGTTTCTTGCCGCATTGCACACAGACACACCGATACTGTCCTTTACCCTTTCATATGCAAAATCTTCCGCAGTAATATTAATATCCGGTCTGAGACTGTTTAAATAGGTATCCGCTATATATTCCATAACATCACCCATAGGCATCCCGAACAAATGATGTACATAAAATTGTTCCAAGTAAATGGACGGTGTGGTTTTATGCTCTCCGACTATGCACAAAGCACTCAAAGAAATATCATTGTTCTTAGTTGCCTGCCTAACGGATACCTCGGCACCCTCATATTCTTGTGGCAGATACGCTTTGATATTGTCAGCCACATACTTCTTAAATTCATCAAACTGCATACTTATTATCTCCTTCTTCCGTTCACATTTCTTGTGTCATACCATTGGTTTCATTCTGACTCTGGGACTCCAAATAATTTATCCAAGAGTCTCTTTCCACGCCAAACAAACCATCATGGGAGAGAATATCTTCTTTGGTGTCCAGCATCGCATCTGCTCCGTCCTCATACAGTTTAAAAAGTGGTACGTCTGCATCTAGCAATTCCATTGCCCTTTCTTTGGTAAGCGGCAGCATGCCATCCCAAACATATCCATAAGTGTGCATCTCTTCCATACTTATCTTATCCGGCATCAGTATTTCTTCATGCTCCGGTACCTGCGCCTTCGACAACGTATGGCTGTCCTTATCGTATCGGTAAATCTCCCCTGACAGGATTTCCTCTTCTCTCAACTTTGTCTGGTTCACGGAATTTACCAAATCCTTTGCTTTCCGGATATCCATTCCATGTTCCTCACAATAAACAATTGATTCATGCACAGAGGAAGGCATAATAATGAGGTTGCCGCCCATTTTATTTGCTACCTTCTGCATGGTTTCATCATCAAACATATAGATGGCACCATTGTCATTCATCCGGTTGGTAATAACAAACATATCCAGTAAAGGACTGATTCCTAATGACACCGGATTATCATTTTCCAAATGGTTTCTTCCAAAGTCAGCACGGCAGACATCCAGCAAATCAATCATAATCGGAGGTCGTTTTACCATTGTATTCGTCCATGCGTCACTCTTTAATGTGTCTGCATCCACTCCCCAATGCTCTATCTGTTCCTCCGTTACCAAGTCGCAGTCTCTTTTAAAATCTGCATCATAACCACTAAGCCGATACACCAAAGCCAAGTCTTCCCTGCACTCATAAAGCACATTTTTCGGAAGTTCCTCCAGCTTCTTGGCATTATATACTTCTACAAATAAGCGTTCCTTGATATCATCCGTATATAAATTCATCGCCACGCCCTCCTACATACTCATTACCATTCCACCATCTTGCTCCTGCTCCGGTTCCTGTACTCCCTGCTCCTCCGGCTGCGCTACTTCGCTATTTTCCTGCTCCTGAACAGTTTCCCTTGCAGCCTGCTGTCTGTTTCCTCGTCTTCCCTGACCTCTCCCCTGTCTTCCGTTTCCGACATCGTTCTGGGCAGGCTCCTCTGTCTGGGGAGTCATCTTACTTTCCACAAATTTTCGCACCTGCTGGGGAACACTTTTTTCATAAGTTTTATCCAGATGCTCCTTTAACACCTTTTCTACAGTGGTATCATTCTCCCGCAAGAAAAACTCCAAAGCCTCCATTTTCACTTCCGGAAACCCAATCTTGATTTCTTTCTCTGCCATTTCTCTCTCCTCCTACATATTCATCTGCATGCCAGCGGTCTGCGCTTCCTGCATGTCCTGATACTGACGGATGATTTCCTGTGCGGATGGTACAAAAGCGGAATATCTTGCATAAGACGAACCCTCGCTTTCCACCAGCACTCCCTCATCCATTCCCTCACCGGTTACCAACAGACAGTGCCATACACCGTCCTTTTCACACATCAAATCCACGTTTTCTTTAATAAAATCATAATCCTTCATGAGATGCTGTGTGAAATAAGCGTACTGCTCTGCCGGTAAGGTAATAACCTTTTCCACCTGAAATTCTTGAGTTTCAATCTCCGGCTCTTTTCTCATAAAAACTGCTCTCATTCTGCCTCCTTCCTGTGCAAAAAACAGATGCCTACGGCATCACAAAAACTATTGCGGTCTGCCATACAGCACCTGCTTATCACTGTCAAATAAATTTCGATATACTACTTTTCCTTTGGAGTAGGATGCATCCACTACCATTCCCTCTCCGGCATATACCCCCACATGGGTGATATTCATAAACCTTCCGTTTGGCTTATAACTCCAGAACACAAGGTCCCCCGGCTGTAAATCTTCCTTGGCTATGGTCAGATTATTTTCCACCAGATACCTTCCCTGCTCTGCGGCAGTTCCGGGTATGGTGATGCCAACCTGTCTGTAACACCACATGGTCAGGTAACTGCAATCCGTATAATCTCCTTTTCCACGATAGGTCTGGGAATATGGATGTCCTAATCGGGACATGGCAAGTTCTACTACTTTTCCTCCCACCTCACTTGCAGGCAGGTCATAATAGGTAACATCACCGCCTCCATTCCAGTTGCTCCAGTCATCAAAGCCATCTCCTTCCATCGGTGCTGTGGTATTATATTTCGCCAGATGCCATACATTCACAGCGTTGGATTGCTGTTCATAGGTTGCCGCTACTCCATAGTGGCTTTTTATCCGTTCAAACAATTCCACCTTGTCCGTAATGGCAATGGATGCCTGATAGGTTTCCACTTTTTCTGTTCCATCTTCCTCTGTGACCGTTCTGGTACGCTCCTCAAAATTCACAAAGGATTCTGCAAACCGTTTATAGTCTGCTTCCGTAAGCCAGAACCAGTCCTCGCCGAAATACAGAGAGTAAAACACCGCCTTGACCAGATACCTGTCCTGAACATCTCCCTCTGCCACTGCATCAATCTCATCCATTGCCGCATCAATCTGCCCGAAGCTTTGCTGCATTTTATAAATGTATTCTTTGTAGTCAGCAGGCATACTGATAGGGACAAAACCTCCGTGAAACGCAAGTCTTACCGCCGCCCTGTTATGATCTGCCGCTGCGGACGCAAGGTTTAAGATACACACGATGGCAAGAATGAAGGGAATACATATCCCCACAAGCACAGATGCGATTCCAGTCCAAGCCTTTTTATTCGTTCCTACCGCAATGGCGGCTTTGGCTATCATTGCAGCAGTTGTTGGTTCCATGCCTGCTCCTCCATTCCTTCATTCTCATACCGCTTTTCCACCACATCCTTGCAATAGGACACACTTTCAAGCAATCGGTTTACATCAAACCCTGCCTCTAAATATCCCGCTGTAATGGTTTCCAGATAGCGTATGGATGGCTTTCCAATCTCATGCCCTTCGTTCATGGTATAAGCCATAATGGATTCACATCCGTCCTCCGTCTGCACCTCCAAGTCCACCTTGCCATAGAGCCTTGGATAGCCTTCATACATATCCAGATTTCTTTCATCCTCCGATCCAATCTCCCAAATCAGAACAGGAACGCTGGCACCGGCTTTCGGCTCCACTGTGGCTACCGCAGATAAGCTGCTTCCCCTAAATAACAGTTCATGGTCTTTGATTTCTCCCTTCCCGATTACCTTTGCGGTGGGACATCTTTTTGCCATCTGTCCCAGATTTAAATTGGAACCATAGGCAATATATTTCTTTCTTTTCTCCATTTTCACATTACCTCCTATAACGACAGATTCATGCCCTGCTCCTGGCTTTCCTCTGCCTCCTCAACACTTCCCGTTACTTCCTCTGACTGCATTGCTTCCTCCGCTGCCTGTAGCGACTCTTCCTTTTCCTTTTTGGCTTTCAGCCTCTCCTTTTGTTTCTCTGCCTGTGCAGGGTCCTTCCATGCAATTCCGCCCTCCAGATTTTCCAATAAGAACTTTCTTGCAGTCTTAAACTCATCCCCTATCATGCCAAGACGTAAGAGCCAAGTGCGAAAGGTATACTTTTCGTTGGTGCTGGTGGTCTTTCTGGTGGCGGCACAGGTCTGGTTTAATGCCTGCCCGGAAATGGCAAGACAAAACTGTATGTAGGTCTTTACTTTCCCGGCATGAGTGGTGGAGTTAAACAGACGAAACTCAATGGTTCCCTTCTGGAACACACTGTGCAGGTTCAGACAATGGTAGCGGCTGTCATGGTAATGCCTGTGGCTGCCATCGGCTCCCTTGTACCAGATGTTACTGACCTCTGCCAATGTCTTTGGCTTTTTCCGATTCAGACTCTGTAAAAACTCCTCTTCCACCTTCCTACAATACCTATGCTCACGGTTTACATCCACCTGCAAAGCCTTATAAATCAAATCCTCTTTGCTGTACATGATGTTGGTGATATTCCGGAGCGTTCTGGCATTATGGGGTGCGGCATTCACATGAACATGAATGCCACACTTTTCCCCTGCTATGGCTCCTGCATGACGGAGCTGCCTTACAATCTCCTGAATGGTTGGAATGTCTGCATATTCACAGATGGGAGATACAAACTCTACCTTGTACTCATCTCCGGCATGGCTTCCATCCTTTTTCTTTGCCACAATACTGGAATCATACATAACCTTCCACTTTCTTCCCTGATTGTCATAGACACTGTATTCCTCATAATAACCGCCATCATATTGATAACTGTTACCCAAGTATTTGGAGATAACCCCCGCCGCTTTCTGTCTGGTCAGTCCGGTCAGTTCGATTTCAATCCCGAATTTCTGCTCCCGCATATCCATACTTAACGACCTCCGGCACTTCCAAACAGCTTCTCCTTATACTCCGGTGCGTGTACCATCAGATTGTATCTTTCGTTACCGCACTTATAGAGGCACACTCCACGCTGGGGATAACGGATGAGATTGTACTCACTCTTTTCAAGCTGCAAGGTATCGATGTAAAACTTGGCATCGATGTTACCGGCATTGAATAAAAAGGCATGTGTCGGGATGGAGAACAGCGGTTTTGTATATTCACGGATACCATCAATGTTGAAGTCCTCCAGATTCTGGCTGGCAAGGATGACCGCACTGTCCTTCTTACGCACACGTTTCATAAAGTTTCGGATGTACTCTACTGCTGTCAGATTGGTTAAGAACAGATAAAACTCATCGATGCTGGCGGCAGTATGACCATTGGTAAGCAGTTCATTGGACATGTAGGAAAGGATGTTAAATAACATAGCATCCTTCACATTTCTGCTTGCCTGAAGCAACCCTTTTACACCGAAGGTCAAGAAGCTGCTGTCCGTGATGTTGGTATGTCCGTTAAAAAATTTGGACTCCGCCCCTTTACACATGGAGTGAAGTCCTAAACAGATTTCCTGCAATAATTCTGCGGTATACAATTGTTTTTTCTTGGCATCGTAATGCTTATACTCCTCTTCCATCAAATCATAAAGGTCTGAAAGGATAGGATAATCGGCAGGTGTCAGCTTACTAAAGTCTGTATCATCCCTGATATTCCACTTTTCATACAGCTTCCCTAACATGATTTCAATGGTATCAATCTGGCTGTCCGTGAAATGCTTGTAGGTACGAAAGAAGTCCTTTAAGAAAGAAATGTGCTGGCTTAACTTGGAGGAACAGCGGAATGTATAAGGAGCCTCTGTATCTTCAGGACTTCCGTTCTCATCCCATGTTTTCGGCTCCAGTACGTTAATGATAAATTCGCCACTCATAAGGTCCACAAAGCATCCGCCCAGATTGTTTGTCAGGTCGATGTATTCATGCTCCGGATCAAGGCAGATGACCTTCATGCCGGACTCCCTGAGAATGGTTAATATCAGTTTTAACAGATAGGACTTACCCTGTCCGGAGTTACCAAGGATTAGGATATTGGCATTGGTCTTGTCATCGGCTCTCTGGTTAAAGTCCACAATCACGTTGCTGCCAAACTTATCTCTGCCGATGTAAAAACCATTCTTATCCGTCTTGCCGGAATAATTAAAAGGAAACAGATTGGCCACGCTGGAGGCAGGGAGCGCGCGTTCAAACTGCTCACGGAACACATTTCTGCCTGCCGGATGGACACACATAAATCCCTGCTTCTGTCTAAGTAGGAGCTTGTCCACATTTAACTTGGAACGGATTAACTCTGTTAACACCTCCGTCTGCAACAGTTTTAATTTCTCCATATCCGGCGCAGATAATTCGATAAACACAGCGGTGTGTAAAAGTGGCTCCCTGTTCCTATGCATGGTGGAAATAATTGTAGTCACGTCCTGTAAGTTGCTTGCCGCAGTCACCGTTTCCTGCAAGTTTTCTGTATTCCCCTGCTTCATGCGGTTCTTATTGGCTGCATTGCTGATAATCTTTTTCTCCTCTGCCGGTGTCACCTGTCTGGTGTAGATTCTAAGGGTAACGCCATCCTTTTCCCCAAGGTGTCTTAAAATCGCCTGCTCATCCGTAGCTGTCGGATACTCCCGGAGCGCCCAGACACTGCGGTATGTATTTCCACAGATATAGTGGTCCGTATAAAACTGGATAACGGATGGGGCAATCATATCCAAATAGCCTTTCAACTTTGCCTCGGTTTCTGACTGCATTACCGTGTTTTTCTTTCTGTTTTTATTCATTTAATATAATCCACCTTTCTCCGTCAAATTCCTCGAATTTTTCGGTTGTTACATTCTGCTCAAAGTACACTGCAAGGATTCTTCTGATATCCTCTTCCTCTGCTCTCTTGGAGGTAAATCCCTGCTCAGTCAGCATTTTTTCAATGCGGTTTAAGTAGGAAAAAATCTCATTCTCCTTCTGGTTACGGAGACGGATAATTAACAGAAACTCTCTTGCGGTAGCCATCTGCACCTGCATGCGGTCTAAATAATTCGCATCCTTTTCCAGAAGTTTTCGCACCACAGGGTTGGTTTCCTCCTTCATCCGTTTCTTCAGATATCTCTTGTTGTCCTCAAAATTCTCTCTGGAATTTAAGCACATCATCTCGATTTCCGTGATGCCCTTAAGCACCGTCATCAGTCCATAGATTCTGGCTGACAGACTCTCCTCCGAAAGCACGGAGATGTTGCTTGGCTGGATTAAAAAGTACACCAGCTCATCATTTCTGTATGTTCTGATGCTGTAATCCGTCACTTCCTTGGTTCCCATCAGTTCTCTGGTGGATTCCATGTTCTTTTTACTCATCCGGTGTGTACCTCCATTCGTAATGCTGCTGGTCTAATAAAAAATAAGCACAGGCATAGCGGATAAAATCCATAATGGTGGTATCCTCTACCTGTATGGTTAAAAATGCATATGCTCCTGCAATGACAAGCGGAAACCATATCCCTGCGTATGCAAACGCAAACACAGAAAACAAAATAATAATTCCAATAATGGCTAAGTCTTTTAACTCCCACAGCCACATGGTTGCCTTTGCTTTCAAGTTATCGGGATAGATATACATCCTCTTCCTCCTCTCCCATTTTTGATAAAAAATAAGCGATACCGCATAGAATAAAATCTACGCATGGCACCGCCACACTGTTTCCCAATGCTCTGTATCTTGCACTGTCACTTGCCCTTGGTATGTCCGTCCAGTAATCCGGGAACCCCATTAAGCGTTCACACTCTAAGGGAATCAGCCTGCGTACAAGTCTGCTTGCATCCACAATGCACTTTCCCTGTTCTACATATTGGTTGCCTATCATCTTTTCATCCCCGGCACACAGGCTTCCGATTACCTTCAGGTAAGGCTCCACCCTTTCTTTTGGGATATAAATACAATGCCTGTCCTCTGTGGTCAGGGTGTAACTGATACCCTGTTGGTAACCGCATCCGTTTCCACCATTTTTCTCTTTCCGGTTTACAACGTTTCCGGCAATGCAGAATGGCTCTTTATTTACGGCAAGGGGTGTATTATTTCCACCTGTACCAAGTGCCGAAGTGATAGTCTGGGCAACCTCCACAGGACCGGTATAACGGGTATCCGGTCCATGATTGTCAAACAGTATGGGCTGGTTATTTCCTGCCATCCCTGCCGCTGCTGTTATGGTCGGGCAGTATCCCACCCCGATTTCTGCATTTCCCTGACTGGTAGCCATAATAATGGGCGGATTGGAACGTCCCCGTGCAAGCAGTGTTCCGCTGATGTTTTCATGCACATTCATCCTCTCTCCGCCCTGGTCTAAGAGACAGATTACATAGTCTTTTTGGGGTTCTGTATGTCTTGGCCTGCCTGCATCAGCAGAGCCTGCTTTAAGATAGCAGGCAGTTCCTTTCCCCTCTTTTCGCTTCTTCTGATAATTCCTCCACACGCTGTCGGACTCAAATAGTATCTCTCTGGCACTGTATCCTCCAAAATCTGCGACAAGGAAGATTCGATTTCTTCTTTGGGGGACACCCCAAAATTGAGCGTCCAATACTCTCCAAGCGACAGAGAATCCTTCTCCCATAATAATCCCGGCAGGAGTCCATGCCCCTCCCGGCGGTCCAGGTATAGATACGTCTGCCTCCTTGATGCGGCAGACTTCCTCAAGGACCTTGTGAAAATCTGCTCCGTAGGATTCTCCGCTGGAGAAGGCTCCCGGCACGTTTTCCCAGAGCATATACCGAGGTCGAATAAACTCATCTGTCCGTCTTCTATGGTTTCTCATCCTCCTTCCATCCTGTTTTCTCATTTCTTTTACAATCCTAACCTGCTCCATGAATAAGCCGGACCTTTCCCCTGAGAGCCCCTCTCTTTTTCCGGCCACGGACAAATCCTGACAGGGTGAACCGCCTGCCAGCACATCCACCACCGGCAGATTTTCCCCATGCAGTTTTGTGATATCCCCCATATGCTTCATCTCCGGAAAACGGTATGAGGTCACCGCCATCGGAAAGGGTTCTATCTCACTTGCCCATACCGGTCTGATACCGTTCATGGTGGCCGCCAGCGGAAAACCGCCGATTCCATCAAACAGGCTTCCTAATTTCATTCCGATACCATCACCGCCTTATGCTGCCACTGTCTTCACAACAGTCTTGGTCATGTTGATAGCGGTCTGGGCTGCATATACGCTGCTCATGATATTGGTCTTGGTGCTGGTGTCTAATCCAAACTGTCCTGCAATACGAGGCACTTCCGTACTGGATAGCATGAGTCCAAGTCCTAAGAGCGGATGGTCACGGAACACCATAAGTCCTGCGGTTAAGATGGTAGACTGTAAAAACGCTGTGATGCAGATACCAATGACCTGCTTGCACCACTGAATAAATCCGTCTATGTATCCCCTTGGAACAGAGAACATATAAAGGCTTCCGACTGCTATCTGAATCAGCAGAATGCCGCCTCTTTTTAAGTTGGCAAAGAACACTTTTATTACTGCATATCCCATCATGATGGCACAGAAAATCGCTAGAATAGGATTGCCTACACCCGGAAAAGATGCAGACATTAACACCTGCTGTGCGGTCAGTCCGATGCTTTCTGCATTGGTGATTCCTGTAATCGCCGAGCCGAATGTTCCTTGCAGGGAAACGCAGAGGGAGTACAGGTTAATTGGCACAATCGTAAACAGATTTACTGCCATGAACCCTTTAATATAATTCATGGCGGTATCCTTGATGCTGCCCCTGCCTCCCTGATATTCGATGGCACACTCAAAGGCTCCTACCACAAGTCCGACACCGAACAATGCCCAGCCTAAGTAACCAAAAAAAGTGGTAACTGCTTCCACCCAAGGCAGGTCAAACAGTTCCACTCCCATGTTGTTCATCATGACAAAGAAATCATTTAAGAAACCAATGATTTTCCCATATATCCAGTCAAGTATCTGGTCCAGGATAGTCTCTGCCACAAAATCAAATATAAACATATAACACCACCTTCCTGCAGACTTCCTGCTTTACGGACTCATCTGCTGGCTCTCGAAATCCTGCGACTGTACCATTGCCATATCCTGAAAAACGGACAGATAATTTTCCACTCCGGCTGCCAGCTTCTGATAATCTGCATTTGTCGGATGAAACACATACCAGTCACTTTTTCCATTGTCTGTCCAGATATGAGGGTTCACACCTTCTCTGAAATTAGGGTTGCTTACTTTCGGTTTGCCCCAAATATCTGTAAAGCGCAGAAGCATACTGTCTACCACACCCTCTTTTCTGTTGATAATGGAAGTCTTCAGCCCTGCATAATGGTCATGAACTCCAAGCGTTACAAACTCAATCCTTGCACGCAAGTCCTCACTGATAGTGCCATAACACATGCGCCCCACATACTTCTGGTCTTTCAGTATGTTACTGTTTCCCATAATCTTCTTTAATTCCGATTCAAAAAAATTCATCTCCTCTGCCTCCTACATTCCAAGAATATCCCAGATATAAGCAGGCGCGGTCAGAGTAAACACAAGGCAGGCAAACAGAATTGCCGGAGCTGCCCACTCAAACTGTCCGTGCTTTCGGTAATCAAAGTATGCGGTTCCCAGCTTCGCAAAGAAAAATACCGCAAGGATTAAATCAATCGCCGGAAACACAACCTTGTTTACCACCGTCTTAATCTGCTCAGACGCATCGTTCCACGTTCCCTCAATGGCTCCTGCCACATCCCCGGTTCCTGCGGCACATACCGTTGTACCAAAGGTTAAGGAAAGCACAAATACCAGCATTACCATAACTAACCACTTCTTTTTCTTCATCTTATCTTCCTTTCTCTGTCGGGCTTCTCGCCCCTTATTCATGAAAAAAGACTGCACAAATGCAGCCTTTTTCTTCTTTGTTATTCAGTTACATATCCATCTGCGTGGTCGGTGTCTGCTCCTGAAGCAGTTCTGCAACCTCATATACATTTGGATTTTCATAAAACCTTAAATCCCCTCTATAACCCACTTTTAAATGGCTGAATTCTTCTCCCAGCTTCAGCAAAGCCTCCGGTGCTTCTTCTGGGAATTCCTGATTCCATATCACCCATTCTCCGTTCTGATACCGGGGCGCCAGTTCTAAGATGACATAGTCCTCCGGCACAAATTTGGGATACTGCCTTGGAAATCCGTTTGCATCATAATATAATTTCCCCTCCTGCATCACAGGGTAGTGTCAAGTTTCACTACCGTTTTTTATTGTTAAACCTTGATTTTATGGGAGTTTGCAATAAAAAGAGCATTGACCTCCCTTTTATGGTATAATGTCACTCGCCAAAACAACCTTATACGAAAG
>NZ_VUMI01000063.1 GCF_009696275.1 Eisenbergiella porci
CCTTCTGATTTTATCGTTATACCGGAGTATGAACAAGCTGAACTGTCAGACTTTTTGAAATAACGGTTATTCTACAGACTGTGGCCTATAAAAAATCATAAAAGAAATGTGGTGATAACATGTCAAAAACAAAACCTTTGGGGGTATACGGAGAACGCAAAAACACTGTACGCTGCATTATCAACGCAGGGATAAAGAGAAGGGCACTCAAAAATGCAGACCTTAAAAGTGCTATCAACGAAAATACCCTGGGCAAAAGAAAAAGGTTGCCGGAAACATTCGTACTCGGTGAACTTTGGCGGATAGATGATATTTTGCATTTTACTGATGCGGAGATTTTACAGATGTTTGGAAGAGTTCCGAAGGAAGGAGGATAAGACAGTGAATAAAACAGAATGCCTTGAGTTGGAAAACAAAGTCCTTAAGGGAATGCTGTCAGACATCCAGGAATCTATTCAGAAATTGGATAAGGCCTCAACAGTTACCAGTGAGGAACATATTAGAGAGACATACCGGATGATAGGATGCATCAGACATATTGCTGGTAGCTTCACCGACCGGATGTCCGCGGAGAAATACCGCCGGGGAAATACCGAGGGAGGGCAGACATGAGAGCACTTCAGACAATCGCCTTCCTGGCTCTTGTAGTATCAGCCGGTGGGGTGGAAAACCAAAACGGAGAGCTGCAGCCGGCAGCCATAGGCATTATGATTGTGGCTTTGGTGGCGCTGCTGATTATCTCCAGAAAGGAGGATGCATGGACGAGACATTGCAGGAATTGAAATCTATGAGAGGTTTCTTCCTCACAGCGATTGAAGGAAGCAAGCGGAACATTGAAATGCGGCAGAAGAATGTAGATGCGCTTAATGTGGCGATTGCAGAACTTGAAAAGGCACAGAAAATAGAAAATGCTCCGGCCTGCGGCAACAGGACACGGAGCAATAGAAATAATCATTCAAGTGCATTATAGCACGGAAAGGCACGTAATGGAAGAGAAAATGATATATGTCCCCTATGGGGATTTCGTAGATGGTGTGATGGCAAGGGCTGACCTGGACAGCATCAGAGCTATTATTACAAAAGGAACAGGATACTGTTCAGAAGATATTAAGGCAGTCTTGGGATTGCCAGCGGAGAAGGAAGATGCGGGAAGTGATTGAAAATCGTATGGTTGTTGAATCGGAGTGGCCCACCACCGAGCGCAAATATGTTACCTGCGCCCGATGCGGCTGCAGAATCTATCAGGAAGATGAAACTGATTACGGTGATGACTGCTATGAAATTGACGGGGAATATTATTGTGACGATTGCATAGCGGAAGCGGCCAGGGACATCTTCCGGGTTGCGATTTGAAAGGAGAGTGTTATGCGATTATTAAAGGCAAAAGAAATCAGCTGTCGAGTGCAACAGGTTACAGAGAATGGCCTTTCTTTACTTTTATATGTAACCAGCCGGGCGGGACAAAATCTCCTTGATGAAAAATATGGTGAATTAGGATGGCAGGACAGTTACAGGGAAATCGGAAATGAACTGTTTTGTACAATATCGGCCTGGGATGCGGATAAAAAGTGCTGGGTAAGTAAGGAAGATGTCGGAACTGAAAGCAATATGGAAAAAACAAAGGGCCGGGCTTCTGACGCATTTAAAAGGGCATGTGTAAAGCATGGAATAGCCAGAGAACTTTATTCAGCACCTTATATATTTATTCCTTCATCAGTTTGTAGGATCAGGAAGAAGCAGGGGCAGAATGGTAGAGACATATTTTATACCATAGACAAATTCCGGGTAAATGAAATCACATATACCGCCACCAATGAAATTGACGCACTGACAATTGTAAATCAGGATTTGGATATTGTTTTTAAGAAGTACCCGGCAGGAAAAATTGACAACATAAAATATAAGATATTGCTGGATTTGATGGAAAAAGCTCAGGTCACGGATGAATCAATCCTTGAGTTATGCAATATCTCAGATTTGTCAGACATGGATATAAATGAATTTGTTCCTATAACAAGAAAACTTCAGATAACCATAGAAGCGCGGCAGAAACAGGAGTAATCATGGAATGCACAGGGAAAATAAAAGATGTATCCAGAGGTCTTGATACAAATAATTTTATCTTAACCTTGGAGGTTTCAGACGTTACGCTTCAGGAGCTCCGAAAAGCCGGAAAACAGGAAAAATTGACCGTTGTGCTTAAGACATGGAAAAAGAAGCGTTCCCTGGATGCAAATGCCTATTATTGGGTACTGGTTGAAAAGATAGCCACGCTTAATGGCTCCAGCAAAAGTGTGGTACACAATATTATGCTGGAGAATTACGGGACGCTTGAACGTACCGAGGACGGTAATTTAATGCCAGTATGCATCCGTGACGATATTGACCACCTGGATTTAGACTATATGCACCTCCGGCCAACCAGCAAAACACTGGGAAAAAGCGGAGTGAGATACCGCTGGTATTACCTTATTAAGGGTTCCAGCCAGTACAATACTGCCGAAATGTCAGCATTAATAGATGGGATTGTATCTGAGTGCAAAGACCTGGAAATAGAAACGCTTCCGCCAGATGAGCTGCGGCGTATGAAGGAGGCATGGAAACCATGAAAAAGATAAAAAGTATGGTCACAGAGTATCCAGATATATGCTGTATCTGTGGCCGGATCGCTGAGGCTGAACACCATCTGATTTTCGGAAATCTCAGGCAGTTGGCAGACACAGATGGTATCACAGTCGGAATCTGCCATGAGCATCATACTGGGCCTGGTAGGGCATTGGATCGGATACACGACAATCCGGCGGCAGAAAGTCTTTCTAAAATTGCGGGACAACTTGCATGGGAAAAACATGCGGTTGCCGGAGGAATGACGGAAGTGGATGCGCGAAAAGCATTCATGAGCCGTTACGGTAAGTCATTTTTGTAATAAGGTGTAACGCCGAAAGGCTTACATATATTTGCGAGTGCAGGGACGATATATCGCGAGCCATAGCCTCCTATCTATGGGCTGGGCGGTGCCATAGCCGCCCAACGTCCCGCCGCAGGAAGGAACATTGATGAAAATACAATTATTTGATGGTTATTTTATAGAACCTGATCCTCTCAACCTTGCATTGAAACAGAAATATACAGGGCAAAGCAAAGACGGAAAAGAGCGGGAAGGCGAAAGGATTATTGGATACTGGGGCCGTGGAAACCTTCCAGGACTTATCAAACGCTTTTGCAGCCTCATAGAGGTGCCAGAAGATGACGACAGGATAATTTCCATGCAGGAATACGCTGACACAGTTGTACAAAGCCATAAAAGACTCAGTGAATGGTTGGAGGATAATTATGCAAGAATACAAACTGATATTGAAAGGGACCCTTCCGGGCCTGAATGATTACCTGCGTGCTGAGAGGTCATTTACACGCCGTGGAACAAAGGGACATAGCTGTGGTAATGACATGAAGCAGGAATGCCAGATGCTCATAGCAAATGCTATCCGCCTGCAGCTTAAGCGGTTGATGATACATAACCCGGTATTCATCCGGTACAGTTTCTATGAACCAAACCGGAAACGTGACCTTGATAATATAGCAGGTGTAGCCCACAAGTTTGTCCAGGACAGCCTTGTAAAGTGTGGAGTGTTGGAAAACGATGGCTGGGACAATATCACAGGCTTTTCAGATCAGTTCTTTCTCGACCGACACAATCCGCGAATTGAGATTGTAATACAGGAAGAAGGTGAGTGAGTGTTTATTGAGAACTATATTCCATTTGGTTACAAAAATCGGATATCCAGAGAAACCCTGGAGGCATTAACACGCCAGGGAGATCGGACAAACCGGGAACGCATGGCCGAAGCATTATATGAGCGGCATATCTTGATAGTAAATATAGACAACGCTTATTTCCGGCCTGATGGAAGCCCTGAAGATACACTAAGGGCAGAAGCGTATTACCGGAGAGAATGCACGCGTACAGGAAGCTGTAAAAAGCGCTGCGATGCTATACGTGAATGCATAAGACCGAAAAAGCAGGATGAATTATCAAAGAATCAGATAAGCCTTAAGCAGTTCGGGATTGGTTAGGTGGTTGATATGCGAGATAGTATTGTTTTTTACCGCAGTTTTTATGAAGCTGTGAAAGACCTCCCTGCTGACCAGTTCAAAGCTTGTGTCAAGGCAATCATGGATTATGGACTTGACGGGACTGTTCCGGAAACCTGTGGCATAGAAAAAACGGTCTATCTGATGGCAAAACCTCAGATAGATGTAAATAACAAAAGATACCTGAATGGAACCAAAGGTGGCAGGCCAACAACCAAAAAAGAACCAAACAATAACCAAAATAAAACCGAAGCATATCCAGGCAGTAACCATCCAGTAACCAAAGCCGAACCTAATGTAAATGATAATGATAATGTAAATGATATTAAAAAGAAAGACACTAAAGTGTCTAAAGAAAAATCATTTCAACCACCTTCCGTGGAGAATGTAAGGGAATATTGCCAGGAGGGCGGATACAGGGTAGATGCTGAGTATTTTGTGGATTTCTATACTGCCAAAGACTGGATGGTAGGAAAAAACAAAATGAAAGACTGGAAAGCCGCGGTACGGAACTGGACACGGAACAACCGTGAGGAAGGGCAGGCCTGCAGGAAAGCATCCGCAGCGGACAGATACAATCAGGGTATTCTAAAAAATGAGATAGACATAGAAGCTTTGGAACGGGATTTACTTGGAGGTATGGGATAAGACATTATATTCCTTCCATCAGTGAGAGATTGATCGATATGGGAAAACGATCAGAAAACAGGAATTAAATATAATAGGAGCGGTATATGAGCCGCAGAAAGGAGTGAGGAGCGGTGGCCACCGTAATAGGATATCCTAGCTTCTTTCGAACAATGAAAACAGAATTATACAATGATAATTTCCAGAACTTTAAAAGATATGGAATACCTAAAGCGCAGCTGGTAATTGCAGATATTCCGTACAACATCGGCAATAATTTCTATGGCAGCAATCCCATGTGGTACAAAGGCGGGGACAACAAAAATGGGGAAAGCAAACTGGCAGGCAAAGCCGCCTTTAATACAGATTTTAACTTCAACATTGCTGAGTACTTCCATTTTTGCAATCGGCTGCTTAAAAAGGAGCCTGAGAAAAGCAATGGACGAGGAAAATCATCAGATGCACCATGTATGATTGTATTCTGTTCGTTTGAGCAGATCCAGACCGTTATCAAGTACGCGGAAAAGTATGGATTTAAGCATTACATACCTTTGATATTTTGCAAAAATTACAGTCCGCAGGTTTTGAAAGCAAACATGCGGGTTTGTGGGGCCACTGAATATGCGCTTGTTCTTTATCGTGAGAAGCTGCCTAAGTTCAGGAACGATGGACATATGGTGTTCAATTGGTTTGAGTGGAAAAGGGATAGCACGAAAGAATATCCAAAGATTCACCCCGCTCAAAAGCCAGTATCACTTTTAAAACGACTGATTGAAATTTTTACTGATGAAGGTGATGTGGTAATAGATCCTTGCGCAGGAAGCGGAACCACATTAAGGGCCTGCATGGAATTGAACCGTAACAGCTATGGGTTTGAAATATCAAAAGAATTTTACCGACGCTCTAAAGAAGAAATGTTGAACTATTCAGATAATCAAATGAGTATTGCAGATTACCCCGGCATAATGCCATAAAGGAGAAGAAAAAATGAATAAAAAAGAAGTCCTTGAAATCAGGAAACAATACACCCACGAAAAATGCTCCATTACCCGAATCTGCGGCTGCTACGTGGACGGTGAAAAGAATATCAAAACGCAAATAAAGAAAGCGTTCCTTTCCCTTCCCGAGGAAGAAACCTTCAAATATTTTAATATTTTCAAACAGACCCTTTCCGGCACCCTGGGCAAGAACCTGCTGAACCTGGAATTTCCTCTGGATGCGGAAAACCCGGGCGGCCCCCAGGAATTCCTGCTGAAGCTGCGCGACAGCAAACTCCAGGACGACGTCCTGCTGGCGGATTTTTAC
This sequence comes from Eisenbergiella porci, assembly GCF_009696275.1. GTDB lineage: Bacteria > Bacillota > Clostridia > Lachnospirales > Lachnospiraceae > Eisenbergiella > Eisenbergiella porci. Next base: position 6,025 of record NZ_VUMI01000063.1, read on the forward strand.
CAGAAAGTTATTAAAAACTATTATTTCCCGGAAAATTACTACATTATCCTCATCCATGTGGCCTATGATATTCCCGGAAAATCCAGCGACGGCGCGGAAATGTTCGACGCCTCCGAGGATGTGTACGAATATCTGCTCTGCAGCCTCTGCCCGGTAAAGCTCTCAAAGCCCGGCCTCTTCTATAACACGGAAACCAACAATATTGAAAACCGGATCCGTGACTGGATTGTGGATCCCCCGGTCAAAGGCTTCCTCTTCCCGGCCTTCAACGACCGCAATTCCGATATCCATTCCATGCTGTATTTTTCCAAACAGGCGGAAGAACTCCAGCCCGAATTCCTGGAAAATATGTTCGGCTGCACCATCCCACTGACGGCGGAAAGCCAGAAAAAAATCTTCAATTACCTCATTGAAGACACCCTGGGCGAGGACTGCGACTACGAAGTCGTAAAAAACATCCACGACCACCTGACCGAAATGGTGGAAGAAACCAAAGACTCCCCCGATCCCCTCATACTCACCAAACCGGATGTAAAACGCCTGTTTGAGCTGAGCGGCGTTCCCGGGGAAAAAATGGAAAACTTTGACCAGATATTTGATGCTGCTGTTGGAGAAAAGGCATCTTTGTTTGCTGCCAATATTGCCGGCGGCAGAAAGTTTAATGTAGAAACACCAGATGTTGTCATTAACGTAGAGCCGGAGCGCACGGATTTAATACGGACCAAGGTTATTGATGGTAGGGCCTGCATTGTAATTTCTGCAAATGATCGAATTGAGGTGAACGGCGTGAATGCCAGGACATTGACTGCCGACTAAATATATCAGGATACTGCCGGATATCAGCGGAAGGGAGTATATAGATGTTAATGACAGCAGATATAAAAATGCAAATAGAAGCAATCAAGAATCCTGGAAGAATGTTTCTTATTGACTACGGGAAAACAGTATTATTAACAGACGGATATAAAGGGCCATACATAGAAAAAGCGAAGGCATTAATCAATCTGGAACAAATAAGACACACAGAGTCGGTGAAAGATGATTTTAATCCACAAAGCATGGAAGTTGATAAATTGACCAGGACCCGTCATTTAATTGTTACCAGCAGCGGGAAAGTGGCTTGTAGATTTGATACAAATGATGGAGAACAGATTTGGGCAAGGAATGATTGGGTAAAAGAGTATAAAAATGCTTTCAGCTATGCGACAGAAAAAACTAGAAAGGCTATTATTCCGATTGGTATAAATGGAGAATGTCTTGGAATTATTTTATGCCTTCATGTTGATGATATAGAAAGCTGAATGAAGAATATGCTGTCCTATCGGCTATACGGGGGGCAAGGACGAACGGGTGACCTTGTAAAAAAATCTCTGGAGCAAAAACCAGATAGGCAATAAAAAAGAGGGTGAGCAGATAACGCGCCGAGGAAGCAACGGGTACGCCACAACCATAGGTGGATGGCAGCCGGGGCCGTCGATTGGGCGAGAGCCAAAGCTGGGAGCCAGTACCGGTAAATTAATCTTTATGGCAATAATAACAGACCATATGTTATTAAAAAAGATTATGGTAATGGGAGAATAATAAAAAAAGGAGATATTTATATAAGGAAGGGAGCAACTACTTTTAAGGCCTTAAGAAGTGATTTAGATTTTATTTATAGTAAAAAGTGTAGAAAACAAGTATCTTTAGGAGATGATTATTTATTTATTGGATGCGTAAATAATGAAGGAAAATCTCCATTTGTAGCAGGAAGTATAAATGAGGATTTAGGCCAGTAGTACGGGAGGAAATAGGATGGAATTTAACAGCCGCGCAGAGTTGCATCCATGCATGAAATGCGAATATGGAGAAGTGTGGAAAGAACAGGGTAAGCCTGCGGGAAATGTCTGTAAACACACCGAAGTCTGTAAAATCAAAGGTTTGTATCATGGGAGATATCATAGCAAGAAACGAGTACCGGATTGGTGCCCGCTAAAAAGCTAAGTATAATGAGGATTTAATGGAGGTGTCGGAATGCAGAAAAGAAATATAAAGTGCAGTGAATGCGAATTTTGCAAGGATCGGGGGCGGCCCGAAAATAGCAGACCGAGTTTTTGGTGCGAACATCCAGACACGAAATATATCGCAGATTACTTTTCGCATCATAGGATTCAGAAAATGGAAGGATTTCTGTGTTTTGGAAAACCGTGGTCGCATGAAGTTACGATTAAAACATCCCCTGCATGGTGTCCTAAAAAAGCGGATTAGCCGGTTAAACTGAAATTTAGGCGAATAGCCGGAAAGGAAAATGATGAAAAAAATACACTATCATTTAGGGACTGGGTTTACGGGAGCCAGCTATGACGAAGTGGTTGAATTCGAAGATTCTGCAACTGAAGAAGAAATTAATGAGGCATACGAAGAGTGGAAAAACAACTATCTTGATGCTTCATGGTGGGATTTAAAGGAGGTGTGAGATGAACTGCATTAAAGACGGAAAATACACAGGTGACAGCCGCTTTGGTTGTCCGGTGAAGGTCGATGAATGTGAAATCAGAGACAAGGTATACCGAAAAAGATGGATTCCGGCGGCGGAGCGGTTGCCGGGGCAGCTGAATATTGAAGATATAGAAAGGGAACAGAATGAAGATATCAAGGCAGAAAACGAAGAAGAGCCGGATGGCGAGGCAGACGGAATTTACAGCCAAGGCCAGGAAAGCGATACATAAAAGAGATCAGGAATCCTGTTTCTTCTGTCGGCGGGGTTATCATATGGAAAACGCCTGCCGATACGGCGGCCTGCAGATTATGCATGTGGTTCCCCGCTCACAGCTGGGCCTGGGTATAGAGCAGAACGGCGCCCTGGGATGTATCGGACATCATGGAATTTTGGATAATGGGAACCGTGGCCTGCGAGGAGAAATGCAAGCCATGCTTGAAGACTACATGCAGGGTATGTATCCGGGATGGTCCAGGGAAGCGGTTACATATAGTAAGTACGGGAAAAAACAGGTTTGGGAAGCTCCAGGCGGCAGCAGGAATACGCAAGATAATATGGATGGAATTTCCTTCCTGGAGGAAATTGTATGAAGCTAGTAAAGATGATTGCAATTATCTTAGCCGTGATAATGCTTTCCGGATGTGCGCAGCCGCTGGCGCCAGATCCTTTTACAGACAGCATCTACTGGAGGGGAATGTAAATGGCAAACAAAGATAAGACAAGGGCAGCAATAAAGGAGTTTATTGTCAGTTATATGCAGGAACATGGATACAGCCCAACATTCGCGGAAATAGGCGCGGCTGTAGGGCTTAAGTCAAAAAGCAGCGTCAGTGCCCACATAAAAAGGATGTTGGAAACCGGTTTGCTTAACTGAGGATATAGCGGAGGTATAAAATGCAATTTGTAATTAATGGAATGAAATATAACACTGAAAACATGGAAGAGGTGGCGGAGGTTAGAAAGTGGTATCAAGTAAATAAGTTCTTTTTCAGCGCCATGTGTACTGGAAAAGAGATTGGCCGGGAGTACCAGTGTAAATTATGGAAATCTGCAAAAGGGAACTGGCTTTTGACCCATGAAAGAGATTATGGGAAGATATTCGGAGAAGCTATACAGGAAGAGGAAGCCAAGAAACTTTTAATGGATTATGCAACGGCCATTTATGAAACCATGTATGAGAAATTACCAGAAGCGTAACAGAACAAAAGTTATTGAGCAATTGAGAATTTAGGAGGTACCAATGAAGAAATTATCAGAAATAGACGATGACACACTACTGACCGTCACCCCAAAAGGGTATGACGGAACAGTGATGGATAAAGAAGAATTTATGCAGTCCAGTTATTACATTGATAGGGATGAGGTGGATGTCGCGATTGCGGAAGAAACATTTGCATCTTTCAGCCTCTATTATGCTCTTGAATGTCTGGAAGATGATATGCACGAGGACTGGCTTAGCAATGTGATGTCTGCGATACCAAAAGACGTTAGAGAGCGGATTGAAGCGGAAATCAACAGTTATTTGGATAAAGAGCCGACTTATTATCCGGGCGAAGCTGTTGATTGGTTAACTGAGGATTTAGGTGAATAACCGGAAGGAGATAAGGAATGCGATATAAATGCATAAATGCAATGGGAATTGAAAAATATGATGAACACGGTTTTCCAACTGGTAGCTATGGCGTAATAACAGAGGGATCGGTCTGGTATGAAGATGACGTTAACATGATCGGAGGAGAGGTACATCTTGAGTGCGAGAGTGGTTGTGAGGGATGTGGTTGGATAGAAATCACTAGAGCGCACTTAGCGGAATGTTTTGAGGTAATAAATTAGCGGTTCAACTAGGGGGACATTAAGTGAGGATTTAGCGGAGGTAAGAGATGTTTTTCTTGGAGAGAAAAGAAAGCTATGCAATGCCAAATATTTTAGGAAATTGCTCACAACCGGTATATACATATCGCTGGAAAGCGATAGCAAAAAGTGAGACAGAGCGGCCGCTATTAGATATGATTAAGGATATGGATGTTGCAACGCACAGGATAGTATCTAATCAACCGAACTGAAATTTACCATTCTGGTGATTGTACCGAGATGGTATGTAAATTGGGATAGGCAATTAGCCAGAAAGGAAATTATATGATACCTGAAGAAATTACTATGAAGTCTTGTATAAAAAGATACGCAACACTTGACAGGGACATACACAATGGTGATGGTGAGGGCATGGGAGCAGGATGCAGGGTGCAGATCATTTCAGCCAATAATCGGGGTATGACAATACAAACGGAAAAATGCCCCTGTTGCCACCAGTTTGCGACAATAAGCAATGTAAAGAGGCGCGATTTAACATTAATCAAATGAGGATTTGAAGGAGAAACAAAATGAGTGATGAAAAGGCAGCAATGATTTGCGCAACAGTTATTATTATATCATTTATGATTTTGATGGGTATTGTTTGTTATTTAGTAAGATGAGGATTAAATGAGGAATTAACTCATGAAGAAAACAGAGAACTATGAAATGACAATTAGGCTGTCGAATAAAAAAACTGCTGCATGCGAACTGTGTAAGGGCGCACCGCAATCTGATGAGATATACATTTTTCGCAAAAATGGGAACGGTCATTACCTTTGTAGGAAGCATATAGAAGAACTTTTGATGATTGCAGCATTATCAGAAGATTGATGATTTTGAGGAAAGAAAATGAGGATTATAAAATTCTATTACGAAAATTGCATGGGTGATAGTGGTTATTTTACAGAGAGAAAAGATAATAACAGAGCCTTAAGCATGGGATAAAGAAGATGCCTGCGGGGCCTGCCGGTGGCAGCATGAAAATGGGAAACAAAGGATACCGGAACAATTTCATCAAGGTTAATGGTTTCATCAAGAAGAGAAAGAAACTTATACTTATCGTTATCAAATTTATTTTGGCAATCGGTAAAAATATCTGCCAAAGAGAGCTGTTTATATGTTATCATGTAAGTACATCTCCTTTTTGGTGGATTGGTTGATAGCTGTTCGTAACTCTATTGTACCATAAACCATTGAGGAGATGTTTTATTTTGTAGAAAAAAGAATCCCGCATTTATGCAGGTTCTGGCGTTTCGCAAACGCCTAATATGGCAGCAGGAATGAAAGGAGATGATACCAATGAAATGTGAAAAAAAGAGCATGACTGAAAATGAAAAAAAGAAAGATTATCTAAAAGGGTATGAGAGGGCTATAAGGCAAATGGAAAGAAGCGATGAACGAATTAGAGAAATACGTTTAAATAAGATTTGTCCAACGGTGATAATGGATGGTATGCCTCATACTTTTGGTGGGAAGGATTTATCAGATTATGCAGCCTTGATGGAAGAGGAAGAAAGGAAATATAGAAAGGCTAGATATCTACGAATAAAGCGGTGCCAGGAGATATCGGACAAAATAGAACAAATGAAAAATGAGGATGAAAAGGACGTATTAATGTATAGATATATTAAACGTATGAAGTGGGAAAAAATATCAGATAAAATGGGATTTGATGTGCGTCAAATATACAATATCCACGGGAAGGCTCTAACTCATTTCGAACTATGATTTCATGGTATTTCATGTTTTATTTTGATATGATATAAAGTGGAAGAAGTGAAAAGGACACTTGTTCCATTCTTTTGCAAGAGGTACCCGGTTGGCTGAACTGGGTACCTTTTTATGTAAAAAAAAGTTAAAGCAGAGTAGAGCAGTTCGGTCAGCTCGCCAGTCTCCTTAGCTGGAGGTCAGAGGTTCAAATCCTCTCTCTGCAATTAGTTGGAGGAAAAAAGATGATTTATAAACGTTGTCCCAAATGTGGTAAACGTATTCCTTCCGGAACATCATGTCCTGTTTGCAAGCGTTCATATAAAGCCCCAGAAGGTGTTTATAAACTGTACCATACACAAAGATGGAGAAACTTACGGGACATGATAATTGCAAGATATAATGGCATTGATCAGTGGGCGTTGCATAAATATAACCGGATTGAGTATGCAGAGACAGTTCATCATATTATCCCAACAGTCGATAACATGGCTTTGTTTTTTTTGGATGATAATCTTATACCAGTAAGCAGGTCAAGCCATGATGAGATACATCGTCTCTATAAAAAACAAAAAAAGGATATACAGGCAGAACTACAGGAAATATTGAAAGGTAATGGGGTAGGGGGGATAAGAAAAGTTTAGACGATTTTCCCACGACCGCTGTCCTACCTTTCTTTACACAAAACTCCAAATAAAAAATTTTGAAATGGAGGGATAAAAGGAGCAAAAACAGGAAGCCATTAGAACGGCAGTCCGGGAACCTTACAAAAGAGGAAAAAGAGCGGAAAATGCTGGAAGAGCAAAGCGTCATAACAGGCATGGAGGATATAGGAAGGCCCCCATCGTGGCTGATAAATACTATAGCTAAAAAAGAGTATAAAAGGGTATTAAAAGACCTGAAAACAATAGAGATTATTGGAAACCTTGATTTGTCTAACTTGGCCGGATACTGTAACGCATATGCCATGTACCGGAAAGCAACAGAACAGCTTTCAGGGCAGGATCTTATTGTAGTAAAAGTATCCGCACAGGGAACGGAGTATGAGGGAGAAAACCCATTAATCATGATACAGAAAAAATATGCGGAGGAAATGCGCAAGTTTGCATCCATGTGCGGCCTTACGATAGACAGTAGGTTGAAAGCGGCAGCAATTAAGGTGGACAGGGCAGAGAATGAGATAGAGGAGGAATTCGGTGATATTTGATGGAAATAAAGGAAGAGCTGATCCAATATTCCAGGGACTGCCTGGAGGATAAGGTTCCATCTGGAAAAAAACATAAACAGGCATGTCAGCGATTCCTGCGCGATTTGGACCTAATAGGGGAAGAGAGTTTTCCGTATATCTGGGATGAAGAAAAAGCAGGGAAAATTGTGAAGTGGTTTTCGTATCTGCGCCATTCCAAAGGGGAACTGGCCGGAAAGCCTATTCTATTGACTACATGGCAGAAATTTTTCCTCTGCCAGTTATACGGGTGGAGACATAGAGATACAGGTTATAAGCGGTTTAAAAAATCATTTGTCGAAGTTGCAAGGAAAAATGCAAAATCACAGATGGAGGCTGGGGTGGCACTGAATGAGATTTCAGAACAGGCCACGCGCAACGGGGAGGTATACGAGTACTACACTGCGGGTGTAAAGCGGCAGCAGTCAAAAATTATATTCAATGAATGCCGGCTGATGCTGCGGGGATCCCCATTAAAACTAAAGTTTAAAATAACACGGGATATCATTGAACATAAAAAAACAGGAAGTTTTATCCTCCCGTTAAGCAAAGAGGATGGGAGATCCGGTGACGGGACAAACCCGGCGGGGCTTATTCTTGACGAATACCACCAGCATACAACAACAGATTTTTACGATCTGGGGCTGGGGGCAGCGACAAAGGAACCGCTTCTGATGATTATCACAACGGCAGGTAAAGATTTAAACTGCCCGTGCTATATCGAAGAATACTCATACTGTTCAAAAATTCTGGATCCGGATGTGGATGTGCATAACGACAACTATTTTGTGGATATCTGTGAAGCGGATGACTCAGATGATCCAGAGGATATACGGACGCTGCAGAAAGCAAACCCAATCCGCGCTTTTTTCGATGCGGGTATTGCAAGGCTGCGGGAAGAATGGGAAATTGCAAAAGAAATCCCTGAAAAACTGATATCTTTTAAAACAAAATGTCTGAATATCTGGATGCAGGCTACGGAAAACGGTTACATGGACATGGCGAAATGGAAAGCCTGTGAAGTGGTTAGCCTTCCAATAGATACCAGGAACAGGCCGGTATATGTGGGATTTGATATGTCGGCAAAAATAGATTTAACATCCGTAACTTTTATTATTCCGTTCCAATCTGAGGAATTGGATAAACAGGGGAACAGGGTTGTTAAGTATATTGTATTTTCACACAGTTTTATTCCGTCGCAGGAAAAACTGCAGGAGCATATACGAAAGGATAAGGCACCGTATGATTCATGGGTAAGGAGGGGATGCCTGGAAATTACTAACAGCCCGATTGTGGATCAAGGCCGTGTAATGGAATATGTGCTTCAGACATGCGCGGAAAATGGATGGAAAATACAATGCCTGTGCTTTGATCCATCAAACGCCAACAAGCTTATGAGTGACTTGTCGGATGAAGGATATACCGTGGAAGAAGTATTCCAGTCGCAAAAACATTTGAATGAAGCGACACAGGGATTCAGGGAACAGGTATATTGCAAAAATGTAATTTACCTTCCAAATCCGCTCCTCAATTATGCCATGAGCAATGCAGTCATCCGGCAGAGCAACGGTATGATTAAGATTGATAAGGACGCAACCACAAAAAGGATAGATCCTGTAGATGCAACATTATGCGCCTACAAACTGGCATTATACCATGACTTCAGCGCTGAGGATTATTCAGATTATTTGGAAAGATATCTAAAGGAGATGCAGCAAGGAAAATCACAAACAGAATAAAAAATGCATGGAATGAACTTGTAAAGCCGGCTGTGTCACTGGAAGATGAAGAGCTGATGAAATGGTTGGGGATAGATCCGGCAAAGCAGAAAGCAATCAATGAAGTAACATACTACACATGCCTGAAAATGTTATCTGAGACAATGGGGAAACTCCCGTTGAAATTTTACAGGACGGAAGGGGAGGGTAGGGTACGGGCGGATCCGGAAGATGGAATCAGCCTGCTAATAAACCGTCCGAATCCGGTAATGACACCAGCGACCTTCTGGACAACGATAGAAGCCAATTGCCAGCATTACGGAAACGGGTTTGCGTGGATCCAGACAGTATATATCCCAGCACGGGGAAAGTACGGCGGGGAATATAAAATTAAATCATTCTGGCCGATGCAGTCAAATTATGTGCAGGTAATTATGGACGATACAGGTTTGTTTGGGAATGCCGGAAAGCTATATTACCGTTACAGCGATCCAAAAACAGGAAAGACCTATATTTTCCCGCAGGAAAATGTACTGCACTTCAAGACATGGTGTAGTTTTGACGGGATTATGGGGAAATCTGTGCAGGAAATTCTACGGACAACCGTGGATGGCCTGGGAGAATCCCAAAATTACCTGAATAACCTATATAAACAGGGGCTTACTGCCTCTATGGTATTGCAATACACGGGAGATCTGGATCCAAAGCTGCGGAGAAAGCTGCAGCAGGAATATACGGAGCTGATGTCCGGGCCTAAAAATGTGGGGAAAGTGGTTCCTGTCCCTGTAGGGCTTACACTGCAGGCGCTAAATATAAAACTGACAGACGCACAGTTTTATGAATTGAAAAAGTACACGGCACTGCAGATTGCCGGGGCATTCGGGATTAAGCCAAACCAGATAAATGATTATGAAAAATCAAGTTACGCGAACAGCGAAACACAGCAGCTTGCATTTTTAGTGGATACCATGCTTTACCGGCTGACGCAGTATGAACAGGAAATTAATTATAAATGCCTGACAGAAAAACAGCGGGAAGAAGGATACTTTTCAAAATTTAATGAAAAGGCCTTGTTAAGGACAGACGCAAAAACACAGATGGATGTGATAAAAACTGCTGTAAATAATGGGATTTATACACCAAATGAGGCGCGTAGCCTGCTGGATTACCCTGCAAAAGAAGGGGGAGAGGTACTGATTGTAAATGGGAATTATGTTCCATTAACGATGGTGGGAGTAGCTTACATGACGAAAGGAAGTGAAGGTGAAGGGCAGAAGTAGATATTAGAGGGGATATCGTATCAAACGATGACAAATGGATTTATGAATGGCTGGGATGGGACGCAGTAAGCCCGCACGATATAAAAACAGTGATGGACGGTCTGCAGCCTGAGGAAACTTTAACGGTGCTTGTAAATTCCGGTGGAGGCTCTGTCATGGCAGCGCAGGAAATCTATTCCATGCTGCGGGGCAGGAAAGATGTGGAAATAAAAATCCAGTCGATGGCAGGTTCTGCGGCCTCAGTCATAGCTATGGCCAACCATTCGGAAATAAGCCCGGTTGCAATGCTGATGATACATAACGTTTCTATGTCGGGCGCATCCGGGGATTACCACGACATGCAGAAAAATGCTGAAATCCTAAAAAAAATGAATTCTGCTTTAGCATCTGCGTATGTGGAAAAGACTGGAAAAACAGAGGAAGAAATTTTAAAAATGATGGACCGGGAAACCTGGATAAATGCCAACCAGGCATTAGAACTGGGGTTTGTAGATGCCATTACGCAGGATAGCGTAGTTATGGTAAATACCGTATCCGGTATGCGCCTGACGGATGAAATACGGCAGCAGGTGACAGCAGAAAAGCAGGCAAAGGACCGGGAAGAGGAAGAAAAGAAACTGTTATTATATGATTTAGACTTTTACGGAGTCTGAGAAAGAGAGGAAACAATGAATAAAAAACTTCTGGAAATGCTGGACGCTATTAAAGCAGCAAAGGAAAAGGTTACCAATCTGGTAAATGAAAACAAGCTGGAGGAAGCAAAGGCGGCAAAAGAGGAACTGAAAAATCTGCAGGAACAGTTTGACATTTTAAAGGACGTTATGGATCCGGAAGGAACCGGAGAAATCACAGACCCTGGAGTGCTGAATGGGATTCCGGCTGGGGAAAAGGATTCCACAAAGGAATTTGCCAATGCGGCAAGGGAGGGGTTCCGCAATACAATGGAGGAAGGCGTGCCGGCTGACGGAGGGTATACCGTTCCTGAAGATATCCAGACGCGCGTTAATGAATACCGGAGCGCAAAAGCATCCCTGATTGAACTGGTCGATGTGGAAAACGTAACTACCAATAAAGGCAGCAGGACTTTTAAAAAACGCGCACAGCAGACCGGATTTTCAAAAGTGGCAGAGGGAGGGAAAATCGGGGCAAAGCCTACGCCGCAGTTTGAACGTCAGGACTATGAAATCGCAAAATATGCCGGTTACCTGCCGGTTACCAATGAACTGCTTGCGGATACGGATGCCAACATCACAGGGACACTTGTCAGCTGGCTGGGGGACGAAAGCCGAGTGACCCGTAACAATATTATTCTGGGGGTAGCCAAAACAAAAACAAAAGAAGCTGTTGCAGGCCTTGATGATATCAAAAAAGTGCTGAATGTTACTCTGGGGCAGGCATTTAAGTCTACTTCACGGATTGTTACAAATGATGATGGCCTGCAGTGGCTGGATACCCTGAAAAATGATAAGGGGGAATATCTTCTGCAGCCGAACCCTGCGGATCCGATGCAGATGAGGCTTTGCGCGGGAGCAACTATTATCCCGGTAACTGTGCTTCCTAATCAGGATTTTCCTTCAGATACAGCAACGTCCGGACACCGCAAGATTCCGTTCCTGATCGGTGACCTGAAAGAAGGAATCAAGTTCTACGACAGAAATTTAATGTCGATTATGACTTCCAATATTGCGGCAATCGGGAGTTTGAACGCATTTGAAGAAGATTTAACAATTTTCCGTGCCATTGAACGAGAGGACTGCAAGATTAAGGATTCCGAAGCATTTGTATATGCAGAAATGGATTTATCCGATGCCAGTGTAACGGGGGAATAAACAGCTATAGCCTGGGAAGCGGGAATCCCGCGCCGGCGGACGGAGAGCTGCAGGGCATGACGGTCAGCGCCCTGAAAGACCTGGCAGCTGCGCAGGGCTATAGCATTACAAGAACAAAAAAAGCTGACATTATAGAAGAAATTTTGAGTCAGGAGGCGCAGCATGGATAAGCAGAAAGTAAAGGAATACCTGCGCGTTGATTTTGACGAAGATGACGGAATTATTGAACAGATGATGCTGGCAGCTGAAAATTATATTATTTCCGCTGTAGGGGAATACGACAGCAGTAATGAAAAAGCGAACATGCTTTTTATGGCAATCGTACAGGATTTGTACGATAACCGTACGCTGATGGTTACAGAACAGCAGAAAAAAAGAATGTCATATACTTTTGCATCCATAATCCTTCAGCTGCAATTAGAATGTCAGGAGGTGGCGGAAGGGGAATTAATCCGGGAAGGCTGAAAAAACGCATTACCATCATGCGGTATCAGGATACAGAAAATTCCCTTGGAAACCTTGTATCACAGCTTCTTCCGTACAAAACAGTATACGCGGAAATCAGGCCGGTGAGAGGGAAAGAATACCAGGAGTATTACAAGGATACAAACAGTCTGGAATATAAAATAACCATTCGTTTTCTGCCGGATCTGCAGCCTGCGGATGTATTGGTATATCATGAGAAACAATTCCTGATAAACAGCATCATTAACGTAGAGGAACAGGGATACATTCAGGAAATCATGTGTACAGAAAAACTGCAGGACAAAAAAGCGGAGGTGATAGCCGGTGGCAGTTGATTTCATGGTGAAAGGCCTGGACGATCTGCAGAAGGATATTGAAGAGTTGATTTCCAAATACCCGGATGAAACGAATGCAAAAATGAAACAGATCGGAAAAGAGTTTACAAAAGATTGCAATTCACAGATGCCGCCTTCTTACAAAAAGGGAAAAAGGCCAATTCCTAAAAGTTGGAAAGTCACTGTGGATGAAGAAAGGCATGTTGCAACACAGACATATATTAAAAATACAGCTCCGCACTTCCATCTTGTAGAAAACGGCCATAAAAAATGGATTAATGGAGTTGACACAGGCGGTACTGTTCCCGGGAAACATTACGCAGAAAAAACAAGTCATGAATATGAAGAAAAATTCCCGGATGAAATCGAAGCATTCCTTGATGAAATGTTGAAAGGGAACAAGTTATGACAGGCTACGGCGATCTGATATGGGAACTTAACAGTCTGCTGAAAAAGAAGTATCCGGACGTTAAAATTTACGGGAATGATACAACAGAAGGATGGAGAAAACCATATTTTTTTCTGGAATGTGTGCCATACGGCATGAATTATGTGTCACGGAATTTCATAAAAAAATCATGCAGCCTTAAAATCACTTATTTTCAACGGGTGCCAGATGAACCGGATCAACTTCAAAAAGTAGAAGAAATCCGGGAAATGATAGGGATGAAGTTCTGCGTAAAGGATCGGAAACTTGATATTAAGGAATATACCCATGATTACGTGGGGGAATACAACAACATTCTTCAGATTACTCTTGATTTGGAATGGTTTGAAAATTGTTACAAAGAACCTGAGGAAGAGAAAATGAAAGAAATAGAGTTGTCAGTGAAAGAAAGGAGAAAATAAGGGGAGCGCCAGCAATTAACATTATTTTTATCGAAAAAGCAGAAACAGCGGCACGGAGAGGGGAAAGGGGGATTGTTGGTCTGGTATTGAAAGACAGTACCGAAATGAAAGCAACACTCTTCCCGAATTCAGAAATGCCTGAGGGCCTGAGTGCAGATAATCAGGAATTGATTAAGTTTGCGCTGACGGGATATGAAACAACGCCGAAAAAAGTACTTCTGTATGTGATGGATTCTGCGGGAGAAATTGCAGACGAATACGCGAAGATGCTTAAGTATTTTGAAACCGTGACGGTTAACTGGCTTGTTTTTGCATCCGTAAAAGAGGACAGCAAAACAGCGGATATCGTAGAATGGGTGAAGAAACAGCGGCAGGAGAAAAGGACAGTGAAAGCAGTCCTTCCCAGTGTGGCAGCGGATACGGAAGGCATTGTGAATGTAGATTCCAGCCTTTTTATTGGGGAAAAAGAGTATCCCCCGGGAAAAGCGGCGGTAAGGGTTGCCGGCCTGCTTGCGGGGACGCCGATCACAATTTCCTGCGCTTATGCACCGCTTAGGGATTTTACGGACTGTACAAGGCTGGATAGGGCAGCCATGGATACAGCTGTGGACGCCGGGAAATTTATTTTCCTGTGGGACGGTGAAAAGGTAAAAGTATGCCGGGGAGTAACCAGCCTGACTACGGTATCTGAAACCAAGGGAAAAAGCTTCAGCAAAATAAAAATTGTGGAAGCTATGGACATGATACAGGATGATATCACAATCACGGTACAGGACAATTACATTGGGAAATATCCAAATACCTATGATAACAAATGCCTGTTGATTACCGCGATCAATGAATATTTCAATGAATTGGCCAGGAGCGGCGTCATCCAGTCAGGAATCTGTGAAATTGATATCCAGGTACAGAGAAAATATCTGGAAGAAAATGGTGTTGATACACAGGACATGAGCGACCAGCAAATAAAAGAAGCCAATACAGGTTCCCACGTATTTTTAAGGGCCACAGTATCGATCCTTGACGCTATTGAGGATATCGATCTGAATATCTATATTTAAGGAGGCACGGCATGGAAGGATTTTTAGCAGATAATGTGATAAATGGAAATTGGGGGGAAATGTGGTTTAACAGCCAGTATATGGCTGAAGTAATTTCCCTGAAAGCGGAGCTGAATATCAAGTATGAAGCGGTTACACGGACAAGGCATTTGATTGATGGCCAGAAAATGACAGGGATAGAAGGGAAAGGCGAATTCAAATTACATAAGGTTTCCTCTTTTATTATGAAGCAGGTTTCGGAGGCTTTGAAGCAGGGGAAATCACCTACATTTACAATCATTTCAAAGCTTGCAGATCCGGATAGTTTCGGAGGGGAACGAATTGCTTTATACGGATGCAAACTTGATAAATCAATCCTGGCAGACTGGGAAGCACGGAAAAATGGGGAGGAATCGTATTCCTTCACATTTGAGGATTGGGAAATACTCGACAGCATCTGAAAAGGGGGGAATAAAGAATGAATTTAGCTGAAAAACTGATGAAATTGGATCGTGGGAAGCTTACTGAGATTCCCACGGGAACAATGGAAATTAAAAGACTCTCAGAAATGATGGGGGAACCATTCATTGTAAAATGCAGGGCAATACCGGGGGAAAGATATACCGAGCTTTCAACGCAGATTATTGGGGATAACGGTGAAGCGGATTACGGGAAAGTATACAGCACAAGTACCCTTATTGTCGTAGAGGGCATAATGGAACCTAACCTGAAAGACCCGGAACTACTTAAACATTTTGGATGCGCAACGCCGAAAGATTTGGCGGGAATTCTGTTCCAGGGTGGAGACATGCAGAAAGTTTCTGACCTTATTACAGATCTAAGCGGATTCGGGGATGATACTGATAAAAAAATAAAAAACTGATTAACACTGATCCGGAAGTCCGTCTGATGTATCTGTTATTCCGTGACAAGGGATGGAAACCGTCTGATTATTTTGATATGCCGGAAAGCGATAAACGTATAACAAAAATATTTATGATAGAAGAGCTGCGCGAACGGGGAAAAGAGGTGGACGCTAAGGAGTAGGACAATAGATGCCATTTTGAGGCTGAGGGATGAATTCAGTGGTAATCTGGGAAAATCTGTGCAGGCAATGACGAATGCATCCAGAACGGCCGTAAAAATATCCAGGGATATCGAACGGGCAGGGCAGGGTATCACGAACGTAGGAAAAGGCCTGGCTGCATCAGTAACGACCCCTATTATTGGAGTCGGGGTTGCGGCTGGGAAAATGGCATTGGATTTTGAGGACGGCATAGCGAAAGTATCCACAATAGCAGATACAACAGCAATGAGTATGGACAATATACGTCAGGGAATAATTGACCTATCCAACCAGACAGGGATAGCGGTAACGGAAATATCGGAAGCGCAGTACCAGGCAATTTCTGCAGGGGTAAAAACAGCGGAATCCCTGAAAGTGGTGGAGACAGCAAGCAAAGCGGCAAAGGCCGGTTTTACGGATACCGCAACGGCAATTGACGGCCTGACCACCGTATATAATTCATATCAGGGTGCGGTTGATTATAGTGCCATTGCCGATCAGATGATGATGACGCAGAATTATGGGAAAACAACTTTTGGTGAACTTGCGTCCAGCATGGGACAGGTAACGCCGGTTGCCAATGCGTTAAACGTATCCTCACAGGAACTGTTTTCTTCTATCGCGGTATTAACTAAAAACGGCATAAATACATCCCAGGCGGTTACTGGAATGAAAGCGGCATATTCTAATATCCTGAAGCCTACGGCAGATGCGCAGAAAGAAGCAAAAAAACTGGGGTTGGAATTTAATGCAGCCCACTTAAAATCTGTCGGATGGGCGCAGTTCATGGCAGAAATCAGTGAAAAGACAGGCGGGAATACGGAATCTATGGCCAAGCTGTTTGGCTCTGTGGAAGCCCTGAATTCTATGACAGTCCTTGCAGGCGCCGGATTCGGTGATTTTAACACAGCCCTTGGAATGATGAATAAATCCGCAGGGCTTACGGAACAGTCCTATAAAAAAATGATAACGCCGGCGGAACGCTGGAATATCACTTTAAATAAAATAAAAAATGCGGGAATAAAAGTCGGTGAAAAGCTGATTCCAACTTTCGAAAAGATTACTGGCATGGTGGAAAAAGCAGCTGATAAATTCAACGGCCTGTCTGATTCCCAGGTGGAAATGGTTATTAAGATTGCAGGTATCGCGGCAGCAGTCGGCCCGGCGGTTATCGTATTCGGGAAACTTGTTACAGGTGTAGGAAAGGGGCTGCGGATATTTAATACCCTTTCAAAAACAGTGAAAGCGGCAGGAAGTATCTTTTCCTTGTTAACGTCTCCGGTTGCTATTGTGGTGATTGGCCTGGTGGCTTTGATAGCGGCGATTGTTTTGGTAATCAAAAATTTTGACAAAATAAAAGCAGCGGCAAAGCAGTTTGCTTCACATTTTACCAGCGAATTTTCTGCAGTGAGGGGAATCATACAGCAGGTAAAAAATATTTTTGGTTCGGTAGCCCCTTACTTTCAAGCAGTGGTGGCTAAAATAGGCCCCATGATTGCAAGCATTAAATCATTCCTGCAGCCGATACTGTCTTTTATAGGTTCCGTTTTTATAACAAAAATAAAATTTGGATTCCAGAATGTAAT
Organism: Eisenbergiella porci; assembly: GCF_009696275.1. Lineage (GTDB taxonomy): Bacteria > Bacillota > Clostridia > Lachnospirales > Lachnospiraceae > Eisenbergiella > Eisenbergiella porci. The sequence goes on from NZ_VUMI01000063.1 coordinate 23,458, forward strand.
TAGTTTTGTTACTGCGTTTGTAGGACAATTAGGAACAATTTTACACGGGGTTACAACGGTATTGGATGGGATAATCACATTCATCACAGGCGTTTTTTCCGGGAACTGGTCGCAGGCATGGGAAGGAGTACAGAAGATTTTCAGCGGCGTGTTTGAAGCAATTACCGGGATTGCAAAGGGTGTTATTAATGGCGTAGCATCTGTAATCAATAATGTAATTAGCACGATCAACGGTATGGGATTTACAATACCGGAATGGGTGCCGAAGATAGGCGGGAATACATTTTCGCTAAATATACCTACGATTCCGATGCTGGCAAAAGGGACAAAATCATGGCCAGGCGGTATTGCAGGAGTACATGAGCGTGGCGGTGAAATTATTGATTTGCCGCGTGGCAGCAGGGTATATCCTCACGACGAATCATTGCGCATGGCCCGCAGGGAAGGGGCTGCAGCCGGGAATATCACTATAGCCAAACTTGCGGATGAAATTATTATCAGGGAAGAGAGCGATATTAATAAAATGGCGGAGGCACTGGTGCAGAAACTGTCAAAAGCACGCGTGAATATGGGAGGAAGTTACAAGGGAAGTATGGCTTAGACAAGGCGGAAACGAGGTAAGGATACCAGTGCTGCCTTCCAATTATAATGTGACATCCGGACAGAAAAACAAAGTAATTAACATCAATGCGCTGGGAGAAATCAACCTGATAGGAAACAGGGGATTGACGGAAATAAGTTTTTCTTCCTTTTTCCCTTATGCCTATCAGACCTATTGTGAATACTCGCCGGTGCAGCCGCCAAAGGCATATGTGGACTCTATCGAGGCTATGAAAAGGGCGGGAGATGTGCGCCTGACGATTACAGGGACATCCATTAATATGATGGTGACAATTGAAAGCTTCCAACACGCCGAAGAAGATGGAAGCGGTGATGTTTCGTATACGCTGGAATGCAAAGAGTACAGGTTGCCAAATGCGGAAGATACAAATCCGGGAGTGAGTACGCTTGATACATCCAGGGAAATGCCGCCGGCAAATGAAACAGTCAGTTATCTTGTAAAAAAAGGTGACTGCCTCAGTGCAATAGCAATGAGGCTGACAGGGAAAGCGGACTGGAAAACATTGTATGAACAAAACAAGGATGTAATAGGGGGGAATCCAAACCTGATACATCCAGGGCAAACCTTATTAATATCGGGGGCGAGAAAAGGAACATAAAACTTTTCAAGAGAAATGGAAGCCAATACGACATTACACAAATGGCCGAATCGATAGAGTGGGGCGGAGATATAACCTCAGCCGCGAGAACTGCGGATGTGAGCATTATTAATGCCCCATATGACCCAAATATGAACCGGATGCCGGAAATAGCATCCGGGGATTATATTTCCATGGAAGATGGAAATGAGTTATTTTATGGACAGTTCCGGGGTATCGAACGATCCAGCGAAACAGGGACAATTACATATAATGCATCCGACATAATGATCCATCTGCTGAATTCCAGGGGGAAATATAATTTTAAAAATCTTTCCCCGGAAGAAATCACACTGATGGTATGCCGTGATATTGGAATGGAAACAGGGCAGATTGCATCAACAGGAATTATTATCCCATCCATGTTATGTGACAGCGATTCTTATTATGACATAATCATGAAAGCGTATACAAAAGCCTTTATGGTAAACGGGATAAAATATATGTGTGCAATCAAAAACAGGAAATTAGATGTCATTGAAAAAGGAAAACAAGCATATGGGATTACACTTTCGGATAAAGTGAACCTGTATAACGCTTCCATTTCTGAAAGTACAGAAGCGGTCATAAACCAGGTAAAAATATATGACGGGCAAGGGAACCAGATCGGGGAGGTACGGGACGAATTAAGCATTGCAAAATATGGGATGTTTCAGGAAAATTACACAGCGGAATCAGGAATCGATCCAAACACAGCCGCAAGAAACCTGATAAAGGAGCCGGAACAGACCCTTAGCATAGAAGCAATAGGGAATATCAACTGCACGGCGGGAAACGCAGTCACTGTAAAGGACGCCGCGACACAGATGCAGGGATTGTATTGGATTAAGTCTGACCGGCATACCTGGCAGGGCGGAGTCCATACAATGCAGCTGGATTTGATATTTAAGGACATGATGGATGCAAAAGGCATGGGGGAGTGACACAATGAGCGCATTTGAGGATTTAATAGGAATCATGCAGGAGGAGGGGGAGAAAAATAATCCTACAGGCACGCAGCTGGGAGTTATGACCGGGCCGAACACGTGTGATGTTGACGGGCTTTCCCTGATGGCAGAGGATTTATTTTTTGCGGAGCATTTAATTCATCCGGTTGCCTTTAAAGTAAAAATCAATGAAGATGGCACGGACGGCAGCGAATACCTTGAGCCGCTAAAAAAGGGAGATATTGTAGCCGTAAAAAAAATCAGTGACAGCCAGTACCTTGTGCTTGGAAAGATGGTGAGCCTATGAGTATTTTCCCCACATTTGCAGAAAAAGAAAAGCCTGTAAAGACGATAGACATACCACGGGAATATGGAATAGATTTTGAAACAGGGGAACTGACAGGGGAAATTGTGGAAGGGCTTGAGGCGCTTAAGGTATGGATATGGATTTGCCTTAAGGTGGAACGGTTTCGGTATCCTGCATATTCATGGGTTTACGGTTCAGAATTGGAACAGTATATCGGGAAGGCTTATTCTGACGAATTTATTCAATTTGATGCGCCGCGTGCCGTGGAGGAAGCATTGAAAGTGAATCCGCACATTCAGGGAATTAAGGATTTTGAATCGATCATAGATGGGGAAAAACTGAGAATGTCTTTTACAGTAATCAGTGATATAGGGGAGGCGAGTATAAAGGTTTGAAAATCAGACATATGAGCGTATTTTAAAGTCTCTCCGTGAAAGAGTGCCGCAGAAAGTATCTACTACGGAAGGGACATTAATACATAACGCGCTTGTGCCAGCAGCTTATGAGATCGAAAAAAATTATATTACAGCGGATGTTATATTACAGGAAGTATTTACGGATACCGCTTCCAGAGAAAATTTAGTAAGGCGTGCCAAGGAAAGAAACATATATCCTCATCCGGCAACGGCAGCTGTTTGGAAAGGAACTTTTGTGCCTGAAGATTTGGATGTTCCCAATGGGACCAGATTTAATGGAGGAAAGTTAAATTTTGCTGTTATTGGAAGAGTACAGAATGGGTATGAACTTATATGTGAAACGGTTGGAAGCCAGGGAAATGCGTGCCGTGGGAGTATCACACCAATCCGATACCTGCAGGGATTTAAGTCAGCCGAACTGACGGAACTGATTACCCAAGGAAATGACGAGGAGGAAACGGAGGCCTTCAGGGAACGTTATCTGACCATACTCCGGAAACCATCCACCAGCGGAAATATCTACGATTATTATAATTGGGCTATGGCCTGTAAAGGGGTAGGAGCTGCCAAAATATTCCCGTTGGCCTATGGTCCCGGCACAGTTAAGGTGGTTGTGGCCGATGAGGATAAAATGGCGGCTACGCCGGCCTTAATAAAGGAAGTCAAAGATTATATTGAAGAAATGCGGCCTATCGGCGCCACGGTCACAGTAGCATCGGCGCAGGAGCTGCCAGTCAACGTCATGGGGAGAGTAAAGCTTAAGGATGGAATAAACCTCGGTGCAGCGCAGGCTTCCTTCCGGGAAACTTTTGATACATTTTTGCGGGACAACGCCTTTGACATCTCCTATGTCGGATACGCCCGCGCGGGGAACATCCTCCTGGGGACTACCGGCGTAGAGGATTACGCAGGCCTTACCATAAACGGCTATGAGCACAACATAGAGCTTACGGATGAGCAGATAGCGGTCATCGGAACGGTGACACTGGAGGTGATGGGGGAATGATGGACCTTTCCGTATTTTGCGATAAATTAAATAAAGTAGATGGAAAAGTTTATGTAATTGAAGAGGAAATCCAGATACCGGACAGCGGGATATATGAGGCGGAGTTGCAGCATGACAATATCGTGGACAGTACCCTGGCGGTATATACCGGCCCCACCCTGACGGGAGAGCAATTGCAGACTTATGCGCTGTCCACCCCAAGCCTCATGCCCTGGAAAAGGATCATCCGGATCCAGACGGATAAAAAGGTGGTCTATGTATCCTATGAGACAGACGGCGATACCGTGGAGGCACAGGATATAAACATCGTGCAGGATGCTATCCTTGAAACACAGGGCGGCGTAAACGCGGAAGAGGCTAGGGCAAAATCTACAGAGATGGAGTTGAACAGGAACCTGCAGGCTGAAACAGAGCGGGCAACCGGGGAAGAGCAGCGTCTGGACGGTCGGATCGACACCGAAGCCAGCAGGGCGCAGGAGGCCGAAAATATTTTATCCCTCCGCTTGGATGCGGAGACGGGGAGGGCAGAAGCGGTAGAACAGAAAAATGCGGATGCCATTGCGGCGGAGGCAGAACGGGCAGCTGGCGCGGAAAAAAAACTGGCCGATAACCTGACCGGGGAAATAAGCAGGGCGAAAGCCGCCGAAGAGGTAAATGCGGACAATATCACCGCAGAGTCTTCCCGCGCCACGGCGGCGGAAAATAAAAACGCTGAGGATATTAAAGCAGAAACCACAAGGGCGGAATCTGCGGAGGCATCCATCCGTAGCACCATAAATACAAACAAGCCCATTTGGGATGATAAGTACACTCGGAATGAGGTGGACAATAAGTTCTCCACACTGGAAACAGCGATTGACTGGAAAGAGGCTGTAAACTCCTTTGCTGACCTTGCCACGGCTTACCCTAAGCCGGACGACGGGTGGACGGTAAATGTAAAAGATACAGATTATACATACCGGTGGAGCGGCACGGAATGGGTAGCGATATCCGCCAATGCTATCCCAAAGGCAACCCAGAGCGTAGACGGTTTACTGAGTAAGGAGGATAAAGCCTATTACGATGATGCCTACAGCAAACGTCATACCCACAGTAACAAGGGCATTATCGATAAGATAACACAATCCCTGCTTGATGCATGGAATGCAGCATACACCCATATAAGCGATACAGTTATGCATGTTACTGAGGTCGAACGGAATAATTGGGATGATGCCAACAACAAGAAACATACCCATAGTAATAAGGGCGTGATTGACAAACTGACGCAGGCCATGCTGGATAAATTATCCGGTATTGCTGCCGGTGCTGAAGTGAATGTGCAGCCAGACTGGAATACCACAGATGCTGCCTCAGATGCTTATATAAAAAACAAGCCATCTGCTTTGCCAGCATCGGATGTAAAGGCATGGGCCAAGGCGGAAACAAAACCGGCTTATGGCTGGACTGAAATTACTGGAAAGCCTTCTTCTTATACCCCATCTGCACATAACCATACCAAGAGTCAGATAACGGATATGCCTACGAAGCTGTCTCAGTTCACGAATGATTCTGGCTATATCACGTCGTCTGACGTGGACACCAGTCAGAATCATACACACTCAAACAAGGTCGTGCTGGATGAAATCACACAGCCCATGTTGGATAAATGGAATACTGATAGCGATACCAAAGTTACGCAGACCAATACAACCGGCAGTGCAGATTACCGGATGATGCTGTCCGGGAATGCCAATGACTCTACGGAAACCAATATTGTCCGTAAATCTACCCATTTCCTGGCAAACCCTGCAACCGGTGAATTTTATGCAAAGGGTTTCAGGCGGATAAACATAACCGGACAGACTCTGGATATTAATACGTTAAATCTTTCTTCAGGTACACCATGTATTATGCGGTGTATCGAAAAGACCAGTGGGGGTGCAGCCAATATTACAAATATTCCTGTAACTGGACAGCCATTCCTGCTTGACATTGAATTAATACGCTGGGCGTCTGCCACGGATTATATTACAATGCAGACTTTTCGTAATGCTGCTAATCCTGCCAATGAATATGTGCGTTTCTGCACAAGCGGTACGTGGGGCGGTTGGGTGACGCGGGTATTTACGGATACAAAATATTCCCACCCTAACAGCGGTGTAACCGCAGGAACCTATAAGAGCGTTACCGTAAATGCGCAAGGGCATGTGACAGGCGGAAGTAACCCTACAACGTTGGCCGGATACGGGATAACGGATGCCGCAGCAAAAAGTCATAACCATGACACGGTATACTTAAAAAAGGGTGCCATGAAGTGGAATGACTTGGGAGGTGGCTGATATGTACGGTAAAAATAAATATGGCCTATTACAGTACGCCAGGGATTCCACACCCGGAAGCGTGCAGATGGATTATTATATAGAACTATCTCAATACGTTCCCCAATTTATAGCTAATATTACTGAAATAAAAGAAATATATAGCACAGAAGGATATGAGTTGGGAATATTACAGAATGTCTTTGAAGATATTTTTTCACAGGGATTTATCAGTACAGCAACATGGGGATTGCTCCGCTGGGAAGAGGTTTTTGGTGTTACCACAAATGTGTCCTTGAGTTATGAGCAGCGCCGGGAAATTATCATGGCTAAAATCAGGGGCCAAGGAACTACCACGGCGGAGATGATTAAGGATGCTGCTGAGGCATTTTCAGGCGGGGAGGTAGAGGTTATTGAGGATAATCCCAATTACCACTTTATCGTCCGCTTTATTGGCATTTACGGCATTCCTCGGAACATGCAGGCGTTTATTACAATGCTGGAAGAAATAAAACCCGCGCATCTGTGGTATACATTTGACTACAAATATGTTAAATGGAATGACCTGAAACCGAAAACATGGAATGACCTGCGGCCTTACACTTGGAATGGATTACGGATAAATGAGATAACCCCGTATGTATCCTGGACGGGCCTGCAGGAAGAGGAATACACCTGGAACAGCTTGGCGGCCTATGGCTGGAATAAAGTAAAAGAAATAGAGGAGGCAAAGAGAATATGCAATTAACACCTAATTTCCGGCTGATGAAGCCGGATGGAACCGATCCTGTAAACGTACAGGACCTTAACGACAACATGGATGTTCTGGACGCGGAAGTCGTAAAAAAACTTGATAAAACTGGGGATGCCAGCAATGTGGTAAATAAGTTTACCCAGGCTGGAAGCCGGACAAATTTACTTTCTGGGGAAAAACTGTCAGTATCATTTGGGAAAATCATGAAATGGTTTGTAGATCTTAAAGATGTTGCGTTTTCTGGGAGGTACTCAGATTTGACGGATAGGCCAACAATACCCGCTGGCGGGATTGCCGATAAGTCTAAGATTATTGATAATCTGGACGATATTGCGGCAAATACGCAGACAGGGTATATTGCGGGGGCACTGGCGGTAAAGGAATTAAATCAGAATTTAGGAGGTTTGTCTTTTTATGAAGATGAAACCGGAAAGTATGTAATAGGTGCTGATTCAGTTCCAAAAAAATTGGGTAGTGATGTTAAGGTGTATGCTATTACTCAAACTACTAATGGCAGTCTTAACATTTCTTCCGATTTTGCTGATTACGCCAATATTACCGCAGATAACATTAATATTGGGATAACCGGAGGCTGGACAGAGCATACGTATACAAGTGCTACTGGACATACTTACGTTTATGCACAAATAGTTTCCTATGATCCAGCAACGGGAGTGATAACATATAAATTATACAGTAATGGTAATGTTGGGGCATATCAGCTGAATGGATACATAATCGTTCATGGAAGCTAAAGCGGGCTTAAGCGGTTATAGCAATAACTGTACCAGTCCATGTCATTGGGCGGCAATATGTAGTACTACCAATACTTATAGTTAATATGCCTGTAGCTGTATTGTAGTTTTTGGCTAGAGTGCATTGTCCGCCACCGGTGCTTGTCAGGCCGATACCGGCATTCGTGGGTTCAAAATAGCAGGCAATGATTTTACTGATATCTAATCCCATATCATTTAAGTCAATTTCGTTTTGATACGTACTGCCGCCATTGCCTGTTGTGACAGTGACTGTTTTAGTTGCTATTTTCATCATACCCTCCTGTAGCTCCTGTAAATTCTGATTTAACGGCAGTAAAGAAATAAAACTATAAACAAAATATCGTAAACAGAAAGGAGGTATGCGTCTATGGCGTACCTTAATTTTTTGCAGTCCAAAGATTTTATAAAATGTTCTGTGGTTCCGGCCGGGAATATAGTAACCATTAAATTCCCGGAAGGTACAGAGCCGGTAATAAGTACAAAGGGCTTCCGGCTGTATCTGGACGCGGCGGGCGATCTGGATATCGGCGGGGATGATTACCTGGGATACACAACCATATACCGTAACGACGAGGTGACGGCGGCATACAACGGTTATCAATTATCTTGTGACGGCAGCATATGGACTCCCCCGGAACCTGCCCCTGAACCCGAACCGGCGCCGGAGCCAACGCTTGAAGAATTGCGGGAGTCGAAGGTACAGGAAATGAATGCGCTGCAGCAGGCCGCAATCCAGAGCGGCGTTAATGTCACGCTGACAGATGGGACAGTGGAGCATTTCACATTGACGGAGCATGACCAGACAAGCCTTGTAGGCCTGCAGAGCCAGGTGGCGGCTGGTGAAGAAAGCATCCCTTGGCATACCAGTAATGAGGAAGAGCATTGTAAGTTTTACAGCAATGCAGATATGGGGCTGATTATTACGCAGGCTATGGCATGGGTGACCTGGCATGTTACATACTTCCGGGATCTGCGGATTTATATCCGGAGTCTGGAGTCCAAGGAGGAAGTAGCTGGCATAGTTTATGGGATGGAACTTCCAGAAGAATGTCAGTCTGAGCCGCTTAAGGTTATGATTGCGGCTCAGACAATATGAGGGCAGTAAGGCCGTTGGTGCTGTGCAGCATCGGCGGCCTGCTGTATGTGCTTTGTGAGTTTATATTCCGGGGGTGTAGCCATTGGACTATGTTTCTGGTCGGCGGCCTCTGCTTTTGGCTGATTGGACTTATCAACGAGGTTATTCCCTGGGAGATGCCACTTTGGAAGCAGTGCATCATCGGAGCAGTTATTATAACTACGGTGGAGTTTATAGCCGGATGCATAATTAATATTGGTCTGGGATGGCAGGTCTGGGATTACTCAGGGCTGCCTTTTAACATCATGGGGCAGGTATGTCTGCCTTTTGCAGTGTTGTGGGTAGTGGTGGCAGCTGTAGGTATTGTATTGGACGACTATTTGAGATACTGGATTTTCAGACAAGAAAAACCACTTTATAAATTATTTTAGGAGGATTAAAACTATGAAACAGACATGTTATGCAATTCATGCAGGGGCTGCGGCCCTTCTTGCCTGGCTCTCTGCGCGTCTGGGAATTTTGCTGCCAGTCATTGCTATTCTGGCCGTTGTGATGGTCATTGACTATATCACCGGCATATTGGCAAGCAAGCAGGAGGCGCTGGAGCATCCGGATAATCCGGCCTACGGATGGAGTTCAAAAAGAGGAAAACAGGGAATAATCAAAAAAGTCGGATACCTATGCGTGATTGCTGCGGCTATGGTTGTGGATTATATTATCCTTCATGTGGCAGCGCAGACCGGTATACAGGTAAGCCTCAAGGCATTTTTTGGCCTTCTGGTGGCCGTATGGTATATTCTGAATGAACTGCTGTCCATTATCGAAAACGCTGGTAGAATGGGTGCAAATGTTCCCACATGGCTATCTAAATATGTGGCGGTACTTAAAAACAAAATAGATTCACAGGGGGAGGGGGAGTAATCCCCTTCCTTTCTTTTCAGGAGGAAAACTATGAGAATTAATATACACGCCGGACATAACCCGGACGGAATGACCGCATGTGGCGCTGTAGGCCTGATTCGGGAGTCAACGGAAGCACGGGCGGTGAAAGATAAGGTTATAGAAAAATTAGTGTCTATGGGACATACAGTGCATGACTGCACCTGTAATAACGGCGCCAGCCAGCAGGACGTGCTCAAGCGGATAGTGGCGGCCTGTAATGCCCATGAGGTGGATCTGGATGTATCTATCCATTTCAATGC
>NZ_VUMI01000064.1 GCF_009696275.1 Eisenbergiella porci
TCTTGATTGGTTGAAATCGCTGTAAGGAGTTCTTCCGAATTATGCAAAGTCTAAAGAGCCCGTACACTTTATATAATCAACAAAGTGTGGGCTCCACTTTGCATAATAACTTACTTTTCATAACCTAATCCTTTCTTCAGATTCCGTCTCACGGCGGACACCATTGGCTTCGGCTGTATCCTTCCCACTGCCGGGCGGATTGGGGACTTTCACCCGTTAGAACGTGTGCCCACCGGGCACACCAAAAAAACCGCCCGGATTTTCTCCGGACGGTTCTGTCTTTTCTTTTATGTAATTGTTTACTGTCAGCTCCAAAGAGCGCCGGCCTGTCTGAACGATAGCTCTTCTCCGGGTCTTTCTTCTTCGGATGCAGGCTGTACCTTGTACTCTATGGCAGCCCGGGCCTTCAGGCCAAAGCTGAGGAAACGGCTGTCTATCCTGTTCTGAATGATAGCGCTGTCTTCCTGGTGCAGACCGATCAGCAGAATCAGATACTGGTTGGCGCCGTAGCGGGTGTAAAAATCCCCTTTGCGCAGTGAGGAACCAATCGCCTGCTTCAGCTTCTCCATATATTTTTCCAGCTTGTTCTCATCTGTCAGAGGCAGTCCCTCCCGGTCTACCATGGTGCACAGCATCAGGAAGGCCGCCTGGCCATTCCTCTCCATCATGCGGCATACGATATGATAACAGTCCATAAAACCGGGATAGGTGCAGAAATACGCGCCGTATTTCTCCTTTTCCTCCTGTAGTCCATCCTTGATATCCGTTACCACTGCAGCCCTGAACTGAACCTTATCGCTCATGGCATGGAAGCGTTCCATCATCTCTTCCGACGGCTTCAGCCCAAGTTCTTCAAAATAGAAGAAGGTGGCCTTTTCATAAACATCCATGGCTTCCTTGAAACGCCCCAGCGACATCAGGCAGTCTATCTGAATCAGATAAAATTCTTCATACGGATATATACGGCAGGCCCGGGCGCCCAGCTCCAGCAGTTCCTCAAACCGTCCTCTGTTTTTCAGAAGCTCCTCCGCTTCCCTCAGGCAGTCAAAATATAATTTCTGATAGTCCATACCGGTTACGGCCACCCATTCTTCCCCTGCAAGCTCAGGAAGGAACTCTCCCTGGTAAATATGGCAGGCATGAATCAGCTGCGTGATTTTTTTATCCTCGTCCGTTTCCCTGAGAGCCAAGCCGGCAGTTTTAAGAAAAACCTCCGTGTCCAGCACCACCGGCAGTTCTTCTCTGTCCCAAAAATAGCTTCCCGCTTTAATTTTGATGCAATCCGCATCCCCGAAGCACTCTGTCGTCTTCAGGTATTTACGGAGCCTGTGGGCATTGACCCGGAGAGTCACAGTCGGATCTTCCAGTTCATCATTTCCATAAAGCCGGCTGATGAGCTCTTTTCTGGGGATACCTTCCTTGCCGGCGGCAAGCACACTGATGAGAAGCTGCATCATCTTTGTGGTGTTGGCATAATCCAGAGCAACAGGCATGCCTTCGCAGGAAACGGAAAACCCTCCGAACATATTAATGCTGACAATCCTTTTCTCTTCCATAGCCCCTCTTCTTCCATGTCACAGTTTGTTCCATACATCTGTCTCTGAGTTAAGTATAGAAATAATATTCCGCTTTGTCAACGAAAAGGATGTTGATAAAAAATACAGAAACATAGTATAATTTACTTAAATTCGGTTATTTCCGTGTTTTCCTGTTTCTGGAAGGCACTGGAAAATCCGTAGAATTTCTTTGCCCTACTACATTTATAAAAGGAGAATCTTATGAAACTGGATACGATACACCATGTTGCGCTGATTTGTTCCGACTATCAGGCTTCCCGGCATTTTTACGTGGATTTGCTGGGATTTGAAATTATCCGTGAAAATTACCGGGAAGCCAGAGGTGATTATAAGCTGGACCTGAGGCTGGGCGACTGTGAGCTTGAACTTTTTGCCATCCCCGGCAGCCCGGCGCGTCCAAGCTATCCGGAGGCCTGCGGTTTGAGGCATCTTGCCTTCCGCGTTTCCTGCATTGAGGACACAATAAGGGAATTAAACGGGCTGGGGATTGAGACGGAGCCTGTAAGGATCGATGAATTTACCCGGAAAAAAATGACCTTTTTTAAGGATCCCGACGGCCTGCCCCTGGAACTGCACGAATAACCGTCATATTATAAAAAAAGAGGGGCTATGCAACAGCCCCTCCATGAAAAACGCACTCATAAATTTTAATGGTACCATAATAAATTTCTTCCTGTCCCTGAAACCATTCCAAACTGCCGCAGGAAGAACAGTGGTACAGGTATTCGCCTTTCCGGTAAAGCGCAGGGCCCCGGAAAGGCTTTTTTTCATCCACAAGGCCCAGCGCTTCCTTCAGGAAGCCTGTATCGAAGCTGTCGGCCAGCGTGCGGCCGGAATAATTCATTGACCAAATCGGTACTGCTGCCTTTTCCCGCTTTTGCCAGACCGCTTCCTCTCCGGTGAAGAGCCGCCCTCCCAGATACGTGTCCAAATAAAAATAATCTTCTTCCTCATAACGGAAATCATGGGTGCCCGGCCTGCAGGGTTCTTTTTCCTCCCCGCCATTCCCGGCATAGGTCTGCCGCTTCGCCCGAAGCAGGAAATCCACCGCCTGCCGGATTCCCCTGTCCCCTACCCCGCCGGTATCGGACAGGGAACCGGATCCGGGGCAGTCAATCCCATATATAAGCGCATCCACCGTAACCCCAAACAGCCCTGCCAGCATCGTAAGGTTGAGAATATCCGGGTAATTTGCCCCGCTTTCCCACTTTGCCACCGCCTGCCTGGTCACCTGGAGCTTCTCCGCCAGTTCCTCCTGGGACATATGCCGGAGCTTCCTGTATTTCTGTAGATTTGCTGAAAAACGTATTGTCGGCATCGCTGCATCCTCCTGTTTTCTTTTTTATTGTGTCTGAAAGCCGCTTCAGCACAATTCCATTGTATCAGACGCATAATTATGACGCCACCAACCGCTGCCTGCCATTCTGACAACCTGAGGTTCCCTTTTCATAAAGCATGGGATAACTCCATAAAGCATGGAATAACGCCTGCACGCTGTCATACCAGGAGCCTTTCTCCGTCCTTACACACGGCTTTCCCGGCCGCCTGATAACAGACGGCCGGGAAGTTAATAAAAATATTACGCTTCCACAATAAGCAGATCCCAGGGTGCAACAGTCAGGATTTCTCCCTCCGTTACCGCCTTTCGGGAAAACAGCTCCCTGCCGCTTCCCCCGCAGACGCACTCCTTTGCTTCTCCGGAATAGTTCAGATAGTAAGTAATCCTGTTTCCCTTACCGTTCGTTCCCTCTCTGATCACCAGCGGGAATGAAATCTCCTGCTTCCAGGTCCACCAGCCCTTTTCCTTCCATAAAGAGGCCAGCAGCGCCTTCAGGTACGCCGGGGAAGTCATGCAGCCAAAATAAATCCCCAGCCCCCTGCCGAAGTCCTTACGGATGACCGCCGCATATTTTTTCCAGGCATAATGATCGTACCCGGAAATCACCTGCGCATCCTCCGTTTCCAGCAGCTCCATGAACAGCTCCGCATTTCTTTCCTCTTCCGTAAGCGCAAAGGAATCTCCCGCCAGCTTCACTCCCGAAGGCGCCGTGAACTGGTGGTACTTCACCCCGAAGCAGTCCCTCAGCAGATACGGCTGCACCTGAGTGCGCACCTTCACGTTTTCATCGGTGAAAGCGGTTTTAAAGGTTGCTATCACACATCCTCCCTGTCCGGCAAAATCCCTTATCCTCTTAAGGCAGTCTTCCTGTGCAGAATAAAGGGCTGGCACAAAAAGGACGTCATAGCGCGAAAGCTCTTCCTCCTGCGTGCTCACAAAATCACATTCAATATTCATTTCATACAGCGCGTCATAAATCCATCTGACCACATCATTATAATCTGTCCTGTTTGCGCCGTTTCCGGGAAACGGGAACCATTTCAGGGCGGTCAGCGCTTCATTGCTCACCATAATTGCCGCTTTATTTTCCTTTTTCAGATGCAGCAGGCTGGGGTTCAGCTCACGGAACTGCCCTCCAATCCGGCAGGCCTCACGGTACACCGCATTTTCCTCAAAATCATGGCTGAGCAGACCCTTCCAATAGGTTTCGCAGGCATTGTGTATGGAATGCCAGTGCCAGTACATCACGGAATCCGCTCCGCTGGCAAGATGGCTGAAGGCCTGCAGACGAAGCTGCCCTTCATAAGGCGTCCACTCCGGGAAGCCCTGCGCCTCCGTTTCAATCAGGAAATAATTGTTCTTTTTCAGGGATCTGGTCAGATCGCCGCCAAAGGCAATCTCCTTCCCGGTCAGTTTGTCCTGGCTGGGATGATAGATATCGCAGCCTGCAATGGTCACCGCCTCCGCCGCCTTAAAATGATCCACATCCGGCTGCACCCCATAGGAATGCCCCTTCCATGCAAAATCAAAATTATGGGTAATAAACTGGTCCGCTCTTTTATACTCCCCGACAATTTCCGCCTGCCGTTTCAGGAAATCAGTAACCAGCTGTCTCTGGAACTTCTCAAACTCACAGCCCAGGCTGCCGTTGATGGTCCCCGTCACACTGGGGAATTCCTCCCAGGAATTAATCCGGTTGCTCCAGTAATCCAGTCCGAAATCATGGTTAAAACGCTCCAGATCCCCCTCGTATTTTTTCCGCATATACCGCACAAACATCTGCTGCACATTCTCACTGCTCGTACCGAAATGCTTTGTCTCATTATCCAGCTGAAAACCAATGACACACCGATAGCCTGAAACGGCCTCCATCAGCCTGCGGATAATCCGTTCCGCGAAAAAGCGGTAGGCCGGGTGGGTGATATCCATAATCTGCCTGGCGCCATAAGGCCTCCTGCCGCTCCTGTCCGTAACCATGACCTCCGGATAGGCCTTGGCCATCCATGCCGGAATCGCATAGGTCGGAGTGCCCACGATCACATAAAGCCCCTCCCGTTCGCAGGCATCCAGAACCTTTGTCACATGGGAAAAATCAAACACTCCCTCCTCCGGCTCCTCCGTACTCCAGGTTGACTCCGCGATTCTGATTACATTAATCCCCGCTTTTTTCATCATGCTGATATCCTTATCCAGCCGTTCATAGGGCATATACTCGTCGTAATATGCCGCCCCGTATAACAATTCCTCCATTTGACAAACCTCCTGTAAATTTTCTGGACAGTTATTCTGATTCCATCATATAAAGCTTTCTCCCCGGCTGCAAGACGGATATATGTGGTCACCTGTCCACATTTGTATAAAAGCCCTCCGTAAAGAGAAAACTCCTATTATATAGGTAACATATTCACACCGGATAACATCCGATGCTTCTTGAATGGCAGATCCATGCAGGAAGATGCGCTGTCCTGAACAGTTACAAATAAAGAAAGAAGGGCCTGAAGACAATGCTTGATAAAAAAATAGCTGAATTAATCAACCATCAGATTAACATGGAATTTTACTCCGCCTACCTGTACCTGGATTTTTCCAATTTTTTCGTAGAAAAAGGGCTGAACGGCTTTGCCAACTGGTATAAGGTACAGGCGCAGGAGGAACGGGACCATGCCCTTTTGATGATACAATATCTTCAGAACAACGACATGCCTGTCATTCTGGAATCCATCGAAAAACCGAAAACCAATCTGAAAGAAAACATGGATGTCCTGAAAACCGGCCTTGCCCATGAACGCCAGGTCACCCGGCTGATACACACGATATATGACTCTGCCTACTCTGCCAAGGACTTCCGCACCACCCAGTTTCTCGACTGGTTCGTAAAGGAACAGGGCGAGGAAGAGACCAGCGCCTCCGACCTGGTAAAAAAGATGGAGCTGTTCGGAACCGATCCCAAAAGCCTTTACCTGCTGGATACGGAAATGGCCGCCAGAGTCTATGCGCCGCCTGCGACGCCCCTGTAAAAAGCCTTAACAACATCTTAACCATATTTTTCGTCTCTTTTTCCATATACGTGCTATAATGCAAATAAGAAGCATACATTTTTCACAAAGAAAGAGGTGTTAATATGGCAGCAGCAATCATTATCGGCTCCATTATAGCTATTGTATGCGGGAAATACCTTCTTACTTTTATAGCAATATACAAAAACTCCGTATCTCCGCATAAACCTGGCTGACAATCAACTGTAACAAAAAAAGCAGGCGGCACAAACCGTCTGCTTTTTACTGTATTCTTCTTAAAATTCTTCTTCGTCTTCGCTTGCAGCCACAGCCGAAACAACGGAAGAAACCGCTGCAACAACAACAGCAACAATAATAATCAATAACATACCGCCCATCAAAAGCAATACTTCCATCTATCGACGTCCTCCATTTCTCCTTCGGCTAAGGCTTTGTGTTATTATCTATCAAAGCCTGTCCGCTTTTTTTATTATATCATACCGCGGACTATCCCACAAGGAAAAAAGGCTCCGGTTTTCACCCCAGAGCCCTGTAATATTCTCAGTGAGAAATTCCTGTTATGCAATTTTGGACTTTGCCAGCTCTGCAAGAGTGGAGAATCCTTCTGCATCGTTTACTGCCATTTCAGCCAGCATCTTTCTGTTCATATCGACACCAGCCAGCTTCAGGCCATACATAAATTTGCTGTAGGATAAGCCGTTCATTCTTGCAGCCGCATTAATACGGGCAATCCAAAGCTGTCTGAACTGACGCTTTCTTTCCTTACGTCCTGCGTAAGAAGAAGTGAGAGCTCTCATAACAGACTGTTTTGCTACTCTGTACTGTTTGGATCTGGCTCCTCTGTAACCTTTCGCAAGTTTTAATACCTTGTTATGTTTTCTTCTGGCACTCATGCCGCCTTTAATTCTTGCCATCTCTTAATTTCCTCCTTACGACTTATAAATACGGTAAAATCTTTTTCATATTCTTAACATTGGTCGCATCCGTAATAGCCGGTTTTCTAAGATTTCTTTTTCTCTTTGTGGACTTCTTCGTTAAGATATGGCTCTTGTAAGCTTTGGATCTTTTTAATTTACCGGTTCCGGTAACTTTAAAACGTTTTGCAGCTGCTCTGCTTGTCTTCATTTTTGGCATAACAAAATCCTCCTGTACTCATTATCGTGAAAAATCTATTTTAACTGTACGTATTAACGCTTTTCAGTTAAAAACATAGTCATCGTACGGCCCTCCACCTTGGGAGCCTTCTCAATTACCGCCACATCCGCCAGCATTTGTGCAAAATCATCCAGAATATGCCTGCTTGCCTGCATATGGGCCATTTCACGTCCGCGGAAACGCAGTGTTACCTTAACCTTATTTCCCTTGGTGATAAACTTCCTTGCTGCGATAACTTTCGTATTCATATCATTCGTATCGATATTGGGAGACATACGGATCTCCTTAATCTCGATTGTCCTCTGCTTCTTCTTAGCTTCCTTCTCTTTACGTGCAAGCTCATATCTGTACTTGCCATAATCCACAATCTTACAAACAGGCGGTTTCGCCGTAGGCGCAATCTTGACCAGGTCAAGCCCCGCTTCCTCTGCCATTTTCATAGCTTCTTTGACAGACATAACTCCTAACTGGGAACCATCCTCCCCTACCAAACGTATCTCCCTGTCTCTGATCTGTTCGTTAATTAATAATTCGCTAATTGTTTTTCCCTCCTAAGAAACAAACGGATCCGCACCCTCTGTGCGTCCTCAATAAAAATAAACAACATCCCCGGCCGGCTGCCGCCGCCGGCTAACCCGGAACCACCCGGCTCCCTCCGCCACCCGCCGCATCCTCAAATACACAAAAAAAGCGGATAGCCAGACTATCCACCTAAATTCCTTCAACCCCGCAGTCCACCTGCCGGCTTTTCCGAACCTATAAACACCTATGAGCCCAATCGCTATAGGGTGAGAGTGGATACTCTACTTGCTAGTTCTGTACTCACGTACTCATTTACTTTACCACATCCCCCCATCCATGTCAACACCTGTTTCTCATATTTTTTCTCATATTTTTTTATGTCCTACCCATCTTTTCCCTACCCTACGCCCGCAATCCCCTACGCCCCTGAGCCTGGGTTACGCTTTGTCCAGCCGCCCCCGGGCAGGCCGGACAAAGCGTAACCCAGGCTCAGGCCACCACCCTATTTACCGGGCTTTTCCAGGCACTCCTCCGCGTTGGCGATGGTTACCTTATAGTAAGGCAGATAAATATACCTCCCGTTCTCAAATTCCATATCCTCCGGCACGCTCCCCGAAACAAGAGAAACCGCCAGCTTGGCCATTGCCGCGGCCTGCCCCTCCTTATCGTTATAGACGGTCCCGGCCAGCTTTGCATCCATTACTGCCCTCAGCCCCGCATCCGTACCGTCAATCCCTAAAAACACGGGAAAAGCGGACTCCGTGATATTCAGCTTCGCATAAGCGTCAATTGCCCCCAGCGCCATATCATCATTATTCGCAAGCACCAGCTCAATCTCATTGGAATGCTGGCCGATCATCTGCATCATCCGGTTCTGGGCCTGCGCCCGGTTCCAGTTGGCGACGCCGTAGCTCAGCTTTTCCAGCTCAATCCCGTTATTTTTCAGCGTATCCACCGCATTTTCCGTGCGGATGATGGAATCCTGATGCCCCGGCTCCCCCTCCAGCACCACATACTGAATCTTTCCGTCCCGGTTGCGGTTCACCCGGCGGTCCGAATGAATCAGTTCAGCCGCAAGCTCCCCCTGCATCACTCCCGACTGCTTCGCTTTTGCCCCCACATAATAAAGCTTCTCCCACTGCATCATATCCTCGGCGCACTACCCCATCATCCTACTGGCTCATCGTAAAAATAATTTCCTGATTTTCTTTCGAAAACAGCGTATCCCTGCGAAGGACGGTATAGGAAACCGTCCGGTCCTGCATTTTATGGAAAAAACGGGTGAGACTCCCCGCCGCCTCCGCCAGGCTCTGATAACCCACATTGAATTCATCCGGCGCCACCAGACAGCCCGCAATGCCCGTATCCAGATAATAAACCGCTTCCGTGGAATTACCGATGCCATACACCAGCGCCCCATGCAGATTATTTGCGGCGGCGTACTCACCGGCCATGGTAAAGCTGTTGTCATCCAATGCAATCACAAAATCCACCGCCGGCTGGGCTTTCAAAAGAACCTTTCCCTCTTCGGAAAAGGGGGCCGAAACTGACCAACTGATACCGGCCTGCGTCTTTCCCACAGTCTCCATGAATCCTCTTCTCCGCTCAAGGGACGCCTGAGAATCCCCCGTCCCGGAAAAAATCCCCAACGTTTTTCCGCTCAGGTTCCCACTGTAATCCTTCAGCAGTTCCTCCGCCAAGGCGGCTTCCATGGCATAATGATTCGGTCCCACGACAGGAAGCCGTTCCCCACCGCCGCCTTCGGCCCCCGTGTGCTCCGTCAGCAGCACCGGGATCCGGTTTGCCATTTTCCTTAACATCTCTTCGGAACCAGGGACCGGTTGCACTATGACCGCGGCGGCGCCGTTATCTATTTCCCTCTCAATCAGACTCTTCTCCTCTTCCACAGTTAACGCGCCGCCTGTGCTGACAACAAACATCCGGATTCCCAGATCCTGCGCCGCCATCTTCAGCCCGTACTGAAAGGCGGCCCACTGGTTATCCTCGGAACCCTGGATAATCACGGAAATCCTGTCCTGCTCCTTTCCGTTTTTCTCCTGCACCATGATAATCGCCACGGCAATTACCATAAAGGCCAGAAGGGCCTCTGCCAGAATAAACATTTTTTTGCTGTTTTTCATTTTCACCTGCCCCAGAGCGCTTCTGCAGACTGCTCTACCTCTCTTTGCCGTTCATTTCCTCCCGGTTGAATATGTGCCCCTTCTCCAGGATTTTTCTATTTTCCTCCGTATACGGAACCGCCGGAAGGCGGACAGAGACGGTGGTGCCCTCATCCGGTTCACTTTCCACCGTAAGGCCATACTCTTTTCCGAACAGGATTTGAATCCGGTTGTTTACATTTACAAGGCCTACCCCGGAGCCACGCTTTCGAAGCCTGCCACTGTCCGTAAGCAGGAAGCGCACCTCTTCCTCCGACATCCCGATTCCGTTATCCGCCACCGCCAGAATGACGCTTCCCTCCAGAAGCCTTCCGGTCAGTATTGATAAGACGATATCATCTTTCTTTTCTGCCATATTTTTTACTCCTCTGTTATAAAAACGCCTGCTTCCCAAAAGAGATTATTAGGGAGAATTTCTTCTCCCTAATAACCTGTCCGGCTCTCACTGCTATATCTTACTGATCGAGCAGGGATGTATAAGACGCTGCGTTGTCTGTCTTAACCATATTGATGGCAAATGCATCATACTGGCTGGGGTTCCCGAGGCGGTTGGTAATGTTGGACTCTGTCTGTCCGTCGCCGCCGATGTAATCAACATCAAGGTTGAGGAGCTTATCATACTTCTGAAGAAGCGGCTGATAGGTGGAGCCAAGGAAGTTATCGGAGGAATTGTAGATATTCAGCCATACCTTCTTTACAGGACTTGTTCCCTCATCCAGCTGATTGGATACCGGTGCATAAACCATGGTGGAATCCATAAAATCCTGATAGTTATCAGCGGTAACCGCAACATTCAGTGCATAATAGGAACGTTCTTCCTCTCTGTATACATAGACATCCTCGCTCAGGACATTTCCCGCTGCATCTGCAGTGGCGATACCGGTATTGATATCAACTCCGTCAAGGGCGTTGCGCAGGACACGGAGTGTCAGATATGCCTGTACGTCCGCATGCTGGCTGATGGTTCCGCCGTAGCCCTCTGCGATAGCGGCCACTGCGTCGCTGTTGGCATCATAGCCAAAGGTGGGAACCTTGTTGTCCTTGGACCATGCGTTGAACATTGACATGCCCATGCCGTCATTATTGGATACCACAACATCAATCTGATCACCGAAGGAGGAAGACCATGTCCCGATGGCATTGCCGGCCGTAGCCGCATCCCATGTGGCTCCTGCGGAGTTCTTCATTTCCTGGGAGGCCAGCTCACGGACAATGTATGTCTTCCCGTTTATCTCAAGGCTTCCGTCCTGTACGGCTGTCGCGGTGCCGTCCCCACTGCGGTCAATGGCGTCTATGTTTTTCTCGATATAATCCTTTACCATGGTTCCCTGAAGCTCAGCGCCCTGGTTGGCATCAAAGCCTACATAATAGGTATCCTTGTTATAATTCAATGCCGCCATATCAAGCTGGCCCGTAGCGCTGCTGGAGGGCTGGCGGTTAAACCATACAAGAGGTTTATCCTTATTCGCCACGGTTCCCCCGTCGGCCGGCGTCGTTTCTTTGGCCGGCGCCGCGGTTTCCGTTCCCGCCGCTGTTGTCTCCGCACCTGCTGCTGGCGACTCCGCCGCCGCAGGCTTCTCACTGGAACCGCACGCGGCCAGGGATAAGCTTAACAGCACTGCCATTGTCATGCAACCTAATTTTCTCTTCATATTTTTCTCCCTTCTGTTTGACAAGTTTCCTTGCGTTTGTCAATATCGATAGTTTATATGATTTTTATTCAGTAATATATAGAATATTTTTTGATTATCATTGAAATTTCTATTATATTTCAATCCAAATGCTGTAAATATAACATTTTTATACTATTTTTATATGCATTATCTCCAATTCCGTTATTTCGGCAAGCGCAAAAAAAGAAACGGAAAACGCATTATAATACGTTTTTCCGCTTCTGATTTTCACCTCCGGCAAGGCCGGCGGGATTCATTCACATCATTGCAGGCGATTTGAAAGAGCGCCTGCCAGCTGCATCCTATCTTTCCTTAAAGGTGGCACAGGCTGTTTCACCGCAGTCACAGGCGCCGCAGCCCTTGATGTCCACATGCTCCGCATAGCACTTGTAATTTGTGTTATACACACATTTTACAGCTTCGCAGTCGATGCTGATAGTCCTGCAGGGATTCATGGCGTTGGATGCGGACTCACCGGTCCTGTCCTTGAAGCTTTCGCAGCAGGTATCGTTTTCCTTCTCCGCTTCCTTGCCTCCTACCATAATATCGCCCTTGCAGCAGCACTTGTCATTATTATAGGTACAATTTTCTACTACACATTTCAATTCTGCCATTTTTGGTTGCCTCCTGAAAAATCATATCAAAATAAACCTGTTTTATGGTTTCAGAATTATTTTGTCTTTTTTTCAGGATTTTATTCATGGCTGCCGGCCCAGACGGTATATATTGAACCAGTAGCGTTCCAACAGGCAGCTGTCCGCAGTCTCCACGGACTTAATTCCCCTTTTCTGCCATTCCTTAAGGATTCCGTCCCTGGCAAGGCCGCTGCCGATGAACCACACAGTTTTTCCGCTCTCCAGCTGCTGATCTATCCATTCCTCCCCGGGCACGGCATATACTCCCGGGAACATCTCCCGTATCAGCGTTTCCGGCGTTCCTCCGTACAGATAGCTTTCCCTAGGAAGATACCAGCCGGTTACGGCCTGCACCTGGTCAAAATTAAACAGGACGATATCCTCCGCCCCTATTTTGGCCAGCTCCTCTTCAGTTCTCGTCATCTGTTCTTTTTTCATCACCTCTCCCTGCACAAAGGCGGAATAATCAGCCGCCCCCACAAAGAGAAGCACCAACAGCGAAGGCGCCAGCATCAGAGCCTTCTTCTGCCTGCTCAGGAAATAGGAAAAACAGAACCAGAAGCAGCCTGCCGCAGGAAGCATATAGCGGTAAATGAAAACCGGCCTCATCAGGAAAGACACCGCAATTCCGAAAAGCGCAGTCCCCGCCAGCACGCAGAGGCCCAAAAAAGCATATCCGTCCCGTCCCGGATTTCGTTCCCTGTCCTTACGCTTTAAAAACGCATGGATAAGGAAAGCCGCCAGCAAAGCAAAAAGGACCACCGCCAGGCCGTAATCCAAAAGCTGATACCCGGTGGAGGGCTTCAGCATGAATTTTACGCAGCCGCCGAAGCAGCTTAAGGTCAGCGGAAGAATCCAGTAGCTTTCCCGCACCTGGGACACCTGGGAAACGGCCGCGGGCAGCCAGGGCAGATATGCCAGTACGGAGATTCCCGCACAGAACAGCCATACCAGCAGATACTTCACCCGTTCATCCTTCTTCTTAACAGACAAAAGCACAGCCACGCCCACATACTGCGCCGCCGCCGCAACCGCCGCAAAATAATGGGTATAGGCCGCTGCGATCCCATAAACAGTGAAGGCGGCCCAATGCCTTTTCCCGCCTCCCTCCAAAAGCTCTCCCGCATGCAGGAATGCCGCCGTAATAAAAAACAGGGCAAAGCCGTACATCCTGATTTCCGTCGTATAGTTAGCCATCTGCGGCATCGCCAGGATGCAGAAGGAAAAAAGCCCTGAACAAAGCCAACCGTATTTCTTCCTTATAAGAGTCAGGGAATACCCCAGCAGCGCCAGATAAGGCAGCACGGAAACCACCTTGCAGATAATTACGGCATCCGCCCCCGGCGCAAATAAATGCACCAGCTCCACAGCAGCCTTTACAATCAGATAATAAAGCGGTGGGTGAACGTCCCTGGCCGCAAGCGAAATCATCCGCCCCACCGGCTGTGAAACGAAGCCCACCGTAAAAAGCTCATCATACCAGATATCGCTGCTGAAGCATAAAAACAAACTGCAGCAGGCCATTCCCAGGGCGCACACAGACAGCAGGATACCTGCTGTCTGCCGCCATGTCTTTTTTTCATTACTCATCTATCCGTCTCCGTCATACCAGGGACCAGCCGGAAAAAAACCGCCGCATATGCGCCGTGCGGATTTTTCCCAGCTGTGAAATCACTGCCGCCGCCAAAAAGGGATGGCTTATTTTGCAGGCTTTCCGTCCTCTGTCACCGTTATTTTACGGATTTCCTTCGTCCTGATTTCCCTGCAGATATCATTGATGAAGGTATCCAAAGGCTTCACGCCCTCATCGCCGGCAAAACGGCTTCTTACGGAAACCGTGCCGTCTTCCTCTTCCTTCTGTCCCACCACAAGCATATAAGGCAGCTTGTCCAGTCTCGCCTGGCGGATCTTATAACCGATTTTCTCGGAACGGCTGTCCACCGTGCTTAAAATACCGTTATCCTTCAGCGCTGCGTTCACCTTCTTCGCGTATTCCTCATATTTTTCAGAAATAGGAAGCACACGCACCTGCTCCGGGCACAGCCAGGTGGGGAACTTGCCTTCGTATTTTTCAATCAGCCAGGCCAGCGTTCTTTCATAGCAGCCCATGGAGGTTCTGTGGATGATATAAGGACGCTTCTTCTCCCCGTTGGCATCAATATAAGTCATATCAAAACGCTCTGCCAGGAACATATCCAGCTGGATGGTGATCATGGTATCTTCCTTGCCATACACGTTCTTTGCCTGGATATCCAGCTTCGGTCCGTAGAAGGCCGCTTCGCCGTCTTCTTCCGTAAACTCAATGCCGATATGATGGAGAATATCACGCATCATATTCTGCACATAATCCCAGGTTTCCTCGTCGCCCAGATATTTATCCTTATTATTGGGATCCCACTTGGAAAGACGATAGGTCACATCCTCTTCCAGGCCCAGCGTGGTCAGGCAGTATTTTGCCAGATCCACACAACCGCGGAATTCTTTCTCGATCTGATCCGGCCTTACGATCAGATGGCCCTCGGAAATGGTGAACTGACGCACACGGGTCAGCCCGTGCATCTCTCCCGAATCCTCATTCCTGAACAATGTGGAAGTCTCTCCGTAGCGGCAGGGCAGATCACGGTAGGATTTCTGGCTCTGCTTGTATACATAATACTGGAAAGGACAGGTCATGGGGCGGAGGGCGAATACTTCATCCTCCTTTTCCTCATCTCCCAGCACAAACATGCCTTCCTTATAATGATTCCAGTGGTCGGAAATAATATACAGATCCTTTTTCGCCATCAGAGGAGTCTTGGTCCTCATATAGCCTCTCTTCTCCTCTTCATCCTCGATCCAGCGCTGCAGCGTCTGAATCATCTTGGCCCCCTTGGGCATCAGAAGCGGAAGTCCCTGTCCGATAACGTCAACCGTTGCGAACAGCTCCATATCCCGTCCCAGCTTATTATGGTCACGGTTCTTGATATTATCCAGATATTCCAGATACTCGGCCAGCTCCTCCTTGGTATTGAAGGCTGTTCCGTAAATTCTCTGAAGCATGGTTCTGTTGGAATCCCCTCTCCAGTAAGCGCCTGAAGAAGAGGTCAGCTTAAAGGCCTTGATCCCCTTGGTGCTCATCAGGTGCGGCCCTGCGCACAGATCCGTGAAATCCCCCTGCTTATAAAAGGAAATCTCTGCATCCTCAGGGAGATCCTGGATCAGCTCCACCTTATAAGGCTCGCCCTTCTCTTCCATAAAAGCAATAGCGTCCTGTCTGGGAAGAGTGAAACGCTCCAGCTTCTCACCCTGCTTGATGATTTTCTTCATCTCAGCTTCCAGCTTATCCAGATCCTCCCTGGAAAAAGGCTCGTGCTCAAAATCATAATAAAAGCCGGTATCAATACTCGGCCCGATAGCAAGCTTGGCTTCAGGGAACACATGCTTCATCGCCTGCGCAAGCACATGGGAAGCCGTATGGCGGACCACAGTCAGCCCTTCCTTATCCCTGGCCGTCAGTATCGCCAGCTCGCAATCCCCATCAAGCACCGTGCGCAGATCCTCCACCTTCCCGTTCACCAGTCCCGCGCAGGCCGCCCTTGCCAGACCCTCGCTGATATCAGCCGCAATCTCAATAATACTTTTGCTCTCCGCATATTCCTTTACGGAACCGTCTTTTAATGTGATTTTCATTTTTACGCATTTTCTCCTTTGTTCTCTTTCTCATCCTCCCCGGTAATCACATCATTACCGGCAATAATCAGGCCCCTCTTAATCGGCGCCCAGATAAAACCTATGATAACCCCTGCCATCAGAAAAACCGCCAAAAGCAGAGACATCTCTGTTTTCGTCAGCCCTGAAGGCTCCTTCATCAGCTTCTTCACAGAATCCGCGCCCTCACGCACCGACTCCTTCACCTCAGCCAGATTCAAATACTCAGAAATCCCGCTCAAATTACTCATACAAAATCTCCTTTCCCACACAGCCGGCCCCGCACCCGCGCTTTCCCGCGCCGGCACCGTCCGCCGGCAACTCCACCGGCACCCCGCTGGCAACTCCGCCAACAAAAACAGAACCGCCTCCCGGCGGCCCCTCTCCAATCCCAAGACCGAACGCTCCTGCAACGAAAAAACAAAACCAATACCTAGCTGTATTGTATGCTACTTCCCCCCGGATGTAAAGTACTTTTTCCCCACCATGCAACTGTTCACCCCCCTCACATTTACCGCCCTCATCCCCTCCCATTCCAACCCCCGTCCGCCTCTCCGGCTTCCCGTCCCCCCTTCATGAAAAGACTCTAAAATTTATGAAATAATGCTATCTTTGGTTGACTTCCGCAAAATCCGGTATATATAATTACTATAAAAGGTAAGAGTAACTAAAGAGAACCGGAACAAGTTACTGAATAAAAAGGAGCGCAAAATTATGCAAGAAGCCAAATCACCAAAGAAACCACTACTCTACTATTACTGTATTGCCATGCTTGTCCTTCTGGTCCTGAACGCCTTTCTTTTTCCCAGGCTCATGTCCGCCCAGGTAGAAGAAGTCGGCTACAACACCTTTCTTGAAATGATGGAAAAGAAAGAAATCGCCCAGGTACAGATTGAAAGCAACCAAATTGTATTTGCGGACAAAAATTCACCCACCGGTTTTTATAAAACAGGCCCTATGGAAGATCCTTCCCTTGTGGACCGGCTTTATGCATCCGGAGCCACCTTCGGCACGGAAATTGTAAAACAGCAGTCCTTCCTCGTCACCTTCCTGCTGACCTGGGTTCTGCCCCTCGTTGTAATGATAGCCATCGGCCAGTTCCTGATGCGCAAAATCATGAACAGCGGAGGCGGCGTCAATTCCATGTCCTTCGGAAAAAGCAACGCCAAGGTATACGTCCAGTCCGAAACAGGCATTAAATTCGCAGACGTGGCCGGCGAGGACGAAGCCAAAGAGGTGCTCTCCGAACTGGTAGACTACCTCCATGATCCCAAAAAATATCAGGAAATCGGCGCATCCATGCCCAAAGGCGCCCTCCTTGTAGGCCCTCCCGGAACCGGAAAAACCCTGCTCGCCAAGGCGGTGGCCGGCGAAGCCAACGTTCCCTTCTTCTCCATTTCAGGCTCTGAATTCGTGGAAATGTTCGTAGGCGCCGGCGCGGCCAAGGTCAGGGACCTGTTCAAGCAGGCCAACGAAAAAGCCCCCTGTATCGTCTTCATCGATGAAATAGATACCATCGGCAAAAAACGTGACGGCGGCGGCTTTTCAGGAAATGACGAACGGGAACAGACTCTGAACCAGCTCCTTACAGAAATGGACGGATTCTCCAGCAACAACGGCGTCCTCATCCTGGCCGCTACCAACCGTCCCGAATCCCTGGATCCCGCGCTCCTGCGCCCCGGCCGTTTCGACAGGCGTGTGCCGGTGGAGCTTCCCGATTTGAACGGCAGGATTGCCATACTGAAGGTTCACGCCCAGAAAGTAAAGCTGGGTGACAATGTAGATTTTGCAGCCATCGCCAGAATGGCCGCAGGCGCTTCCGGCGCCGAGCTGGCCAACATGGTCAACGAAGCCGCCCTGAGCGCAGTCCGCGCAGGCCGCCGCTTCGTCACCCAGACCGATTTGGAAGAAAGCGTGGAAGTAGTCATTGCCGGTTACCAGAAAAAAGACCGCATTTTAAGCGACCGGGAAAAAATGATCGTTTCCTATCACGAAATCGGCCACGCCCTCGTTGCCGCCAGACAGACCAACTCCGCCCCTGTCACCAAAATCACTATTATCCCCAGGACCTCCGGCGCGCTGGGCTACACCATGCAGGTGGATCAGGGCGAACATAACCTGCTGAGCAAGGAAGAACTGGAAAATAAAATCGCCACCTTCTGCGGCGGCCGCGCTGCGGAAGAAATCATCTTCAACAGCATCACCACCGGAGCCTCCAACGACATCGAACAGGCCACCAAGCTGGCCCGCGCCTGCATCACCCGATACGGCATGTCAGAAGATTTCGACATGGTGGCCCTGGAAACCGTCACCAACCAATACCTGGGCGGCGACACCTCCCTGGCCTGCTCCGAACATACCGCAGCGGAAATCGACAGGCTCGTCGTAGCCATGGTCAAAAAAGAACACGCCAAGGCCTGCGACATCCTCCGCAGCAATATAGGCAAACTCCATGAACTGGCCAAGTTCCTCTACGAAAAAGAAACCATCACGGGGGATGAATTCATGGCTATCCTGGATGGGGATGGAGTGAAATAATTTTGTTTGTTGGCAGCCCTCCCAGCCCCGCAGCGTCAGCTTAGCGGGCCGTGTCCTGGCTCCCGGGATGAGAAGGCTCCGGTGGGGGATGGGGAGGGTATTTTTCATTTACCAGTCAGACCGGGCATACAGATATCGGAAATGAATATCCGGCCTCTTTTCCCGAATCAGCTTCATTCCTTCCTGTCCGTCGCCGGCGGTCCCCACCACCCGGCAGTTGTACTTTTCCCATTGAATCGTCATTGTAAGTCCCCTTACAATAACTGGTTCATCATCCACAATCGCCACCTTGTACATACGAATTATCCCCCTGTGTCATGTACTTTCAGTATTTCAGTTACAATGCTGCCGAAGGCTGAACCGAACTGTTTCATTTTTGCTTTTCCAGAATTCCTCTGGGAAAGGCGAAGCAAAAGCTTTTGCGCATTATCCCTTAATGGCTCCTGCGGTCATACCCTTGATGATGTATTTCTGCAGGCATACATAAACGATAATCAGCGGAACAACAATCAGGGAAACCGCGGCTGCCATCAGGCCGTAATCCGTACCCTGTCTGCCGAAGATTTCATTCAGCAGTCTGGTAATTGCCCAGTGCGCAGGGAAACGCAGGAAGAAGGTCTGGGTAAACAGGTCGTTGTAGCTCCAAAGGAAGCTGAAAATGCCAACCGTGGCAAAGGAGGGCTTTGTCAGCGGCATAATAACCTTGAAAAAAATCTGGTAAGCGTTGCAGCCTTCCATGTAGGCCGCTTCTTCCAGCGCCACTGGAAGCCCCTTAATATAGCCGGAAAGCACCACGATGGCAAAGGCCAGGTTTCCTGCTATCTGCGGCAGCGCGCAGGATAACAGCGCAAGCCAGAGGTTGTTGGTATTAACGATGCGCCAGCTGGATTCCATACGGAATACGGGAATAATCGTTGCAAATACAGGGAACATCATGGCTGCGATAACCAGGCTGTTCATCAGTCCGCTGCCTTTGAATTTATAACGGACCAGCGCATAGGAGGCAAGCCCTGCAAACAGGATAACCACTGCGGCCACCGTGCAGGAAATCAGCAGGCTGTTTCTGTAGGCGGTAAAAATGCTGAATTTATGGTAATATACCAGCCTGAAGAAAGTCCGCTGACGATATCTGTGGATTTACGCTCGTTAGCGCCGGGGATAAATGTAACGGTAAAGTTATCGATATCTTCGGTAGCTTCTGCAATACCGCCAATTTTCCAGGAACCGTCTACATAGAATGCGGACTTGCCGTCGATAAAGCTCTGGAATACTTCAGAAGCTTCTGCGGTATTGGTATTTTCAGAGAAATAGCCTTTTTCAAATACGTCTTTGATATCTGCCAGTCCTGCTGCCCATGCTTTTCCTGCTGCATCATCCAGAACTGCCGGAACGGATGCATGTGTGGCCGGTGTGTCATGGTTGTATATATTTCTGCAGGACATGCAGGAATCATTTCATCCTTCATGTTGGATGCATAGTCCGGATATACGGAACGGATTTCATCAATGGTAACTACCTTGCCGGCCTCTACAAACGGGTTGGAGTCGTTGCCGTTGAAGTAGAACAGTACGTCGGGTTCTGCACCTGCTTCGAAGTCTGAGATATGATTATCCATTTTCCGCTCACAGATTACATATGCATTGCTGCGCCCTTCATGATACAGGCTGCTTCTTCCTGCGCTTTCCCTGGCGGCGTAATCCTCCGCCCAGTCCCTTCCCAGATCCACTGTCCATCTATGCTCACATCGTAATCCACAAACCAGGGAATTCCCTCAATGCTCTGGAATACGCTGTCTTTGTCAACATCCATAACAATAACCGCGTACGGTTCATAGGCGGGCGTCATGATATTCCGGATCAATACAGATGATCCTTCTGCGTCGCACAGCCTATACCGGTATCTATTTCCTCCGATACCTGAGCCACGATATCACGTGCCTCATTCTCAAACTCCTTGATGCTGCCATAATAATTGCTCCTGTAGGTAAAATACACATCCTCAGGCCACCCGCATTTCACATATTTCCACCGCCGTATCCATGGATTTTTCGATATTATCCTGCATCTGGACGGAGAACCGGTTAGACACGTAATACAGGATGGCCATGGTTAAAATGGCCAGCGGCAGAAGCCAGCACATCAGCATCAGAATGGTCATGCTCCATTTCAGCTGCGCGGGCTGCCTCTTGTTCCCCGAAAGGCGGTGTGATTTCCATATCTGTTTCATTGTCTCCCCCCTCATGGTAGTATAAAGAAAGGAGCCAGTAAACTACCGGCTCCTTTCTGAACACTATCGTTCCTGTAAACTCTCACTCCATTTTCGTCTGCCCCGGAGGCATTGCCGGCGTACAGGCCCTGCCGCCCTACGGCAGCCGGTTCTTGTGCTTCGTCAGCTTTTAACGATGCATGGAGAAGGAATCCATATCATAATTTTTCAGATTCTCATGAACGCCTCTGGCGTCTGCCTGTGAAATCAGTTTATCCCTGTCCTTCTTGGCAGCCATCGCTGCTTTATGGCGGCTGGGTCCTCCGACACATCCTCCTTCACAGATCATGCCTTCAATGAAGTCCTCAGGCAGCTTGCCCAGCTTGAACAGCATCAGCGCCTTCTTGCATTCCGCAATGCCGCTGCACCTTGCCACCTTGATATCCGTGCTTTCGCCGCTTTCCTTCAGGCATTCCACAACAGCATCCGTAACGCCGCCGCCATTACCGAAACGCTTTCCGAATACGCTTGCTTCCTGGCTGGTGTTCTCTTCGGGCTCCAGTTCAACACCCTTTGCACGCATCATGGCGCGGATTTCACCGAAGGTAAGTACGAAATCCGCATTTCCTTCAATGCTCTTGTCCTGCGCTTCGGATTTCTTGGCAATGCAGGGCCCGATAAATACGGTAACGGTTTCGGGATCCTTTGCTTTCAGCATTCTGGATACTGCGCACATCGGGGAAACGGTAGTGGAAATGTTTCCAACCAGTTCCGGGAAATGCTTTTTAATATAATTTACAAATGCAGGACAGCAGGAGGTAGTCATTTTCTTACCTTCCTTAAAGCTCTCCGCCCATTCCTCTGCCTCAAATGCAGCGGTCATATCGCCGCCCAGGCCTACTTCAACAAAATCGGCAAATCCCAGCTTCTTCATCGCTGTTCTCCAGCTTGCCATGGTGATGTTCTCACCGAACTGGCCTTCGCCGGCAGGTGCC
The DNA here is from genome assembly GCF_009696275.1 of Eisenbergiella porci. Taxonomy (GTDB): domain Bacteria; phylum Bacillota; class Clostridia; order Lachnospirales; family Lachnospiraceae; genus Eisenbergiella; species Eisenbergiella porci. The sequence goes on from NZ_VUMI01000064.1 coordinate 21,524, forward strand.
AGCATGGCAACTACCTTTTTGCCTTCACGGATTGCGTTAATTATGTCTACGATACTGGTCTTGGAAGCAATCGCTCCGAAAGGACAATTATGGATACACTGCCCGCACTGGATACACTTGGATTCGTCGATCTGGCATACGCCGTGCTCATCCATGGTGATTGCACTGACAGGGCAGCTCTTCATACAGGGCCTCTGGATTTTTACGATAGCAGAATAGGAACATGCCTGCGCACATTTACCGCAGCTCTTACATTTTTCGGGATCGATGTAGGAACGATCATTTCCAATGGTAATCGCGCCGAAATTACATGACTGCTTACAGGATTTTGCAAGACAGCCCTGGCAGAGGTCAGTTACCACATAGCCGGAGGAGATGGGACATTCCTCACAGGCTGAGTTGATAACCTGTACAATGTTGCTGCTTTCTCTGTTGCCGGGGCACTTGCCCTCAGCCAGCCTTACTCTCTGACGGATGATTTCACGTTCCTTGTAAATGCAGCAGCGGAAATGCGCCTCGGGACCGGGAATCATTTCATAGGGAATATTCTCTTTTTTTTCATCCAGCTCACCGGCAAAGGCCAGCTTGGCAACTTCCGTGAGCACCTCGTGCTTAATCTTTAAGATGGTAGCGTCATCAGATACTATACCCATACTTTTATGTTTATCCTCTTTCCTGATTGTTAAAAAATTAACTGGTACATTTAAAAACAAAGCTGGATTTGAGACAAATCCCAAGCCAGCTTATATTTTTAGCAAAAAGTAAAGTTGTACGGCGCCTTACCGGGGTGGCCGGGAGCCCTGCGGCTCCCGCCTCGTCCGGCGTAATATACCTTTCACAGAGGTATATTGATTAGTTATCTCCGTACAGAACCTGCAGCTTCTGCAGATAATCATATCTTTCCTTAGCGTTTTCAGCAGCCTGAGCCTGCAGTCTTGCAGCCTTTTCAGCATCCTTCAGCGCCAGGGAGGTGTATCTTACTTCACCGCCGATGAATTCCTGGAATTCCTTGGTCGGAGCCTTGCTGTCAACAACGAATTTCTTCTCTGCAGCAGGGTTGAAACGGAACAGATTCCAGTAGCCGGTCTCTACAGCCAGCTTCTCTTCTGTCTGAGCCTTGCTCATGCCCTTCTTGATACCATGGTTGATACAAGGAGCGTAAGCGATGATCAGTGAAGGTCCCGGATAAGCTTCTGCTTCAGCAATAGCCTTAACAGTCTGGTTGTAATCAGCACCCATGGAAATCTGTGCTACATATACATAACCATAGCTCATTGCAATGCTTGCCAGGTCTTTCTGCTTCACTTCTTTACCGCCGGCTGCGAACTGTGCAACAGCGCCGGTAGGTGTAGCCTTGGAAGCCTGTCCGCCTGTATTGGAATAAACTTCGGTATTAAATACCATTACATTGATATCTTTTCCGCTGGCGAGGATATGGTCAACACCGCCGAATCCGATATCATATGCCCATCCGTCACCACCGAATACCCACTGGGATTTCTTGGAGAGGAAGTCTTTGTTCTTAACGATATCCTGGCATACGCCGCAGTCTTTGCCTTCCAGAGCCGCTACCAGCTTGTCGGTTGCAGGTCCGTTGGTAACGCCGCAGTTGTAGGTATCCAAGTATTCCTGGCAAACAGCCTTAACAGCTTCGTCATCGGTATTGGCAAGAACGTCTTCAACCTTTGCCTTCAGTCCGCCTCTGATAGCGTTCTGGGCAAGCAGCATACCCATACCAAACTCAGCATTGTCTTCAAACAGGGAGTTGTCCCAAGCGGGTCCCTTGCCTTCTTTGTTTACGGTATAAGGTGTGCTCGGTGAGGAGTTACCCCAGATAGAAGAACATCCTGTAGCGTTGGCAATATACATTCTGTCGCCGAACAGCTGTGTAATCAGTTTAGCGTAAGGTGTCTCGCCGCATCCTGCGCAGGCTCCGGAGAACTCAAGCAGAGGCTGTTTGAACTGAGATCCCTTAACGGTTGTTTCTTTGAATTTCTCAAGTACTTCGGGCTTCTCGGAAACGGTCTGTCCATAGTTGAAGATTTCCTGCTGTGCCAGCTGGGTTTCAAGAGGAGACATGCTCAGAGCCTTCTCGCCTCTCATACCAGGACATACGTTAGCGCAGGAACCACATCCTGTACAGTCAAGTACGGATACGGAAACCGCAAATTTCTTTCCGGGCATTCCTGTCATATCAAGAGCCTTCATTCCTTCAGGAGCCTTAGCCAGTTCTTCCTCTGTCATAACAACAGGACGGATTACTGCATGAGGACATACATAGGAACAGAAGTTACACTGGATACACTTGGTAGGATCCCAGGTAGGAACGTTAACCGCAATACCTCTCTTCTCGTAAGCGGAGGATCCGGAAGGAGTGGAACCGTCCACATAATCCTTGAATGCGGATACAGGCAGGGTATTGCCTTCCTGTGCACTTACCTTGGTTTGGATATTGTTAACGAAATCAACAACGTCTTTTCTGTCGCCGCTTACTACTGCATAATCAAGGCCTTCGTCTTCGCAGTCCTTCCAGCTTTCAGGAACTTCTACCTTAACAACGCCCTTGGCGCCGGCATCGATAGCTGCCCAGTTCTTCATAACAACGTCTTCGCCCTTACGTCCGTAGGTAGCCTTTGCAGCAGCCTTCATCAGTTCGTTTGCCTTCTCGGCAGGAATGATTCCGGTCAGTTCAAAGAATGCGGACTGAAGGATTGTGTTGATACGTGTGGGGCCCATGCCTGTTTCAATACCAATCTTAACACCGTCGATGGTGTAGAAGTTGATGTTGTGCTCAGCGATGAATTTCTTCACCTGTCCGGGCAGATGCTTCTCCAGCTCTTCTGCATTCCATGCGCAGTTCAGCAGGAAGGTACCGCCGTCAACCAGTTCCTGAACCATGTTGTACTTACGTACATAGGCAGGATTGTGGCATGCTACGAAGTTAGCCTGACGGATCAGATATGTTGATTTAATCTTTTTATGTCCGAAACGTAAGTGGGACATGGTAACACCGCCGGACTTCTTGGAGTCATAGTCAAAATATGCCTGTGCATACATGTCGGTGTTGTCGCCGATAATCTTAATGGAGTTCTTGTTGGCACCTACGGTACCGTCTGCGCCCAGACCCCAGAATTTACAGTTGGTTGTTCCTTCGGGAGTGGTAACCAGCTCAGCGCCCAGCTTCAGGGACAGATTGGTTACATCGTCTTCGATACCAACGGTGAATTTCTTCTTTTCGGTGTTGCCGTAAATTGCAACGATCTGTGCAGGAGTTGTATCCTTGGAACCCAGTCCGTAACGTCCTGTGAATACCGGAACGGAATCGAACTTGGAGCCCTTCAGGGCAGCTACTACATCCAGGTAAAGAGGCTCACCCTGTGCACCGGGCTCTTTGGTTCTGTCCAGTACGGTGATCTGCTTTACAGTTTCGGGAATTGCTCCGATAAGAGCGTCTGCGCAGAAAGGTCTGTAAAGGCGAACCTTAACAACACCAACCTTGGCGCCTGTTGTCTTGATCATATAGTCGATGGTTTCTTCAATGGTATCATTTACGGAACCCATAGCTACGATTACGTGCTCAGCATCCGGAGCGCCGTAGTAATTGAACAGCTTGTAATCTGTTCCAATCTTCTCATTAACCTTGTCCATGTAGTCCTGAACAATTCCGGGAAGAGCATCATAATAAGGGTTGCTTGCTTCTCTTGCCTGGAAGAAGATATCAGGGTTCTGTGCAGAACCTCTCTGGCAGGGATGGTTGGGATTCAGGGCACGCTTACGGAAAGCGTCAACTGCGTCCATATCCACCATATCCTTCAGATCTTCATAATCCCATGTCTCGATCTTCTGGATCTCATGGGAGGTACGGAATCCGTCGAAGAAGTTGATGAAAGGAATGCTTCCCTTGATAGCAGCCAGATGTGCCACTGCTGTCAGGTCCATAACTTCCTGAACGCTGCTTTCGCAGAGCATAGCGCAGCCTGTCTGACGGCATGCATAAACGTCGGAATGATCTCCGAAAATGCTCAGTGCGTGAGAAGCGATAGCTCTTGCGGAAACGTTGAATACACCGGGGAGCTGCTCGCCGGCAATCTTGTAAAGGTTCGGAATCATAAGAAGCAGACCCTGAGATGCCGTATAAGTGGTTGTCAGAGCACCAGCTGCCAGAGATCCGTGTACGGCACCTGCCGCACCTGCTTCGGACTGCATCTCGGTAATATGCACGATCTGTCCGAACATATTCTTTCTGTCTGCGGTTGCCCATTCATCAGTAGCTTCTGCCATAGGTGATGAAGGGGTAATAGGATAGATAGCCGCAACATCGGTAAATGCGTATGACGCATGCGCTGCTGCATGGTTACCATCCATGGTTTTCATTTTCCTTGCCATAAAAACCTTCCTTTCTTATCCTTTATAGATAATTAAATTTTTACAATGCATATGCGGACGCAATCAAACGCATGCATACGCACTTGCCCTTAAGGAACCCCTTGAGGGCTATTAAAAATTTATCTTATTGATATTCAATATTATACATCTAACATGCTCCGCATGGGTATACTGTTTTTATATGACAGTTATATATTTTTTTATATATTCTATTGCTTTTTTTTACCGGAAACGCTATGCTTAGAGCAGGTTTCCGGCAATTGTACGGAAGCGGATACATTTTGTATACAATGTATAAAATGAAATACAAACGCATATACATGGAAGGCTGTATTATGAATCTCAATGTACTACGATACGTAATAGAAGTTGAAAAAAACCGTTCCATCACCGGAGCAGCCAGGCAGCTGTTCATCAGCCAGCCGAATTTAAGCCGCGACATACGGGAACTGGAGGAGGAAATCGGGTTTTCTATCTTTACTCGCAGCTCCCGGGGCGTTATTCCCACGGAAAAGGGGCGGGAATTCCTGGCCCTGGCAAAAAGGGCCGTAAAGCAGTATCAGGCCCTGGAAAATTACTGCACCAGGGAAGAACGGGACAATATCAGCCTGCATATCTGCGTCCCCCGCGCCAGCTACATCACCTGCGCGCTCACCTCTTTTCTCAGCAAAAACGCCAGGGGCAGGCAGCTGTCGGTAAATTATAATGAAACGGGAACGCTGGACGCCATCAGCCATGTGTCCGACCGCAGCGCGTCCATGGCCATCATCCGGTATCCGGACCGGTATGAAAAGACGCTGCTCCCCCTTCTTAAGCTGCGGGAGCTTTCCTATGAAACCCTTTATAAATTTGAGCTGGTTGTCATCATGTCGGAACGTCATCCCCTGGCCAAGACCTCGGTGCTGACCCAGGATCTTCTGTCCCAGGCCGTGGAAATCGTGTGCGACGACACTTCCCTGTGCACCTATCTGCATGAATCCCCGGATGCCGACCATAATGAAAACAGCATCCATATCCACGAGCGGGGAAGCCAGTTCGATTTCCTTACCGGTGTGCCGGGTACCTTCATGTTTGTCTCCCCTGTCCCTGATTCCGTCCTGTCCAGATACCACCTGGTTCAGAAAAAATTCCATGGGTTCCCCAGGAAAATGACGGATCTGCTCATCTATCCGGAGGATTACAGGCCTTCGCGGGCGGAATCCGCTTTCCTGGAAATGCTGAAGGAATCTGTGCAGTAGGGGGGAGGAGGGATACAGGTATCAGACCCGGGGGCCATTGTCCTTCCCGGAGCGGCGTGTCCAGCTTTCCTTCTTGGCCTGTGCGGCAGGGGTGTACCGGATCCAGTCTCAAAAATGGGATATTTCTAACTGTCCCGTAAGGCCATAATTCTGCCAACGCAGCCAAAACTCCTCATGCAGCGACTGAAGTCGTCTGCATTCGTCAGACAGGCTGCTAGGGGCGGCAGGATTATGGTCTTTCGGGGCAGTAAGAAATATCACCATTTTTTCCAATGGTTCCGGTACACTCCCTGCCGCACAGGCCAGGAAAGCTGGGCACGACCGCTCCGGGAAGGACAATGGCCCCCGGGTCTGATACCTGTATCCTCGGTCACTCGAAATGTTGTGTTGTTCGTATATTGTATGGAAAGAGGATTTGATATTAAGCTAAAAAAGTATAATTTGATATAGAGATAAAAAATCCCTTAGCAGGTTGGGTATGTATGATGTGGCCCCAATAAAGTCTAACTTATTGGGGGCACATCAGTGGCCTGCGTGGGGATTTTTATTTTTTTAATATTTTAACTTTTTACTTATAAAAATTTTTAAGACTTTAATTCTTTGATTACTTTAGTTACTTGATCAGTTCAGGTCGAGGAACTGTTCGTAGATTCGGCAGACTTCTTTTGCCTGTTGTTCTTCTGGCATTTCGCAGAAGATTCGGATCAGGGGTTCGGTGCCGGAGAAGCGGCCTACTACCCAGCCGCCGTTTTTGAAGTAGACTTTGCTGCCGTCTAAGTAGGAGACGTGGTCTATTTCGTAGGGGAGGGCGGGGAGTTGTTTTTCTTCCAGGAGGATTTTTTGTACGGCTTCTTTTTTCTCCTGGTTGAATTTGTAGTCTCTTTCTTCCATGCATATCTTGCCGCATTCGGCTTCGATGTCGGCATAGATTTCAGAGAGTTTTTTGCCGGTGACGGCTATCATTTCTACCAGGAGGCAGGCGGCGTAAACGCCGTCTTTTCCGTGGATGTGGCCGCGGACGGTGAGGCCTCCGGAGGATTCGCCGCCGATGACTGCATTGGTTTCGGTCATTTTGGCGGAGATGTGTTTGAAGCCGACGGGGACTTCATAGCATTTCTCGCCGAATTCCTGCGCTACCTTGTCGAGCATGTGGGTGGTGCAGATGTTGCGGACGACGGGGCCCTGCCAGCCTTTGTATTTTACCAGGTAGTAGTAGAGGAGCACCATGATGTCGTTGGGGTGAAGGAATTTTCCTTTGTCGTCAATGACGCCAAGGCGGTCGGCATCGCCGTCGGTGGCTATGCCGATGTCGCATTTTCCGTCCAGGACGAAATTCTGGAGGGGGGCGGAGTGTTGCCGCGGTGGGGGCGGGCAGCTTGCCGCCGAAGAGCGTATCGTGGCGTTCATGGATGGTGTCAACTTCGCATCTGGCCGTAAGCAGTATGGTCTTGATGGAGGTTTCGCTTACGCCGTACATGGGGTCAAGGGCAATTTTGAGCCTGCTGTTGCGGATGGCCTGCATATCAATGTTGTCTATGATGTTGTCCAGGTATTCGTTCAGGGGATAGATTTCCTGAATCAGTCCGGCTTCCAGGGCTTTGTCGTATTCCATGGATTTAACTTCCTCGTGTTCGATCCTGGCGATGTATTTTTCGATTTCATCCGTCTGCTGGGCGCTGGCGTCCCTGCCGCCTTCGGTGAATACTTTGATTCCGTTGTATATCGCCGGGTTGTGGCTTGCGGTAATCATCATGCCGTAGGGCATTTCATGCTTCATCACATAAAACATGACAAGGGGTGTGGGCGCTGATTTATTCACAAGATAGGCGGTTACGCCCTCTGCGGCGAATACCTGGCCGGCCCATTGCATGGCTTCTTTGGCCAGGAAGCGTCTGTCGTAGCCGATAACGATTCCTTTGTCTGCCGCATTTTCTTCTTTCATTTTAAGGCACAGCGCCCTGGCAAGAAGCTGTATATTTGCCTTGGTGAAATCGTCTCCTATCACTGCTCTCCATCCACCTGTTCCAAACTTAATCATAGGTTTTTCCTCCCTTTTTTACACGCGTCTGTAAAAACGCACTCTTGCCTCAGTTTTTTTCCATACGGGCGCCGCGCCATTCGCGGATCATGTAGAATTTCTTCCAGTCTGCCGGTACACAGGGGTCGATATCAAAATGGTCAAACTGGGGCTTCATGCCCAGCATATATCTTGTGGCGGAAAAGTAGGCCCATCCGCCGGTGCCTGTCATAAACGGATGTCTTGCCCGTCCGAAGGCGGTATGGTCGCGGCCCATAATGAACTGGCAGTAGGAATAGGGCTCCGCCTCCCTGATTTCTATTTTGTCGTTCTGATAGTAGGGGCAGAGGGCGTCGTAGAACTTCATGGCCCGATCGCCGCGTCCCAGTACGCATTCCGCCGCCCATGCCCAGGGATTGGGGCGGGAAAAAATGGAGCCGTTTTCCTTCAGGCCGGGGTAAACCCTGGTTACAAAGCCGATATCGTCATCAGGGACCGTATAGGAGGGGGCATTTAACTGGATGCCGTAAGGGGTGTAAAGGTATTTATCCACGCTGTCCATGGCTTTTTTCCCTTTGTCCGGGCTGGCGGCTCCGGAAAGCACCGCCCAGGAATTGGACTCCAGGTGCACCTTTCCTTCTATTCTTCTGCAGGCTGCCGCAATGGTTGTTGCCCAGCTCAAAGGAGCCGCCGCACTGCCCTTTTTCCACTGCAATGGGGTTATCCTCCGTCCGGTAGGGGCCGATGAATTTATCCCGCAGGCAGTCAAAGCCGTCCGGCTCAAAATTCCCGGTAAAATACTGGAAGCCGAACTCTTCATAAAAAAGATCATGTTCTATAATGCCGTCTTCATAGGAAGAACCGGCGCAGTACATGCTCATCTGGAAATTCTGGTTGTCTATCATGATATGGTGGAAGGAGAACTCACAATAAGAAAAAACACTCAGCTCACGCACTCTGTCGCTGTTGTTTTTAATCTTCACATCCCACAGCTCCACCGGATCCTCCAACGGGATGGAAAGCTTTTGGCTTGCCGCGATGTCCTTATATTCGCTTTCATAAACCGTATAGGACATGCCGTGGCGGCAGCTGTATTTCGCTTCCTCCAGGCTCTTGCCCACGGGCTGCCAGGAAATGCTCCAGTAATCCCCGTCCGCATTGTCCCTTATGTACACATAATGTCCGGGACGGTCCATGGGAACGCTGTTTCCCCGGAAGCAGGTGATTCTGTGGTATTCCGGCGTTTTGTAAAACATATAGCCGCCTGCCGTATGATTCACCACCGCACACATATCCTTCAGTCCCAGGTAATTGGTCCAGGAGGTGGGCAGGTCCACTCTGTTAATCACATATTCTCTTTTTTCATTGTCAAAATGTCCGTACTGCATATCTGCTCCCATCTGCGCATCCTTTGCGCGCATGCGGCCTTCGCCGCGCGTATCGTCAGAAGGAAGGGCACTGCCTGAGCCTCCCCGTTCCCCCGAATGCTTCATCATATTTATTATAACGGCTGGGGCGTCCGGAGGCTATGGTCAGATATGTGAAAATTTGTATATAATTGTTCTCATAAAGCCCTGTTTTGGAGGAGTGTCTGTGCAGATTTAAGGCTGCTCCTGAGTGGGCGGGGATTATGTTTATCATATTTAACACATGCTACAGCGTATTTGAAAATTGCCCGGCCTCCGCCCCATACCTGGAAAAAATGGGAGGAGGCCATGAAGGGAAGCAGCCTAAGCATTTTTCTGCAAGGAGGAAATCAGGGCGGGCGGGTTCATCATACGGAAGGTATATTCTTTACCGCCTTCTTCCTGCGAACGGGTAATTACAGTCGCCGTTTCCACAGCGGCGCGGTAAAATTCTTCCGGTGTAATATCGGGGTCCACACCGGTGCAGAGCGCATACACGCCGGCTATGTAAGGTACGGTCCAGCTCCAGCCGCCGTCGGCATAATATACATAGGGGCTTCCGCCTGACGGGCGATCCCGATCCCATCCTTGGTCAAGCTGTCTGTAAAGGCTGGCGCCTTCTTTCCGTGGGAGCCCTCCGCATTTCATACTACTCTAATAGAATGGAAATATCAACAGATTCCGGATAATATTCCGGATAATATAACATTGCCATAACGGTTTGATTATTTTGATTGTTTTACCTGCTTTTTGGCTCCTGTTTTTCAGTTTTTACGCAAAAAAAGGCTCCGTACATTTCCACAATGCACGGAGCCGGTCGGGTCTTATCTACACTTTTTCTATACTTCTTATCTATACATCTTATTTGTTCATTTTACCTGTTCATTTACATCTTCCAAAAGCATCTCTTCCACAATCCGCGCCGCTTCCGCCACGATATGGCTGCAGGGGCGTGTGGCATAATACGCAGCGGTCCGCTGGGAAGGTCTGGCGCTTTCCGTTACGGACGCCGGCATCCCGAGAAGCTCACGGCAGATAATACTGCCCCTTTTTTCACGAAAAGCATCGCTCATTTTCCGGACGATTTCATAGGAACGCGTTTTGGCTTCTTCATCGGAAGGATCCGTATTCCCCATTTTCAGCCCCGACAGCATCGCCATGGCAGAAACCGTTCCGCAAACCTCACGCATTCGCCCGACGCCCGCTCCCATAGGGCAGGCCAGCTTAAGCGCCGTCTCCCTGTCCATCCCGAACAGGTCCGCATAAGCGGCAAAAACGGACTGCGCACAGTTAAACCCTGATTCAAACAGCATAACCGCATCCTGCACTCTGCTTTCCATTTCCGTTCCCATCCTTATTTATTCTTACCGCAGCACTTCTTATACTTCTTTCCGCTGCCGCAGGGACAGGGATCATTGGGATAAACCTTTTTATCCTTTACGATAGTTGTGGAAGACTTCTGCTCTTTGTAAAGCGCTTTTCTCGTCTCCTCATCAAAAATATCGTTCCACTCTTCCAGCTCATACAGCCAGTCAGCGCCGGCCGCAACCATATTTTTATAAAGAAGGGCCTTATCGAATCCCAGGTTTACCTCGGTATCCTCTTCCATCTCCTCGATAGGGTTGGATTCCACCAGACTTTCGTCGATTCCGTCCAGGAAGCCGGTCATCGTCATGATATCCACATCATACTTTTCAGCCAGTTCCTTTACAGTTCCCTTAACCACCTCGTCAGGGTTCTTTAAAAGCTGGGCGTAAATCTCTTTTTCCTTTTCAAAATAAGCAGCCCAGAGCCTCTGCAAATCTCCCTTGTTGGCCGTTTCGGAATAAGCCATTGATCTCCACTGTTCTAATAATGCCATTTCTTATCACCTCATCCGTGTATTTTCACCGGTTATATCCGGCTCACTTTATTCAGCACCTTCCAATACGGAACATACTGCTGCAGGATTTACCGCATATTTTCCTTGCTTTCGCTCAGAATAGAAATAGTATATAACAAAATTCCCATAAAGTCCAGCCAGACTTCCCATGCCCAGCGCCGAAAGGCGCTGGCAGGTTGTAAATAATCCTCTCGATACTTTTATACTTAAATATTTATTTTCCACATCGCTACGCCCTTTTCATGTTTTTATCCACACCCTTTAGGCATTCGTAGCCTT
>NZ_VUMI01000065.1 GCF_009696275.1 Eisenbergiella porci
GTCCATTTCAGCGAGACCGCCAAAGAGACGATGGAGGACAAAATCAAGCGTCTGCTCCGTGAAGAAGTCCGCAGAATGTGACTTCTTTGTAAACTTGATTAAAAAGTCCTTGACAATTCGTTTCTGGAAAAACAGCCAAGTCGATCCTGATTTCCTGTGGTGCGCGCCTTGCCGTGTTCGATATTGCCGAACTGCGGGAGGTTACAGCATACGACGAGCTGGAGCTGGATACCCTGGGAGACCGGAAAACGGCCCTGTTCCTCATTATGAGCGACACGGACGATAGCTTTAACTTCCTGATCTCCATGTGCTACACCCAGCTGTTCAACCTGCTCTGCGAAAAGGCGGATGATGTGTACGGTGGGCGGCTTCCGGTCCATGTGCGCTGCCTCATTGACGAGTGTGCCAACATCGGCCAGATTCCCAAACTGGAAAAACTGGTCGCCACCATCCGCAGCCGTGAGATCTCCGCTTGTCTGGTCTTGCAGGCACAGTCCCAGCTGAAAGCCATCTATAAGGACAATGCCGATACCATCATCGGCAACATGGATACCTCCATCTTCCTGGGCGGCAAGGAGCCGACTACCCTCAAGGAGCTGGCCGCTGTGCTGGGAAAGGAGACCATCGACACCTACAACACCGGCGAGAACCGTGGGCGTGAAACTTCCCACTCTCTCAACTACCAGAAGCTCGGCAAAGATATGCCATAATTCATGGTGACGAGTTCAGTTGCCTTGAATTTTACATGAACAGGGACACGATCAACTGGATTCTGAAAAACTGAATACAGGAGGTCGAACATGGAGCATTTATCAAAGAAAATCCACCAAAACGGCATCAGCTACACGCTGGTGGGAGACTACTACATCCCTGACCTGAAGCTGCCGGAGGAAAGCCGCCCCATTGGGCGGTGGGGCCGGATGCATAAATCGTTTCTGCAAGAACACCGGCCCGTCCAGTACAATGAACTGCTTCTGTCAGGAAAACTCTGGGCATATCTTGCTGACCTGAACGAACAGGCCGCTGACCGGCTGGCGTGTATCGTCTCGCAGATGCAGGAGGCGGAGGGCGTCAATGAGGAACTGAAAGCCCATGACCAGCTTGCATGGGTCGGGGCCATGAACAGCATCCGCAGCCGGGCAGAGGAAATTATTCTCGCAGAACTCGTGTACAGATAGGAGGCGCTATGAGATACCGCATTGAACGTACGAAAGGCCAGTATTGCCATTTTGCTAATAGCCGGAAAGAATTGCTTGACTACCTGAAACACGCATCGGCGGGAACGGTCACGGACATCCGCAAGATTTATAAAAGCGGTGTCACGGATTCCGTTATGGAAATATATTTACCATACATCAAAACTACAGAACCCATGAAGTAACAACATCATCTTTAGAGCCACTCACTGGGATTATCCGGCGGGCGGCTCTTTTTACTTCCGCTTACGTCTGGCCTTCCGATTGGGCGGGATAGGGCTGGCCTTTCCTCTCATATTGTTGGGATTTTTGAGCATCTTGGACAGGCTCAGTATCCGCAGGAAGGCTGAGAAATCCTCTGAGGAAATCTTCTCAAAGGGTATCTGTAACTTATCGCAGAATTCATGGATCAGCATTTCCACATCGCTGCCCTGCTGGGCGGCCTGTTCAAATTGTTCCTTGACGTCCTCCAGCGTGGGCTGCGGGTCAGCGGTGGTCTTGTCTTTTAGATGTGCCTCCCGTATGTCCCGGACAATGCTGTCCAGATCGTCATGCAGGACATGGCTGAAAAAGTCGCTTTCCTGTATCTGCCCTAATTCCAGCGTCCGCATATAAAGGTCATTCTCTCCCGGCGCATGGCTGTTGATGACGGTCTGCCGGGTGGCTTCGAGGATCAGGTTCATCTGCTCCACCCGCATATCGGCAATCCGGTCAATGAAGATTTCCATATCGGTCATAAGCCGCTGAAAGTTCGGATGTGTGGCCAGTTCGCAGAGAAGCCGGTTGTTGATCCTGCTGCTACTCAGAAGTTCTACCATATCGTCACTCAGATGCAGAGAGTGAAGCTCTGTATTTGGGTGATTTTTATTTTCGGACAGCCCCATCAGATAGTCAGTGGACACACCATAAAATTCCGCCAGCGTTGCAATCGCAAACGGGCTGATGTCCTTATAATCATCGCTTTCATATTTTCCCAGCGCCGATCTGGACAGCCCCGTCTGCTCCGCCAGCTGTTCCAGCGTCAGGTGCCTGTCCACCACCCGCAGGTCTTTGAGCCGCTCCGGGATTGACAGCTTTGCGTACATCTAAAGCCCCCTCTCGTTATTGTTTTTCAGTGATTACCTTCATTATAGCACGATTCCATAAGCGTGGAAATATGCGGATTTCGAGCGTTTTTCCGACGTTTTGGATATACGGGAAAGAGCCTCTTTTTTCGGTAAACTGGTTCTTGCAGACAGGCACAGAACCTTGAAAATTGAATGACCGGCTGCAAGGGGTATGGCCTCCGGGGAAGTGACGCCAGGACAGAGATCGAGCGCACCAAAGAGGCCGATACGCCGGGAGAAATTCCGGGCAGGAGCGGCTTGCAGGCAGACCGGCGGACAGGAAACAAATTTATCATGCGGGGCGCATGGCTCCGCAGCAAAGAAATTGAGGAAATCATTATGACACTGAGTATGAAAGAAAAGAAGATTCTCTACGCTTACGGCTGTCCCAGCCACCACAATACGGTGACACGGCTGAAATGGCTGACGGCCCTGGCGGTTGACCCGGAGGCCAAATGCCGGATGCTGGGGCTGGCCCGAAAGGTGGAGACGGAGGTGGACGAAAGCTGGTACGAGGCTTTTTACCATCATCTGCGCATGGAGATGGACGAGTACCGCCGTCTCAAGCGCAGCCTGCGTGTGCTGAAATCTTACACTGATTATGAGGAGGATTTATATGAGGAAGCTGTCTAAGTATGAGAAAGAAACCATCATCAACTGGAACGAGGCAGAGAACCTTGCCAGCGTCTACACCTTCAATGCCAGCTTGAAGCGCAGGCTGGCGGAGTTCAGCCGGAAGTACCCGCTGTTGTGCCGGTTGGAGCGCAGCACGCCGGAGGGCAGCGTGACCTATGTGTTGGATAAGTCCCGGCTGTCGATCCGGCTGGTGCCGCCGTACAGCGAGGAACGGAAAGCCACCGCAAGGGAGTACGCAAAGGAGCATGGCTTTCAGGTGGTGGCAGCGGAAGAAAAAATCGCCTGAAATCGGGGCGCTTACGGGAAAAATGACGGGTCTGCACCCGATGTTTTGACCGGCAATCCCCGCAGGCGTATTCCGATCCACTTCCCGCTTATGGGAGCAAATGTGCGGATACGGAGCCGGTGAAACTGGCAAAAACCGCTCCTGCGGTGGAAGCCAGCTTCGCCGGTGCGGGAGTACAGAGGGCAGCCAGCCCTTTGTTGGGGTCGAGGGGCAACGCCCATTGGCAGGTTAAGGGCGGCAGCCATTATCGGGTCAAGGACGAAGTGCCTTGGCGGGTTGAGGGCGGCAGCCCCATCGGGTCAAGGGCGAAGCGCCTTGCCCAGGGAGAGTTGATGCCTGCGTCAACTCGTACTGGGTATTACCTGACGCAAAATTCGCAGGATTTGCGGCTTCGCCGCCCTTCCCCGACCCCGCAGCATCTTCGCAGGAAGGAGGAAATCTGTTTGAAACTGACACGACACAATGGACGCTCCGGCAAGCATGGCACTTACAATCCCCGTCACAATGACCGCCGGTTCGATGTGGAAAACAGCGAACACATTGACGCAGAACGGGCAAGGCAAAATGTCTACTGGGACTGCTACCGGGGCTTTACGACACACGAGTTCCGGGAGAACTCGGAGCAGCCGGATTTCAGCTTTGAGGAAATCGAGCGGATGTACTACTACGAGCATTACGGCGGCCATGTGGAGGCCCAGAACGCCCGGAATGAGAAAACCCGGCACATGGAGCGCAACCGCACCGTGGAGGACTTGCTGAAAAACAACAAGACCTGCCCGGAGGAAAGCATCTACCAGATCGGCACGATGGGAGAATCCGTCCCGCCGGATACGCTCTTTTCCATCGTCAATGAGTTTTATGAGGAATTTGAGCGTCGCTTCGGTTCCCATATCCACATCTTAGACTGGGCGCTCCATCTGGACGAGGGGACGCCCCACATCCATGAGCGGCACGTCTTTGATTGTGAGAACCGCTACGGGGAACTGTGTCCCCAGCAGGAAAAGGCGCTGGAAGAACTGGGCATCCCTCTCCCCAACCCGGAGAAGCCCAAAGGCCGGAACAACAACCGCAAGCAGACCTTTGATGCGGTCTGCCGGACGCTCCTGTTTGACATCGCCAGACGGCATGGGCTGCAGCTGGATCAGGAGCCGTCTTACGGCGGGCGGGACTATCTGGAAAAGCAGGATTATATCCTGATGAAACAGAAGGAGCAGCTTGCGGCGCAGGAGCAGAAGCTGGAAGAACTGACCCTCAGAATCGAGGATGTGGAGACACTGTTAGATGATGTTTCCGATGCGGCTTACGACAAGGCGGTGGAGGTCGTGACCGATACCGTCCGGCAGGAGACGCACAAGGAAGATATTCGTCTGGTGGAGGAATCAAAAAAGTGGGTGCTTTCGCCGGAGCGCAAGGCCTCAAAGAAGGAACGTGAGTATGCCGCCGCCCGGCTGGATGGGGTTATTACCAAAATCAAAAACGCCATGCAGCACGCTCTGGCGAAAATCCAGCGGACGCTGATGCAGCCGGAGGTCAAGCAGGCCGGGAAGGAGCAGATCAAGAAGAAAGCCAAAGAATCCATTATGGATAAGCTGGCAAAGGCAAAGATCAACGCTGACCGGGATAACCGGGAGCGTTGGGAACGTGAGGGGCGGATCGCCCCAAACAAAAAGAACGATATGGAGTTATGAGGCATCTGATTTTCTGCGGAAACCGGATGCCTTTTTCTCTGTCTGGAGGTGAGAAAATCGAATGTGTTTGAAGCGGTGAAGCAGGCTGTCCCCACAAGGCAGGCTGCGGAATCTTATGGGATACAGCTCGGCAGGAACGGGATGGCCTGCTGTCCCTTCCATGATGACAAACATCCCAGCATGAAGGTTGACCGCCGGTTCCACTGCTTCGGCTGTCAGGCGGACGGGGATGTGATTGATTTTACCGCCCGTCTGTTCGGGCTGAACAAGAAAGATGCGGCCTTGAAGCTGGCGGAGGATTTCTCGGTCGGCTTTGACGCTAAAGGCCATGACCCGCCCCGCAGGAAGCCGGTCAAGCGAAAAATCAGCGAGGAACTGCGCTACCGGCAGGCGGAACAGAAATGTTTCCGGGTGTTGTGCGATTACCTGCATCTGCTGGAACGCTGGGAGAAGGAATATGCCCCGCAGACGCCGGAGGAAGCATGGAACCCGCTGTTTGTGGAGGCCCTGCAAAAAAAGCCGTACACGGAGTATCTGCTGGATATTCTGCTGTCCGGCAGTATGGAGGAACGGGCCTGCGTGGTCGCTGAGTATGGAAAAGAGGTGAGGAAGATTGAGCAGCGAATATCAGAGTTTACCGCCAGCCACCCGGCAGGCCGTCATGAGCGCAGCCGAAGCTTTAGCGCCGGAGCAGAGCGTTGACGAGGTGCGGGAAAGCCTTTCTGTCACGGAAAAAGGCCAACCCGCTAACACTATCGGCAACTGCCGGACGGTGTTCTGCCATGACCCGCTGCTGCGGGACGCCATACGGCTGAACCTCCTGACTGACCGGGTGGACATCGTGCGGGATTTGGGCTGGCGCAGGAACACCAGCGCCCTGACGGATACGGACGTGAAGTATCTGCTTCTCTATTTTGAGCAGAACTACGGCCTGACCAGCGAGAAGAAAATGACAGCGGCCCTGTCCATTGTGGCGAATGAAAACTGCTACCATCCCATACAGGACGTACTGAACGGCCTTGTATGGGACGGGACGCCTCGTATCCGATCCTGTCTCCATCACTTCTTAGGTGCAGAGGTCAGCGACTATGTGGAGGAAATGTTAAAGCACTTTCTGCTGGGCGCTATCCGGCGGGTGTTTTCTCCCGGCTCCAAATATGAGGAAATGCTTTGTCTGGTGGGCGGACAGGGGGCTGGCAAGTCCAGCTTCTTCCGTCTGCTTGCGATCCGGGACGAGTGGTTTTCCGATGACCTGAAAAAGCTGGATGATGACCGGGTGTTTTTGAAGTTGCAAGGCCACTGGATCATTGAAATGTCGGAGATGCTGGCGACCAGCAGCGCCAAAAGCATTGAGGAAATCCGCTCGTTTATCAGCCGCCAGAAGGAAACCTACCGCACACCCTATGAGGCCCAGCCCAAAGACCGGCTGCGACAGTGCGTGTTCGGCGGTTCTTCCAACACGCTGGACTTCCTGCCCCTTGACCGGGCCGGGAACCGGCGTTTCCTTCCCATCATGATTTATCCGGAGAATGCGGAGGTTCACATCTTGGAGGACGAGGACGCTTCCAGAGCCTATCTTTTGCAGGTCTGGGCGGAGGCCATGACGGTTTACCGCAGCGGCCACTATTCCATGAAATTCAGCAAGTCCATCCAGAGGCAGCTTGTGGAGGTGCAGAAGGATTTCATGCCGGAGGACACGGAGGCCGGGCAGATACAGGGCTTTCTGGAACACTACACCGGCAGCATGGTCTGCTCCAAACAGCTTTTCAAGGAGGCGCTGGGCCACACCTATGACGAGCCGAAGCGGTGGCAGCTTCACAATATCAACGAGATCATGAACACGGTGGTGACTGGCTGGAAGCCGTTCTCCAATCCGAGGATGTTCGCCGGATACGGCAGGCAGAAGGGCTGGGAGCGGATCGCCTCCGGCAACGAACTGCCCGGCAACGAAGATGGATTTGTGGAGCTGAGTGAGGAAGAATGCCGCCAGATGGAACTTCCGAAGGAGTGGATCGCATAAAACCATCGGCCTGTTGCCGGGGTGGTTGTCACTTGGTTGCCGGGTTCGTTGCCGGGGATTTCCCTGTCTGGATACGGGAAAAGCCTGTAAATAAGGGATATTTTACTATTTATCTTTATCTCCGGCAACGAAAGCAACGAGATTTTTCAAAAAAATTCACAAAGTAAGATTTACAGGCCAGACGGTAGTTTACAGGTTTTTAGAGGTTCGTTGCCGGACTTCGTTGCCGGTGCTGCCGTCCGGCCTGTCTCTCTATGGAGGTAGCCTATGGAAAAAAGCAAGCAGCAAAAAAATAAAGTCCGTTTTATCGTGGTGCGGGAGTTCTCCGGGGAGAAGTCCATGCGGGAAGCCTTTGAGCAGCTCATTGAGCGCCAGACCTGCGAACACTTCGAGGAATGGCGTCATCAGCGGGAAATGGCAGAAAAAGCTGCGTAAAAACGGTTGATTCAGGGACGGGGACATGGTACTATAATGGTATCGTGTCCCTGTTCATAGAAGGAGAACGCTATGAGCAGGAAAAAACAAGTCTATGAAAAAATCACCGCTCTCTACTGCCGTATTTCTCTGGATGACGGCGGCGACAATGAGAGTATGAGCATCAGCAACCAGAAACTCATGCTCCGGGACTTCGCAGAAAAGCATGGGATGTTCCAGTATGAGTATTATGTGGATGACGGCTATACGGGCCGCAACTTCAATCGTCCCTCGTTCCAGTGCATGATCGCTGACATTGAGGCGGGGAAAATCGGCTGCGTCATCACGAAAGACCTATCGAGGCTCGGCAGGAATTATATCGAAGCCGGAAGCTATATCGAAATCTTTTTCCCCAAACACAATGTGCGCTATATCGCCGTCACAGACGGCGTGGACAGCCTGACCCGTCAGGAAATGGACATCACGCCCTTTAAGAATATTCTGAACGATATGTACAGCCGGGATATTTCCAAAAAGGTGCTGGCGGGACGCATGACCCGTTCCAGACAGGGGAAGTTCTGCGGCGGGCAGCCGCCTCTTGGCCTGATGCGCGACCCGGAGGACAAAGGACATCTGATCCTTGACCCGGAAACAGCGCCGGTGATCCGAAAAATCTATGATATGGCACTGGACGGCTGGGGCTGTATGCGGATCGCAAAGCAGCTCATGGATGATAAAATCCCCATCACCAGAGTAAAAAGCAATACAGAATGTGACGTGAACTACTATTCATGGGGGAGCGCAAGGATCAGCCATATCCTGCGGAATCCCTTTTATAAGGGCGCACATCTTGTCTGCCGGACACATCAGAAAGGCATCCGCTCCAACACTTATGACATTATCCCCCGTGAGGAATGGGAGGTCATTGAGGGCTGCCATGAGGCGATTGTGACGCCGGAGGAATGGGAACAGGTGCAGGAAATCATTGACCGCAGGCCAACCATTATGAAAGGCAACGCCTGCCCCTTCTATAACCTGTTCCACGGATTGGTTTACTGCGCCACCTGCGGGAAGTCCATGCAGGTGCGGTATGAAAAGGTCGGCAGAACCGGGAAGAACCGTTTTACCGGCGAGATGCGGGAACCGATTGACAGGGCATACTATATCTGCCAGACCTACAACCGGCTGGGCAAGAACGCCTGTACCAGCCACAAGATTGAGGCCAGAGATTTGTACAATCTGGTGCTGAAGGATATACAGGAATTGGCGGAGCAGGCCATGAAGGACGCCGATGCGTTCTACCAACGGCTCAGCAGCCGGATGGAGCGCCGGTATCTGGTGGACGCTTCCCAGACAGAGAAGGAACGGAAACGGCTGGAAGCCCGGAATCAGGAAATTGACGGGATGTTTTTGAGCCTGTACACCGATAAGGCCAAAGGCGTCCTGACTGAACAGCGGTTCATGAAGCTGACGGCGGCGCTGGAACAGGAGCAGGAAGCCAACCAGAAGCGCCTGCATGATCTGGCGGTGATGCAGAGCCGGGCGGACGCACAGGAAAGCGAAGTCCGAACCTTTATCAAGGAAATCCGGCGCTATGCCGCCATTGAGGAACTGGACGAGTCCGTACTGAACCGACTTATCAGTAAAATCCTGATTGGCGAGGTTAAGAAGGTGGACGGCCAAAAGGTGCAGGAAGTCAGGATCGTTTATAACTTTGTCGGGGAAATCCCGGAGATTGCAGCATAAGAACAGCGAAGCCCTCCCCATGCAGGGGAGGGCCTTTTATTTTGGCTAAATATGTGATGTTCAAATTGCGAATAATTGTTTGAGTATTTAACGCACATGCAAATATCTGCATTTTTATAAGTGTCCGCCTTGTGCTGCAACCAATCGCTGGAACAACCCGTTTTCTTCTAATAATTCTGTTGGCGTTCCCATTTCCACGACCTGTCCGTGATCCAAAACAACAACTTTATCCGCATTTGCAATCGTCCTCATGCGGTGAGCAATCACCAACACAGTTTTTCCTTGCAGCAGTTCTGACAACGCCTGCTGTACAAGGGTTTCATTTTCCGCATCCATAGAAGCGGTGGCCTCGTCCAATATTACAACAGGAGCATCCTTTAAGATTGCCCTGGCAATCGAAATACGCTGTCTCTCACCGCCGGAAAGAATGCACCCATTTTCTCCGATATCGCTTTGATAGCCTTCTGGTAGCCGTGATACGAACTCCTCGCATTGCGCGGCTCTTGCCGCCGCCAGCACTTCCTCATCGGTGGCATTCTGCCGCCCCAGCCGGATATTTTCCATGACGGATTGATCAAACAAAGTAACTTCCTGGAACACAATCGAATAATTTTTGAACAGCGTTTCAGGCTCTACTGTAGTAACGTCCACACCGCCTAATAAAACCCTGCCGGAATCAGCATCCCAAAATCTTGCCGCCAGCCGGGAAACGGTAGATTTTCCGCCGCCTGACGGGCCTACCAGCGCAGTAATCTCACCCTGCTTTGCCACAAAGGAAACACCATTCAGGACACGCTCGCCATGTCTGCCAGAAACAGCCGTATCCTCCAAATCTGCATGATAGGTAAACACAACATCCTGAAATTCAATATCATATCCCTGATTATTGCAGACAGGCTGCCCGCCCTGCTCCTTGATAGCCTCCATTTGTTTTGTCCGTTTAATACTGACAAGAGATAAGATCATTTCCGCCATCAGCATGAACGATGAACTAAATGGCTCATATACACGCCCGGCTATAACAAGATATAAAATAAACATGGTAACCGAAAGGCTTCCATCCACAACCATCAGACCACCTGCAAGCAATACCGCCACAATCCCAAACCGTAAGAAAAATTGTGCTAATGTCACGGCGATTCCGGGGGCCAGCTCATTTTGGAACGCACAAGACACAACATGCTCTAACTTTTTGTCCACATCCTCAAGATATGCTTTTTCAAGTCCGTCCGAGCGCAGTTCTTTCATCACATCTAAATACTCCTGCACACTGTCATATGCGGCTCGATGCGCATCCAGATTCCGTTCTTCTGCTTTTATTTGTTTTTTTCGTGCGGCAAGCACTACAAGTGCAGAAATTGGAACCGGAAGGATAATACACAATCCCATACGCCAGTCAATCACCAGCAATCCGCAGGAAATAATGATAAACATGATGACAGTTCCCAAAAAGCCGGGTACCGCATTTGAAAACATGCGTTCCAATTTTGAGCAATCCCCCATCATCGTTGTTGTCAAATCGGATAGATCTCTTTGACCAAAGAAAGACAACGGCAGACGACGCATTTTTTCAGCAAGGGACATCCGGCGCTCAGCGCTTTCCTCATATGCCACCTTATAGGTCAAGTTGTATTGAACCCACTGAGTGACAAAGATAAGCGCAGTCAAAAAAGCACATAATAAAAGGATAAACGGAATATTTAATTCTGCGCCGCCACGACCGACCGTTTTATCAATCAACGCCATTGTCACAGTCATCAGCAAGGAAACAGGCAGCATGACACAGAGATGCGCCACCGCTGTCGCAACGATACCTTTTTTTAAATCCCGTGTGCCTTTGTCACTGAGAGCAAGCGTTTCTTTTAGCATGATCGCACCTCCTTTGCAATTTTCCACGAAATAGACTGATTATAATTCTCCCACATATGGGCATATTCTCCGTGCAGTTCCAACAATGTTTCATGTGTTCCCCGCTCTACAATGTTTCCTTCTTTCATTACTAAAATCTGATCCGCATTTTGTACGGTACTCAAACGATGCGCAACCATAATAACTGTTTTCCCCTTTTGCAGTTCCGTGAGAGCTTTCTGGAGCTGTACCTCGTTTTCTGGATCAGCGAATGCTGTGGCTTCATCTAATACAAGGATAGGCGCATTTTTTAGTATTGCTCTGGCAATAGCAATCCGTTGTACCTCGCCACCGGACAAGTATACGCCCTTTTTCCCGACTACACTGTCAAGACCATCCGGCAGTTTTTTTAAAATATCATCACATTGAGCCAGATGTGCCGCACGAAGAATTGCATCCCTGTCTGCATCATGACAACCGCCGCGAATATTATCCTCAAGCGTTGCTTTCCGTAATTTGGGATTCTGGAATACGAAAGCGACCTGCTTCATCAGAGATTCCCTCTCAATCTGATTCAGCGACGTTCCTCCGATCATGATGCTTCCTTCCTGTGTATCGTAAAAACGGGGAATCAAGCTGGCAATGGTTGTCTTTCCGGAGCCTGAGTGCCCTACTAACGCAGTTGTAGTACCAGCCCGGGCAATAAAGCTAATATCAGTGATTGCAGGTGCTTCACCTGTGGGATAGGTAAATGTCACATGTTCAAAACAAATATCTCCGCTCTGCGGTTTTACAGGCTGCATTGGCTGTTTTTGCGGTTTCGCCAGAAGTATGGTATCTATTCTTCTCATAGATTCTACTGCCTGCATTTTATAGTTGCTCATATACATAATTTTGTTGAGCATAGAAGCGCAGGCCGGAGCGAACGCCAGATAAAACAGGAATTTTCCTGCAAAAGCAACGGTATCACCTGAAAACGTCATCCCTATTAGCGCTGCCGGGACAAGTACCAAAAAAGAGGAGTTTACAATCGTATTAAATCCGACATATCCCGGTTTGCACGCCATTGTAAAAGCAAGAGCGTCATCACGGTATGCAGTAATTGCGTCCCGGAATTTTCTTATGGAATAGGCGGATTGTCCAAAAACCTTGATAACCGATATTCCCCGTACAAATTCCACCGCCTCGTGGTTCATTTCTTCCTGTGCGTCCTGATACCGTTTCATAAAGCTCATGGTTTTTTCGCCCATCATGGTCATCTGGCAGGCAAAACCGGCAATCAGAAGCAGAATCAATGGCAAGCCAATTCGCCAGTCAATCGCAAGCATTAATATAAGCCCGACAACTGTTGTTACCTGTGCGCCCACAAGATCGGGCATCTGATGTGCCAGATAGCCTTCCACCTGAGCGCTGTTCTCATCAATAATCTTCCTTAATTTTCCGCCGGGATTTTCTTCAAAATAACCCAACGGCATTTCAGAAAGATGACGAAGCACTGCCATTTTCAGATTCTTTTCTGTATGGAATGCTCCAACATGGGAGCAGAGAAGCGCAATGAAGTTGACAGCTAACCCAGCCAGCTCGAACACAAGCGCCCATATCCCCCATTGCAGCATATGTACTGTGTCGTATCCGCTGCCCGACATACCAACGAGTAATTCTCTTGCAGCAAAATAAATACACAGGAAGGGTGCCAGTAATAACAAAGAACTAAATCCTGCCAATATCTGAGACACACTGAAAAGTCCTCTGTATTTTCCGGAGAATTCAAGCAGCCGCGGGATTCCTGTTTTTAACGGTTTTTCTGTTTGTGAATTTTCTCCAAACACCTTTTTCATATAAAGTATCCCCCTTTCATCCAATTTCGTAAATTTTTTTATTTCGCCTGAATGGATATGAAGAATATGCGTAGCGCAGCGCAGGATCAGTTCCGGATCATGCGTGATCATCATACTGCAAAAAGCCTTTTCGTTTGCTTCCCGGATCATTTTTGCGGTTCTCATCAGATTGCTACCATCCTGTCCGCTTGTGGGTTCGTCATACAGCATAATTTTTCGATTCATGCATAATGCAACACCAAGAGAAAGCCGCTGCTGTTGACCGCCTGACAGAGCACCCGGATGGCGTTTTCCCAATCCTGCCAGCCCTATTTTTTCCAAAACATCTGCTGCTTCAGTCTCTGTAATCGTTCCATTATTCAGCATCAGTTCGCCCAGTACGGAATCACTGAACAACTGATGACCGGGCTCCTGCATTACCAGATAAGTTTGCTCCGACAGCTTTTTATTTGGAATTCGTTCTCCATTGATCCGCACGGTTCCATGATGCTTTAGCAGTCCGCAAAGACAAAGCGCAAATGTTGATTTTCCTGCACCATTTTCTCCAATAACCGCTACGATTGCCCCTTTGGGAATCGCCAATCTGTTTATATCCAATACTTGCTTCATTTGACGTGAAAACTGAAGCCCCTCTATTTCAAGAAAAGCTGTTTCATCCAAGTCATTCTTCTGCTTGATCGTGTGTCTCCCCGTATTCCAGATCTGTTCAGGGCGTACTGCTCGTAAGCCTGCCTGCTCAAGCTTTCGGGATGATAGCGTCAGGATTTCATCCCCTGTAAATTCATGTTCTATCTGTCCGTCATTCAACAGAACATACCTGTCTGCAATATCTTCCAAATACCATAAACGGTGTTCGGAGATTAGAATCGTCTTTCCTTCGTCCTTCATGGTTCTGATCAGGTCTTGCAGCTTTCGGATGCTTTCCATGTCCAGATTTGAGGATGGTTCATCCATAACGATGACCGCAGGCATAGAGGCATACACGGAACCACATGCAATTTGCTGCTTTTCCCCACCGGATAGTTGAAAAATATCTCGATCCATCAAAGCCTGTATATCCAACTTCCAGGCAGTTTCCTTTAAGCGTTCTACCATTTTGTCATGCGGGACATTCAAATTTTCCATATTGAACGCCATTTCTCCGGTCGTATCCAGATGGAAAAACTGCGTCCTTGGATTCTGAAACACGCTGCCTGCAACGGCGGCAATCTGAGGAAGAGACGCCTCCTTTATATTGACGTTTCCAACAGTAATGTCTCCCTCCAGACATCCTTGATAAAAATGAGGAACAAGACCATTGACCATGCGTAGCATTGTCGTTTTCCCGCATCCGCTTTTGCCGCATAATACGATACATTCGCCACGTTCTGCATGAAAATGAATATGCCGGAGAACCGGTGGTTCTGATCCGTCTGAAATACTGCCTTGATATGTAAAGCTGACATCATCAAAGGTAATCATAGTTCCCTCCTTCAAACAATCAGGTTCCATGCCAATATTCCGGCAGATACGACAACGATGCACCAGTCCAGAAATGACAATTTTACCTCTATGTAGCTGCTGCGGCGTGTGTCACGGTCAAATCCTCTTGCCATCACAGCGGCTGACATTTCGTCCACCACAACGGAGCTTTGCATCAAAAAAGGAACCATCATATACTCCAGCATATGGATAGGCCGAGTAAAAACGTTGTGCCAGTTCCATGCCAGCCCCCTCAAGCGGAGCGCTTGATTTACCATTTGCCATTCTTCCTGAATCGTGGGAACAAAACGAAACATTACTGCCAGTGGTATCACAATCTCGGACGGCATATGCATTTTGGTCAGTGCGGATATATATGCTCCAATTTTTGTCGTCCTTGTAACAAGATAAAAGGACGCAAACAGGGGAAGAATAAAACGCAAAACATGGCAGATGGATGTCGTAATGTTCCTTGATACACCGGTTAAATGCGGTACAACATACAAATCCGAAAGTAGCATGGCAAGAAAGAGAACACTGATATAAAATGCCCGTTTCCATTTGCGGCAAAGAAGCAAGGTAACCACGCATAATGCAAGCAACGATATTTCCTGTATGTACGACAAGCCCGAAAAAACCGAGAAGCAAACTGCGACAAAGACTGCAAGCTTGCTCCTCGGATCTAACATGCCAGTCGGATTACTCCGCGCCATCACGCAGTAATTCCCGCTTTCTCAAAATGCTTTTTCAGAATGCGCTTTCCAAGGAGACCACCCAGAAGACCGCCGATCAGCGCAAATGCGATCAGAACCACAACAATCCAATTAGGCGTCAGGGTGTTCAATGTTGCAGCATAATCTGCACCATAATAGGTTGCACAATTTTCAAGAAACGCTTCCTTTGCGAGGATAATCGCAAAAAACGGGCCCATTGAAGTCATGTTGAATACAACATAGCTTGCAGCCAGCATACCGGCAGATTTTCTCTCTTTCCTGGAAGCAATCACTTCCGCAAGGATTCCCCAGATAACGGAAAACAGCAGCGGATAAAATGTTGACATAGAAGTAATCAGTCCCACCAACACAGCCAATATCAAGATTGCGCCTTTCTTTTGAACCTTTGTCGCATACAGCATATATACTGTACCCAGAACGATGCCGGCAATCAGTGGAGTTGCTAAAAAGAGAACCGGAACAATGGGCAGAACCAATGATGACAGGACGGTCAGGATTACCAGATAAATCGCGCCGAAAGCTCCTGCGGCAATTAAATCTTTTGTCGTAAGTTTTGTTTTCATATAGATACCTACCTTTTCATTATTATTGGTTAGTTGTTGCTAACTCCTGCATTATAGCAATTATCCCGATTTACTTCTACTCTAAAAAGCCGAAAAATTGCAAAAATGCTCCAAAAAGCCAAAAAGTGACGCTATCAAAAGACAGCATCACCGAATCTTTCGTTCCTATTGATTTTGCTTTGGCTACACCGTATTACTTGATTTTTGCGTCTTACGATAGGCTTTGGGTTTACATCCGATCACGGCGTAAAATGCTTCTGAAAACTTGCTTGGATTCTCATACCCCATCATTAGTGCAATCTCACTGATTTTCTGATCAGTCTGACGCAGCAGCTGCGCAGCCTGATGCATTTTGTAATTCCGCAAATACGCATAAGGAGATTCTCCATACACTTGCCGAAAGCCATCTTTCAGCTGCGTCAGGCTTAAACCATGCTCCAAAGCCAACTCCTTCAAATTTGTTCTCTGCGTCATGTCCTGCAGTAAATGCTCTTTTACATGTTTAATACGCTCCACAGTTGCCCCTGAAAGATACTCCCGATTTTCTTCAAAAACAATTTGCTTTGACTGAAAATGATAAAGCAGCTCCAACACCTTTAATCTCAAAAATGGCAACGATGGATGCGGAAGTGTCAAATGTGCATATAACTCCTGATATACATGCTCTATTTCCGCATTCCAGCGATATACATGGCATTCTGTATTGAGAGAATATTTTTCAACTATTTTCTCTGCGCTGATTTGAAAAGCCTGTAATTCGTGTCCCCTTTTCATGATTTCCGGAAAAAGCAGAATGGTAGAGCCGTAAAAATATTTTAAAGGAAAAGAAGAAGCAACCGGAGGATGCAGTTGACTGTTAATCGCAATATCTCCTTCTCCTAAATAGATATAGCTCTTATTATCGAAAGCGCACTCATATCTACCTTTTTCGCAATGATTAATTCCAATCACATTTTCTTTTCCGCTTCCACGAAAACAGCTTTCGATAGCAAAATCAACCACCATTAACTGTACGCCCGAAAAAATATCATATACCCACATATCAGCAGGGGCATCGCCCGCCTGATAATCTACATAAGTAATAAAAGGTTCCTTGCCCGGAATTTTCTTATCTTGCTTTAAATATTGAAGTTCTGTCGTAGCTGATACACCTCCAGATGACGCTTTTATATGGTTAGCGGCAACTAATCATAGTTTACAATACGGGGACATAAAAGTCAATTTGAACACAGAAAAGTTCCTTATGAAGAAAGCAAAAGAAAATTTATCTACACTGGAATCGACAGTGATTTATTTTTCTTTGTGGAGAAGATGGCTGTATGTTTATTTTCTTAATTCATCACTTGACATTGTGGCAAAGAGCTTATGAGCCAGGATGAACTGGCCGTTATGGACGGCGGCAAGTGCATCCTCCAGCTGCGTGGTGTTCGCCCGTTTTTGTCGGACAAGTACGACATCACTAAGCACCCCAATTACCCGTACACCGCCGACGCGGACCCCAAGAACGCCTTTGACATTGAGGCGTTTCTGTCCGCCCGGCTGAAACTCAAGCCCAACGAAATCTACGACGTGTACGAAGTAGACGCGGAGGGCGCGTAAATCTGTTCCGCTGTGAAAGGAGTGATCGTATCTACCCGCCTCAACCGCCCCGGATGGGGTCATTGGCGTACAAAGCGGACAATCACCAAAAAATAATGAAAAAAGGAGGACAGCCGGAATCAGCCCCCGGAAACCGGGCGGCAGATTGCTCCGGCTTTTGTATGCCTATGAATGACTAAATCAAACTTTTCAAATGATTCCGGCTAACTATAATTTATGGAATTTTTTACTCAGGCTATCACTGTGCTGAAAACTCTCGTTATCGCTCTGGGCGCTGGTCTCGGTATCTGGGGTGTCATCAACCTCCTCGAAGGCTACGGAAATGATAATCCCGGTGCCAATGTTCATGTGCGGTAAAGTAACACACAAGAATTTGATTGACGGCAGCCCCTATTCCGAAAAATGAAAGTTAAAAATATTTCACTTTCACTATTGACATACGCAAATAGGAGTGATATATTTATAACATCGAAAGTGCGAAATATATAACACAGAGGAAAGAAATATGAATAAAAAAGTATCTTTAAGAGAAATTGTTGGAACAAAAATAATCTACGCAATCATTCTTGTATCTTACTACTGGATGTGGGCAAGAACAGATTGGAAAGACTGGTATCCAACTTTACAGCTTGTACTTGGCTGTTTCCTTGCTGCCTTTTTTGCATTTCAGCAAATGAGAATTAAGAAATACAAAAAGGAAGGTGTTGATGAAATGGCAGAGCGAAACTTGAAACGGTGTGACTCATTTTGTTTGAAGATTTTTGTTGCTGTTATGGTTGTAGTTGCTTGGGGCTGTGCTATTCTTGGTCATGTTAATGCTATCAATATGGGAATGATTGGGTGGATTATTGTTTTGTCTATTTTGATTTTATCTATCATTCGGACATTGATGTTTGTGATTATAGACAGCAAGGGGGTATGATATGGCTCTTGTTACAAAAATTAAAGAATATCGTGAGCAGGCAGGATATAAACAAAGCGAACTTGCAGAGCTTGTTGGTGCGAGACGAGAAACAATCGTTCACCTTGAAAATGGCAGATATAATCCGTCCCTTAAATTAGCTATGGATATTGCAAAAGTATTCCATGTGACTGTTGAGGACTTGTTTAAATTTGTTGATGAAGAAAAATGAGGTATCTATTATGAAGCTGAAAAGAATATTTAATTTGTGTCTTTCGACAGCAATTTGTTTTATCCTTTTTACTGGGTGTGGGAATACAAAATCATCTATATCAGCAGATCTATCTTATACACAATCTGACATAGGGACAATTTCTGTATCTTCTGATGTGCAGATTGTAGGGCTGGGAGAAGCAAGTCATGGTGTGGCGCAGTATCATCAAATGAAATTAGATGTATTCAAAGCTCTGGTAGAGAATAATGGTTGCCACACTTTCATCATAGAGGGAGATTTTGGCGGAGCGCTCAAAGTAGACCAGTATATCAATGGCGGTAATGGAACTGCTGAAGAAGTCGTTGCAGAAATAGGATTTGCCATTTATCGTACACAGGAAATGGCTGATTTGGTAGACTGGATGCGTTCCTACAATGAAACTGTTTCGGAAAAAGAAGCATTGCATTTTTATGGTATGGATGTACAGCGGTTTGATAATAACAAGGAATATCTGTTTTCTGTTATCGACCAAACTCATCCGGAATTAAGCGCAGAATATTCAGAAGTGTTTGCACAACTTACAGACGAGAACAGAAATTCCTTAGATGAAGCGGCGTTGAATAGCGCAAAGGAGAGCGTTTCAGAATTTATTGAAAAACTGGACACTGTTGAAACCGATATTGTAGACAGTTTAGGTCAGCCGGCTTTTGATTTTGCAAAAGAATGTGCAAAAACTATTTATGCCTGTTGTGAGGTACAGCTAAGTGATAACTACAACGCTACCCGTGACCAGTATATGTATGAAAAGGTAGAGTGGTTTTTACAGCATGGCGATAATACCGTTCTATTTATCAATGGTCATAATGGTCACATCGGTAAAAGCTCTGTTGCAGGATATACCTGTTTGGGAGAATTACTTTCAGACAATCTTGGTAACGGATACTATTCGATAGGAACAGACGCACAGGAAACGCAGTTTAACTCTCAAAAGGGCAATGGAGAGTTTGAGGTTTTGGAAGTTAGTAACTCAAATGATTTGAATAATCAGTTCTCCAATGCAGATAATGGTCAGTATTTTATTGATTTTGCAAGTGCAACTTCTGATGAAGTGTGGGAGCAGATTTTGAGCAGCAAACAGTCAATTACCACACTTAATGTTAGTTTGTCCGGTATGCAGAAAATGTTAAAGTCAGCATATACAGTAACGATTACTCCGCAAGACATCTTTGACAGTATGATTGTTTTTCAGTCTGTTACGCCGTCAACGATACTTAGCGAGTAAAGATAGCAAATCCAGCCGAGCCGGTCAACGGCAAGTGAATGGGCTGCGCCCACCGTTGACAGCCCCGCCTGTCCTTGCTGGTGGGTAATCAAGGGGCGACAGCAAAAAAGTGCTGCCGCCCTTTCCCATAATCGAAGAAAGGGGGATTTTCCATGACTGAATACGAAGCCTATCAAGAACATATCCGCTATACCCATGATACCTATTGCCGGATTGTTATTCGTCATGCGTCCTTTGACGCTGCCCGTATGCTGGCGGCGAGGTGGAAACGGGAAATCTCCCTTGAATATTTGACCGAAGAAAAGTTTGTCCCACTAAGCACCACAGACGAGTATTTTCAAGTGCCGGACTATGGCGAAACTTATCCGTTCTCTGTCCGGGGGCAGACGATATTTTTAGATAGCTGCTCCCTTGTGGCTGCTCTTGCCCGATTGCCGGAACAGACGCAGGAAGAAATCTTTTTGTATTACTTCCAGCACTTGACGCAGAAAGAAATCGGAGAACAAAGCGGCTGGACACGCAGCACAATCGGGCGGCATATTCAGCTTGCCTTGAAGCGGCTGAAAAAGGAAATGGAGGTGTTGTCCCATGAGTAACCGACTTCTCCCCTATGACACGATAATAAAGGCACATGAGGACGACCCCATAGCGATACAGGCTGTCCTTGACCGCTATGCCGGATATATCCGCTATTTCTCCAAAATGAACGGCTATTATAATTCTGATATGGAGGATTACATCAGAACAAAGCTGATTGAAAGCCTGTTCAAGTTCCGGCTTGACCGATAACATAAAAACTGAATATCCCGCCGCCCCGCAGCGGCACACAAAGCAGTAAATCCGAAAAAGATTTGCTGCTTTTTTTGCGCCCATTTTTGGCAAATTTCCAAAAGTTCCGTATTAGATAGTGAAGTCAAAAAAGGCTGCCGTTTTTTTCAGACAGCGGGCCAAATGCAGCTTCCGAAACGCCTTATTGTCGGGAAAGACCGAGCCGCCGGAAAAGTTCTTGCCGGAAAGTTCGTCCATTCTGCTCTTTTGTGGTTTGTAGGGAGTAAGGGGGAGAATGCCAGCCTGCAGCCTTTTATAAAAAAGCTGGTTATAGATTTCCCGAAAAAGTGGCAGTAGCAAGTGAGGGCAATCCGGTAGCCTTTTATAAAAAAGTTGGTTGCGATTTTCTGAAAAAGTGGCAGTAGGAAGTGAACGGCAGTCTGGCAGTTTCTTAGAGCAAGATTCTACCACGGTGCCAAAATCCGCATATCTGCGGTTTTTCCCCTTTGGTAAATCTTGTTGGGGAGTGCCTTCCCCAAACCCTGCTCATGCGCCCTGTCGGGCGAGAAAGGAGGTCAACGCTTGAAGAAAAAATACAACACGCCCCACCGCAGCCATGTGGTCAAAACCCGCATGACCGAGGAAGAATATGCCGACTTCACCGAGCGGCTGAAACACTATGACATGAGCCAAGCCGAGTTTATCCGGCAAGCCATTACACGGGCGACCATTCGCCCCATCGTTACCGTTTCCCCGGTCAATGATGAACTGCTGTCCGCCGTTGGCAGGCTGACCGCTGAATACGGAAAAATCGGCGGCAACCTCAATCAGATTGCCCGCGCCCTCAATGAGTACGGCACACCATACAACGCCCTGTCCGTTGAAGTCCGCGCCGCCATTTCTGACCTTGCCGCCTTGAAGTTTGAAGTCTTGCGAAAGGTAGGTGACGCTGTTGGCAACATTCAAACATATCAGCTCTAAAAATGCGGATTATGGCGCAGCCGAGCAGTACCTCACCTTTGAACATGATGAGTTTACCATGAAGCCCACCCTTGATGAAAGCGGGCGGCTCATGCTCCGGGAGGACTACCGAATAGCAACGCTGAACTGCGGCGGCGAGGATTTTGCCGTTGCCTGTATGCGCTCCAATCTCCGCTATGGGAAAAACCAGAAGCGGGAAGATGTGAAAAGCCACCACTACATTATCAGCTTTGACCCACGGGACGCAGTAGACAACGGCTTGACCGTAGACCGGGCGCAGGCGCTGGGCGAGGAATTTTGCCGGAAACAGTTTCCCGGACACCAAGCCATTGTCTGCACCCACCCGGACGGACACAATCACAGCGGCAATATCCATGTGCATATTGTTATCAATTCTCTGCGGATAGCGGAAGTTCCGTTCCTGCCCTACATGGACAGACCGGCAGACACCCGCGCCGGGTGCAAACACCGCTGCACAGACGCAGCGATGGAATACTTCAAAGCCGAAGTCATGGAACTGTGCCACCGGGAAAATCTCTATCAAATCGACCTTTTGCATGGCAGCAAGAACCGCATTACCGAGCGTGAGTATTGGGCGCAGCGGAAAGGACAGGCAAAGCTGGACAAGGAAGCTGCCGCCTTGCCAGCCGGAGAACAGCCAGCCAAGCCCACGAAGTTTGAAACAGACAAGGAAAAATTGCGGCAGACCATACGCGCCGCGCTGTCCTCTGCCGCCAGCTATGACGAGTTCGCCGCCGTTCTCTTGCAACAGGGCGTAACTGTCAAGGAGAGCCGAGGGCGGCTATCCTACCTCACGCCGGACAGGACAAAGCCCATTACCGCCCGCAAGCTTGGCGATGATTTTGACCGCACTGCCGTTCTTGCCCTTTTGGAACAGAACGCCCACAGAGCCGCCAAGCAGACCGCAGCCGTACCCGAATACCCTCGCAGCATAAGGGAGCGTTTGCAGGGCAAAAAAGCTGTTCAAACCACCCCGAAAAAGGACGGTATTCAGCGCATGGTTGACCGGGCAACAAAGCGAGCCGAGGGAAAAGGCGTGGGCTATGACCGCTGGGCGGCAAAGCACAACCTAAAGCAAATGGCAGCTACCGTTACCGCCTATCAGCAGTATGGATTTTCTTCCCCGGAGGAACTGGACGAAGCCTGTTCTGCCGCTTATACCGCCATGCAGGAAAGCCTTGCAGAGCTAAAGCAGGTGGAAAAGACGCTAAACGGGAAAAAGGAGCTGCAACGGCAGGTGCTTGCCTATTCCAAGACCCGCCCTGTCCGGGACGGGCTGAAACAGCAGAAAAACGCCAAAGCAAAAGCAGCCTACCGTCAGAAGCACGAAAGCGACTTTATCATAGCAGACGCAGCCGCCCGTTATTTCAGAGAGAACGGCATTTCCAAGCTGCCGAGCTATAAATCCCTGCAAGCAGAGATTGAAAGCCTTATCAAAGAGAAAAACAGCGGCTACAACGATTACCGGGCAAAACGGGAGGAATACCGCCGCTTACAGACTGTCAAGGGCAATATCGACCAGATTTTACGCCGGGAGCGCAAGCCTGTGAAAAGGCAGGAACAGGAGCGATAAAAACCACCCCAAAATGTACCCGAACCCATACAGAACAAGGGGGCTGCCCCGTACCCTATCCCCAATACCAAAGGATTTTTTGACGGGCTTACAGGGCAGAAAAACCCCGAAAATGATACCGAGATGATACAGAATTACCGCCGATACCGCCACACCAGCGGAAACGGCAGAAAGGAGCGCACCCATGCCAAGAATGAGCAAGAAACGGCGGCTGGAATGGTCTTTTTTCCTGCGGCAAGTGAAAGTCGGGAATACCACCTGCGACCGTATCACATACAACGACCTCTGCCGGGGCTGTACCCATAGCTGTAAGCAGAGCTTCCGGGCGGTTGTCATACTCTGCCCCCGCTACTACTCCAAACGCCGGAAAAAGGAGGACGGGGACAATGGCAGATAACCGCAAGTATTACTACCTCAAGTTGAAAGAGAACTTTTTTGACAGCGACTCCATTGTGCTGCTGGAAGATATGAAAGACGGGATTTTATATTCCAATATCCTCTTGAAGCTGTACTTAAAATCGCTGAAAAACGGCGGGAAATTGCAGCTTGACGAGCATATCCCCTACACAGCGCAGATGATAGCGACACTGACCCGCCACCAGATAGGGACGGTTGAGAGGGCTTTAGAGATTTTCCGGCAGTTGGGGCTTGTGGAGCAGCTTGACAGCGGGGCTTTCTATATGACCGACATTGAGCTGATGATAGGACAATCCTCTACCGAAGCCGAGAGAAAACGGGCTGCAAGGCTGGAAAACAAGGCACTTTTACCGCCCCGGACAAAAGGCGGACATTTGTCCGACATTCGTCCACCAGAGATAGAGATAGAGTTAGAGAAAGAGATAGAAAAAGAGAGAGAGGGAGAAACGGGACACCCCGCCCCCGCCGCTTATGGCAGATACAACAATGTGATACTGACCGATACGGAGCTTTCCGGGCTGAAAACAGAGCTGCCCGACAAGTGGGAGTATTATATTGACCGGCTTTCCTGCCATATCGCTTCCACCGGAAAGCAGTACCATAGCCATGCAGCCACCATTTACAAGTGGGCGCAGGAGGACGCTGCCAAAGGCAAGGCTGCCCCGAAACAGGGCATACCCGATTATTCATGCAAGGAGGGCGAGAGCTTATGAAAAACGAGATTGAAGCTATGATTACGGACATTACAACCACTACCGCCGAAGCGGAGGACTACACAGGCGAGGACGGGCTTTTATACTGCGGCAAGTGCCATACGCCAAAAGAAGCCTACTTTTCAAAAGAAACCGCCCAATGGTTAGGGCATGACCGACACCCGGCAGAGTGCGACTGCCAGCGGGCAGCCCGTGAAAAACGGGAAGCCGCTGAAAGCAGACAGAAGCACCTTGAAAAAGTGGAGGACTTGAAACGCCGGGGCTTTACCGACCCTGCTATGCGGAACTGGACATTTGAGCATGACAACGGCAGAAACCCGCAGACCGAAACCGCCCGCTTTTATGTGGAGAGCTGGGAAACCATGCAGGCTGAAAATATCGGCTACCTGTTTTGGGGTGGCGTGGGGACAGGAAAAAGCTACCTTGCCGCCTGTATCGCCAACGCCCTTATGGAAAAAGAGGTTGCCGTTCGCATGACAAACTTTGCAACGATACTCAATGACCTTGCCGCCAGCTTTGAGAGCAGGAACGAATATATTTCCCGCATTTGCAGCTACCCCCTGCTGATACTTGATGATTTCGGTATGGAGCGAGGGACAGAATACGGGCTGGAACAGGTTTACAGCGTGATTGACAGCCGTTACCGAAGCGGCAAGCCGCTGATCGCCACGACCAACCTCACGCTGGAGGAATTGCAGCACCCGCAGGACACGCCCCACGCCCGTATCTATGACAGGCTGACTTCCATGTGCGCCCCCGTCCGCTTCACGGGCAGCAACTTCCGAAAGGAAACCGCACAGGAAAAGCTGGAACGCTTAAAGCAACTGATGAAGCAGCGCAAGGAGAGCCTATGACAGAAACGAAACAGACAAGCACCACCAAAACAGACCGCCGCCCGGACTGTGTGACGGAAATCCGCATGGGCAACTCCGTCCTTACCGTTTCCGGCTTCTTCAAGCAGGGCGCAACCGACACCGCAGCCGACAAGATGATGAAAGTGCTGGAAGCGGAAACTGCTGCCGGACATACGCCACCGTTCAGCGCATAAGTGATGACATGGAAAAGCGGTCACGCCGGGGAGCATGACCGCTGGAATATCAGTAACAACTTTATTTTTTCCGAAGTTTCAACTCAATGCCTTTTGGAACAGCTATATCCTGCAACAGTTTTGCGATAACAGAAGCCTGTTCTTTCTTCCCCATACTTTGAAAATCCTTATCGGATTTAACTGTTTGCAAGATATTTTCAATTTCTTTAATCGTTAAGAGATTGACTGCAACACAGAATAGATTTTTTCTGCGCCCGTCATTATAGTGTGACAAGAGGAAATCCAATAATTTGCGCTTTTCTTCCTGTTCAGCATTATAGGCGGGAATCCCTATCTGGCTGGCTTTTTCCATGTCATTCATTTGATTATGATGAGTTATAAAAGAATCAAAATCATCTATATGAGCGTATTTGTCACAAGGGAAGCTGGTACACTGAAAGCAATATTCGATTTTCCCATGTTCAATACTGCACTTTGCGATTTTACAACTTTGATTATCAACGCCACAACCGGAACAATGCCCTGCCAAATTCATAGGACATAATTTACAATTTAGACCACAAAGAGAAAGGTACTGATTGTTACGGACAAACCCTTTCATTGTCACACCCCCTTGTATTGATTAGCTCCATTTTACCATAAGAACAAGAGTTTTTCTACTATGCAATCCCAATCATCTGCTACACAAAAAACGGCGATTTGACCGACCATAAAGAAGCAGATTTGACGCTTTTGCCGCTATACAGACAGCCACCCCATGTGGTACAATCAAGGTACGGAATAGTGGGGCTGGCTGTCGGAAACGGAGGATTTTATGTTAAGACAGACCAACCAACAACCAATTACCGCCCTTTACCCAAGACTTTCCCATGAGGACGAGCTGCAAGGCGAGAGCAATTCCATTTCCAATCAGAAGCGTATTCTTGAAACCTATGCAAAGCAGAACGGCTTTTCCAATCTGCGCTGGTACACGGACGACGGTTATTCTGGTGCGAACTTTCAAAGACCCGGTTTCCAAGCCATGCTTGCGGACATTGAAGCCGGAAAAGTCGGGACAGTTATCGTAAAGGATATGTCGAGGTTAGGGCGAAACTACCTGCAAGTGGGAATGTATACGGAAATGATTTTCCCACAGAAAGGTGTCCGCTTCATCGCTATCAATGACGGAGTGGACAGCGCACAGGGCGACAATGATTTTGCCCCGCTGCGGAATATCTTTAACGAATGGCTGGTGAGAGATACGAGCAAGAAAATCAAAGCAGTAAAACGCTCAAAAGGCATGAGTGGCAAGCCCATCACAAGCAAGCCTGTGTATGGCTACCTCATGGACGAGGACGAAAATTTCATTATTGACGAGGAAGCTGCACCCGTAGTCAAGCAGATATACAACCTCTGCCTTGCCGGGAATGGTCCGACCAAGATAGCCCGTATGCTCACAGAGCAGCAGATCCCCACGCCGGGGACGCTGGAATACCGCAGGACGGGCAGCACCCGCCGCTACCACCCCGGCTATGAGTGCAAGTGGGCGACCAATACCGTTGTGCATATCCTTGAAAACCGGGAATACACAGGCTGTCTGGTAAATTTCAAGACAGAAAAGCTCTCTTACAAAGTCAAGCACAGCGTAGAAAATCCCCCGGAGAAGCAAGTGATTTTCGAGAACCACCACGAGCCTATCATAGACACCCAGACATGGGAACGGGTGCAGGAACTTCGCAAGCAGCGCAAACGCCCCAACCGCTATGATGAAGTGGGCTTGTTCTCCGGCATACTGTTCTGTGCGGACTGCGGCAGCGTCATGTACCAGCAGCGATACCAGACGGACAAGCGCAAGCAGGACTGTTATATCTGCGGCAACTACAAGAAACGCACCCATGACTGTACGGCACACTTTATCCGCACCGACCTCTTGACCGCTGGTGTACTCTCCAATCTGCGGAAAGTGACAAGCTATGCGGCAAAGCATGAAGCCCGGTTTATGAAGCTCTTAATTGAGCAGAACGAGGACGGGGGCAAACGCAGGAACGCCGCCAAGAAAAAGGAACTGGAAGCCGCCGAGAAACGCATAGCCGAGTTATCCGCTATCTTCAAGCGGCTGTATGAGGACAGCGTGACCGGGCGCATATCAGACGAGCGTTTCACAGAGCTGTCGGCAGACTATGAAGCAGAACAACGGGAGCTGAAAGAAAGAGCCGCCGCTATCCAAGCGGAGCTTTCCAAAGCACAGGAAGCCACTGTGAACGCAGAAAAGTTTATGAATGTTGTCCGGCGGCATACCAGCTTTGAAGAACTTACCCCTACTTTGTTTCGGGAGTTTGTAGAGAAAATCGTTGTACATGAGTGCAGCTATGACGAGAACAAGACCCGCAGACAGGACATTGAGATTTATTATTCTTTTGTTGGCAAGGTGGACTTGCCCGAATAACCGCCCGACCTATCCGACACAAGAGCTAAGTGCCGGATAGGAACGGCAAAATTTTTTACACTTCTATTACTTCTTTATCACACATAAGAAAAAAGCCAGGGCATGAAACAGCTCATGGCGGGCGCTGGTGTGGCTATCGTGGGCATGGTCCTTGTACCGCTGCTCTCCGGGCTGTTCAGCGTCTAACCGTCCACCGGAAATCCCTGCCCCTCCCGTTTCCATGCGGGAGGGGCGGAAAGGAGGTAAGACTGTATGGATTTCTTACTGGACGCCCTGACCAACTGGCTCAAGGAAATGCTGGCGGTCGGCATTATGGGCAACCTGTCCGGGATGTTCGATTCGGTCAACCGCCAGGTGGCGGATGTGTCCGTGCAGATCGGGCAGACGCCCCAGGGCTGGAACCCCGGTGTATTCAGCATGATCCAGACCCTTTCGGAAAACATCATGGTCCCCATTGCGGGCGTGATCTTGGCCGCCGTGATGACGCTGAAGCTGATCCAGATGATTACCGACAAAAACAACCTGCATGATGTGGACACCTGGATGATTTTCAAGTGGGTGTTCAAAAGCGCCGCCGCCATTCTCATTGTCACCAATACCTGGAACATCGTCATGGGCGTGTTCGACATGACCCAGAGCGTGGTGGCCCAGGCGTCCGGCATCATCGGCTCGGACGCTTCCATTGATATTTCCTCCGTCATGGGCGATATGGAATCCCGGCTGATGGAGATGGATTTGGGGCCGCTGATCGGCCTGTGGGTGCAGAGTATGTTTATCGGCGTGACCATGTGGGCCATGTATATCTGCATTTTCATTGTCATTTATGGCCGTATGATTGAGATTTACCTTGTAACCTCCGTAGCCCCTATCCCAATGGCGGCTATGATGGGCAAGGAATGGGGCGGCATGGGACAGAACTACCTGCGTAGCCTGTTCGCCCTGGGGTTCCAGGCGTTCCTTATCATCGTCTGTGTGGCGATTTACGCCGTACTGGTGCAGAATATCGCCACCGAGGAAGATGTGATTATGGCCATCTGGACCTGCGTGGGCTACACGGTGCTGCTGTGCTTCACCCTGTTTAAGACCGGCAGCCTCGCAAAGTCAATCTTTCAGGCGCATTAAGGAGGACGGCATGAAGAAATACCAGATTGTTTATGCCGATCCCCCGTGGGCTTACCGCAGCGGAAAAGTGCAGGGCGCGGCGCAGAATCATTACCCGACCATACCGGACGAAGAACTGTACCGCCTGCCGGTATCCGATCTGGCAGACAAAAACTGTGCATTGTTCCTCTGGTGTACCTTCCCGAAGCTGCCGGAGGCGCTGAAGCTCATAGACGCATGGGGATTCACCTACAAGACCGTGGCGTTTGTCTGGGTCAAGCAGAATAAATCTGGCAAAGGGTTCTTTTTCGGGCTGGGCTGGTGGACCAGAAGCAATGCGGAAATCTGCCTGCTGGCGGTAAAAGGAAAACCGGAAAGGCAAAATGCAGGCATCCATCAACTGATTTTTTCTCCTGTGGAGCAGCACAGCAAGAAACCGGATATTGTCCGGGATAAAATCGTCGCGCTGGCAGGAAACGTCCCGCGTATTGAGCTGTTTGCCAGACAAGCCACCCCCGGCTGGGACGTCTGGGGCGACGAGGTGGACAGCTCCGTTTCATTCCCGTAAAGGAGGTCGTTACATTGGCTTATGTACCCGTACCCAAAGACTTAACCAAAGTCAAAACCAAGGTTGCGTTCAACCTGACAAAAAGGCAGCTGGTCTGCTTCGGCTGCGGGGCGCTCATCGGCGTGCCGCTGTTCTTCCTGCTCAAAGGACCGGCAGGGACCAGCACGGCGGTCATGTGCATGATGTTTGTCATGCTGCCCTTTTTCCTGTTGGCCATGTATGAAAAGCACGGGCAGCCGCTGGAAAAGGTTCTGGGCAACCTCATCCGCGTTATGGTGATCCGCCCCAAAGAACGCCCCTACCGCACCAATAACTTCTATGCCGTGTTGCAGCGGCAGGCGAATCTCGACGAGGAGGTGTCACACATTGTTTACGGCAATCAAACGCTGGCTGCACCGGCTGTTCGGAAAAAACGAGGAAAAAGCTGTGCAGCCGGTCAGGATAAAGAAAAAGCTGTCCCGCGCCGACAAAAAGCAGATTGAAGCGGCCATTGCCCGTGCAAACCGCACGGACAAAAAGGAAAAATCGGCTCAGGACAGCATCCCCTATGAACGAATGTGGCCGGACGGTATCTGCCGGGTATCAGACGGTCACTACACCAAAACCATTCAATTTCAGGACATCAACTATCAGCTCTCGCAGAACGAGGACAAGACCGCGATCTTCGAGGGCTGGTGTGATTTTCTCAACTACTTCGACAGCTCGATTCGGTTTGAGCTGTCTTTTTTGAACCTGGCCGCGTCCGAGGAAACCTTTGCCCGCGCCATCTCCATCCCTCTCCAGGGGGATGATTTTGACAGTATCCGGGTGGAGTACACCACCATGCTGCAAAATCAGCTGGCCAGGGGCAACAACGGTCTCATCAAAACCAAGTATCTGACCTTTGGCATCGACGCGGACAGCATCAAGGCGGCCAAGCCCCGTTTGGAGCGTATCGAGACCGATATTCTCAACAACTTCAAGCGGCTGGGCGTGGCGGCGGAGACTCTGGACGGAAAGGCGCGGCTTGCCCAGCTGCATGGGATCTTCCACATGGATGAGCAGCTGCCGTTCCGATTTGAATGGGACTGGCTGGCAGCCAGCGGCCTGTCCACCAAGGACTTTATCGCGCCGTCCAGCTTTGAGTTTCGCACCGGCAGGCAGTTCCGTATGGGCAAGAAATACGGGGCTGTTTCTTTTTTGCAGATTTTAGCGCCGGAGTTGAATGACCGGATGCTGGCGGACTTTCTGGATATGGAAAGCTCCCTCATTGTCAGCCTGCATATCCAGTCCGTGGATCAGGTGAAAGCCATCAAGACGGTCAAGCGGAAAATCACCGATTTAGACCGCAGCAAGATCGAGGAACAGAAAAAAGCGGTTCGGGCAGGGTACGATATGGATTTGATTCCCAGTGACCTCGCCACCTATGGCAGTGAAGCGAAAAAGCTGTTGCAGGATTTGCAGAGCCGCAATGAGCGTATGTTCCTTGTGACCTTTCTGGTGCTGAACACCGCAGACAACCCCCGCCAGCTGGACAACAATGTGTTCCAGGCCGGTTCCATCGCCCAGAAGTACAACTGCCAGCTGACAAGGCTGGACTTCCAGCAGGAAGAAGGGCTGATGAGCTGCCTGCCGCTGGGTGTGAATCAGGTAGAGATTCAGCGTGGGCTGACCACCAGTTCCACGGCTATCTTTGTGCCGTTCACCACACAGGAGCTGTTCCAAAACGGCAAGGAGGCGCTGTACTACGGCATCAACGCCCTGTCCAGTAACCTTATTATGGTGGACCGCAAGCTCCTGAAGAACCCCAACGGCCTGATTCTCGGCACACCGGGTTCCGGCAAATCCTTCAGCGCAAAACGCGAGATCGCCAACTGCTTCCTGCTCACCTCCGACGAGATCGAGATTCTGGACCCGGAGGCAGAAGTGCGACAAGAAGTCGCATAATGAATTGCTGATAATCAGCTACCCTATCCATTTGGGGTAATCCTACCACAATCTGCGTGAATGGTAACGTTCAGGTGGGAAGCTTGTGGGACAATATGGG
>NZ_VUMI01000066.1 GCF_009696275.1 Eisenbergiella porci
GATTTGAATTACATTTTAAAATCCCATGGCAATGGGTTTATTAAGGTTACCCTTTTTTACATCAGCTGCTTGAAAAAAACTTTGTAAACATTTTTCATTTTACCTATTGACATTTCTTAGCTGGACTGTATACTTTCTGAAGACAAGTATTCATTTTTGTACAGAGCCATAACACCGGCAGCTTTATAGCTTCAAAAAAACGTCCGCCCGCCAAAGCCGGAGCTGTGACGGACGGACAAATGCTCTTTGCAGCCTGTATTTTTAATTCTCTGCGGAGGCTGTTTCTTCACCGTTCTCAGCCGGCGTTTCCGTTTCGGTTTCAGCAGGGGCTTCCGTGCTTTCTTCTGTCGTTTCAGGCGTCTCTTCAATAAAATCTGCCGGTTCCCTGTCAAAGGCGGTAACGATATAGGAGCTTACCGCATAAACCTGGGAATTTCCTTCCAGGCGGACATAGTAATCCCCGGTAATATCATTCTTGTTTCCCACATGAAGAATTACGCTGGAGCCGTTTCCCAGGCCGGCGGTTATTGTACCTGCCGGATTATCCAGCCCGTATTCCGCCAGATTTTCCGGAGTTTCCACCACTGTATCCGTGGTGATATGATCGATATTGTTTATAAGCGCGCTGATCTCTGTCTGATCCAGATTCATTTCCCGGTCGTCCGCATTGTACCAGGTGTCATCCTCCTTCACAAAATTCAGGGTATGGGCTCCTGTTACGGAAATTGACTTTACCTCCCCGGAAGAAAAATTCGTAACCACAGCAGTTTCCGGCGCCGTTTCCTCTGTTTCGCTTAAATCAAGATGCTTGACGAGAAAATAGGCGCCTATGCTGAGCAGGCAGATAATAATCAGAACAATCAGCTGGATTCTTTTCTTTTTCATCAGCGTTTCCTCCTTCCGGCCCATACAAAAATACCTGCGACAATCAGCCCCAGAGGCAGGAACAGCATCAGAACGGAACCGATGGTAAAGGCCGTGCCGTCATTCACCGTGATTACAGAGGCTTCATAGGATTTCACGGGAACGGATACGCTCACCTCACTGTCGGACATGGAGGCTACAACATTGGTAAACAGCGTCAGGTTGGCATCCGCCACCATGGTATTTGCATTGTCCGTAAACAGATTTTCCGAGGTGAACAGCGTCAGCTGCGCTGTGCCTTCCTCCAGTGTCTTTTCCGCATGAACGCCCACGTCAAAGGGGCCTGCCGCGTCGCCGTCTTCCATATTTACCGTCTGCGCCTGATTGATATCGGTCTTGGAATAGGAGGACGCTGAAGTGGTGAGCAGAGGGGTTATGCTCACACCCTCCGTCTCCTGCGATGTAATGCCCTGGGCATAAGGCATGAAAATATATTTTTTGCCTGCTACGCCGTTTGTGAGGGAATCATAAGCTACCTCCGGCAGCAGGTAGGTGGGCTGCTGATAGCACATGGAGGAATCTCCCTCCAGCACAAGCCCGTTTACCACGGACAGCCCGAAGTAATCAAGAACCTTCTGCAGGTTCGGCATGGATGCAGCAAAATCATCCACATAGGAGGTGGTCATCAAAATCTTCCCGCCTTTATCCAGATAGGCAACCAACTTATCCGCATCGTCGGACGAAATATCGCTGACAGGCGCCATAATCAGCACTCCCTGGGCATCCTCCGGCACGCTCTCCTGGGTAAGGAGATTGATGGATTGAAGCGCTACATTCTGCTTTGTCAGCCCATTCTGGAATGCGGTGGAAAGCGTAAGCTCATCCTGCCCCTCCAGCGTATACAGCACAGGCATGTCGTCGCTGGTCACATAGGCCAGGGCGCTTGTGATCTGTCCTTCTCCGTCATACCCCGTCACCGTGCTGCTGTAGGTGGTATAATCCACCTGCGTTTCATATATATCGCTGTAATTGATTACCTTGAACCGCTTGTCACTGACCACAATGAGGGA
Source organism: Eisenbergiella porci (assembly GCF_009696275.1). Taxonomy (GTDB): domain Bacteria; phylum Bacillota; class Clostridia; order Lachnospirales; family Lachnospiraceae; genus Eisenbergiella; species Eisenbergiella porci. The sequence continues at coordinate 1,935 of NZ_VUMI01000066.1, forward strand.
ATTCATGCTGATATTGCCATCCGTGTAGTCTTTATAAAAATTCGGGTTTACCACCGGATCCTTATACTCCACCCTGATATGTCCTGAAAGGTCCGTATACCGATCCAGCGTTTGCTTCAGGGTGGTGTCCTGCTTTTCTTCAGACTGCAGTATGTAGATTGTCACATCCTCCGACAGATTCCTTGCAAGCTCTTCCGACGTATCCGTGAGAGAATAAAGTTTTTCCGCCGTCATGTCAATGGAGGTAAAACGGGCCGGCAGCTCTCCTGCCGCCAGATTTAAAAATACTGCCGCCACCAGCACTATGGCGATCATCCCTGTGCTGTAGGCCCCCATCTGCAGGCTTTTTACGGAAACCTGATAACGTCTCTTCTGTACCGACTGAACCGTGAGAAAGAGGAATACCACGGTAAATGTAATAAAGTAAAGCACCGATTTCAGCTCCAGCGTCCCCTGCATCATATTTTCCAGGCGGCTGGTCATATCATATACATTCAGTATTCTGGTAAGCAGATTCCCTGTGGAAGAAATCAGACCGGTAATGCTGCTCATCATATATCCCAAAAACAGCGCCCCGAAACTCAGAACCGCAGCGATGACCTGGCTTTCCGTCACAGAAGAAATGAATAAGCCGATGGCTATGCAGCTTAAGCCGTACAGATAATAAGCCAACAGCGCCGTATAGCTTTCTCCGAAGGATACCGTCCCGAACCGGGAAAGAATCAGCGGGTACACCGCTATCACAAGGGTGGATATGGTAAAAATCGTAGCCGCCGCCAGATATTTCCCAAGCACCACTTTTCCCACGGATACCGGGGAGGTAAGGATCAACTGATCCGTTTTCTGTCTGCGTTCCTCAGACATCATGCGCATCGTCAGAAGCGGAACGGTTATCAGCAGCAGAAAAAGAATGCTGTACACCGTGTTCGCCATGCTGGAATATCCGAAACGCAGGTTCAGGGCAAAAAAGTACAGGCCTGACAGGAAAATATTGGCCGCCAGGAACAGCCAGCCTGTCATGGAACAGAAATAAGCTTTCAATTCTCTTTTATAAATCGCTGTCATTGTCCGTACCCTCCTGCGCTTCTTCCGCTTCTTCTGATTCTTCCGCTTCTGCCGCTTCTTCTTTTTTACGTCCCAGGCGCAGCTTTTTCCTGCCGACTGCTTCTCCGACTTTTTCCCCGGTATTTTTTTCCGAATCCGTCAGTTCCAGGAAAATATCCTCCAGTGACTTGGCGGTAACATGCATATCCATTAGAGGCAGGCGCGCATCTGCAAGCAGATAAAAAAGCTTTTCCCGTATATCGCAGTCCTCCCCTGTTTTAATGGCCGCCTTTGTCTGCGTTTCCGATATTTTTTCCAGGCTGCTGCCCTCAATCTCTTCCAGGCCGTTAAGAACGGACTGCAGCTCCTCCAGGGTGCCCTTTACGGTAATTTCCAGCTCCTCCTCGCCCGTCATCAGTCTGGTAAGCCCTTCCGGCGTATCACAGGCCGCCAGGCTGCCTTTGGAAATAATCAGGATCTGGTCGCAGATCGCGCTGACCTCGGACAGGATATGGGAGCTTAAAATGACCGTATGCTTATCCTTCAGGCTTTTAATCAGATCGCGGATTTCAATAATCTGCTTGGGATCCAGGCCAACGGTAGGCTCATCCAGAATAATGACCTCCGGCGAGCCAAGCAGCGCTTGGGAAAGCCCCACCCTCTGTTTATAGCCCTTGGACAGGTTGCGTATCAGGCGGTCCTTCATATCCAGGATGCGGGTCATTTTCATGACCTCTTCTATGCTCTCCTCCCGTTTCCCGGAAGGAATCCGTTTCAGCTGCGCCGCAAAACGCAGGTATTCTCCCACCGTCATATCAGGGTAAACAGGGGGCATTTCCGGCAGGTAGCCGATGCAGCGTTTGGCCTCCTCCGGCTCCTTCATCATATCATGGCCGTTTATCTTTACCTCGCCTGCGGTGGGGGCCAGATAGCCGGTAATAATATTCATCGTAGTCGATTTTCCCGCGCCGTTGGGACCCAGGAATCCATAGATCTGGCCCTTTTCCACACGGAAAGAAAGGTCGTTGACAGCATAGTGGCTGCCGTATTTTTTCACCAGATGACTGACTTCTATCATCTTTTTGTCCTCCTATTATTTTTGGGTGCCGGTGGGGTGGAGCCGTGGTGCACTCCTGCGGGGCTGCGTTTCCGTGGGGGCGTTTCCGGGGGCTTTGGCCCGGCATGTTGGATCCGGCTGGGGCGGCGGGGGTTTTTCCGGATCCCGTTATGCCGGGCATTGCGATGAGCCTGGGGCAAAAATTGTGTCAGGAAAGCCTTCCACAATTTTCAGTCTCATCTCCATGGCATAGAGGGATCCGGAAAAACCCCCGCCGCCCCAGCCGGATCCAGCATGCCGGGCCAAAGCCCCCGGAAACGCCCCCACGGAAACGCAGCCCCGCAGGAAAGCATCACGGCCGCAGCACGGCAACTCTAAAAATAAATGTATTCCCAAAATGTGTAAAAATGTTGGTGGAACTGTGATTTTTCTGTGAAATATGTATAGAAATGGGGAGAGGACATGATGTCGGGGATGGAAAGGGTTTGGAGGAGGAGGGCTGCGGTAATGGCGGAAGGTGGAACCGGGGCCTTGGCGGAGAGGTAGAGGTAAATGTGGCCGAAAGGGAAAAGGGCTTAGTCAGGTAGTCGTCCGCTCCCAGATTCAGGGCCTTCACCTCGTCCAGCTCGGAATCCCGGGCGGTGAGCATCAGCACAGGCGTCTGTGCCAGGCGGCGGATCCGTTAGCAGAACTCAAAGCCGCTCCCGTCAGGCAGGTTGCAGTCCAGAAGAATGAGATCACAGGCGTTTTTTCTAAACTGCTCTTCCCCCTCTTCCATGGTCGAAGCCGCAATGATCGAATAGCCTTCCGCTTCCAGGGAGTAAGCCAGCCCCTCCTGCAGATCCATATCATCCTCTTATTATAAGTACTGTACTCATTTTTGCTCCCTTCATAACAGCTCCTGTCTCCGACATTTTACTAAACCAGCCTCTATTGTTTAATCTCCGGCTTGCGGCATTCTCTGACTCTGCCGTTCATAAGCCGCATTTATTTCCTCAGCAGATACAAAAGGGCCTGCCGGAGAGTTTCCGGTAAGCCCTTTTATTCAGCCGTATTAAGGCTTTACAACAATATTAATAATCTTGCCCGGAACATAAATTTCCTTTACCACAGTGCCGCTCAGCTTGCCTGCTGCTTCCAGCGCTTTCTTGCCTTCCGCAATGGCGTCTTCCTTGCTGATATCAACAGGTACGGTGACAACCAGCTTGGTTTTGCCGTTCACCTGAACTGCCACTTCCTTTTCGTCATCCGCCATGGCCGCCTTGTCGGCTACGGGCCATACCGCATGGAATACGGAATCAGTTCCGCCCAGCTGACGCCACAGCTCTTCACCGATATGCGGTGCAAAAGGAGCCAGAAGGATTACTGCCGTCTGCAGTGTTTCCTTGTCGATGCCGCCGTTTCTTGCCATATCCACCATTTTGTTGGTATATTCCATAAAGCCGGAAATTACCGTATTGAGGCTGAAGTTTTCCAATCTGGTGGTGATTTCATGGATCATTTTGTGGCGTACCTTCACCATTTCCTTCGTGGCCTGCACGCCGCTGTCCTTATTGTCCATAACCAGATTCCAGAAACGGTTCAGGAAACGGTTTACGCCGTCGATTCCTCTGTCGTCCCATTCGCTGTCAAGCTCCGGCGGCCCTACGAACAGTTCGTACATACGCAGGGAGTCACAGCCGTAGTCTCTTACCAGATCATCCGGGGACACCACGTTTCCTTTGGACTTGCTCATCTTGATGCCGTTCTTTCCGGTAATCATACCCTGATTGAACAGCTTGACAAAAGGTTCGTCAAAATCGATTACGCCGATATCACACAGGAACTTGGTGTAGAAACGGGAATACAGCAGATGAAGCACCGCATGCTCCACACCGCCGATATACATATCAACCGGCAGATATTTGTCCGCTTTCTCGCGGCTCACCAGTTCCTTGTCGTTTTTGTTGTCCACATAGCGGAGGAAGTACCAGGAGGAGCCGGCCCACTGAGGCATGGTATTGGTCTCTCTCTTCGCAGGCGCGCCGCAGACAGGGCAGGTGGTATTTACCCACCAGTCAATGTCGGCCAGAGGGGATTCTCCCGTTCCTGTAGGCTGATAGGATTCCACCTCGGGAAGAAGCAGCGGAAGCTGATCCTCCGGCACCGGTACGCAGCCGCACTTCGGGCAGTGAACAATCGGGATAGGCTCGCCCCAGTAACGCTGGCGGGAGAATACCCAGTCACGCAGCTTATAGTTAACTGTTTTGCGGCCAATTCCCATTTTTTCAATCATCACAGGTGCTTCTTTCTTGAGCACCGCGCTTTCCATGCCGTTCCATTCACCGGAATTGATCATGGTGCCGGAAGCATCCGTATAGGCTTCTTCCATATTTTCGATTTCCTTACCATCCTTGGCAATTACCTGGATAATAGGAATATTGAATTTTCTGGCAAATTCAAAGTCTCTGTCATCATGGGCGGGAACGCACATAATCGCGCCCGTGCCATAATCTGCAAGCACGTAATCGGAAAGCCAGATCGGAACCTTTGCGCCGTTTAAAGGATTGATGGCATAGGTTCCCGTAAACACGCCGGTTTTTTCCTTATCCTGAAGCCTGTCCACGTTGGATTTCATGGATGCCTCGTAGATATATTTTTCCACGGCTTCCTTATTTTCAGGGGTAGCAAGCTTTGCCGCCAGCGCATGCTCCGGAGCCAGGACCATAAAGGTCGCCCCATGGAGGGTATCCGGCCTTGTGGTGTAAACGGTGATCTTCTCATCGCTGCCCTCTACCGGGAAATCCACTTCAGCGCCGTGGGATTTACCGATCCAGTCGGTCTGCATCTTCTTTACCTTTTCCGGCCAGTCAAGCTTGTCCAGATCGTTCAGCAGGCGATCCGCGTAGGCTGTGATTTTCAGCATCCACTGCTTCAGGTTCTTCTTGGTAACCTCGGCGCCGCAGCGTTCACATTTGCCGTTTACCACTTCTTCGTTGGCCAGGCCCGTCTTACAGGAAGGACACCAGTTGATGGGCATTTCCTTCTCATATGCCAGCCCTGCCTTGAACATTTTTACAAAAATCCACTGGGTCCACTTATAGAAATTCGGATCGGTGGTATTGACTTCCATATCCCAGTCATACAGAGCGGCGATCTGCTTGATCTGGCTCTTGATTTTGGATACGTTGTCCGCCGTGGATACAGCGGGATGAACTCCCATTTTAATCGCATAATTTTCTGCGGGAAGGCCGAATGCGTCCCAGCCCATGGGATGAATGATATAATGGCCGCCGTTTAACATTTTATAACGGCTCCACACATCGGAAATGACATAGCCTCTCCAATGCCCTACATGAAGTCCGTTTCCTGAAGGATAGGGAAACATGTCCAGACAGTAGTATTTGGGTTTCTTTCCGTCGTTGACGTTGATGGGATGGGCCTCCCACTCCTTACGCCATTTTTCTTCAATCTCTCTGTGATTGTATGGTGCTGCCATAGCTTCCTCCTTTTTACTGCCGTTTAAAAGCTGGCGGGCAACTGCCGCGCTGTTAAAATTACCTCGTAACAATAACCGCATACAGGCTGTCCCGCTGCATAACAAAAGCCCTTTCTTCCTGGTTAGAGACGAAAGGGCTTGTTTCCGTGGTACCACTCTAATTCGTACCGTCTGCTTTGACTGCAAACCGGTACGCACTTATTGTTCTGTAACGGGAATTCCCGCTCCGGACTACTTTCCTGCTCCTGCATGAACAGGCTTCCCCCGGAGGACTCCAAGGCGAGTTGGGGACTTCTCCTTACCGCCTCGCACCATCCGGCGGCTCTCTGAAAAGGCCAGGTTCCTTATTACTCCTCTTCCATGTCTCTTGCTCTTTTTACTTCTGCCGGTGAAAATCTTCTGAAATTCCCCGGAAACTAGGGATTATTCTATCCTTTTTCCCGGGAAATGTCAATAGCTTTGTCACTCTATCCGGCGCCTGGCAGCCAATTTACTCCAGGGTCTTAACCGGATTCAGGCCGCCTTCGTCTTTATACTGGAATTTGATAGAGTCTCCGGGATTGTAGCGGACGATTCCAATCAGGCTGTCATCCGACAGATCCACATCAAAAATATTCTCATTTCCCTTGATGCAGATGTAATAATGGGTGGTTCCTTCCAGAACCACGGGGGAAATGGATTCAATTATGCCAGAAACATCCACATATGCTTCAGTATTCTGGCTTACGATGCCGTTAGTGCTCAGCAGTTCGTTGTAACTCTTCTCACAGGCCTGTATAGTATCTCCGATGGCCACCCACTGGTACTTCTGCACGTTTACCATGGCGTATTTTTTCACCAGGCCTGCGGCATCCTTCAGAGCCATGAAATAAGTGGGTTCATCCGCAATGTTCAAAAGCAGGGGGAAGGTGGCCCGGTAGCCCAGGTTCTGTACCTGCCCTTCCGCAGAGGACATGGCGGACATTTCCGTGGCGCCCTCCACCCTGTAAAATCTGGTTTCCATGGTTCTCTGATTTATGAGCACAAAGCCTACATTAGACTGGTCACCGTTTACGGAGGTAATGCCCGTATATACCCAGACATCGTCATCCAGCGCAATATAGTTGTAGCCATTAGTGGTCACCAGGCAGTCCTTCTGTCCCAGCACGCTGTTGAAGAAACCATGCTGATACATGCCATGATAATCATACAGCTGCATCAGAAGCTCTGCGGAATACACCTTATCAATCCACTGTGGAACATCCTCTACGTCGTAATCCGTGCATTCTCCGGTTACCGCATTGCAGAGCACCACTCTTCCCACGGTCTCGCCGCCAAACAGCCCGATATTGAATTTCTTCACGGGGCATACCCAGTATGGCACGCCGTTATCATCGATTTCAAAGAAAATCTGGTCACCGAAAATGTAGGTCGGGAACTGGAAGCGAAGATGCCTGTAAAGATTGCGGTTAAAATATTCGGATTTGGAATATTTAATTCCTTCGTCCAGCATCACACATTCTGTATCCTGAGTGGTCATATCAATACGCATATAAGCCGGGATTCCGTTCTTCTGGTTGGTCAGCCACTTAATAGGGCTGGCATATACCAGCGGCGTCACACGTACCGGAACGCCGTTTACGTTAATCTGGGTATAGTCATCCGCCACCTCAAACTGGGACACCATCTCCACCAGGCTGCCCATTTTCCTGTCTCCCAGAAGCGCAGCCGAATCCTTATCCAAAAGGGGGATCGTGCGGTAATCCACTTCCTTGATATCATCCGTAAAATTCCGGGTTTCCAACGTTAAAAGCTGCTGGTACTTCTTCGCATTGACGATAGGGGAAGACAGAATGCTTCCGATTACATAAGCAGCCAGCAGTAAAAGCAGCAGGATTCCCAAAAATTTTAAAGGCTTATGCTCCTTCAGGCTGAAACGCAGGGCCACGCCTCCCGTTCCCGCCATATCCTTTCCCGCCTTGCGGATCGTATAAACCACCATCACAGCCACAATCGCCGCCATGATGAAAAACCAGAACCCGCTGGAATGAATATTGATGGCCGGCAGTGTCACATAATAATAAATAAACGCTACAGCAGCCGCCAACGCTCCTAAAATCGTGTATAAAACGCCTTTCTTCATATAATAAAAGCTCCTCCCTGCCGGCAGCCAAAGGGCCGGCAATTACTTTCCACCAGTTCCTGCCAGGAACTGGTGCGGTTCCTGTAAACCAGTTCATTGTACCACAATCTTCCTCCCATAGCAATGCTTCCGCACCCGGCCAGCCCGCACCGGGATGACCGCGCTGTTGCATACATCTTTTCTTCTTGTTTCCTTCCCCTCCCTCATGCTAAAATAGATACAGCATTAATTCAGGCCATATAACTGTCCGTTCAGCGCAACAGTTACGAAGCCATACCGCATCAGCAAAGCGGGACGTGAACAAAACTGCTGCTTTAACAGCAAAATAAAACTAAGAGAGGCAGAGCATGGAATTGGAAAATCCTCTGATTACCATTATTATTCCCATATATAACCGGGAGCAAACCCTGGAACGCTGTCTGTGCAGCGTGCTCAGGCAGACCTATTCCCATCTGGAAATTATCGCAGTGGACGACGGCAGCACCGATCACAGCCGCGTCATCCTTGACAAATACCAGAAAAAGGATTCCCGCCTGCGCGTTGTACGCAAGGAAAATTCCGGTGTGTCGGAAAGCCGGAACCTGGGGCTGCAGCTGGCCCGCGGGGAATACATACAGTTTGTGGATGCGGACGACTGGATTACACGGGACGCCACGGAAATCCTGCTGAAGGCTATGCAGACCGGTTCGGAAATGGTAATCACCGATTATTACCGCGTCATTGGCAGAAAAATCTGGATCAAGGGCCATATTCCAGCGTCCAGCCTGATGAGCAGGGCGGAGTTTGCCAGATATATGATGAAATCCCCCGCCAATTTCTATTACGGCGTCACCTGGAATAAATTTTACCGCATGGATATCATACGGGACAACGCGCTGTTCTTTTCCCGTGAGCTGGACTGGTGCGAGGATTTCAAATTCAATCTGGAATACCTGAAATACGTTTCCAATATCCGCGTGGAGACCAGGCCCATTTATTACTATGTAAAAACAAAGGGCAGTCTGGTGGACAGCAAAATCGACCTGCGGGAAACCATCCGCACCAAACGTATCCTGTTCGGCTATTACAAGGAGCTTTACCAGGCTCTGGATATGTACGAGGAAAATAAACTGAAAATTCAGAGCTTCTACCTGGAATTCGCACGGGATAAAATCAAATCCCCCGTACTGCCGGAGCCGCCGCTTATATTAAAGGGAGAAAAAATCCCCAAAAAGAAAGCCTCCCCGCCCAGACCTCATTCCGGTAAAAAAACAAAGTCAGATACCCCGTAATATTCTGCGGGATATCCGACTTTTTTTGACCTATTCCTCATTGCCCAGCTTCGTATAAACCTTCCGGGAGTATCCGTTGGAAACGGTGACCGGCTCTTTCGTATAGCATCCCCAGGAAAGCTCGGGATAATTAAACTCGCTGTCTATAATCAACCGTGTATCCCCATAATCATTTTCCCCGAAAACAAGGAAATGATCGATAAAGACGCTTCCAGCCAGCCCCGTTTAAGCATATCTGCGGCGCACTGATTTTTCCGGTCTGCAGCGGCATCGGCACTATCTGCGGCCTTCGCCAAATACGTTCTTCTCTCATAAGCTTAATACCCTATCATGGGGATGGGCTGCGGTTTTCTGCCACAGGGCTGTTTTTCCCCGTTTTTTACCTGGTACAGTACCTTTGAGGTTTCATATACAGCATCCATCAGTTCCGGATAGGGCTGCATACATACATCCACCATGCCAATCTGATAATTTTCCCCGTCATACCTGCCAAGGCAGAACTGATCGTTATACTGGAACCAGTGTGCGGCCACGCCATAAGGATGCGCCGCCACCTTTTCCACAAAATACCGCCACATCACGCCGCGCTCCTCCTGATTTGCCACGCCCTTCAGGCCGGTGGCCGTCAGCCCCCGATCCAGAGCGCCGCAATGATACTCACCCAGAAGGATGGGAAGATCCACGCCCGCATTTTTCACAAAATCCATGTCCCTTGTGGGGTCGAAGTCATAGCAGTTGATGGAAAACACATCAAAATACTCCCATCCCTTCATCATATCCGCGTTATAGGCCTTGGACCAGCGAAGTCCTAGATTCAGATGGTTGGGATCCACTTTCCTGCAGGCCACGGACGGGACACGGATATACTCCGTAATCAGCTTCCCGGAAAATTCCCGGATATCCTTCCGCGAACCCGGATAACGGGCGGAACAGTCCGCAACAGGCCCCTCCAGCGCGGCAAAGCTGCCAAAATCCGTTTTCCAGGCCTGATTGAGCGCCTCTATCGTCACATATCTTTCCTTTAAAAATGCAATCAGCCCCTTCCGGCAGAAGGTCTGGGCCGGATTACGCAGCACCTCGTCCGCAATAGCCAGATTTTCCACAAAATTAAATTCCGGTTCATTTCTCAGGAAATATCCAATCAGCCAGGGGTCGTACTTCCATTCCTCCAGCTTCTCTGCATAGATGCGGGATTTTTCCTCATATTCCGGAGACAGCACATCCGGAAAATCCCTGAAGATCAGCGTATCCGTAACCGGAAAATCAGGAAGCTCCCGCACATAGGCCATTTTGCTTCTGCCGTTATTCACTGCGATCCCCGGGAAATTCCCCTGGGAATTAATACCGTTATTCATCAGGATATGGCAGGAAATCTCTTCCCATTTTTCCTTCCAGTCATCCCCATAGATTTTTTTCAGATTCATGCCGGAGAAATTGGCCATCCTGTAATGATCCACCGGCATATAAGCAGTCCTCCTCCTGCTGCCTTCCTCAAAAAATTCCGCATACTGCGCATCCTCCTCTGGAAGCCATTCGCAGCAGTTTTCAAAGCTGTCAATCCTTCCCCACTCACCTGCCCGCGTTCCGCAGGGGCCAAGGGAAAAATAATCGCAGCCCTCCGGATCGGTAAGATGCCATCTGCCGTCCGGTGTTTTGCAGGTAGAGAAAAAGCCGGTTCCCTCTTTCAGCTTCCTCGTCTTATCACCGCCCCACACATTCCATTCGGGGAACGGATACTCAGCCTTTCCTTCCAGCGCCTGATACTTTTCCTTCAGTTCCTCCCTGGAATGGATTTTTCCCGGCCATTCCTTCCCCATCCACTGGCCGAATTCATCCACCAGCTTTTTTGAAGGCACCGGGAATTCCTCCGGCATGGTATCCGACATGGTAAAGTTCTCAAAACGCACCTTTACATCATGGAACATTTCATCCATGCCCAGTTCAAAACGTTCCACCTCTTCCCGCTGCGTGCGCTGCCCATGCACCACCAGCTTCAGCGTGCCCGGCGTGCGGTTCGTAAATATTGTCCTGTTATCCAGCAAATCCAGATCCAGGCAGATTCTCGTTTTGAACTGCGGCAGGATTCCGAAGCGCATAAAAAGATTCTCCTTCTCCTGCCCCGGAAGAAAGCAGCGGAACATCATTGCCGTGGAATGCTCCTCCAGCACCTCCACATCTCCTGTGAGATAACGTTCCTTCGTCCCCTTTATCTGAGGGAGGGAAATGCCTCCCCCGCCGGCTCCCAACAGTACGGTACAACTGTCCCCGTCTGTACTCAGTATTTCAGCATCCCTTGCCTCTGCCTGTCTCCAGTCTATCTTCATCCCATTTCTCCTGTCCGCCCGCATATACAGGCTTATATTTTTGCAGCCAATGAGCCGGGCAGACCTTACGGGCCCGTCCCCCTTCCTGCATTTTGCAACTGTCCGCTACTCACAGTTCCTCTATTTCTATCATATAAAAATCAGTCTGAAATGCAATGTGAGATTCCTTGTTTTTTTATACAATTCCGTTTTTATGAAAAGAATTGCTGCCGTCCCACGGCAGGAAAAGGCTGCGCCTACAGGCAGTTTTCCAAATAATCACAGCATATTCAGCTTCTTGGTAACCGTCCGGCTACAGTTACTCTTCTTTTTCATAAAGGAATCTTTCCGGAAGCTGTAAATGGAAGGCTCCGGCCAGATCCCGGAAATTGTCGGGCGTAATCGTCTGAAGCTTATCAGGCTTCATGGACAACACCTTGATCAGAATCTCAGCGGATTTTTCTATGGTATGCATCAGGCCGAAGGTCAGGTCAAAGTTTTCTCCGGAGCAGAACATGCCATGGTGTGCCCAGATAACCGCATCGTACTTCTCCATCAGCTTTCCTGTCTCCAGCGCGATTTCCCTTCCTCCCGGAACCATCCAGCCGATTACGCCTACGCCGTCAGGAAACACCACCGGACATTCCGTAGCCATTTCCCACAGCTCCCTGGTGAAGATCTCATCCTTCAGCGGAAGGACAAAGGTAAGGGCGATGACATTGGTGGTATGGGCATGGTAAATAACCCGGTGTTTACCGTTGCTCACCCGCTTCTTCACCTCATGGTTCATCAGATGGGTAGGCAGCTCGCTGGTAGGGCCGCCGCCCTCCACCAGGCCCCAGCGGATGCGGTAATTTTCACCCTTTTCATCAATCTCTATAATAGTAATGCAGGCCTCCGGATCCACAATGATGTTTCGGAAATATTTTCCGGTGCCCGTCACCAGGAAAAATTCCCCTGCCAAATCCGGTACGCTCACGCCGATTGGCGTCCATTCGCCGCGGTCGCTCAGCCTGCTGCGGATGGTCTCCACCTCTTCCGGCCGAATCCGGTAAGAAAGATTGCCGCCGTTTCGTTCATGCCATCCTTCATGATAACCATCGTCCGCCATCTTAATAAAATCCTTTACAAATTTAGAATCCAAAACCTTCATGGGAATCTCCTTTCCTGTCATATACAAGACTGCTTCCCGCCGTACCATGATTTAACGGTCGCGGGCATCATATGTTCATTTCTTTGCAGCTGTTAAATACACTCGCAGTTACGTTTTTACCTTCCCATCATATACCCAAATCATTCATAAATCAACATTGTATTTGTTGTTTTTATTGTTTTTATTTGTTTTTTTATTAAACTTCGGAATCAATCAGTCACATTTGTATAGATTTACTAAAAAAGGACGCCGAAGCTGTACCCCAACAGCTTCGGCGTCCTTACCCCAATATTATAATCCTTTTCGTAACTGTTCTTCCTTCACAGTTACTGCTTTTCTTCTCTAAAAAAGACTTTATTCATCGCTTCCTTCCGCAACCTTAGCGGCTCTCGCCGCAACTTCCTTCTCCTGGATATCGGAAGGCGCCTGCTCGTAACGGGCAAATGCGAAGGAGTAATCTCCCCTGCCGCCTGTCATGGAGCGAAGATCAGTACAATAACCGTACAGCTCCATCATGGGCACATCCGCCTCAACGATCTGCTTTCCGCCTGCAATAGGAGTCATTCCCAGGACACGGCCGCGGCGCTTGTTCAAATCACCCATAACATCACCGGTATACTGATCCGGCACGGTAACCTTCAAAGAAGCAATCGGCTCAAGAAGAATCGGTCCCGCATCCATGAAGCCTTTCTTGAAGGCCTGGATTGTAGCCATCTTAAATGCCATTTCGGAAGAGTCCACAGGATGGTAGGAGCCATCGTACAGAATAGCCTTCACGCCTACCACCGGATAAGCGGCCAGCGGGCCCTTCTGGACGGATTCCTGAAGTCCCTTTTCCACTGCAGGATAATAGTTCTTCGGCACAGCGCCGCCTACTACTTCCTGGGCAAATTCATACTGCTTCTCCAGATCTCCCAGCGGCTCAAATTTCATCTTAACATGGCCGTACTGTCCATGTCCGCCGGTCTGCTTTTTATATTTATATTCCACATCCGATTTCTTGCGGATAGTCTCACGGAACGCAACCTTGGGCTGGCTCAGTTCGATTTCCACCTTATATTCATTCAGGAGCCTGCTCACCACAACATCCAGATGCTGATCGCCCATGCCGTAAAGCAGTGACTGGTGGTTCTCAGAATCATTCACTACCTTCAGTGTCAGATCCTCATGGGTCATCTTGGTCAGAGACTGTGAAATCTTGTCAATATCGGCTTTGTTCTTAGCCTTATATCTCTTGGAGGTATAAGGGACGGAGATTTCCGCCTTGCCGAATTCAATGGGAGTAGCCTTGGTGGAAAGGGTATTTCCCGTCCTCGCTCCCGTCAGCTTGGCCAGCGCGCCGATATCCCCGGCATGAAGCTCACTCACCTCAATGGGCTTGCTTCCCTGCAGCACGTAAAGCTTGCCGATTCTTTCTTCTATGTCCTTATCGTAATTGAGCATCGTATCATCCGTCTTAAGGACGCCGGAGCAAACCTTAATCAGAGAATATTTACCGATAAAAGGATCTACGATGGTCTTAAAAATAAATGCGCTCTTTGCCTTTGCAAAATCATAATTCGCCTGGTAAATATCCTTTGTCTTCATATTAATGCCTGCGATTTCACGTCCCTCCGGACTTGGCAGGTATTTTACGATATCATCCAGCAGCGTATAGATGCCCTGTCCCAGGATGTTGGAGCCCATGGACATGGGAACGATGCTTCCGTCATTGATATTGGTACGCAGTGCCGCTCTGATCTCCGCTTCGGAGAAGGTATCGCCGCCAAAATATCTTTCCATGAATTCTTCACTGGTCTCCGCAACCGCTTCCATCAGCGTATCTCGGCAAATCTGAAGATTCGGCTTATTGTATTCAGGAATGTCACATTCCACAACCTCCTTGCCCTGCCATCTGTAGCCGGTCTCGGAAATAACGTTGATATATCCCACAAATTTCTCATTTTCACGGATGGGAAGATGGAACGGCGCGATCTTCTTTCCGTAAAGATTGGTCATATCCTCCACGATCTGACGGTAGGAAGCGTTATCGATATCCATATCCGTTACAAACACCATACGGGGCAGCTTGTATCTGTCACACAGCTCCCATGCCTTCTGGGTTCCCACTTCCACGCCGGCCTTACCGGAAATAACGATGATAGCCGCATCCGCAGCGCTGACTGCTTCTTCCACTTCACCGACAAAATCAAAGAAACCGGGGGTATCCAATATATTAATCTTCACACCCTCCCATTCAATCGGGACAACGGACGTGCTGATTGAAAATTTTCTCTTCTGCTCTTCCTTGCCAAAATCGCTGACCGTATTTCCATCGGCCACCTTTCCCATCCTGGATGTGATTCCGGACAAATACGCCATTGCTTCTACTAAACTAGTCTTGCCTGATCCGCCATGTCCCAGAAGAACAACGTTACGAATCTTGTCTGTTGTGTAAATGTTCATACTGAATTCCTCCGTATTATGCGATTTCCGGGTTTTCTGTCAAAGTCCCCAATCCACTTAAATTCTCTTCCAGAACCCCATGGGTATATTTTACTAAATGCCAGAAAATTTTACAAGCAATTTTCAACATTTTATACAAGTTATTTTTTGGACATTCCGCTCTTTCATCTCCAGCCTCTCACAAGGGCATGCGAAAGCCCGTAAAATCAGGGAAAAGCCACTTATACCATGCTGCCGCCTCAGCCGAATGTATAAACCGCTGTGCTTTTTTTAAATAAAAATCATCCGTTTTTATTTAAAAAGTATCCGTTTCTCCGGCCGGTTCCTGTTTAACAAGAATCTGTTTCCTCAACCGCTTGACTTTCGTACGTTAAAGTGCTATATTAATAGCTGCATGCATTATTACTGACTAAAAAACATTTGCAACTGTTAAATACCTTCGCAGCTGCATTTTATCAAAGAAAGGAAGCCGTCTCATGATTATTGTAATGAAACCCCAGGCCGCCGAGTCCAGTATCACGGCAATCAAGGAATATATTGAGGGAAGCGGGCTGAACGCCCATCTTTCCCAGGGCACAGAGGTAACCATCATCGGCGTTGTCGGCGACAAAAGCCGTCTGTCCACCGAAAACCTCATCAGCTTCAAGGATGTGGACCGAATCGTCCCCGTAACGGAAACCTACAAGCTGGCCAATAAAAAATTCCATCCCGAACCGTCCGTCGTCCAGGTCGGCCCCACGGTAATCGGCCCTGACAACCTGACCATCATGGCAGGTCCCTGCGCCGTTGAAACCCAGGAGCAGCTCATGTCCATCGCCCATGCGGTGAAGGCCGCCGGCGCCACCATACTCCGTGGCGGCGCCTACAAGCCAAGGACCTCGCCCTACTCCTTCCAGGGCCTGGAGGAAGAAGGCCTGCGCTACATGCAGGAAGCCAAAAAGGAAACCGGGCTGGCAACCATATGCGAGGTGGTGAGCAATGAAGCCATTGAAGCCGCAGTAAAGTATGTGGACATGATTCAAATCGGCGCCCGAAACATGCAGAACTTCATCCTTTTAAAGGAAGCGGGCCGTTCCGGTCTTCCCGTCCTTCTGAAAAGAGGCCTGAGCGCCACCATCGACGAATGGCTCAACGCCGCAGAATATATTATTGCGGAGGGCAACCCCAATGTAGTATTATGTGAAAGAGGCATCCGTACCTTTGAGACCACTACCAGGAACACACTCGATCTCAGCGCGGTTCCCGTACTGAAGGAAAAGACCCACCTTCCTGTCATCGTAGATCCCTCCCACGCCACCGGCGTATACAAATATGTTTCACCTCTTGCCAAGGCTGCCGTGGCCTGCGGCGCGGATGGGCTGATGATCGAGGTACATAATGATCCCGCCCACGCGCTCTCCGACGGCCCTCAGTCACTGACCTTTGAAAAATTTGCCCGGCTCACAGAAGAGCTCACCCCTTACGCAAGGCTGGCTGGCCGGACTTTCCGGTAACAAAGCTTTCCTTTCGTGTGACGGCTCTTCTGCGGGCCCGCGCATCAGAAACAAATACCCTGTGCAGACGGGTGGAGGGAGGGAACTCTCCCTGCCCGCTGTCTGTGCGGAAATGAAGGAGTAAACATCCATGGAACAAATGACTTTTGCCTTTTTGGGGCTTGGTCTGATCGGCGGCTCCATCGCCAAAGCAATCCGCGCCGCTTATCCCGGCTGCTTTATCCGCGCCTGCGACACCGATCCGGCAACGCTGAAGCTGGCCCTTGCGGAGGGCACTGCGGACGAAGTCACAGATCATATCGGAGAAGACAACGGCGCTGCATTTACCAGCTCCGACTTTTTATTTTTATGCGCCCCCGTCTCCCAGAATGACAGTAATCTGCTGCTCATCCGTTCTTTTCTTCTGAATGCGGAAGAGAACGGCTGTATCCTCACCGATGTGGGAAGCGTAAAAACCACGATCCACGAGCACATCGAACATCTGGGCCTGACTTCCTGCTTCATCGGCGGGCATCCCATGGCTGGCAGCGAGCGGATCGGCTACCAGAACTCCAAGGCTTCTCTTCTTGAAAATGCCTATTATATCCTGACCCCCACCCGGGATGTCCCCCGCCGGCAGCTGGAACGCTACGCCGCGCTGGTAAAGGCCATGGGCGCCATTCCTCTGATTCTGGACTACAGGCAGCACGATTATGTGACGGCGGCCATCAGCCATCTGCCCCATGTAATCGCCTCCTCCCTGGTAAATCTGGTAAAGTCGAGCGACAATGAGGACGGCATCATGAAGCTGGTTGCGGCAGGAGGCTTTAAGGATATCACCCGCATCGCTTCCTCCTCTACCGTCATGTGGCAGCAAATCTGCCTTACCAACGGAGAAAATATCTCCCGGCTACTGGAACGCTATATCAGCTCCCTGGAAAAGGTAAAGGATGAAATCGACAGGCACGACGCCGGTCACCTGTATGACTTCTTTGACTGCGCCCGGAATTACCGGGATTCCTTCATAGACGCCTCCAGCGGGCCGATTAAGAAGGTTTATACCGTAAATGTGGAAATTCCCGACGAAGCCGGTTCCCTGGCGTCTGTGGCCACGCTGCTGGCCCTCAACAACATCAGCATCAAAAATATAGGGATTGTACATAACAGAGAATCGGAGGACGGTGTCCTGCGGATTGAGTTTTATGAAGAAGCCGCTATTGAAAAGGCGGCGAAGCTGCTGAACAGCAGGGGATATACGGTTTTTTTGAAAAAATAACATGATAGACTGCGCCGAATCCAGGGAAAGGGATTCGGCGCAGTCTTTGATTATAAATAGGACGATTGGTTACGGTTTCCGGCAGCTGCATGTTCGCCGGAAATGCTTTCTAAATATGAGTGATAATCAGCTCTCCGTCACCTTCCAGCAGGAATTTTCTTTCCCCGGCAGGAATAAAGACACTGTCGCCGGCCTTCATCGCCAGCTCCGCGCCGTTTCCGCCTTCCCCGCATCGCAGGGACGCCTCTCCCTGCACACATAACACGGAATAGAAGGAGTTTCCGTCCCCTTCCAGCTGATAGGTTCCATGGAGCCTGCAGCTGATGCATTCAAAATACTTGCAGCGGCTTAAAATATGGCACACATATGCCGGTGTTTCTATCGTCTCGCTGTCAAAGCGCTGTACCTCATACCGGTTATAATCCATTACCGCCAGAGCTTTGTCCAGATGAAGCTCCCGGTAATTTCCATACTTGTCCTTACGATTATAATCATACAGACGGTATGTGCAATTGGAGCTTTGCTGAATTTCGCAGATCAGGCTTCCCCTGCCGATGGCATGCACCGTTCCCGCCGGGATAAAGAACGCCTCCCCCTGTCTGATGGGCACGCGGTTTAGCAGGGAAAGAATGGTATCATCCCGGACGGCCTGTTCCACCTCCTCCCGGGTCACATCCCGCCGGAAGCCGCAGTAAATGCAGGAATCCGGCTCACACTGCAGGATATACCACATCTCATTTTTACCGTATTCATTTTCCTTTTCCAGCGCATAGGCATCATCAGGATGCACCTGCACGGACAGGTTCTCCCTGGCGTCAATGAGCTTGACCAGAAGCGGAAACCTCTCCAGAGGCTGGCATTTCCAGCCCCAGCCCTCTTTGCCGATGCGGTCCAGGTATTCTGAGAAAAGAAGGCCCTTATGCCTTCCTGAAGCCACAATGCTCTGCCCCTCCTTATGCGCCGACAGCTCCCAGCTTTCAGCGATAATCTCATAATCACATTTTTTGCCATAGATATCCCGCAGCCTGGTGCCGCCCCAGAGGTAATCCTTGAAGGCAGGCAGCAGACGTACAAAGGGTTCCGTCTGATACCCCAGCTCCGCCTCCGTCAGGTCCCGGGAACGGATGGAAATCAAATCCCGCTCCTCTACCATGGTACCGGTGGAAATCTCCATGAAAACCAACGGCTCATTCCCGATATTTGAAATCTGGTGCGTGGTATTACGCGGGACCTCAATGCTGTCATTAGCCCCATATTCCCCTTCCTCGCCCTCCAGGATGATCCGCGCCCTGCCGCATACAAGGATCCAGTGCTCCGTCCGGTGGGCATGCTGATGGGCATATATGGTCTTTCCTTCGGTAACCACTACCTTACGGACTACATACATGGGATTTACGTTCAGAAGCTCATATGTCCCCCAGGGCTTGTATATCACCCGCCCCTGGTCAAAATAATGCTGCTCCTCCGGATTCTCCCGCATGATATCCTTCAGCTTCTCAGATTCCCCGGTCCGTCCCACATAAACGGCATCCTCCGTATTGATAATGGTGATATCCTCCAGGTTATTGGCCACCACAATCTGACGGGCGCTCTGATTGAGCACCGTGGTATTCCTGCTTTCGTATACGATCTGATTGCTCTCATCCCTCTGGATACCGGTAAGGGACAAATCCTCCAGGCTGCCGATATCCTGCCACTGGAAGGAGCTGTGAATCACCTTCCCTTTCCCGGTCTTTTCAAAGACGCTTTTTTCGATGGGAACGGCCTGTATCCCCTCCAGCACCCCGGCGGGATAAAAGGTATGACGCCCCTTCACCTTCCGCATATAAAAAGCCGCCTCACAGGAATTATACAGCCATGGATAGAATTTCCTGATTTCCTGAATCAGCGTTCCCACGCGGAATAAAAACATGCCGCTGTTGATCAGATAATCCCCTGCCTGAAAATAAGAGGCCGCTGTCTGCGCATCCGGCTTTTCAATGAAAGACACCACATCCTCACCCTGACAGCGGATATATCCGAAACGGGTCTCCGGCTTGCGGATATCCATCCCGAAGGTGATAAGCCACCCTTCCTTTGCCAGCTCCGCAGCCTTCGTCACATCATCCTTGTAGGTAGGTCCGTCGATGAGATGATCGCTTGCCACCACAAACATCAGCTCGGAAAAAGGGAACTGCAGACAGGAGAGCACAATGGCCGCCGTCGTCTTGCGCCCCACCTCCTCCAGCACCAACCGGTAGGTGATGCCCTGGAAGGCCTTCATCTGGTTTTCCACGATAAACTGATATTCTTTGTTAGTCACTATGATAAATTCATCACAGAAGGGAATATTCCTGGCAATCGTTTCCTGAAAAATGGAATGATCCTTCTGGATACTGATAAACTGCTTGGGATAATTTTTCCTGGAAAGCGGCCACAGCCGGTCTCCCCTGCCGCCCGCCAGCACAAGACATTTCATATGCATCTGCTCCTGCTTTTCTAATTGTTGTATGACGCTGCCTGTAGAAAGCGTCATACCTAATACTATATCCGATTATCCGTTTTTTCTCAAGAAAAAAGAATGATGCACAGAAAAAAGAACGGCGCGCGCCGTTCTTTTTTACTGCATCAAAGCCGCTTTGCACAGCGAGTCAGCTTTCATGCACCCTCTTCAGTTTTGTCTTACCCGTTTTTCCTGGTGGTCCCCAGCTTGCGGCTTCTGTCGGCTCCGGGGAAATCCTTTTCCCTTGTCCTGCCCAAGAGATAATCAGCTGATACATTATAGTAGTCACAAAGCAGAGGAATGAAACGCACCGGCATGGCATTCTGCCCGCGCTCATACCTGGAATAGACTCTCTGGTCTATGTTCAGATACTCCGCCACCTCCCTTTGTTTTACATCGTTGTCTTCTCTTAAGCCACGCATAATAACTACATAATCCATCATCATTAGCACCTTGCTCCCCAAATTTACCAAACTTCGATTTTTTTCAGTTTAGCATATTCCTCAGGCAAGAATTGCTTTTTCCACTGAACTGTAGTAGTATTTTACCGAACTTTTTAAATTATTACTACAGACGATAGATTCTGATTTGATGAGGAAGAAAATGATGTGCCATATATGGCACATCTGCCAATCAGGATGTACCTGTTCCGTTATTGTGCACAAAAAAAATGATTATCCATTTTGATTTATACCTTTATGCACATAATTTTTTCAAAGGAAATCTATGCTATATTATAGAAAAGGCATTGGTATTATCGCATATTTTCTAATAATTCCAATCCAATAAAACGCTATTCTGTATCTTTTGCCAATTCATTCCACTGCTGCGTCTCTGTGTCAAACTATTACTATTTCGTTCATTTTAAGTACAAACCTAATTGTGCAGCAGTTACGGAGTATCATTAAAAGTGTCATTGGAAAACATCAGGCGCCAAATCCATCCCTGAAAAGGAAAAACGCCTGGACCCGATGTTCAGGTATCCAGACGTTTTTGAAACCACACAAATTGATTTATTGATTGGAAATAATATTCAGCCCGGAACTATCAGGTTCTGGGTGAAGTTGTAGCCGGAACATCTTCAAGAGAAGCGCCCTTGGCTACTATAAAGGTTACATTTACAGCACCGCCGAATGCAGGAAGTGCGATTGCAACCGTACCGTTCTTAATAACTACAGGTACAGCTACCCATGTACCGTCAGCTCTCTGATATAATGCCTGAATGGTTTCCCCTTCAGCCAGTACAGTGCCGCCAAGGATTTCTGTCAGCGCAAATGCTGCGGAAACAGATCCGTTCTGAGCAACTGCTTCACCAGAAGCTGTTGTCAGGCCAATTGTAATGTTGTTAACAACATTCAGATTGCCCTTTGTGTCTGTCAGAGACAGAGTACTCTTGCCGGTAAAGTTAACTACCTGCATTTTGCTGGAAGCCAGTGCGGCAACCAGAGATGCTGCTGCTGCCTGAGCCTGCTCTGCTGTAGAAGGTGCTACCACCATTGCTACTGCAGCAGGATCTACAACCTGTCCGCTAGCGGTCTTGAAGGTTGTACCAGGAAGAACTGCTGACTTTTCACTGTTAACAGTTGTAGCCTGTACTGCAACATTGTTGCCTGCTGTGCCGACAGTAGGGTTAACTACTACCTGCGCAACGGGCTCTTTCTGGATGGACGGGCTGGGAGCCGCCATCGCGGTCATGCTCATAGAGCATGCGAGAATTACTGAAAGAACAATTGCCACTTTCTTTTTCATTTCAATCATCCCCCTTTCTTAGTTTTTGTGTGTGGCTTCTATATATCAACGTTCGGCTGCCCGGACGCTAATACCATTATTTAACTGCCTGACGCAGTACCGGGCGGAGTCACCTCATCGTAAAAAATCTTTAAAATCAATTCATACAGGGCGGTGTCATCCTGGTAAAATTCTTCAAATACTTCACCCATTTCCACATGCCCTTCCATTGTATAAATGTCATTTTCATCAAAACTGTATGATAAAGCCTGTCCGGCCAGATATACCGCCTCCTCGGCAGAAATATCCGTTACCATGTATGGCAAAACCTGCGTATATAGCTTCAGCGGAAGCGTCATATCCTGCTTCACCGCCGCCTTGGCCTGATTCACAAAGCCCTGCAGATAGGTCTTCTGGCGGATCAGACGTTCATCCGCGCTCTGGGCTACCTTGGTGTCTCTGTATTTTATGTAGACATAGGCTTCCTCTCCCTGCAGATGGATTCTGTCCCCTGCTGACCAGTTATAGCCATAGCCCTTCCCGTTGATTTTCATTCCCACGCCTGCCAGGGATTCCGGTATGGTAACCTCTACGCCTCCCACGGCATCATTAATGGTGCTTATTACGCTCATATTCAGTGCGCAGTAGCCGTGAATCGGCAGCCCGTAAAACAGGTTGGATACAGCCTCCACTGTATTTTCGCAGCTCTCTTCCAGTCCCTCGCCATAAGCATGGGCAAGCGCAATCTGCGCCACCTCTTTTCCCGCATATAAGCCATTGGGATCGAAGGTTTTTATTTCAGTCATGGTATCACGGTTGATACCGATGATATTTATTTTCTTATCGCCGGGATCCAGCACCGCCAGAAACAGCGCGTCTGCCTGCCCGCCTCTGTATAAATCCTTGGAGGCCTTTACCTCTCCTGTTTTATCAATTCCCATGCACAAAAAGGTCAGGACATCGCTTTTATAGGCATATGTTTTCCCGTTATAGCGAATGCTTCCCGCCTCCAGCGCATCATCCGCATCATTGCCCGACACATCAGACGAGGACGCAGCCTGCTGCATCTGCTCCGGAACCGCTTCCTGCTTCTCGGCAAACGCGCTTTTCCCATGACTGTCCATCCAAAAATAGGCAATGAGTACAATCAGGGCCAGCATGAGCAGAATGCCTGCAGCTATCAGTACGCCAATGCCAAATTTTGCGGCACCGGACATTTTCTTTTTTCTTCTTTTTTTCTTTCTCTTCTTCTGTTCCATTCCTGCCATCTGCCTTTCCAGGCCTATTCCGTTACCAGCACAGCCTGCACAAGATAACGCTTGTCATCCTGCCCCGTCACTCCGGTGGATAAGGTTATAATCTTGTTTTCAGCCGTCACTTCCACCGAATCATCGATAAAGGCATCCATCGCCCGAATCGCAAATACATCCTCCAGGTAATTGGAGAAAACAAGCTGATCCCAGAAATCATAGGTGGCAATCAAATGCCGGTCATCATAGGTATACGCGGCAAAGATTTTATAGGTCAAAGTTTTTCCCGCCGTGTAAATCTTTATCTCACGATGGGTATCAAAAAAATCCCTGTCCTGGAACTGATGGAGCTTGCCGAACATTTCATCCCTGTTGCGGCCATAAATAACCGTGTTGGGATCGGCAAAATCCGTATTATTGTAATACTCTGTATAGATACTTCCGTTGTCATCCTCTTCCCCGTAAATATTATGGGTCAGATAGAAGGTTTCATCCTCCGCAGACTGCAGTATGGGGAAGCTGATATCCGTGCCGGTGATTTCCAGCCAGGCATAAGCCTCCGGATTGATTTGCTGCAGGGCGGCTATATCGGTTTTATCGCCGGCGCTTTTAAAATCTTCCAGGGAAGTCTCAGCCGGCGCCGTGCTTTCTTCAGGCTGGGCGGCAGTGCTGCCGCAGCCGGCAAGTACGGCTGAAAGCAAAATCAGAGCAGTTAGCGACAGGCAGTTCTTTTTTCGTATCATTTTATTTTTACCTTTGTCATATAATATATTGCGGGGATTTTATTGTGGTACTTCATTATAAAAAAGATCAATTACCAGCTGATAAAGGGCGCTGTCATCCACATAAAAGGCTTCATTTCCTTCTTCGGTTTTGGATTCTCCCGCCAGATTGTGCACCTCGCCGCTGAACTTATAAGCAGCGGCTGTTGAAACAAGATAGGTTACCTCGTCCGCTTTGATATCCGTCACCATGTAAGGGCTGAGCTTTTTAAACAATGTAAGAGGCATGGCAACATCCGCCTTAAACGCAGACTTAGCCTGGCCGACAAACGACTGGATATACTGTGTCTGACGCTCCAGCCTGTCACTGCTTCCATGAGAAGCATTCACATCCTTGTATTTCACATACCAGAATGCGGACTGGCCTTCCAGCTTCAGCGACTCTCCCTGCTTCAACAGGGGATCCACTTCCGTCAAATCCTGCAGACACTGCACTTCAACCCCGCCGATAGTATCATTAATCGTAGGGATGGCATCCATACTGATTGCCACATAGCCATGTATGGGCAACTGGTAAAACAGCTTTGAAACCGCTTTTTCCATCAGCTGTGCGCTCTTGGCCTTACCGTCGCCATAGGTATACTGCAGGGCGATCTGTGTCTTAATCGTATTCGCATAAGCGCCGGGCTGGGAATATACATCCACATCCGCAATCGTATCCCGGTTAACCGCAATTAAATCCACTTTTTTCGTATGCGGATTCATCACCACCAGATAAATGGCATCCGCCTGGCTGTTGCTGATGCCGCTGCCAGTCTGCGGTGAAGTACTCTTCTTATCAATGCCCAGGACCAGGAAGGTCATGATATCGTCATTATACTCATATACCTTGCCGTTATAGCCAACCCAGCCGTCCTGCCACTGCTCCACCTTATCCATGACATTCAGATCCGTGGACAGCGAAGGCGAAGGGCTTGTTGCCTTGCTCATTATACTGTTCTTTCCCATAGCCCGGACCACGATAAAACCGGTGCAGCATACCACCAGAATCACGCAGATTACAGTTACCACAGCCATAATACGGGCTTTTTTCTTTCTGCGCCGTCTTTTCTCCGCTTTCTCCGGATTCAGAATCTCTTCTTTCTCCAGATCCGCTTTACTCATTTTTTCCATAGAATTATCCTCATTCGTTATTTTGGTTTTCCTGTCTCCTTATAGCTTATCGGCATTTTTAAACAGAACTTAATATCCGTTTAAAACAGGAGTTCAGGGCACAAAAAAATCATCTAGCTCCGCTTTCGGAAAAAACGGCCAGAACGGTTTTAATCAGGATTTTAATATCAAGGCCGACAGACCAGTTATCAATATACTCAACGTCAAGCCTTACGATTTCTTCAAAGTCCGTTATATCGCTTCTGCCGCTTACCTGCCACATACCGGTCAGGCCGGGACGGAAGCTGAGTCTCTTCTTATGATAAGACTGATAATGCTCAAATTCATCCAGCGTCGGCGGTCTTGTCCCAACAAGACTCATATCACCCTTTAAAATGTTAATAAACTGGGGGAATTCATCCAGGCTGGTTTTCCGCAGGAATTTTCCCACCTTCGTAA
Source organism: Eisenbergiella porci (assembly GCF_009696275.1). Taxonomy (GTDB): domain Bacteria; phylum Bacillota; class Clostridia; order Lachnospirales; family Lachnospiraceae; genus Eisenbergiella; species Eisenbergiella porci. Next base: position 27,349 of record NZ_VUMI01000066.1, read on the forward strand.
TACGGGGATCATCCTCCATCTTGAACATCAGGCCGTCCATTTCATTCTGGGCCATCAGTTCCTTTTTCCGCTCCTCCGCATCGATGTACATGGAACGGAACTTGTACATCTTAAAAATACGGCCGTTGCGTCCCACCCTCTTCTGTGCAAAGAATATCGGGCCGGGAGAATCCAGCTTAATTAACGGAGCGACAAAAATGGTCAGGATAATGAGAACTATCGTTCCCACCAGCGCTCCTGCAATATCGATAAGGCGCTTCAGCATGAGCTGGCCAAAAGGCGCCACCTTATTGGCATAGGTTACGGTATGGAACTGGCCAAACTGGGAAAGGATGCGCTGAGGCGCCTCATCCAGCTCCAGGACGGGAATCTGCAGATGGATGGTAAGACCCATGGCTGCAAGATTTTCCATGTCGTTTTTCCGCTCTTCCTGGGTTTTCCTGTCAGCGCAGATGATTACCTCATCCAAAGATGCAGTCAGGCAGTAATCCACAAGCTCACTGCTGGAAGCAACTACGGGAATGCCGCCTACTTCTTTTCTGTCAGGGGTTCCTTTACTTTTACTGCTGCTGTTTTCTTTCTTTCCGCTGTCAAGGAGTATGATGCCTTTGATGGCATAACTGTAGTCCTTGCTGTTTTTCATTTCGGAAACGAGCAGGTCTGCTTCGTCGCTGGTAGCTACCAACAGAAGCTGTCTGGCATTGCCGGCCATACGGTAGAATACCGGCAGGTACTTCTTATACAGCTGATGGACGATGAACATCAGCAACACATCTATCAGAACGAAGTAAAACAATACCTTTCTGGAATACTCGTCGATAACACGGGTGAAATACAGGGCAAAGGTAGCTCCGGCCAAGGTGACCAAATTGAGTTTGATGATTTCAATCAGTTCCTGGAACGGTCCGCGCAGAAGCATCTGCTTGTACCAGTTCTTAAACAGGTTGATTATCAGAAAGACCACCAAAAAAATGGCAATCAGAACCTTCATATCCATCGGGTTGTTTAGACCTTTGAAGAACTTCTGATGCCGGATGTAATTGGCAATGCCCAAGCTAAGTACGAGGACAAGGCAGTCTATTGATATTATTATGAGATTTTGTAAGTTGGACTTTTTCTGGTACATATTCCTCCAGGGGCAGGCGGCGCGTTTGGGGCCGGGGTTAGAAACCATGTCAGGGTTGGGAACCTTTTGTGTGTTTGTTTAATGCGGTATGTGCTGCGGTTTAAGTATGGTTAAATCCGACATAATGAAGATTAATGAAAGTTATGTGTTGGATATAATCAGTGCTTAATTTAAGTGTGCGCTGTGACCTGCTTTTGTATTTGATTTTTATTTCCCTGTGATGGGAAATTTTTTCTTGTTCTAAAAATAATGAAGAGATTTTATGCTGTATTTTTATGGCACTTTTTGTTAATTGTGTGATGCAAACTTTCTGATGTTCTAATGATATTATACCATATCCGCTCTGCAAATATGGGCCTCCGTCGGAACCTGGCACCTGATTTTCTGCGATGGACGCAGAAAACAGTATACACAGATATAATATCAGATGCGCCGATATTATTTCGTACTCCCTGGGGCAGTTTTATTTATATTACTTTCCGGCGGCCGGCTGGCTATGCGGCGTAAATGATATAGCAGAAAGGTTATGCAAATACAGCCTAATATGCCGAAAAGAAAGCTTTCAAGGCATTCCGGGAAGGAATAGTGCCTTCCGGGGATAAATATTTTCATTTTTTCTGTGAAGTACGATATTATAAACAACATAAGAGCAGTTCCAAGGAACCGGTTCCTGGCGGTAATTTTGTGGAAGGTAAGGTGGATTGACCAGCTTCCGGTAAGGCCGAGCAGGAAAAATAACAGAGCACGTCCAATCTGCCTAATGTAATAGGTGATTGTCAGGATTGCTTCTTCGGAAGGAAGGGTTGTCATTGTGTTGGTTACCTGGGATACCAGGGGCTTCTCCAGAGCCTTTGTGGCAGTGCCGGTTTGGAAGGACAATGTTAATGTAACCAGCAGGATTATTGTAAAAATGGCCCACATTGTGGGTGGCAACCATTTGGGGGGATGACTTGGGACTTGGGGTTGGTTCATATTGTCTTCCTTATTATATATAGGTACATTTCGTAATGCTCAAATATGGAAATTACGAAAATATGTAAAATTTCTGATTATTAGTATATGATGTTATGTTCTATTATGTCAATAGATTTTACGGCAAATCAAATGGTGGTTTGACTGGTTTTTATTGGTAAATGTTACAAGGGTTGTTACTTAGTTTTTTAAAACTGGTATTCTTTATACGTTTAATGCTCTATCTTGGATACTATAGCATAGTTGGGAGAAAAATTCTAGGGGGGGAGATTAAAATTGTTGGGGAAATGTAAGGAATGGTAATGTTATAGTCACCATCTTTTATACGAAAAATACCGAACTGGCCTGTATACACAGGTTGACGAGTATAATGACAATATTCTTGTAAAGTACAATAACAGCATGGCTATTTGGGTATGCTCTGACCTGACATTAGATCCGGCTCTTATCATTGGAGCCTATGCACACCATGTTTAAATTTTTCTTGAACCAAATCGCACATGCTGTGCAATAGCCTTTCTTATCTTTTCTCTGCACCGTTGCCACGGTGCTCTTTTTCTTTTACAATAGCCTTATCCTTATGAAAGGAAAAACCCTACGGATGAGTGC
>NZ_VUMI01000067.1 GCF_009696275.1 Eisenbergiella porci
AGCACTCATCCGTAGGGTTTTTCCTTTCATAAGGATAAGGCTATTGTAAAAGAAAAAGAGCACCGTGGCAACGGTGCAGAGAAAAGATAAGAAAGGCTATTGCACAGCATGTGCGATTTGGTTCAAAGCAGATCTTGTAAAATATCATCATGCAGATAGTTTGAAAAGTCTTTTCTCAGTTTTTCTTCCCGTTTAATCTGTTCCAGCGAATAGGCATAGAAATGCTGACGATCTGCGGCGTTATTATAATCTGTTGGATGGCTGCAAACTCGTACATATAGAAGCACATTGAAAATAAGGACCAATAGCATCGCAATATGGATACCCATGAAAATTGCCATAAGAGGAATTTTGAAAAGGTATGCGACACCAAAAAATCCTGCCAGCCCAACAAAGGCGAGAAGGGCAAGATTCCCTCCGGGCAGAGCTAAAAACTGCACCTGCTGCGGGCGATATTGAAAAACGATATTGTGAATAGTGACAAAGGTAAGCATAACAGGAATATAGCTCCCCAGGTTTTCCAAATATGCAGCGCTTTTGCGGAACACAGTAATATAGCATATAAGCGGTAGAAAGACCAATACACCGGAAAAGAGCAGCCACTTTCTTTGGCTTTTTGCTACAAAAGCAATCCGTTTTCTCTGAATGATGCCTGCAACGATAAGGGCAACCGTTGAGAATAAGACTTGTATTTGATAGGCAGCAAAAAAAGCCCGGTCTGAAAGAAAAAAGCAGAGGACAGCCATGATACAGGTCGCTTTCAAAAATGCAAGCAGCGTTTTTTGTCCCCGGTAAGCAGATTCTTGAAATAAGAATACCTGCACAAAATAGATCGACTGATAGAAACAAACGGGGAGCAACATGGTTGATACTGTATCTGATAGTGGACGAAAATCAAAAAGATACAGCAGGAATTGCCATCCCAGCAGCAACAGCAACAGGGCAAAGTGGTTTAAGGTTTTGTTATTCTTCACATTCTTATATGAAATGTATTCGGCATCAAAAATCAGGAGTGAAAGCAGCAGAAAATGAATCAGGAAGTTTTGTCCGATATAATCATTCTGTACTGCCATGTATCCAAGATAGCAGATAATAGCAAATTGATTGAAAACGAAAAATATCTGCCGGGAAAAGTATGCGTTTTGCATGTATCCACCTCCATCCGTTTTCATTGTACTGTCGTTTGCCTGTCAGTTCAAGTTTGTGAATCTTAAATCTTTATGAATAGCTAAGCGGCCGGGACCCATTTGGATACCAGCCGCTATCCTCAATTTAAGGCAATTCTATAACAGGAATGTTTGGTTAGTTGATAATAAATCGCATAGATGGCAGAAAACACTGCAATCGAGAACAGAACCGGAACTAAGACAGCACTGCTTTTTCCCAGCAAGTCATCCATGAGAGCTGACTTGTAACAGGTAATGGCAAAAATGCTGTGCAGCAAGCCTATTACATAGGGAATGATATAGTATATCTGGACTTGTCGCCGCACAGATTTCTTTATCATGCTCTCATTGTACCCCATTCGCTGCATAATCTCATAATCGGATTTATCATAGGAGACCGCAGATATATTTTGAAAAAATAAAATACTTCCGGTTGCAATCAGGAAAATAATCGTTGCAAAACAAATCAGTAAAAAGGTCGAACTGTTTTCCCGAATCAATTCATTCTGTCGTTGCCATGCCGATACCAGATAAGGATTCTCTGGCATGGCTGCTTTCAGTGCAAGATATGCTTTTTCATTGGAACGCATATTTTCACCATCCATACTGACTACCCGGATTTTCTCAGGATTCATCTGATTCAGAGCATGGTACACTGTATCAGAAACGACCAAAGTCCCAACGCTGTTTCCAAAGCCCAGCGCATTTTGCAGGCTGGTTTCTCTGACGGTAACAGTTGAAACAGGGGATTCGGCTGCTATCAATGTGTATTTGGCGCCAACATCGGCTTGCTCTGTATCCGGGCGGTATTTTATCAGAACGCATTCATTATCTCCAAGTTCCTTGAAGGGCAGTGCTTTCCCCTGTAATTCCATAAGTGCAAAATAGTCCGACTGACTCATACATTCAAATCCCGGAATACGGCCTTTTTCTGCGCTGATATTATATTCCACCGGGAGATTTTCTGATGTTGCAGTTACTTTTAGTAGAGCGGTTTCATGGCTTTGGTATGTTTCACTGCCGATTGCCTGATCCAGTGCGTCTAACGAGCTTTGTTTTTCCGCATCATCTGTGATTCGGTACTCCATAGCAGATGGAATAATCCGCTCCAGAGCCGCCAGAGGATACCACACGGATAATACTGTTGCTCCTAAAATTGCCAATGTTCCGGCTGATAATAGAATCAGCAGAATTAAAGACTTTGCATTGGAACGGATGCGGTGCATAAACTTCGGAACCACGATAATGGTATTTGCTCTATACAGAGAACGTTTCTTCTGCCTGATTTTCTGGCAGGCGTAGGGTAAGAAAGAATAAATAAAAAATACGGTTCCTGCAACGACTAAAAGCATTGTCAGCAATGCAATAGGAGAAAATCCGATGGTGTACCAAACAGATTTCCTTCCCCGCATCATATCAAGAGCAAGGCCATAACCGCAGAGCAGGCAGAATAATCCCATAAATGCAGTGATAAAATGAACCCGAATGGGCTTTTCCGTTTTCTTTTCCAGCCGTACCAAATCAAGCAAGGTGGACTTTTGAAGCAATCTTGCATTGGATAATGTCAATGTAATCAATACTACTACAACAAAAGATAGGATTGACTTTACCGCTGCCGGATAAATCAAAGGGATTGCAGACTGGTCTATGGTAATTCCTAAAAGTGCAACGATTCCAGCGATGACTCCTTTATGGAGAACACTGCCTGTCAGAATACCGAGAATCATACCGCCAAAACAAATAAAGATATTCTCAAAGGTCAACAGCCCCAACATTGCAGATTTTCGATACCCCAGCAGAGAATAAATTCCTAATTCTCTCATCCGTCTCCGCATGAAAAAATTGTTGGAGTAGAACATATAGAAAATGACAAAAGCCATAATGAATACCGCTACTGTTTGACACATGGTTTCTACCCGACCATCCGAAGATATTTTTTCCATAATCACTTGGTTCATGGAAAAAGAGGTGAAGCAGAAGTAAATCATCAGGACAAAGGAAACGGAAAACAGGTACAGGGAATAGAAGGAGAAGTTCCGTTTCAGATTTTTCAAGGCAATAGCAGATAATTTCATGGAATCGCCCCCTTACCGCTGTTTATCCTGTCTGGCAGCTTCCAGCATGATTTCCTCATAGAAGTCACGGCGATCCCTGTTGCACCGCTTCAATTCAGAAATAATATGTCCGTCCTTAAAGTACAGGATGCGGTCAGTATAACTCGCTGCATACGGGTCATGGGTTACCATTAAAATGGTTGTGCCCAAAGTCTGATTGACTTCCGAGAGAGCAAAAAGCAATTCTGTTGCTGAGCTGCTGTCCAATGCACCTGTTGGTTCGTCTGCAAAAATCAGTGGCGGACGCTTTACCATTGCACGAGCAGCGGCAACACGCTGACGCTGACCACCGGATAACTCACTGGGGTATTTTTTCAGTTGGGAAGCAATTCCGAATAGCTCTGCAAGCTCCATTACTTTTTTGTCAATCTCTTTTGCGCCTTTGTGCAGTAAGGTCAGAGAGACTGCAATATTTTCCTGTACAGTCAGACTGTCCAACAGGAAATACTCCTGAAAAATAAAGCCAAGATTGTCTTTGCGAAAATCGGCTGCCTGCCTTTGATTCAGCTCCTGAATCTTGATGTTTTCCATATTGATGCTGCCGCTTGTGGGTGTGTCAATAGTGGAAAGTACATTCAAAAGCGTTGTTTTACCAGAACCGGAGGCGCCCATGATACCGAGAAATTCTCCCTGCATCACATCAAAGGAAACATGATCCAGCCCCGGCTTGGGCTGGGTTTGATAGATTTTGGTTATGTCGTTTACCTGTAATAATGTACTCATAATTGTTCGCTCCTTTCGTAGTACGCTAACAGTATAGCGAACAGGGGAAAAAAGGGCATGAGTAAATCACGCAAAAAAGATTGCGTGATTTACTCATGCCACATTTATTCGGGTTTGATAAAATATTTGCGACACATACCTATCGTTAGCAACCTGTTATTTCAGAGATTTGCTTACTCTGCTTTTTATAGCGTTGAATCGTAGTATCTGTGTAATAAAGTAAAATTCTAAAACCCCTTGTTAAGTGTATGGCGAAAAGATCGCGTTTTGAGGAGGTGATTCCGTGGGAAAAATGATGATTTTGACTTTCAAAGATTCAGAAGAAGCTTTGCTCAAGCGTCTTATTGATAGCCTGGGTGCTTTGGAATACCATCAGGTAGAACTCCCCATGGAGCCTCTGCTGAAGATTGGCAATTTGAGCCTGCATCCGCTGGAGTCGCGGATCGAGCATGATGGGATAAGCTATACATTAGGCCGCCAGCAGTTTCAGATCCTTTACCTGCTGGCACGAAATCCCGGCAGAACCTTTCAGAAAACTCAAATCTATTCGATGGTCTGGGAGGGTGCAGAGCCGATTCAGGTCAACGAAACGATCCGGTATCATATCAGCGGGCTGCGGAAGATCCTGCTGGAGCTGACTGGGAGAGAGTGTATTGAAACCGTCTGGGGTATTGGGTATCGGTTTGTAGAATAATGGATAACATATGAGAGGGATAGCAGCGTATATCCCTCCTATTTTGTCGGTTCTTGTCGAACGCTTATGTTTTCCTTATATTTGGCTCACGAATATCTAATACCTCTCAACTACAATAGTATTATGGTAGCATTTTACAAAATATAAGGGAGGAACGAGGGATTATGCCAGAAATACAGGAAAACAGCAATGACGCAGTTCAAAAATGGACTGACTTCCGCAATGGAAACAGGCCGTTTTTTTGTAAGGAGAAGGTCATATAGCATATTAAGAAAATGAAATACAATATCGGCAGGGCGGCAGATCGCGCTGCCAGATCCCTATCTTGTTGAGAGGAGATGAGACGCCGCCTGTGTGCCGGCCGCGTAAGCAGATAAAGGAGATTGATGCGGAATGGGCAATACCATACGCCGCATTGAGTTGTTCTGCCATTCCGTTCAGCCGAGACACACAGCTTTTTTTACTACAAGAATAAGGGGGAACTTTGCCGCATGGCATCGCAGGAGGCAGCGCGAGTTTGCCTCGAAAGGAGAAAAACCGCCTCCTGCCCCTGGGCATAGTTCGCCCCATAGCGGGCAACTTAATGCATTTGTTTTAAGAGCAGTCGATTTTGCGTTTATGCGCAGAGTTGGCTGCTTTTTGCTTTTCTTGTGTTATTACCGGGCTCGTGGTCCTCCGTCGCAGGATTTCAATTCGCTTTGAAATCTTGAGATTACGGAGGATATGCCATGTGGCAAAGGAATAACGGACAGGCAGGAGATGACCTGCAATTCAGATTTACTGCATACTTAGTTTCGGCAGTCAAGCGCCGGAGAAATGATTATCTGATCCAGCTTTATAAGCGCAGCAGCGCAGAGTGCACCGTAGATATGGTCTACGAATCCGAACCCAGCTCAGAAGAACGGGTCATGGACAGTCTGCCGCTTATGGACGCCATTGAGAATGGGGCGCTTTTAGAGGCGCTGCAGAAGCTCAATGAGCGGGAACGCCAGGTGTTCCTGGCTCGAACGCTGGAGGAAGCGGACTTTGAGACCTTGGGAGCAAAGCTTGGGCTGTCCTATAAAGGGGTGGCTGCGCTTTACTATCGGACAATTCAAAAGTTCAAAAAGAGCATTGAGGGAGGTGACAGGAGATGAATTTTGAGTGGATGCTTCGCAGTGCCAAAGCCGGCAATGAAGACGCCATTACAGCGATATTGTTGATGTACCGGCCGCTGTTGCTCAAGTACGCTATTATCGACGGTGTGCTTGACGAGGATCTGTACCAGGAACTAAGCATTATCTTGCTGAAGGCCATCAAATTGTTTAAGATTTAAGTCAATGAGAAAGGCTCCGAGAGTTCTTTATCTCGGAGTCTTTCTCTCTGACTTAAATTATGTAGTTTGCCATTTGTAACGATTATGGTCTCCGATATGGTGCATACACACAGGAGAAATATTCAGATGCCCGGTATGAGAGTTCATAAAAATCCCGGATTTTTCGCAGTTCTATGATTTTCCGCAATTCTGCCAGTTCCATAAAGAAATTGTTCCATAGGGCGTCTGGATCATAGTCGCGCTGGAAACGGTTTACAGCATAGTTGAAGGTTTCCCGATAGGTGATATTGCGCTGAAGATACAGACGGTATGTTTTGGGCGGACGCAAGGTGCCCAGCAGGTAGGAAATGATATTCAGTACATATCGTTCTGAGAACCGCATAGTGTCCGTTAAAATCGGAAACCAGCAGAAGTCCGCATAGTAATCAGAAGTATGCCGGGTAATGTCAAAAGCCTGTTCAGAGGCGATGGGGTATCGGTCGCACAGCTGATTCAGAGCGGCGATATTATCACGTTGGTAAGCTATATTGTAATAGAGCAGGAAATATTCCACACTGATCTCTGCAGTCTGTGAGGTGGATGGATTGGAAAAATGCTGTGCAGCCATATAAATCACCGCCTTTGCTATGGAAGATATTTTTCGTCTTTGGCTGATTTTATTATACCGTTCTCCCATAAGTTCGTCAACGAAAGCATGAAGGTCATGGCAGAAAGAAAAGAGCGGCCTGGAGGATATTCCTCTGGCCGCTCGGTTGCTCATTTGTTAGAACCTTAATCCTTCAGGTAATAATGGACATAGACATTATAATCTTGGTGGCGGGTAATCAGCCGCAGCCAGATATGAAAATAAGCAGTTTCCGAAAACAGGTTGAATTCGGTAGGATCGCTGGTAGGCTGTGCATGGCACCGGCACAAGCGTGCCAAGGTGTCCAGATTTTGAAGCTCCGGCAGTTCAAACAGTGCATTCTGGAAGGCGTCGATCTCACGGGCGGCCTCCAGAACAGGCTTATCCTTTTGGCACTGGTGCCAGGTGGTCCACCATTTCCACCCGTCATAGTCAGAGCGGGAGTAGGCTACCTCGCTGGCTGGCCGGGAACCTTGCTGAAACAGATTCTCGAAGGAGCAAACAGTTGTGAGCAGCACTTCTTCACAATCAGGCAGATCCTCAGCCAAACCGTTTTTGACTGCCGCCCATTCCTCCAGCGGAAGCGGGCAGTGGTTGGCGTCACGCAGGGCTTCATCCATGCCGCACGCCTCGCAGATGTGAACATCGGCATACCGGCTCAAAGCATTGACCATCAGCCTGCGGTTCAGCGGCTGACCGCACCGCAGGCACAGAGGCGGCTGCTCCGCCTCCGGGGTAAAGAGCAGCTTATCCTGCTGCCATACAGCTTCTAACAGAGATTTGGGGTAAATACGAATTTTCATAGTAGATGTCTCCTTTATCTTTGATTTTCAAGTTTCATGTTGTTTTCTTCTTTCTTCCGACCAGGGTGGGTAGACACGCAGCTCTTTTTGAAATAGGGAGATCAAATCAGAAGCTATGTCTTCCTTGCGCCGGTAAGTGTACCTTTTTTCCGTACCGTCTGCACAGCGGATGGTAGTCTGCAGCGCGGGACCTTTCAGTGTAAATATAAATTGGCGCCCATGAGCCGGATCAGATGCTTCGATCCAAAGCGGAAGCGTGGCGGAAGAGCCCTCCATGCACCGCCAGCCGCTATAATCGGTATAAGTGAAGCCATTGATTTCACGGGACAGGCGGCGCAGGGCGATATACAACCGCTCAAACTGGCGCCCCAGTTCACCTTTCTGGCACCGGGTATAGAGGGTGTGTCCATCAGGGTCAAGCGCACAAAGACGTCTGGTTTGGAATAAGAATTCCGGATAGCAGATGCCGTCTGCCTCATAAATCTGTCCGGTTGGTTCAGCAAGCTGCTTTTCCAATAGCCATGCGGGCAGCTGACCTTCTGCAGCTTTGCTATTGATAAAAGCGCAGTGATCAGGGCGGATGCCATTGAGATTGACGGTAAGACTTTCCCAAAAAGTCAGGCTGTCGCAGTCGCTTTCGTAGATCTTGATGGCAAGATTGCCATTGGGATATGTGCTGATTTTCAAAGCCAGCCAGGATATGTGTTCGCCCAGCGTAAATGCAAGAGTATTCATAAGCGTTTTCCTCCAAGGAAGCACCGGCGCCTGCAAAAAAGCAGATTGCCGGTGCTTGTTGGTGTGTGTTTACACAGCCAAAGTCTTTGACTCGAACTGGCAGCGCAGAACCTGAGCCAGCTTTGTCCTGTTTTCACAAGTGATGTGATAGGTAGGACCATAGTTTTGCTTCTGCTCATCCATTCTCCGAATGGCAATGCCAAACCGGGCGCCTTCCTGGGTGATCCACAGACGCCTGCCTGCGGCAACATCTTCAGCAATGATCCATAAAGGACGCTGCATGGTCATGTAGGTCTGGGGGGAAGCACGCCAGCCGCTGCGGTCATCGTAGCAGAAGCCGGGGATAGTCTGCCGCCTTTCATTCAGCACATCATAAACTGCCTTATATTTCATGCACTGCACCGCCTTTCAAGGTTTTTCAGATAGTCTGCATACCCTTCCGGGTCCAGCTCCTGCAGCCGGTCGGCACGAAAACGATATTCGGGATAGGTGCAGAACCCGCTCTGCATGGTGCGGCCGGTGGGCAACGCAAGACCGTGGCGAATGAGCCAGACAGGAAATTCCGAATCGGCATTGGTGTCGATAAAGGCATGGTCTTTTTGCCGCTGGCCGGGCAGGTTGACGGTGAGAGTCGCCCAGGGCTCCGGAACCTCGTCATCCCAGGCTATCATTTCTATGGCAAGATTTCCATTCAGATAGTAGGTCACCTGCAGCTGAATGGGGTGCGTATCGCCATATTTTTCATAGGGTAAGGTAATTGGCGTGCTATCCTCAGCAGCCGGTTCTTCATCTTCTATACCAAGTTCCCAGCTGAGAGTCAGAATATCGCTCTGGCTCAGCCTGCAAACGTGTTTCTTGGCATATTTGGGCTTAAAGAGCAGCACGCCGTCCTGCAGGAGCAGTCTGCCCTCTTTCTGGTCATAAACGCAACACTGTCCCTCCAGCCGGGGTTTGATACGCTCTATTACCTCGTGGATCTTCGGGTGGTCAAACCAAATGGAATACTGTATGGAGACATTCAGGTTGGGGTGGTTCTGGAAACGGGTATGCAGGAAATCCAGTACCTGCTGACAGACGGCGTTCCGTTTTTCCCATGTCTGCCGCTCGTTGAATGTCAGGGTAAAGTATGAGAAATCACGCCCGGATAAGGCCAGAGAACTTGGAAAGCTGTTGCACCAGAAGAACAGATCCCACTGGTCGCTGTCATAAGGCGCAGGGTCATCGGCAGCATACTGAAAGCAGACGAATTCCTGTGCGATGGCCGACATAACCGGTTCCATGGCGGCACTTTTGTTTTTACTTGCCTCCCGGATACGCTGATTCCATTCTTCATCGGTATGGCTGTCCTGAAACTGACGGTTAGCCGCCTGCTCTGCCTCGTCATAGAGAAACTGCAGGCGCAGTGTATGGACATCTTCTTTGGCATAGCCTTTGGTAAACCATTTTGTATCGATATTTACATGGGAACGGTCTTCATGAATCTTCATTTCGCTTCCTCCTTGTGTAGGTACCGCTTGCTTATGCGGTGTGATTATTTGTTTTCCCAGTCGTAGAGCAGCAGGTCATGGCTGGTGGATTTTGGTTTCAGCTTTTTGCTGCGGAACCGGTAGTTGATAAAGACAAAGCCGGTGGGCTTGTGGGTATAGTGGACAGCCAGAATGTCGTACTGGTTATTCAGCCATTGGGCTGAGTCCACCGCTTCCTCCGTTGCATTTTCAACATCAATGGCAAAGACCCAGTTTTCCCAGTACCAGCCATGTCCAATCGCTTCTTTCGCACCCGGCAGGGAGAGTAGTTTCTCCTTCATTGCTTCATAGCCCTTCAGCTGTGGATGCTGCGCATGAACGGACTGCACCAGTGACTGTTGGAATTGGTAGAAGGGCACGAAGGGCTTCTTGCCTTCAAAGCTGCCATTGCCATCCAGAGCGCAGACGGTGCCGTCTGAGATCACTTCAAAAATAACATCTTCCCGAATCAGGCTGTCATTTTCATGCCAGTCCGGCGTAGAGCTGTACCATGCGCCGCTTTCGGTATCCCGGTTGTAGTAGCGTACCGGTTCTGCAATGGTGCGGAATACATCTTTGCAGTATCCCAGGTCTTCAAACAGAAAAGATATTTGTCGTTTTATCATCAGGTTTTCCTCCAAACAGAAAAAGAGACCGGCAGACCGCAAAATGCAGTCTGTCGATCCCTTTGTAGTTATGCGCCGCACCGGTGGTATGGCAAGGCTCTTTGGTTAAATGAGAGAGATGGGCACAATCAGATTGTCCTGGTCGAAAGCCCCCAGCTGGTCTGCCATGCACAGGATGGCGCTGGTACCGCGCTGCAGCGGGGATTTGTCAATCAAGTCAAATACCTGCGTCAGCTTTTTGGGCGGTGAAACCATCTTCTTGATCTCGATGGGGAACAGCTTTCCGTCCCGCTCCAAAATCAAGTCGATCTCTCTGGCGTCCTTATCCCGGTAATAGTACAGGAATGGCTCCTGTCCGGCATTCTGATAGGTCTTGATGATCTCTGCCACCGTATAGTTCTCCAGCAAAGCACCGCTCATAGCGCCCTCCATGGCGGTTTCCGGGCTGCTCCAACGGGTCAGGTAGCAGACAAGGCCGGAGTCATAGAAGTAGAGCTTTGGCGTAGACACGGTGCGCTTGAGCACATTGTTGGAATAAGGCTCCAGCAGAAAGATGATACCCAGCGCCTCCAGAACATGAAGCCAGCTCTTGGCTGTAGCCTGGTTGATCTCTGCATCGTCAGCAATGCCCTTGTAGTTGACCTGCTGGGAAACTCTGGCGGCAGCGGAACGCAGAAACCGCAGAAATTTCAAGCTGTCAATATCACTGGAAAGCCGCCGCACATCCCGCTCCATATAGGTGTCGATGTAGCTGGAATAGAAAACGCCGGCATTGGCATAGGTACCGGTGACCAGAGCAGGCATCCCGCCCAGGTGGATTTTCTGGAAGATCTCCGGCGTGGTCAGCATGGTGCGGCCCTTTTGGCGTTTGGACAAAAGGGGCAGCTCCAGACTGAATGGCGCCTCGGCAGGCTGCTTCATGATCTCGCTCTGAGAAAGCGGGGAGAGATGAAGCAGAGCCACCCGGCCGGCCAAAGATTCCTGTACGTCCTCCATCATCTTAAAGAGCTGGGAGCCGGTCAGCCAGAAGTCTCCGGGCTGATGGCGCTCATCTACCATGATCTTGATATATGGGAACAGTTCCGGTGCGTACTGCACTTCGTCAATGAGCAGGGGCGGTTGATACAGCTGGAAAAACATCTTTGGATCGGTCTTGGCAAGCTCGCGTATAGTAAGGTCATCCAAAGTGACCTTGGTGCGTCCCCTGCCCTCGACTTCCATCAAATGCTCCAGCATGGTGGTTTTCCCTACCTGTCTGGGACCGGTAAGCAGAAGAACAGGGTACTGCTCGTTTAACTCCAGCACCGGTTTTTCCATGTGTCGCGTGATATACACAGGCGTTCCTCCTTTCTTGTTTCGGCTGATATTATATTATACTCTTATTTTAGCCGAAATAATCTGGTTTTGCAAGTACACAGATTGACAATACAAAATTTGTCTTCCATGTTTGTCTATTCTGCCTCAGCAGCAGAACGCATCTTTTCTTTTAAGTCAGCGATGTACTGTTTCCATGCCTCCTGAGATTCTTCAGCCCGTTTTCGCTGGGCAAGCTGTTCTTCCGGTGAAAGCGCCTCAAACGCATATTGGCGGCAGTCACGGTCGATGTCCTGAAAAATCCGGTTCAGAATGGAGAGGGCCAGTTCCGTTACCGTGGGGCTGTGTTCGTCAAGTGCCTTGCGCCCCTGGCGGAATAACTCAAGATAGTGCTCGTACTGCTGTTCGGTGATAAATTCCCAGCCATAGGCTTCCTGAATATCGGCTTCACTGCAATACTGCACAGCTGCTTCAAATTCGGCTTCCCGCTCGGCAGCTTCTTTTTCGATATGCCGCCTGAGCTTAGCGCGGATGCGTTCAAAATCTTTCAGCAGGAGCTTGCAGGCTTTGGATTCCATGAGATAGCCATGAGCCTCGCTGTTTAAGTATTGTTGGGCTGTTTTTTTCATGCGGCGGCCTCCTCTTGCGGTTTGGACCGGACAAAGAGCAGGAGCCCTTCGCTGGTGTCCTCCAGAAGCTGCCAGGTACCATCACGCCAGACACAGGAAGTCGCATCGTTATAGATTTCCGGCGTTTTAAGTGGTTCTATGAAGCATTCCGGCGTCACATACAGGCACATGTGCTCCACATAGAAGGGCTGCAGTGCCGCTTCAATCTCACTGCGCAGTGCAAGAGCCAACGATTCGATTTCCTCAATGTCCTGCCGCTGAAAGGCAGCTTTTGAAATCTCCTTGAGCCGCTTTGTCTGCGCGATTGCCCCATCAATGTACGGTACAGCTTCGTCAAAATATTTGTGCTTGATCCGCATGTTGTCAAACACCAAAAAACGGGTATAGGCGGTAGCGGCTTTGCAAATATCCTGCCGCAGTACATCAAAAGGTTTCTTGTATTTGGTTTTCAGCACCTCCATGGAAACCACCTGCAGGTTACGCCGCAGGGTCTCCAAATGGGTTACAAGAGCGGTGCGTAATTCATCTCGTTCCATAGGCATCCTCCGTGGGTAGCTTCCAGGCGCTTATCCACGCCGGAAGTGGCGGCAGTGCTCATGCACACTGGCATGGGCACACGCAAAACTTTTGTAGGTACGCAGACGAGCCTGCTCTCTGGGAGACCGTCTGGCGGTAGTCGGGTAATGTTTGTGCGTCCACGACAGTAATGCGTACACCATCGTTGCCGGGAGTCCAGAAGTTTGAGCTGGTGCCCTGACCCATATCGCCGCCGCCTCCGTCAATGTTGCCATTGCCACCGGTGGCGAGAGCCGTGGTGGAGAAAAGGCAGCATAGCATGGCAATGCTGCACAGGAGGGCAAAAAATCGTTTCAAGTACATCACCCTCCATTCGTTGAAAGATAGAAAAAGCCGTCACGCAAAAAGAAATGCGGTGACGGCTTTCGTGTCCGTTATTCAGTTGTAAGGAAAGCGTTATCCCATGTTGCCGACCTGTTTATTCATGTCGCCATCGCTGTGGCCGGTGGACTGCTGTGTATCACCGGGTACGACCCAGCCAAATACAGGGTCATAGATTGCACCATTCCCGTTACTGGAACCGGGCGCCGGGGTGTTGTCCTGCGCAGGGGGTTCAGTCGGAGGCGGTGCAACCTGCTCCGGTTCATAGGCGGGAGGTTCGGAAGGGTTCTCCAGATCCCCTGTGGCTTTAGGGGGTGCGGGAGGCTCCGGCTGCAGCTTTTCGCTGTCCGGTGTGAAGTCGATCACAACTTCTTTATCCTCTTCCTCAATTACCTTGGGGTATTCCTCTTTGGGATCAGCGGTCTGGCCGGGCTTATAGGCATCTGCGCCATTCGTTTCATCATTGCCGGGCTCGCGGCCATTGTCGGACCAGTCGCTGGTCGTGCTGCTGGGCGGTGATTCGTCCGGCTTGAACTCGGGAGGCTTATCGCGGCTCACAAACCAGCATACGCCCAGGATCACCACGCACAGGGCGGCAAGAGAAGAAACGATGAAACCTTTTGACTGAAAGAACTTTTTCATAGTTGGTCACTCCTTTTTTGTTTTATAAATATCCTATACTCCGGAAAGAAGCAGGATTTCAACAGCAGGGCTAAAATTTCGTGTTGTGGTAGCCGGTCAGCTCTATCCGCTGGGTAATGGCGGGATAGGAGTGACCGAACATCCGGACATAAAATTCTGCGTCGCAGTAGAAGATGTACTCGACCCGGTCGCCGACTACATTGAATTCCAAAGTGATGTTGGAGATCTTATAGTCTTCTGTTGAGAGGGGGATTTTGGAATCCAAGCCGCCTGCTACAGTTTCCTCCAGCATTTCCGTGTAATCACTGCTGGAATAGAGCGTGCGCAGATACTCTTCAAAGTTGGTTTCGTGCTGGGAGCGGTAAGTATCTGCGTAAATCGTACCGCTTAGGTTGTTCAGCTCCATCTTGGCGCCATTGCGGATATTGATGCAGGTGATCCGAATGGAGGCGTACAGGAGCAGAAAGGAAATCAGCATCACAACGCCCACCACGAAGAAGCAGGCAAAGAAAGTGATTTCACCCCGCTCGTTGCGCAGCGGCTTTTTCAGCCGCAGGAATATGCGATTCATAAGCCACCTCACTTCCAGTAGTGTTCACTGACGCCGCTGCCTCTGGCGACTACCGTGATGTTGACCAGATCGAAATTCCAGAACCCGCCCAGTTTCGCATCGCCCTCAATGGTAATGAAAAAAGGCGAACCCAGCTGTATGGCATTTGTCATACCAGACGGTCTGGGGGATTTGTAAGTAGCATCAATGGAGTAAGAGATGTTTTCGGCGCCCTCAATCTGGGAACACAAAAAATCGAACAGGTCATCGGTCTCACTGTTGATGCCGCCGGAGAGCTGGATCTGCTTGACCATCTGATCGGCGGCATGGTCAAGCTCCTGCTTGGTAGAAATAATGCTGAACAGGTCGATGATAAAGGCCAGCAGCAGAACGGCAATGAAGATGAAGACCAGCGTACTGAAATAGTTGGCCTCACCCCGCTCGTTGTTCAGCACCTTTCGGGCTTTTTGAAAGAGAATAGGAACCACCACCTTTTCTGAAATTAAAACAGCCGCCCCAAACCGGAGCGGCTGTAATGCGAAGTTTTGACTGTACCAAGTATAACAGATATGGATTTACGGGGAAAGAGCAGGACTGTGCCAATGCAGGGACAAACCTGTGCCAATATTGCTTCCGTGGCTACAGAAGTGATTCCACCAGCTGATAGATGTCGGTAAATGGGTTGACGGCAATCCCGAACGGTTTGTTGCCGCTGTTTTGAAGATGGTATTGTTCCACACGCTTAGCGTTACGGAGTGCATCGGCTGTATGCTCAGATAACTGTGCATACACATCGCCCGATTTCTCATAATCCGGAAGGTAAGCGGTCAATGCAGTCTTGACTGCGGATAGTCCTTGAAGAACCTTGTGGTGTACTGGAAGTGCAGCAGGTACCAAAATTCAAAGCAGGGATTAGAGAGTGCAATCTGAATCCCCTTTGTATCTGCTATTTTCCTTGCTCTGGAGAGCAGGCTGTCTTTGGCAGCGATAGGGTCAGGATTGTTGTAGTTTACATCACCGTCCGCAACTACCCATACAGCATCTCCATCGGATATGGATATCTGGTTTTTGCTCTGATATTCCACAGCTTTCCGAATCAGGCTGAGGTAATCGGTTTCTCCTGCGCTGGTGCGGCTGCCGACCACACGAATATCAATGTTGGTCTGCCGGCTGCGGTAGTGTTCAAAATACTTTGGCTCGGTCTGCGAACCTTCCGTTACGATTAGAATGACAGGTTTTACTTTTCTGCGTCGCTGTCCACGCTTTTCAATCTGTCCGCGTGCCATTTTACAGCCCTCCTTTGATAAAGGGGATTGCACCATAGCGACCGATCAGATAGCCCTTCTCGACTTTGGTATCTTTGCGGACGGAAAAATCGTAAAGGGAGAATAAATCAGTAGCCGCTGTTTTTTCGTCTTTTTCAGTAAACCAGATCTGATCTCTTCTCAGCACATCCAAATCAAGAAGATTGGTGTTATGTGATGTGAAAATCAACTGTGCCCCGTTGGGATTGAACTCTGCACTATTAAAAAGAGAGACCAGATGTTTTGTGAGGAGAGGATGCAGGTGGGCGTCTATCTCATCGGCGACAAGAAGTGTTCCCTGGTCCAAAGCCTTTTTCACAACACCGATCAGTTTGAAATAGCTGTTGGTACCGTCGGATTCCTCCGTCATGTTCAGCGTATAGGAAGAAGAATTTCCATCAGTGCCCTGGACGATATG
Source organism: Eisenbergiella porci (assembly GCF_009696275.1). GTDB lineage: Bacteria > Bacillota > Clostridia > Lachnospirales > Lachnospiraceae > Eisenbergiella > Eisenbergiella porci. The sequence continues at coordinate 16,061 of NZ_VUMI01000067.1, forward strand.
GACAGCATCAATATTGGTAAAGGCATCGCTGCGCTTGGAAAGAGCAGGCTCCGAATCACGCAGCTGCAGAGACTGAATTCCAAAATCCGCAACACGCAGCATGGATGCAATCACACGCCGGTAATCGTCATCTTTGAGCTGCTCTGCTTCAAGGCCATAGGCGTCCGCAACGGAATTTTTGGTGATGATCTGGCAGGAAGCGAACCATTCCAGAACCGGGATTACTTTGGAATAGCTCCAGTTCGATGCCACCGACAGATAAAGCTTGTTGGCAGAAGTGCGTTCTTTGAGCGTATTTTGTTCATCAACATCGACTGTAAAGCGGAAATCCTTTGTTTCTTTTCGTTCAAAAATGAGTGCCTGCCTGCCGTTGGGATAGTAATACAGGTATTCCTCAATAACCGCTTTATCTGTTACAGAAAAGCCATACGCATACCGGATGCCATTTGCAGTGAAGATGACTTCAAAGCTGCTGGGTTGAGTGGGGGGTTCCCTGTCAAACTTGAAGGGGACACGCTCAATGGTCTTATGGAGCTGTTGGTTATGCGAAGTCAGCACATAGTTCACCATGAACCAGAATGCGTTGAGAACATTGGATTTTCCGGAAGCATTGGCTCCGTAAATAACAGCAGACTTCAAATGCTTTTTGTTCGTATCCGCGATAAGATGCTCAGGATGCTCGTTATCGTTGCTGGCAAGCAAGGATAACACAACTTTATCTTTGATAGAAAGATAGTTCTCTACACTAAATTGTATCAGCATAAGACAACCTCCTAAATTCTTGTTTGAATATATTATAACCCGTTTTTTGTGAAAAATCAACGCAAACGAAAAATAAAAATCGGATATGATGGGGCTAAAAGGTTGATTATTCCTATTGGAAGTTTCTTTCCGATAAGGTATAATGGAATGCATGAACTGGAGGTTTGCATTATGATGATATATTTACAAATGATCGAAACTCAAGTTTGAACAAATCTATCTGGAGTATCGGGGCCTAATGTTTCATGTGGCCTATGAATCTTACATAATGAGCAGGATGCTGAGGACGCAGTGCATCAGGCTTTTGTAAAAATAGCGGAAAATATTAAAAAAATTGATAATCCTGTGTGTCCAAAAACGCATGGCTATGTCGTTACTATAGTTGAGAACATGGCAATAGATCAATACCGAAAACTGCAAAAACATCAAACGGTTGAACTAATTGATGAAATTCAAGGTACAGCTCCGCATTATGAAGGAGATAATGCTTTGACTGATTGTATCTTGAAATTGCCTGCCAGGTATCGAGAAATGATTCTGCTTCGCTACCATCACGGGTACAGTGTTAGAGAAATCGCCAGCATGATGGGGCTCTCCTTGCCTGCTGCAATTAAATTAGATCAACGAGCTAAGAACAAATTGAAAAAATTATGTGAGGAGGCGGGAGTCCTGTGATTAGTGAAGAAATGTTAAAAAAGGCAGCTGCTGAAGCGGATCGGGTAATCAGGGATTCGCTTCCCGCTCCAAGAGAATGCAAACACGAATTTTCATCATCGTTTCAAAAAAAGATGCGCCGAACACTCCGTAAGGCAAATCATCCCATGATTTATAAGCTGCCAAAGCGAGTAGCTTGTTTTGTTCTGGCGGCAATTCTTGGAACTGGTACATGGGTGACAGTTGATGCTGGAGCACGAGATATTTTTACCGCAGACCACTCGACAGACAAAATTGAAATTGTGGTTAAGCTCTGGCAGAATAACCAGTGGATGCGGAGTAATAGTTCTAATTCTTGTTGCGATGTCAACGTATAGCAAAAATGTATCTATCGATAATTTTTCGCCATTTTGTATAGACGACTAGCTCAAACAAATGAAATAATTGATTTAGCAATAGCAACGCAGAATAAGGAGCTCTAAAAAGTAGTATTCCTATTGGAAGTTTTTATATTAATTTTCGAGATGGAGAGTTTGCTAATCTTCAATTTTCACTTGTTCTATTTCAGAATATGGGGAATTTTGAAAAAAGTATGCAAGTAAACTATGAAGGCCGGATTTTTTCGAGTGAATTAGTATATTTATCAAATAATTCACTACTTTATCAAGCAATTCCTATATCCGAACTCCAGTATGTTATTACAGCTATAAATGATACTGACATGTTTCAACATTTAGACTTAAGCAATGTTAATTTTAAGGAAAAACGGGCTGCTCAGATACGGGAAGATATTGTTCGTGTGCGGCATCTGTTTTTTCGGAGCGGCGTTTACTATCATGGCGTTTCATAATGATATCGGGATACGGGAAGTGTTCGGACAGGTATATGAGCTTATTTCCGGGCAAAGAGCGCAGGGGCTCACGGCTTTGGAGATTTCCTATTCGGTCGGGCTGGCGTTGGGTATCATCTTTTTTAATCACATCGGAGGCAGGCGCATCACAAAGGACCCGACGCCGATAGAGGTGGAGATGCGTAATTACGAAGATGATGTAAATAATGCGCTGGCAGAGACGGCAGACAGAGAGAAAAAGACGCTGGATGTGGAATAAAAGTACAAAGGAACAGCTGCCTTGGCAGCGGAATGAGAGGGAAGATGTATACAATTGTAGTTGCAGACGATGAAGAGGAACTGCGCAGCGCGATCGTGCGGCGTATCAACTGGGAAGAGATAGGATTTTCGGTAGTCGGAGAAGCAGAAAACGGAATCGAGGCGCTGGAGCTGGTGGACAGGCTGGAGCCGGACCTTTTGCTGACGGATATCAGGATGCCGTTTATTTCAGGGATAGAGCTGGCGCGGCAGGTAAGGGAAGTGCGTCCTGCGACCCAGATCGCTTTCCTGAGCGGATACGATGATTTTACCTATGCGCAGCAGGCGATACAGTACAATATCATCAGCTATCTGTTAAAGCCTATCACGATGGCAGAGCTGACGGCGGAGCTCGTGCAGATAAAGAGGCGGCTGGATACGATATTTGCGGAGTTTGCGCAGCGTAAAAAAGAGTCGGGGGGCGCAGAGGAATTCCTGCTGCCGCTTTTGATGGATTCGTCTCAGGACAGCTCGGATAAGGAGCGGGAAGAACGGCTTTATAAGACGGCGCGGGAGCTGGGGCTTGTACAGGCGGGAGAGCGGGTCAACCGTTTCGTTGTCATGGCGGTAACGCTTCTGGACGAAAGCGGGTCAAACCGGACGGAGACGGGACATGTGCATGCGATGGATACGATACTGGAAAAATATGCGCGGCATAAGGTGTTTTTTGCGGAAAACCGTATCGTGGCGCTTCTGATAGCGACACCTGCCTCTTTTGAAAAGTATCTGCATATTTTGTGCGATGATATTTTGCAGAGCGTAAAAAGGATATTGGGGCTATCGTGCTGTATGGGCGTAAGCCGTGAGACGGCGGAGCTGGGAGGGCTTAACGAAGCGTATCGTGAGGCGGTCAATGCGATGCGCTATGCGGGACGTACAGGCGGCGGAATACGTTACATTGCGGACGAGGAGCCTTTCGGCGGAACGGATATGGAAGAGGTCATGCGGATAGCGGCGCTGGCGGAGGAGCTTTTGCGTGCGGGAAACAGGGAAGCGTTAGAAGAGCTTCTGGACCGGGAATTTGCGAAGCTTTCCACGGAAAAGGCGGCGCGGGAAAAAAGAAGCTACCTGCTTTTGGAGCTTTTGTCGGCGGTATGCCGCGTGCAGTATGCGGTTTCCAGCGAAACGGAAGGCAGAGGGCTTTCGGGCGAACTGCTGGCGCGTCAGCTGACGCTTCTGGACAGACCGTTTCCGGAGGCGGCAGAGGCGTTTAAGAAGTTTTGCCTGATGTCAATGGAGCAGATAGACGAGGAGAAGCAAAAGAGCAGTATGGATGCCTGCGACCGGGCGCTTTTGATGATACGGAGCGGGTTTGCAGACCCGGATATCTCCCTTGTTTCCGTGAGCTCGCAGATAGGGGTGAGCCCGAACTATCTGAGCGCCCTTATCAAAAAGCGGACGGGTTCGAGCTTCGTGGATTATCTGACCGGACAGCGGATGGAGGAAGCGCGGCAGCAGCTTTTACATACGGACAAAAAAATACGGGAGATTTCGGAAAGCTGCGGCTACAACGACCAGCATTATTTCAGCTATTGCTTTAAAAAATATGCGGGAGTGTCTCCCAATGCGCTGCGCAGGCAGATGGCGGAGAGCGCTGGAGAGGAGATATGAAAAAAGAGGGAAGGAAAAAAATATCCAGTTCGGCAGTCATGATACTTCTTGTGATGGGGATGGTATCCGTATCGCTTTTGGTCGGGATGCTCGTATTTCTCGCAGTATACCGGACGAGCGTTACGGAAAATGCCAGAATTTCAGGAGAACAGGCGGTCAAGCAGGTATCCGGCATCATTGACAACTATATGGAAGAGCTGGAGGATGGGATACGTCTGGCAGAAAGCATTTTTTCACAGTCCGAAAACCGGCAGGAGGAGCTGAACCATCTGGTCTCCTCGAGGACGGATGTGGTGGCGGTCATGAGCTATGATCTGGAAACCGGGAGGCTTTTGGAGAGCTGGACAGGAAAGCAGAAGCAGAAAGAAGTGTTGCTGAGCAATCTTTCCTGGGGACCGGAAATGGCGGAGAAGACGGAAGACGGCAGCCTTTATGTTTCCAGACCGCATGTGGAAAGCCTTCTGGTCAATCATTATCCGTGGGTCGTTTCGGTCTGCAAACGGATGAAGGAGCCGGACGGCACGGAGCGTCTTGTAGTGATGGATGCACAATTTTCCGCCATTGCAGGATATGTGGACAACGTGGGTATCGGATATCATGGTTACTGCTTTATCATGGACAGGGACGGAAATCTTATTTATCATCCGCAGCAGCAGCTTATCTACGCGGGGCTGAAGGAAGAGCAGTGGACACTCCTTGAGGATTATGAAGGGGGGACACTGACGGAAAACGGGACGATATGTACGGTATCCGATGCACAGGGAAATGGATGGAAGGTAGTCGGGATCAGCTTTGTCAGCGAAATGGTAAATGATAAGCTGTGGGAAGTGACAGCGCTTGTGGCAGCTCTTCTGCTGGCGGTCTTACTGGCGGCATTTGTGAGCAGTCTCGTATTTTCAAGGATGATATTCCACCCCATCAGGGGACTTGTGTCTGCGATGCAGCAGTTTGAATCCAATGCGGAGGATTTTTCCTATGCGCCGGTGCGGGGGGCGAGCGAGATAGAAACGCTGTCCGTGTCATTTGCGCACATGGTGACGAGGATACAAAAGCTGATGGAGCAGGTCAGAAATGAAGAGATAACTCTGCGCAAGACGGAGCTGCGGGCGCTGCAGGCGCAGATAAATCCGCACTTTTTATATAATACGCTGGACTCCATTGCATGGATGTGTGAAGAGGAGCGAAGCAGGGAGGCTGTAGAAATGGTCAATGCCCTGGCGCGCCTGTTCCGTATCAGCATCAGCAAAGGTCATGAGCTGATACCCATCGAAAAGGAATTGGAGCATGCCCGCAGCTATTTGAAAATACAAAATTACCACTACAAAAATCAATTTACCTATTCATTTGAGGTGGATGAAAACTGCTTATCCTATTACTGCAATAAGATAACATTGCAGCCGCTCATTGAAAACGCGATATATCACGGGATAAACCGCATGATAGACGAGGGTGAGATAATCGTGCGCATTTACGAGAGGGGCAGCGAAGTCATCTTTGAAGTGGAAGATAACGGCGTCGGGATGACAGAGGAACAGTGCAGCCAGATATTGCATCACGAACCGGGAGATAAGGCGGGCATCGGCATTAAAAATGTGAATGACAGGATAAGGATATATTTTGGGGAGCAGTACGGGCTTTCGATAGAGAGCGAGCTGGACGAAGGGACAAAAATCATCATCAATATGCCAAAGATAAGGGAGGATACAGTCGAATGAATAAAAAGAGGGCAGCAAAGCTGCTGTTCATCATAGCGCTGCTGATGGCTTGCGCCCTGGTCCTGTTCGGTTATGTCCAGAAAAAATCAGGACAGGCAGCTCAGAAATATAAGGTGGCGGTCATCGCAAAATCTACAGAATCGGCATTTTGGAAATCTGTATTTGCAGGCGCAAATGCAGCAGGAACAGAATATAATGTAGAACTCAGCTTTCAGGGACCGGAGACGGAAGAGGATTATGAAACGCAGAACAGGATGATAGAGCAGGCTGCGGCTGACGGCGTTTCGGCGATCGTTTTTTCGGCGGTGGATTACAATGCAAATGCAAAGGCTATTGATGAAGCGGCAAAAAAAGGGATAAAGATCGTGGTGATTGACAGCGATGTGAATTCTGATGCGGTATCGTGCCGCATCAGTACGGATAATTATGCGGCGGGACAGATGGCAGGCAGGGCGGCACTTTTGTGCCCGGAAGAAAGGCTGTATGTGGGAATCGTCAATTTTGATGAAAAGACCGCGAACGGACAGGAGCGGGAAGCGGGATTCCGCGACGTAGTGGAAAAGGATGAAAGGGTGAAGTATATTGAAACCAAAACCGTGCTTTCGACGACGGAGGACGCGCGACAAAAGACATCGGAGCTTTGGCGTGGACGTCCGGAGATAAACGTTATCGCCACCTTTAATGAATGGACGAGCCTCGGAGTAGGATGGGCTATCCGGGATCTGGGGATAAAAGATAAGACGACGGTGGTGGCGTTTGATTCAAATGTAGTCAGCGTCGGAATGCTGGAGACCGGTGAGGTGGATGCACTGGTCGTGCAGAATCCTTATGCGATGGGATATCTTGGCGTGGAAAAGGCTTATCAGCTTCTGACAGGTCAGAAGCTTTCCGGTGAGAAGATGGACACGGCTACGACGATGGTAAACAGGGATAATATGTTTTCAGAGGAGTGTCAGAAAATACTGTTTGCGTTCGATTAGGGGGAGAAAGTTACAAAAAACACCACTCCCGCCCTGCTCACAGGAGAATTTTAAACAAAATATTTCCAAAATATGAACAAATCATTGAAATTTATAAAAAAGGTTGTGGATTATTCAATTTACTTTTTTTCATGCAATTTTTATAATATGACTTGTAAGATGCAAGAACGCAAAAGACGCATCTTACAGGTCATTTTTTTAGAAAACAGCGGGAAATCCCCGCAAAATATCAAGGAGGACATAGTATATGAAAAAGAAGGTTTTGGCACTGGTCATGACAGCAGCCATGGTAATGGGACTTGCAGCCTGCGGCGGCAACGCACAGAGCACAGGTAATTCCGCGGCTCCCGCTGAGACAGAGGCAGCAGCTTCTACAGCAGCAGGCAAGGCTGAGTCTGTAGCAGAAGCGGTTTCTGAGGCTGCTGAGAAGGGGGAAGACTTAAATGTAGGCGTATTCTACTACACATACAGCGATACTTATATCACAAGCGTTCGTACAGCACTGGATAAAGCTCTGACAGATGCAGGCATCACATTCCAGAACTTTGACGGTAACTCCAACCAGACAACACAGAACGAGCAGATCGATACCGCTATCGTTCAGGGCTGCAACCTGCTGGTAGTTAATATCGTAACCTCCGGTTCTGTTGACGCTTCTCAGGCTATCGTTGACAAGGCGAGCGCAGCAGGCGTTCCGGTAATCTTCTTTAACCGTGCGGTTGAAGGTGATGAGGACGAAGGCAAAGTACTTGGCAGCTATGATAAGTGTGCATTCGTTGGAACAGATGCTCCTGAAGCAGGTCATATGCAGGGTGAAATGATCGGTAACTACCTGGTTGAGAATTTTGATACAGTTGACTTAAACGGCGACGGCAAGATCAGCTATGCAATGTTCATGGGTCAGCTGGGCAACGTTGAGGCGATTTACAGAACCCAGTACGGTGTAGAGGATGCAAACAAAGTTCTGGTTGAGAACGGCAAGCCTGAACTGGAGTACTTCGACGCTTCCAACACTGACTGCTATCAGGTTGACCAGGATGGTAACTGGAGCGCTACCGCTGCAAACAACTACATGAACACAAACCTGGCTCAGTACAATGAAGAGAACGGCAACATGATCGAGCTGATCATCTGCAACAACGATGGTATGGCAGAAGGTGCGATTTCCGCATTAAATGATAAGGGCTATAACCTTGGAACAGAAGACTGCACAACAATTCCTGTATTCGGTGTAGATGCTACTGATGCTGCAAAACAGCTGATCGCCGACGGCAAGATGACAGGTACCATCAAACAGGATGCAGAAGGTATGGCAAACGGCATCGCTCACCTGGTAGGCAATGTAGGCGCAGGCAAAGAGCTGATGGCTGAAACAGAAGATTTCAATATCTCTGAAAAAGTAAGCAACAAGATTTTCATCCCTTATGCGGCTTATACGGGAGAATGACCGTAATCCAATATTGAAGTGTCAAAAAGGAGAACGGCTGTCGGGGACGGCAGCCGTTCTTTTATACGAGAGGAAGCGTAAGGTTCCTCCCGTATAAAAGAACATAGCCATACGCACTATTTTATACGGAAAGGAGGCGCATTTTTGATGGGACAGGATATTTTGCTGGAAATGAAGGATATCTGTAAAGAATTCCCGGGCGTAAAGGCGCTGGATAATGTATCCCTGACAGTGAGGCGGGGAACTGTACATGCGCTGATGGGAGAAAATGGAGCCGGCAAATCCACCCTGATGAAATGTCTGTTCGGTATCTATCAGAAGGACAGCGGACAGATTTTGCTGGAGGGGAAAGAAGTAAACTTTAAAAATTCCAAGGAAGCGCTGGAGAGCGGCGTTGCCATGGTACATCAGGAATTAAATCAGGCGCTGAAAAGAAATGTTATGGACAACATCTGGCTCGGCCGTTATCCGAAGGTGGCGGGCGTGATGGTAAATGAGAAAAAAATGTATCAGGATACCATGGATGTGTTCAAGGAGCTGGAGATAGATGTGGACCCGAAAAGGGTCATGAGCACGATGCCCGTATCCCAGAGACAGATGGCGGAAATTGCAAAAGCGGTATCCTTCCATTCCAAGGTTATCGTGTTTGATGAGCCCACCTCTTCCCTGACGGAGCAGGAGGTAGAGCATCTGTTCAAGATTATCAACATGCTCAGGGACAGAGGCTGCGGTATCATTTATATTTCACATAAAATGGCGGAGATTTTGCGGATAGCGGACGATGTGACCGTTATGAGAGACGGAACATGGGTCGCAACAAGGCCTGCGGCAGAGTTGACGACAGAAGAGATCATCCGTCTTATGGTAGGGCGCGAGCTGAACAATCAGTTCCCTCCTAAAACAAACAAGCCCGGAGAGGTTGCGTTGGAGGTAGAGCATCTGACAGCGCAGTATTCGCTCTTAAACGACGTATCCTTTAAAGTAAAAAGAGGCGAGATCGTCGGTCTGGCAGGACTGGATGGCTCCGGTAGGACCGAGACGCTGGAAAATATTTTTGGTATCGCTACGAGAAAGAGCGGAACCATCCGTCTGGACGGCAAAGAGGTGAAAAACCGCAATGCGCGGGAATCCATCAAGAACGGCTTTGCGATGCTGACGGAGGAGCGCCGTGCGACCGGTATTTTCGGAATTCTGGATATTCGGGAAAATACGGTGATATCCAGCCTGAAAAAGCATTTGCGGGGAGGCTTTGTCCTGAGCGACAAGTCGATGGCGAAAGATACTCAGTGGTCTATCGACGCGATGCATACGAAGACGCCGACGCAGCAGACCAAGATACGGACACTTTCCGGAGGTAACCAGCAGAAGGTCATCCTTGGACGCTGGCTTTTGACTGAGCCGGAGGTGCTTCTTTTGGATGAGCCTACAAGAGGTATCGATGTAGGCGCGAAATACGAAATTTATCAGTTGATCATTGATTTGGCGAACAAAGGAAAGAGCGTGATGGTGGTATCCTCCGAAATGCCGGAGCTTCTGGGCATCTGCGACAGAATCCTTGTCATGTCCGGCGGCAAGCTTGCCGGCGAAGTCAACGCGGCGACGACCTCTCAGGAGGAAATCATGACGCTTGCCGCGAAATATGTATAAAGGGGGTTTTTCAGGATGAATGCGATCAAAAATATGCAACTGAAATACAGCAATTATAAAAGTCTTGACGCTAAGGACAAAAGGACCTTCTGGAAAGAGACCGCGATCAACAATGCAATGTATGTATTGCTGATCATTGCGATCATTTATACCTTTACACAGAACCATAAGTTTTTGTCCACGAACTCTATTGTAAACATTATCAGCCTTTCTGCGGCAAACCTGCCGATCGCCTGTGGTATTGCAGGATGTATCGTTCTGACAGGTACGGACCTTTCTGCAGGACGTGTAGTAGGTCTGACGGCATGTATCAGTGCGTCTTTGCTGCAGTCTCTGGATTATGCGTCAAAGATGTTTCCGAACATGAAGCCCCTGCCGATTCCGCTTGTTATTCTGGCGGTTATCGCAGTTGGCGCGATCGTCGGCTGGGTAAACGGATTTTTCGTGGCAAAGTTCCAGCTGCATCCGTTCATTGTAACGCTGGCAACACAGTTGATAGTATATGGTATCCTGTTGATGTATATCATGATCAACGGCAATAATGGACAGCCTCTTTCCGGTCTGGATGATTCTTTTAAGCAGTTCGTAAACGGAAGTATTCTGAAGGTGGGCGGAGTTGCGATTCCGAACTATGTATGGATGGGTCTTGCAGTCGTTGTGCTGATGTGGTTTATCTGGAACAAGACGACCTTTGGTAAGAACATGTTTGCAGTCGGTTCCAATCCGGAAGCTGCAAACGTATCCGGCGTAAACGTAATGCGCACGACTATCCTTGTACATATGCTGGCTGGTATGATGTACGGTATCACAGGCTTTATCGAGTCTGCGCGTATCGGTTCCAATACGGCTGCTACCGGATTAAACTATGAGTGTGACGCGATTGCGGCGTGCGTTATCGGCGGCGTATCGTTCGTTGGCGGTACCGGCAAGATAAGCGGCGTTGTGATGGGCGTGTTCCTGCTGCGTATCATCTTTGTGGCGCTGAACTTCCTGTCCATCAACATGAACATGCAGTATGTGATAAAGGGGCTTATCATTCTGGTTGCCTGTGCGATCGACATGAGAAAGTATCTGGTAAGAAAGTAAAAATCAAACAGACTCCGGGGAGCGCATGGGATGCAGACTCCGGAGTCTGTTTGATTCGATAAGCCGGTCCGCACAGTGCGGCGGCGTTTGATGCAAAAGGAGAAACGGCTGGGAGTTTGATGAAAATGGATTTGAAAGAAAACGGACTGGAAGAAAAAGAGGAAATATCTGACGTACAAAGCGTTCCGGAAGAAAATCCGATGATAAAAAAACGCTGGTTCGGACGTGGGATATACGGGAGCAAGGATGTCCCCATCAGACTGTTGGACGGATTTATTGCAGTCGTGGTCGTTGTAATAGTGGGGATGATAATCTTTTTTACGGTTACTGGCGGATTTTATGTAACCTTTGAAACGGGCGGGGGGAGTGAGGTTGCGCAGCAGAAGCTGCGTCACGGCGAACTTGTAACGGAGCCGGAAGAACCGATACGTCCGGGATATGATTTCGGAGGCTGGTCAGTCGGCGGCGAAGAGCCTCTTTTCTGGGATTTTGGGGAGGATAAGGTGCAGGGGGATATGACGCTGACTGCGGTGTGGACTCCGGCAAAGATTCCGGTGCGTTTTGATACGGACGGCGGAATGGTAAACGGCTCTGAAACAGTGGAAATGACAGAAGTGGTTTTTGGGGAAAGCTACGGGGAGCTGCCGGTTCCTGAAAAAGAGGGAGCTGAATTTGCCGGCTGGTATTACAGCGGTGAAAAGATTACGGCGGATACGGTCGTGACGATGACCGGAGAGCATGTTCTGACGGCGGTTTGGGAATAAGTAAAAGATTAAAAAGTGTGCGCTAATGCGCACATTTTTTTCGTAAAGAGATTACGGAGGAGACAAGCAGCAGTCCGATGATCGTGCCGGAGACGTCGATGCACACATCCCGAAAAGACGGGCTCCTGCCGAAAGAGAAGCGCTGATGGAATTCGTCGAGCGCCGCGTAAACAAGGCAGAAGCACCATGCGCCGATGCGCGGACATGGGATATGCCAGAGCCGGAACGGCAAGAAGAGTGTGACAGCGAGGGCGGCATATTCCGTCATATGAGCCAGCTTGCGCACGAGCGAATGATAGATGCCGGAGGCGGCGATAAGCTCCGTTTCGGACAGCTCCAGTGAAAAGAGCCTGTCAAAGGCAGTGATCATCCCTTCTGTGACAGGATAGCTCAGCTGGCTGGAAAGGGCAGCGTTCTGGCTTTAAAAATAGAAGATCAGTCCCATGACAGCCAGCGCCGTCCTTGAGATAACGTAGATAGATACGGATTTCTTCGTAAGAGACCTCTGAAAGAATTTTTCCGGAAAGCTCTTTTTCGACCCAATTAAGGAACTCGTCCAGATAAGAGAGGTAGGTAGAGATTGTTTTGGGAGCCAGGTCCCGGAAAGAAAGGATGTCGAGATGTTTCTGTATAAAATCACTGTAAAGTGTATTCATGGCAATAGCCCTCCTTAAAAGATTTTTGCAGTATTCAAAAAATCTATGTGGAGGAGCACGAATAGTGTACTGTATCAATGATATTTAGCACAACTGCCAACCCTATTATGGGTTAGCAGTTATTCTGCCATATCCAGCCAGCTTCCATGCTTTGGCGTGTAATGGATTTCAAGGCGCTTTATAATCCGCCTTGCCTCTGCAGGTGGAAATGCTTTATATAATGAAGCTGCTTTATGTGTGTTCAAATTATCCATGACCAAAATGATTTTCTCGGCTTCGGGAAACATCTCATCCGATAAATACTTGATCTCCAGCGCCCAGTCAAGTGCGGTACGATGCTCATGGACACTTACATGATGGGTTCCGCCAAGGGGTTCCACAAATGCAAAGATGCTGCATGTCCCATTACGGGTATATTCAGAGTCAATCTTTTGGTCATCGCCCGGCCTCATAGGAAGCGGTTTTCTTGCATCGCCCAAAAGCTGGTATGGCTTTTCGTCCATGCAAACGACAGGACGCATTGGGTCATAGGGAAGCTCATAGACATCAAGGACATCTTCCATGCAGGCTACAAATTCGGCATCTTCTTTTGAAGGGATGCACCAGTAGTCGTTTTTGTGAGGTCGAAGTTCGTTTTTTTTAAAGCCCGGCCTATGGTGTCTTTACTAACAGGTACATCGAGAGCCACTTTGGCTTGTTCTTCCAGCAGACGCAGTGTCCATCGGGAATGTCCTTCAGG
>NZ_VUMI01000068.1 GCF_009696275.1 Eisenbergiella porci
AATCGTGATGGATTATGAAAAGTAAATCAACCAAAGAATCCTTTATTTATAAGGTTTTCTATCGCCTACTTTGCATAATGTGTAGCTTTTCATAAGCCACGCCCCCTTTCTGGTTTGCCATCACGATTATCTTACACACGGTTTTCTCAACCTCCTGTTTCGTTGATTTTGCGCCCTTTTCTGGGCAAAAAAATACTTGGACTAAATTGCACTCCGTTGCTGGAGTTCTAATTTAGTCCAAGTATAACTGTATCATCGGTGTACCAGCGCAGATTGGTAAAGCCGTTCTGTTTTGCGTAGGTTTCGAGTATCCTTTTTTGGTTCGATATGGAATTACTCTCGCCTTGCAATTCATCCTCGTGGGACAATCTCGGATAAAGGGCGGTAATGAGGTTTTGGGTGGCTTGTCTTAACATAAAATCCTCCGTTTCCGACAGCCAGCCCCACTATTCCGTGGTTTCATTGTACCACGGAACGGCGGGGGCTGTACAGCGGCAAAAGCGTTAAATTTGCTTCTTTACAGCTTTTCAATTTTCCGATTTTTATGGTATGGGTTGTCGTCCCATATTTGCAGTAGAAAAGTTCATAACTCCGTGGTATACTCTGATTTAACAAAAAAATCAGAAGTTAAAGGAGAAAACATGAAGTATACAATAGATGAATTAACCGCGGCCAAAAGGCAAATTGATTCAACTCTGCACAAGCTAAGAGAAACAGTAAAAACATTTGAATCAAAGGATAATTCCGAGCGTTATAAATCACAAATCACATTGGCAAAGAGAAGAATAAAAGCCTTTGAAATTGCAAATTATTTTATAGAGAATGAGATTAAGAATTGCTAAAGCACTTCCGATTTTCGTTCCAGCGGTCATGCTCCCTGGCATGGCCGCTTTTCCATGCCCCGGTTCACGCCGGATAAGTCGGCTCCTGTGTAGCAGCGGCTTCCGCTTCCAGTACCCGCGCCATTTTGTCGGCGGCTGTGGTTGTGGTGTCTTTCTTGAAATAGCCGGACACGACAAGGACGGAATTGCCCATGCGGATTTCCGTCACACAGTCAGGGCGGCGGGTGGTGCGGGTGTCGTGCTGCTTGTTATCTGCCATAGGCAATACTCCTTTCAGTCGGTAATCAGTTTCTTCATGCTCTCCATTTTCCGCTTGGCGGTTTCCTGCCGGAAGTTGTCGCCGGTAAAGCGTACCGGGACGCACATGGAAAGCAGGCGGTCATAAATCCGGGAATGGGCGGTGTCCTCCGGGTTGTGCAGGTCGTCCAGCGTAAGGTTGGTCGTGACGATCAGCGGCTTGCCGCTGCGGTAACGGCTGTCAATCACATTGAACACCTGTTCCAGCCCGTATTCCGTCCCGCGTTCCATGCCGAAGTCGTCAAGGATCAGCAGCGGATAACGACAAAGGCGGGAAATGTACTCGTTGCGCCCCTCAAAGCTGGCGGCAAGGTCATTGAGGATAAGAGCAAAGTTCGTCATGCGGACGGGGATTTCTTTCTCCATGAGGGCGTTTGCGATACAGCCTGCAAGGTAGCTTTTGCCGGTGCCTACGCCGCCCCAGAACAGGCAGCCGATATTGTCTGTCCGCATATCTTCCCAATGCTCCACATACCGGCGGGCAAGCCCGGTCTGCGGGTTCCTGCCGTTGTCGTTCTCGAAAGTCCAGTCCCGCATGGTGGGGTCGGTAAAGCCCCGGCGTTTCAGTTCTTCCACGGTGTCAAGGTGTCTGCGCCGCTTTTCGGCGGCTTCCCGTTCCTCGCGGGCGGTTCTCTGGCAGTCGCACTCTGCCGGGTGGCGGTCGCGCCCGAAGATAGCGGCCTTATCCGGCGCAAAATAGGCTTCTTTCGGCTTGCGGCACTTGCCGCAGTACAGTAAACCGTCCTCGCCGGTGTAGTCCTCCGGCTCCGGGATGGTGGTCGTCATATTCTCCAAAACCGCGTTGATTTCATTCTTCATAAACTCTCGCCCTCCTTGCATGAGTAGTCTGGTATGCCCTTTTTAGGGGCTTCCTTTTTGTCGTTCCCCGCCCATATCCGCAGGGCGGCGGCATAGTTCTGGTAGCTTTTCCCGTTGGCGGCAAGGTAGCGGCTCATTTCCTCGATGAACCGTTCCAGCCTGTCAGGGTACTCTGCCTGCAACTCGTCGTATTCGGTCTGTGACAGAAAAATATTTCCATATCGGCCATAGGGCGCGGACGGCCCCCCACTCACTCCCTTTGTTTGGCTCTCTGTAAGGTTGTTTATAGTAGTTTGGTTAGGGGACGGTTTTCCGGCTCTATGAGGGGCGGACTTCCGGCCATCAGTTGGTCTGAAAACTGTACCTGTGGCACTGGCGGTACTTTGACATAAAGCCGGTTCGGTGCGGAGAAGCCGCCCCGTTCCCGTTCCAACAGCCCCGCCGTGTCCAGTTCATTAAGCGCCCCCTTGATGGTGGTGCTGCCTTTATCCAGTATTTCTGCTATCTCCGCGATGGGATAGATAATATAAATCCTGCCCTCGTCGTCCAGCCACTTGTTTTTCTGGGAGAGGGTGGAACGGTCTAACAGCAGCGAATACAGCAGCTTGGCGGTCTGTGAAATCTCCATTTTCAGCAGGAAACGGGGATACGGCAGATAGGCGGGCAGCCGCGTGTCTGCCCTGATATAATCAGCGATAGGATCACCTCCCTGTGTTCGGGTTGATTTTGGCGTATTGTCACGCATTAAAACGCCGTTTCCGGGGGAAAAGGATAAATGTATCGCGTACCCTTTGACACCCACGAAAAAAGCCTTGATTTATGCGGGTTTGAAAGGCTCTAAAGCGTGACATCTCTGCCTTTGTTTCCGCTTTCTCTCGGCGGCTTTGATTTTCTTCATGCGCCCGGCGCAGTCGGGGCAGTATTTTCCCCGGTTGGATTTGGGGACAAAGGCCGCCCCGCAGACGGCACACCGTTTCCGGCTTCCCCGGCACAAGAGGGCTGCGGCCAGCTCCCCGTCAAGGGGCAGGACAGCCACACGGAACCAGTGGCACATGAGGGAAAAGGAAATGCTCTGGACGCACACGCAAGGCTCCCCGTCGTCCAATAGCAGGCAGTTCCCCTCATCGTAGTTACAGCACTCATGTACCAGCCGCCGCGCCCGCCGGTGCTGGCGGTAGTCCATGTGGGGCAGGTTATCGCTCATGGCTCTGCTCCTTTCTGCGGTGCGGCTCGTCCCGGCGCAAAATCTGGTCGATGTTCCGCTTGACGGTCTGCAACTCCTTGAACCGCTGTTTCTGTTCGTGATAGGTGTTATACAGGCCGTCTTTCTCGGAGATAAGCTGCTCGATCTCGGCCTGCAACGCTTTCCGGGCGGGCAGCTTGGTAATGCCATGCGCCTTGAAATACCGGGCTGCTGCGTCGGCTATGATAAAATCGCTCTCATGGGCCTGCCGGTATGCGGCGCGGGCTTTCTCGGATTTCTGTGCCCGCAGCCCGTCGCGGGCGGCCTTGGTCTGGGCGTAGGCCAACACCTGCCGCTGCAACTTCTTTTTCCCTTGCAGCTTCGTTTCCAGTGCTTTCAGTTCGCCGCTGGTCTGGCGCATTTTCTGATAGGCGGTGTCAACGGCGGCTTCTAACTGCTCCGGGGAAGTAAAGCCGTATTGCTGGTAGACGGACAGCGTTTTGGCGGCCTGCTTCAGATTGTGTATCTTCGCCCAGCGTTCATAGCCCCGGCCTTTGCCCTCGGCCATTTTCTGCTCAATGTCCACAAGCCGCTGCACTCCGTCCTGTTTCGGGGCGGCTATCTCGGCTCTGGCAACCTGCAAGCGGTCTTTTATGGTGCGTGGGGGATCGGGGGATCTGGCTGGCGCTTCGGCTGCTCTGGCGGCGTTTTGCTCTAAAACGGCAAAGACAGCGGCGCGGTCAAAATCGTCGCCCAGCTTCCGGGCGGTAATTGGCTTTGTCCTGTCCGGCGTGAGGTAGGAAAGCCGCCCCCGGCTCTCCTTGACGGTCACACCCTCCTGCAGCAACAGAGAGGAAAACTCGTCAAAGCTGGCGGCGGTGGCAAGGGCTTTCCGTAGGGTCTGCCGCAGCTTCTCCTTGTTCGTTTCAAACTTGGTCTGCCGGGGCGCGATACTATCGGCAATCATGGGGGCGTTCTGCTTGTCCAGCGCGGCCTGTCCCTTTTTCTGCGCCCAATACTCCCGGTCGGTGACGCGGTTCTTGCTGCCGTTCAAGAGGTCGATTTGATAAAGCCCCTCCCGGTGGCACATCTCCATGACTTCGGATTTGAAGTAGCGCAGGGCAGCGTCGGTACATCGGTGCTTGCAGCCGACTTTCGTATCGGCCGGCCTGTCCATGTAGGGCAGGAACGGCACTTCCTCAATCCGCAGGCTGTTTATGACGATATGCACATGAATGTTGCCGCTGTGGTTATGCCCGTCCGGGTGGGTGCAGACAAGGGCCTGGTGGCCGGGAAAATGCTCTTTACAGAATTGTTCCCCCAACGCCTGCGCCCGGTCTACGGTCAGGCCGTTGTCCGGCCCGTCCCGCGGGTCAAAGCTGATGATGTAGTGGTGGCTTTTCACATCTTCCCGCCGCTGGTTTTTCTGATAGCGGAGATTGGCCCGCATACACGCAACGGCAAAATCCTCCCCGTCGCAGTTCAGCGTGGACAGCCGGTAGTCCTCGCGGGGGATAAGCCTGCCGGTTTCATCAAGGACGGGCTTCATGGTAAACTCGTCATGCTCAAAGAGAAGATATTGCTCGGCGGCTCCGTAGTCGGCGTTTTTAGAGTTGATATGCTTGAGTGTTGCCAACCGCGTCACCTACTTTCTTGAGGACTTCATACTTGAGGACGGCAAGGTCGGATATGGCGGCGCGTACCTCGCCGGAAAGGGTGTTGTAGGGTACGCCGTATTCGTTCAGATACCGGGCAATCTGATTGAGGTTGCCGCCGATCCTGCCGTACTCGGCTGTCAGCTTCCCGACAGCGGAAAGCAACTCGTCATTGACCGACGACACATGGACAACCGGGCGTATGGTCGCCCGCCGTATCGCCTGCCGGAGAAATTCGGACTGGCTGATACCATAGGGCGCAAGCCGCGCTGTGAAGTCGGCATACTCATCTTCGGACAGCCGGGTTTTCACAACGCGGCTGCGGTGGGGCGTGTTGTATTTCTTTCGCATGGTGTGACCTCCTTTCTCGCCCGTAAGGGCGCATGAGCAGGGTTTGGGGAAGGCACTCCCCAACAAGTTTCCCGCGAGGGGCAAAACTGCAGAATTGCGGATTTTGGCACCGTGGTAGAAACTTGCTCTCCGTGACTGCAAACTTTCTCTCACTTCCGTCCGCCACTTTTTTGGAAAACTGCAACCACAAAAGTTTGTTTCTCTTTTTCTGCTACTACTAATCCTGTAAAGGGCATTCCTGCCCGCTTTCGCTAAAATGACACCGGACGCAGTGGTTTCTACCCGGTGTTGGAGAAATCCTTTCTCTTTGCCCTCTACTACGGGTAAATGCTCCAAATGCCAAACACCAGGGCAGAAAAATTCCCTCCTCGCTTACTACTACAACCGGCAGGGGGCAAAATGGCCGGGAGCGGAGCCGGACAACAAAAAAAGCAGTAAATCTTTTTCAAGACTTACTGCTTTCGCTGGCCGCGTCGGTGGCGGCTGGTATTCAGTTTTTATGACTTGTCCGGTGGTTCGTCAAGCCGGAACTTGAATTGACAGTCAATTAACCGCTGCTTTACATAGTCCTCCACCTCGGCGTTGACCTGCCCGTTCACTTTTGAGAAATAGCGGATATATCCGGCGTAGTGGAGCAGGACAGCGTTCACGGCTTCTGGGTCGCCCTCACGGGCTTTGAGGATTGTTTCATAGGGGAGAAGTCTACTCATACCGGCTCACCCCCATTTCTTCGCGTAGCCGCTGCAAGGCAAGCTGGATATGCCGCCCCGCTGTGCTGCGTGACCGGCCAATACACGCGCCGATCACGCGCTGCGGCTGGCGCAGAAAGTAATAGCGCAGGATTTCTTCCCGCGTCTGCTCCGGCAAAACAGAGATCGCGTCGGCAAGGGCGGCGTTGCAGAGCAGGACGGTCTGACCGCAGACGGTAAATGGGTATTCCTCGTCCGGCTCCGACGCGGCAAACTGGACAAACTTCTCGTTCATCAGATAGTCAAGGGAAACTTGCCGTTCCCATTGCCGTTTAAGCTTCAAAATCTTGTCCAAGGCGGCACAGCGGATAACAGTCTTGCAAAAGGCGTTGTACCTGCGCTGGATATATTCTTGATAGGCTATCTGGTCGGTCATGGAAATTCCCCTTTCTGAATAATAGTGCGGGGCGGTGGCACTTCTTGCTGTCGCCCCTTGATTGCCTACCAGCAAAGGCGGGCGGGGCTGTCAACGGCTGCGCATATGCGCCGTTCATCTTGACCGTTGACTGGCTCGGCTGGGTTTGCTATTTACCCGACAAACTTGAATTTATTTTAAGCTATCACGTTTTACCTTCTTAAGCCTTACTATCATTACCATAGGAATTTCTTTGTTGGTTTTAAAACATTCTTCATAAAATCCATCAATGACAAATCCAGCTCTAAAACAAAGGTTAAAAATATCTTGTATGGAACGATGATAATAAATCTGCTCTTTCGGTTGCCCTTCAATCGCTATATCATAGTAACTGTGCGGTGTCATATATTTTTCAGTCAACGTGACAAAACAAGGGTGTTGCGTTGCAAAGACAAAAATTCCGCTTTCCTGCAACAGTTCATAAACAGCCATAAGAAGTGGTTCAATATCCGTAATATCCATAATTGCCATATTAGAAACTGCTTTCGTAAAGGCTCGATTTCTTTTTAATTCTAATATACTTTTTCTATCGGTCGCATCCGCCACACAAAATTCAATTTGTTTTGCATATTGTGATTGCCGTCTTTTAGCCAATTCTATCATTTTTTTGCTGTAATCAAAAGCGACAACCGAAGCGCCTCTTTGTGCAAGATACGAAGAATAATTTCCATTGCCACACGCAATATCCAAAATGTAATCCGCAGGATTAGGAGATAGAAGTTCCGTTACTTTGGGACGCACTACCTCTCTGTGAAATTCATTAGATTCGTCACCCATTGCATTATCCCAAAATTGTGCGTTCTCCTCCCAGATTTTTTTACTTTCCTCTGTTCCCATGTTCTCTCCCACTCCCCAAATTTGCTTTTTTGCTTCCATTAAATCTTCCTTACTATATTCCATTGTTACCCTCCATAACTTCTGATTGTTGCCGTCTTGACGATTATGTATCTTTACATTACCTTCTGAAACATATGGCGCACCTTGTCCAGGCGGCTGTTTGGACGGCGGGGCTGGATGACCGGCTGACCGACAGCGGCCTGATATCCTTTCAGCTCTGTAAGGCATACGCTCCGCCCGTTGGTGTAAAAGGCCAGATCAGTACGGTATGCCTGTATACAGCGGGCGGGAATCTCGCCAGTAAAGACAACTTCATCCTTTTTTACCTGGGCCGTTTCGATGGTGGCACAGTATTTCGGTGCATCATGATAAGCCCTGGAAAGGTATTCCTGGGGCGCATAGAGGATGAAGGAGAGATAAGGTTCCAGCAGCTGCGTCCCCGATTCCTTCAATGCCTGTTCCAATACAATCGGGGCCAATGAGCGGAAGTCCGCCGGCGTGCTGACCGGACTGTAATAAAGCCCGTATTCAAAGCAAATCTTACAGTCCGTTACGTTCCAGCCGAACAAGCCCTGCTCCAGCCCGTAACGGATACCATCCCTGACAGCGTTTTGAAAACTCTGGTTCAAGTATCCCAGCGAAACCCGGCTCTCGTATTGTACACCGGAGCCAAGCGAGAGTGGTGTAACAGACAGTCCTATGGATGCCCAAAACGGGTTGGGCGGCACCTCGATATGGATGGTGTGGCTGGCTGCTTTGAGCGGCCGCTCCATATAAATGACGGAGGGTTCCTTTACCACTGTTTCAAGCTTGTATTTTTCCGACAGCAAAGCGGAAACAACCTCCAACTGCACCCGGCCCAAAAAAGAAAGAATGATCTCATGGGTGATGGAATCCACTTCGCAACGCAAAAGCGGGTCAGTATCCGCAAGTTGCGTAAGAGCGTCCAGCAGCCGTTCTCTTTGCGCTGCCGTTTTCGGCGCAATCGTCGTCCGCAGCATGGGGAGGGGGTCCTCGCGCCACCTTTTACGAGGGAGCCGGGTTTGGTCCCCTAATACATCGTTTAACCTCACGCTGTCGCTGGGAAGGATAACAATTTCACCCTGATAAGCGGTGTCTGTCCGAACAATTTCCCCTTTGGATGGAATACGCATCTCTGTGATTTTCAGCTTTTCTCTCCCGGCCAGGGCCACCGTATCCCGCAGGCGCAGCGTTCCGCTGTATAACCGTAGATAGACACGCCGCTGGCCGCAATCGGTGTACTCAACCTTGAAAACGCTGCCGCATAGGGCGGCGCCCCCCTGTTCCCCAATCGGTTGGAACAGCCCTGTCACCGCATCCATCAACGGTTGAATGCCAAGGCCATTTTTGGCGCTGCCATGATAGACTGGGAACAGGGAGGCGTCTTGAACCCGCTGCTGTTCCTCCCGCGCAAGTTTTTCCCGGCTGATTGGTTCTCCTGCGATATACTTTTCCAATAATTCATCGTTATTTTCGATGACCGCATCCCATGCTTCTATGTCGGTATTTTCCTCCAGGACTATTTCCGGGGACAGCGACACCGTCTGCTTGATGATAATATCGGCGGAGAGCTTATCCCGAACAGACTGAACCACGCTCTGCAAATCAACGCCAGCCTGGTCGATCTTGTTGATAAAGATAACGGTGGGAATGTTCATTTTCCGCAGGGCATGGAACAGAATACGGGTCTGGGCCTGCACGCCATCTTTAGCGGAGATCACCAAGATGGCCCCATCTAAAACAGCCAAAGAGCGGTACACCTCCGCCAAAAAATCCATGTGGCCGGGCGTATCCACAATGTTAACTTTACATCTGTGCCACTGGAAGGAAGTGACTGCCGCTTGAATGGTAATCCCACGCTGCCGCTCCAAAAACATGGTGTCCGTCCTCGTTGTCCCTTTTTCGACGCTCCCCGGTTCTGAAATGGCTCCGCTGGCATATAGCAGGCTCTCCGTCAAGGTCGTCTTTCCAGCGTCTACATGGGCAAGAATTCCAATATTGATTATTTTCATGTGATTGTCCTCCCTTTACAGCCCCAAAGGGCATAAAAATCCCCAGCAGTAAAATACTTTTACCACTGGGGATTATAAGTTGCGGACATACACATATACAGCATACACCTGTTTGTGATTGCTGTTTTTGGGGATATGTCAAAATTGATAAGGCAAAAGTATTCTTAAATTGGGTACAAAAAACTAAGCCCCTACAAAAGGAGCTATCATAATCCTTTGTTCCCACTATTTGATTATAGTTTTATTTAAGAATACCTTGCCGCATATTTTTTACTCCTTTTCTGGATTAAATCATTGTATCACATCAGTTTTAGGAAAGCAAGTACCTAAAAGAAATTTTTCTTCCCCTTATATGTAACAATCATACCGGCTTCCTAGCGTTCAGAATGTTTTCTGCTGTCTGCTGTGGTGTTTGGTTGGAATTGTCCAACCAAAAGCCGATCCGTGGTGTTGTCTGCATTTTACTAAATACAAATTCAATGTATACAGAAAGATATAAGGAGTGGGAGGGATTCCGCCGTAGTTGGCATTGTAGGAAAATCCAAAAGTTTAGATTTTCCCACAATGCTTATCTTTTGGTCTTTGGTTCGGAATAGTGTAGTGCTGGCGGTCTATCTCTTGTTTTCGGTTGCTTGCTTCCTTACCGTACATGAGCATTGGCCGCAGGGTTATCAGAACCGTAACCTTCCATCAGGTTGATGACACCCCACACACCAAGACCAGCGCCCAGAGCAGTTACCAGAGTAGACATAGTAGAAACAGCAGTAGTAAAGAATTCCATAAAAGTTCTCCTTGAATTTGTAATATTGTTGTTGGTAGTTGAATTGGGTTATGAAGTTAAGGCTGACAGGGGCTGTGCCCGCACCGGCGGACGCAGATGCTTTGATGGCACACGCACCGTTTTGGCCTTTGGCTTTTGACAGCCCGTAGAAAGAATCGCGGAACGGTCAGCCGCCGTCCCGTAAAAACTGTGCTTTCCGCTCAGAGCCTGCACTAAGATTTCCAGCGTTCTGACCGCATCCGTGAAAAAGTCCATGTTTTCCTCCATCTCGTGAAATGACCGTTTTGCGGCTTGTTTTGGGCCAAAAAAGAAAAGGCCCCACCGATTTGAAAGCCCGTAAGGGCATCGGTGGAGCCTTTAAGCAGCCGCATCCGGCTGTGTGAGATCTCCGAGGTCGTAAACCTCAAATTCTTCTTCCGGCTTGACTTTGAGCCGGTGCTGTAAATACGCCTTAACGTCAAAGGTGTATTTGGGGTTGGCGTCTGCCGTGTATTTGTACTGGGGGTGTTTCGTCAGGTCATACTTCTTGGAGTAGAAGGGACGGACACCCTGTACCTGGACGATGCAGCGGCTTGACGGCATGACGGCCAGTTCGTCAACGCTCATCAGTTCCTTGCCCAGCTTCTGATAGTTCAGACCGTAGGTACGCTGGGCACCACGGGAATCGCTTTCATTCATGGTGTCTATGGTTTCTTTACCCAGAAGCCCGGACACCATCTTCAAACTGCTTTCCTCCTTTCCGCCCAGGAAAAGCATGGTCGAGCAGCAGCCCGCCACAGTTTCCGCATTGTCCTTATACATTCCTTTCAACTGGCTGTATGTCTGGAGGACGATATGGGCTGATATGTTTCTTGAACGGATAACGCTGACCAGATGCTCCCAGTTGGGGATTTTCTGGTTAGCGAACTCATCAAACAGGCAGGTCACATGGACAGGCAGCCTGCCGTGGTAGACTTTCAACGCTCGGTCACAGAGTACGTTGAACATCTGGCTATACATCATAGCGGAAATGAAATTGAAGGTCGGGTCAGTATCAGAAACCACCGCAAACAGGGCAGTTTTCTCGTCGCCCAGCTTCTCCAGTTCCAGCTCATCATAGGACATCATTTCCCGGACTGCGGCAATATCAAATGGAGCCAGTCTTGCGCCGCAGGAAATCAGGATAGATTTTAGGGTCTTGCCCGAAACGAGTTGTCAAGGACTTTTTAATCAAATTCACAAAAAAGCCACAAAAAAGTGCCAGAAGCACTTTCATGCTCCTGACACTCAGGCGGGTGGGGTTACTTTTCCCCGGCAAGGATTTTTTCGCAAACGGTCTGGTATTCCGGCAGCCGTTCAAGGAAGGGGTTCCAGCGCCGCTTTATCTCGGCCAGTTCCAGAGGGTCGGCGGTCTGTTCAGTGTGATCGTTGCCGGTCATCTGCAACACATCCATCGACACCTCGGAAAACAGCACTTCGGCAAGCTGGTCGGCGGTGTCAACGAGTATTTCTTCCTCGACATACCGCTTTTTTGTGCTGATTTTCAGCAGCAGATAGCCCAGCTTATCAGACCAGAGCCATTCCAGATAGGGGCTTTCCCGGATGTAGTCGGCAAACACCGCGTAAACCCTCTCAATCTCTTTCTTTTCCGTTTCTTCGTACAGCATTTTCATGTCCTCCTTGGCTAAAAGTTTTGGCGTGTACCATCATCAGTTTAACACAAGGCGGCTGGCTTTATCAGCCGGTCACATCTGCTGTATCTCGTTTTTGAGCATACGCTTGATTTTGTCGCTCATGGTTTCAGTGCTGGTCTGGCTGAAATGGACGCGCACCTTGTAGGTGGTCTTGCCGATTTTCTTTACCAGCGCGGGGGCGTCCTCCGGCGCTCTGGTAGTGGTGGTGTCTGCGGTCTGCATGGTACGGGTTTCTTCGCTCATGGCGCTCCTTTCTCCGGGCGGGGCTGTGCCGTCCGGCACAAAATTACTCATGCTTACGGTTTACAATGTCTTTCGCCGCCTGCTTGGTGGCCCCGGCGTTTTCCTCCCGGAAGTTTTTCCCGGCAAAGAGGATCGGGGCGCACCGTTCCAGGATACGGTCATAGATACGAGCGTGGGCCAGGTCAGGCGGGTTTTTGAGTTCGGCCAGCTTCAGGTTGGTGGTGATGATCATGGGCCTGCGGCTGCGGTAGCGGCTGTCAATGACGAAAAACATCTGCTCCATCGCATACTCGGTACTGCGCTCCACACCCAAATCGTCAATGATAAGCAGGTCGTACTCGTCAAAGCTGGCGATAAAGTCGGCCCTGTCCTCGGAAAACATTCCCGTCAGACGGTTCAGGATGGTGGGAAAGTTCGTCATCAGCACCGGCACATCCCGGTCAAGCAGGGCGTTGGCGATACAACCGGCGAAAAAGGACTTGCCAGTTCCCACATCCCCAAACAGAAGCAGGCCGGTGTTGTTCCTGTATGCCTCCTTCCAGTTTTCCACGTAGGCGCGGGCCTTGTCCATCAGAGGATTTTGGCCGTTGTCGTTGGCAAAGGTGTAGTCGTACAGATAGCGGTCTTGCAGGCCCTGGGCCTTCCGGCGATTGATGCGCTCCATGCGGCGCTGCCGTTCCTCGGCGGCCTTGCGCTGTTCCTCGGCCTCCCGCTGACACTGGCAGATACAGCGGGGCATGAAGTAGCCGGGTTTCCCAAAGCATGGCACAACGGTCTGCCTCTGGCCGCCGCACTTTTTACAGTGAATGAGGCCGTCTGCCGGGTCTATGTACTCGTCCCCGGCCAGTTCCATACCGGCGGCTGCCTTGTCGATCAGCGCCCGGATTTCTGCGGTAATCTCCATCATACGGTTTCATCCTCCTTTACGCTGTAATAACGGTTGCGGATGGGCGGGGCTGCTTTCTTCGCGTCCTCACCGGCCCAGCGCCGGATGGTGGCGGCATGGCTCTGATACCGCTTGCCGGTAGAAGCCATGTACTCGGACAGCTTTTCGATGTACTGGCCCCATACGGTGGGAAAGCTGGCCTGCAAGTCTGCCAGTTCCTCGTCCGTCAGGAAAACATTCTGGTAACGGCCATAGGCGCGGGCGCTCTCACTCTCTCTATTCTCTATACTCTTATCTCTAATATCTAATCTCTTATCTCTAATCTCTGGTGGACAAATGTCCCCCTGGCTATATGGTGGACAAATGTCCGCCCCGCCGGATGGGAGCAGTTTTTGACGCTTCAATCGCATACGCTCTTTCTTTTTCCGTTCCCCCTCGGTAGAGGATTGGCCGATCAGCAGTTGGATGTCGGCCATGTAGTAGGCCCCATCGGTCAAAATCTCCACAAGGCCAAATTCAAGGAACACCTTCAAGGCCCGTTCCACCGTCCCCACCTGATGGCGGGTAAAGGTGGCGATGGTCTGGGGCGTGTGGGGCAGATGGTCATTGAGCATGAGGATACCGCCGCTTTTGAGTGACATGAGGTACATTTTCAGCAGCAGATTGGAGTACAGCAGGCCATCCTGCATACTCTCCAAAATAACCATCGTTTCGCTGTTGTAGAAGTTTTCTTTCAGCTTGAGGTAGTAATATTTTCGATTGTCTGACATAGGCTTCCTCCTTGGGGTTTATTTCAGGGGTCTGTATGCCTTTAGAGGGCCGTTTTGGGGGCCAGAGGATAAATCTATCAGGCCCCCAGCGACACCCTCGAAAAAAGCCTTGATTTACAAGGGGTTTTCAGCCCCTAAAGCGTGACATTTCGCCCTTTGTTTCCGCTTGCGCTGGGCGGCCTTGATACGCTTCATGCGTCCGGCACATTCCGGGCAGTATTTGGCCCGGTTGGAGCCGGGGGTGAACAGCGCCCCGCAGACGGCGCACCGTTTGGCGTCCAGGCGGTGGAACAGGGCCGTTTCCAGTTCTCTGTCCAGCGGCAGCACCGCCGCCCGGAACCACCGGCACAACAGGGAGTAGGAAATGGACTGGACGCAGACACATTCCTCCCCATCATCCAGCGCGATACAGTGGCCGCCGTCATAGTTGCAGCACTCATGTACCAGCCGCCGCGCTCTGCGGTACTGGCGGTAGTCCATGACGGGGACGGGTTCAGGCTTGCTTTTTTTCATGCTGGCACTTCCCACACCCGCCGCAGTTGCCGCAGCCCTGGCAGGCATGGGCCTCCGGCTCCGGGCCGGTGGGCGCGTCTGCCGATTCCGGCTGCAAGAGGGCAAGGGGCAGGCGGATATTCAGGTGGATAGTGACGGGCAAAATAATTTGCTTCATACAGTGACCTCCTTCAATGAATTTACTGTTAAATATTCGTGCAAAGTATTGTTTTCTTCGTGCAAATGGCATATACTAAAAGTACCAGCAGAAAGGGGTTGATGATATGGCTGGAAATACCACAAACATCAGCATCCGCATGGACGCGGATTTGAAGGCACAGGCCGACGCCCTGTTTGCGGAACTCGGCATGAATTTATCCACGGCGTTCAACATCTTCGTGCGCCAGTCGCTTCGTGAGGGCGGCATTCCCTTTGAGGTGAAGCTGGAACAGCCCAACAAGGAAACGATTGCTGCCATGCTGGAAGCGGAAAGGATTGCAAAAGACCCGTCTGTAAAGGGATACAATGACCTTGACGAGTTGTTTGCCGACCTGAAAAAATGAGGAAAACAAAGTACACCGTCAAGTACACGACCGCTTTCAAAAAGGACTACAAGCGGGCAATCAAGCGCGGCCTGAAAATCGAATTGCTGGAACAGGTCGTGGCGCTGCTGTCGATGGGCGAACCGCTGCCGGATAAAAACCGCGATCACGATTTGTCCGGCGATTGGGTGGGCCATCGGGAATGTCACATTCTCCCGGACTGGCTGCTCATTTACCGTATCGAGGATGATGTGCTGGTGCTGACGCTTGCCCGCACCGGGTCGCACAGCGACTTGTTCGGCAAATAAACCATCTGCCGCCGTATGGGGAAACCTGTACGGCGGTTTTTCTGTGTGCAAAAGGGTGTCGTGAAACGCGACGCACCTGAAAGGGGTCGGCAAAGCGCCGTACCCTTTACCGCTCCGGCCCCCGGTCGCGGGGCTTGTCCCGTTCCTGCCGGGCCAGTTGGTCGGCGGCCTTGCGGAGCCGTTCCACAGCTTTTAGCTCCTCCCGCATAGCTTTCATGTCGATGCTGTCCACCTGTTTCTGGGCGGTCAACAGGTCGATCTCACGCCGCCATTCCTTCGGGGTGATTTCCTCGCCGCTGGCTTTCAGTTCTTTCAGATACCGGGCCGCCGCGTCATAGAGGATCAGTTCTCGGCTGTGGCGCTGCTCGAACAGTTCCCGCTTCTCCGGCTTCACCTTGGCAAACTGCTTATGGACAGTCTTGTACTTGTTGTACTGCGCCCACATCTCCCCGCGCTCGGTGAGGACAGCGATCCGGCGCTCGGCCTTAACGATTTTTCCCCGCAGGTCATAGTAGCGGGTGTTCATATCTGCTATTTTTTCATGGAGCTGCTGCATGGACTGGATGCCGTTTGCCTGCAAAAAGCTGAACAGGGCGGCGCTCTCCTGCAAAGCTCGGATTTTGCCGGTGCGGGTGTCAGGCTGCTTGAGCTGCTGCTGGGCCTCCCACAAGTCAATCATGCTGGGCTGCTGGCCCTCCGGCTTTTCGGCTTCTGCCTTAGACCAGTTGTAAAGGCGGGTAATGCGGGCCTTGATTTCCTTGAGCAGCTTGTTGTCGGCGGCGATCTGTCGGTTTACTTCTCCCTTGTCGGTGCGGATACCGCGCTTCTCCATCTGGCTGGCCGCTGGCCCCAGGTGGACAGAGGGGATTTTATCAATGCCCTGTCGCTTGTAGCTGCGGTGGTCTACCAGGGCAGGCTGACCGGCTGCCTCCAATGCCCGGTTGGTATAAGCCGCCCATGCTGCTCGCCAAATCTCCACATTCCCTTTGTCGTTCCAGTCGGTGGTGTCCTCCCGGTGGTTCTTCCAGCCGCCTCTCTCGTCCGGGATGCGCTGGCCGTTTTCGTCCAGGTCGTATGCCTTGCGGCACTTCGCGCCCCATGCGCCGTTTTCTTTTAAGGGCCGGACGGTCAGCATGATATGGACATGGGGGTTGCCGGTTCCCTTGTCATGGATGGCAAAATCAGCGCACATCCCCTTGTCCACAAAGTTGTCCTTCACATAGGCCCGGACAAGGGCAAGCTGCTGTTCCCTGGACAGTTCGCGGGGCAAAGCCGCCTCGATCTCGCGGGCAAGCTGGCTGTCCCTGGCTTTCTCGATCTGCTCCACACTGTTCCAGAGGGTGGAGCGGTCTGCAAACTCTGGCGGGGCGTGTGCGGGCAGCATGATTTCCGCATGGACAACGCCGCCCTTCCGGGTGTAATCATGGGTCAGGCCGTCCCATTCATTCGTCAGTTTTGTTCCGCTTCGGTAGGCGGCTGCGGCAACAGCGGAACGGCCCTCGCTGCGCTTGATGATACTGACGGGAATATGGCAAAAATCTATGGGTGGCACCTCCTTTCGGCGGGGATATTTCAGGCTCCGTGGAGCCGAACAAACGCGAAGCGGGTGTCTGGCTGCGCGGGGCGCACAAGGGGTTTGGGGAGTGTAGCGCCCCATCGCGGACGAAGTACGCAACAGCCCCCGGCAGGGCGCACGACACCGGCAACGGTGTATAAGTGCGCCCTTGTAAACAAGGGACTTATGGCGTGTCCCCGGATTTTGGCAGGTTTGCAGTCAATTCCGCAGCCCCCGGAAGATGGGACAGGGCAATCAGAAATGTTTTGACCTCCGCGCCGGAAAGGTCGGGAGCCAACGGGAAAATCCCCTCCAAAACGGCTCCACGCTCAATCAGGCGGCGGGTACGAACCCTGCGTTCTTCGTTCCGCTGCTTGTTCTCCAAAATCTTCTTTCGGTTTTCAAGCTGCCGAATCTCCTTCAGGACTTTCTCCCGTTCTTCTTTTTGGGGGTGGGCTGTATTTTTTTCGTTCATGTCATGCACCTCTTTTCTTTGGAAACGCTCATAGATTGACCGTCCATTTCTGTCGAGCAAAGTACCGGCGCAGTCTCCGCAGTGCGGCATGGATGGATTTTCCCGCCTGTGATGGCGTGATACCCTCCATTGCGGCAATATCTTTCACTTTCATACCCAGCATATAGCGGGCGTGAACACGGCGAGCCTGCATAGGCGGCAGGGAGGAAATGGCTTCATACAATCGCCGTATCAGTTCTTCGTATTCGGCTAATTCTTCTTTTTCTATCAGGTAGTCCTCCGGCGATGGCTGCGCCCAGCCGATGGCGGCATTTTCGATTCCATCGTTACAATCGAGGGAATAAAACGCCTTATACCGGAACATCTTGCGATCTCTGGCGGCCTCGGCTCTCTTGTCCAGAAGAAACGCTTCGACGATCTCATCGGACACCTCCACAAAAATGTCCTCTTTGCAAAATGGATAATATTGTTTGAGATTGATGGTCTGCATAGGCATGCCCTCACTCTGTTTGGAAAAGGCCATCATAGCAGCGGCGCATATTCCGCAGACCCCGGCGGATGGCAACGCTAACCTTGCTGCTGTGGACGCCCTCTATCCGAGAGATTTCCGGCTGCTTGATACCAGCAATGTAATAGGCGTGAACACGGCGGGCCTGTGTCGGAGTGGCATGAGCCAGAGCCACCGGCAGAGCTGCAATCAGGTATAGGCGGGTGGTCATTTCTTCTCGTTCCAGCAAAATATCTTCCGGCGATTTGCTGTGTTCCAGTGCGTAATTTTCCAGCCAGCTGTATGCGTCCAGAGAGTAGTAGGCGCGGTGGTAGACTTTCCGACGCTCATAGTTCTCCATCTCCCGCTTGGCCTGATACATCGCTGCCCATACCTCGTCCGTAACATCCACAAACTCGTCATGCCGGTAGTGGGGATACATCCACCGCAGATTGATTGTTTTCATAGGCTTACCTCCTGAAAATCGGAGAGGCGGACAGCTCGTCCGCTGTCCGCCCCTCGCTGAGATAAGGGAAATGATCCCTTTCACTTGGTAGCCAGAAAACAGGTCATTCGTTAAGCCTGTTCTCAAAGAAATTTATAAATTTTTTTCTGACCGCCTCCACACTTTGATACACAGCCACTTTGGAGCAGCTGCACAGTACACCGATCTCCGCAAGGCTCAGTCCGTCAAGCGCATAGAGCAGGAACCGGCGGCGCTGGGCCTCGGTACAGGTGTCCAGAACAGCCATCAGCTCATGCAGCGTTTCCATGCGGCAAAGGTATTCTTCCGGCGTTTCGCCGTAGGCTCCTACACCCTCGGTGGTAATGATGTACTCGTCAAACTCCCGGCCATCCCAATGCCGCCGCTGTTCATGGAACAGGTTCTCCGTTTTGTGATCGGCCCGGTCAAGAAATTCATAGACTTCCAGCGTAACCTCCACGGCCACAGCTTGTCCGTTATTATTGATGGTAACTTCCATCTGCCTTTCCTCCATTCAGATTTTTTTGGTAAATCTGAATGGGGCGGCGGAGAACGGCACTGGGGCCAGGGTTCGGGCCATGCTGGCCTGATGTTACGGCCCCACAGGTATGAAAAAACGCCCGGACAGCAGAAAGCTATTCGAGCGCAAAAACTCCAATATTCACTTACAGAATGACAATTTTCGCACCGGCTACCAGACGGGGCCTGTTCGTTGACTGGGCTTTTTTTGACGGTAGTGAAATATCGTCTGAATTTGTCGGCGGTCAATGTGCTTCATGGCGGTTCCCTCCTAAAGCCGCCGTGTCAGCGTGTAGTCGTCACTCCTTTGTCGAGGGCATAAGAAACGGCGGCCTTGATGTTACTCAAAACCGCCGCAGTCCTTGAAAATCCATTATGGGCGCACGAAGCTGCCTGCCCTGCAACGGTTTTTTTCTTTCCCCGTCTTGCGGGGCAGGATCGCTTGGCTTATTCGGTTTATTCTTGCTTTTGTGCGGCTGACTCTTTCAGCCGGTCAAAACTCTCATCGCTGATAATGTGTTCAATCCGGCAGGCGTCGGCCTCCGCAGTTTTGGGGTCAACGCCTGCGGCGATAAGCTGCTCGGTAAAGAAACAGTGGCGTTCATAGATTCTTTCAGCCACCTCGCGGCCCACATCGGTCAAATGGAGAAAGTGATCTTCGTCCATTGTGAGAAAGCCGCCATCCCGCAAGGTAGCCACTGCATGGCACACGCTGGGCTTTGACACCTCCATGTGCCGGGCCACATCTACGGAGCGTACCATACCGAGTTTCTTTTGGAGAACAAGGATGATTTCCAGGTAGTCCTCCCCGGACGCATGAAGCGTTTTGCTAAGACGCATTGATTATATTTGCTCCTTTTTCATGTGAGAAAAATGCCCGTAAGAGTTTGATTGCTTCATCATCCATTGGCCGATGCCATAGCACCTTATTCTCTTGAATAAACAGAAGATAAGTACAACACTTATAAATCAATTCAGGATCATGGGTAATCAGGAATAGGCTTTTTCCCATGTCTTTTAAGCGGTTCAAATTATCAGACACCTCTACCATATGGAAATAGTCTAAGCCACTGGTCGGTTCGTCAAAAACAAGGATTTCCTTGTTTGAGGCGATAGCACTTCCAATCGCTACCCGTTGCTTTTCCCCGCCAGATAAAGACATGGGATGCAGTTTGATTTTGGCTGCTAAATCAAGGCTGGATAAAATCTGGTTTGCCCATTCTGTATTTTCTTTTTCGTCCTCACCGTCCATACTAAGAAGCAATTCATCCAACACATCCTCGGTAAACAGTTGGTGGTTTACATCTTGCATAACCATGTAAGATATGTGGCACCGCTGCTTTGCACGATAAGAATGTCCATTAAGTTCTAACTCACCCAAAGCCCGTTTGTCCAATCCACACAGGCAACGAGCAAATGTGGATTTTCCCGCGCCGTTATTCCCAATAATTCCAATGATTTCTCCTTGTGGTAGCGTCAAATCAGGAATGTCCACAATAAGAGGGCCGTGTTTATCATAAGAAAACCGAAATTCCTTGATATGTAAAGTCGGCGGTTTCGCTTTTGGTTTGGCCTCCGGTGGAAGGTTGAATGGATCAAGGGCGCGTAGCCCCATTCCCTGTAAAGTTTCGGGAGACAGTAATTGAAATTGCTGCCTTGTAAATTCCTTACTGATCTCTCCATGTTTCATGTAGATAATCCGATCTGCGTAGGGAACGAGATAATAAAGCCGGTGTTCCGCGACGATCACAGTCTTTTTCTCGGACCGCCAGTGCCGGATTACGCCAATTAAATCTTCAATGGTGGAAATATCCAGGTTGGAGGATGGCTCGTCCAGTACAAAGATGTCCGGGTGGATTGCGTCGGCAGAGGCGCAGGCGATTTTCTGTTTTTCCCCGCCGGATAGGGCAAACAAGCTCCGGTTCAGCAGTTTTTCCAGCTTGAGGCTGTGGGCAGTCTCCTCCAGACGCTTCCGCATCTCCGGGACTGGCAGGGCCATGTTTTCACACCCAAAAACAATCTCACTGGTGGTATCTACATTGTAGAATTGTGTTCTTGGGTTTTGGAATACAGACCCCACCCGCTGTCCGATTTGATAAAGGGGATAGTCTTTTAGCTCTTTCCCATCTAAGAGGACTTGCCCGGTCAGTTTCCCACCGTAGTAATGTGGGATCAAACCGTTGATCAGCCGGGTTAGTGTTGTCTTGCCACAGCCAGACTCTCCACAGAGCAGGATAGTTTCACCGTCCTGAATTGCCAGATTGATATGGCTTAGGTTGTTCTCGGTTTCCCCACTCTCATAGGTAAAGGAAACATCTTTCAATTCAATCACAGTATCACCTCCTTACCACGGGCTGAAAAAGTATGTAGAGAGCAGTGCAGTTCCGGCAATCAGCACCGCCAGCAGATCCCAGCCGGTAAACCCGACCTTTGTGATATTGGTGCGCCGGACC
Organism: Eisenbergiella porci; assembly: GCF_009696275.1. GTDB lineage: Bacteria > Bacillota > Clostridia > Lachnospirales > Lachnospiraceae > Eisenbergiella > Eisenbergiella porci. The sequence goes on from NZ_VUMI01000068.1 coordinate 20,850, forward strand.
GGGTTATCCAGGCCGCGGGTCAAGGCTGCCGCAGAGAGATCATCCCCGATTTTGACCACCGAGATCATCAGGGGAATAAAACGGTATTCAATCAGGGCGGCGGGATTTTGCCAGAACTTCTTTGTCCCGAACTGGACCTCCCGCATCCGCATGGCATCCTTGATGGCCGCCGACTCCTCCTGCATGGTAGGGATAAAACGAAACAGGACGGAGAGCGGAATGGTGATCTGCCGCCCAATGTGCATCCGGCCAAGTGCGGTAATGCACTCGCTGGCCGTGGTGGACTTGATAATATAGGCTCCCATCACAAAAGCCGGAAACAGCCGCAGAACCAGTCCCACCAACAGGACTACCAGCATATTGACGATCATGGGAAACTGGACGGAGTTCTGGATAGCCTGCACAAACAGCCCCGCTGCGAACAGGCAGAAGAACACCGTTGCCGTCTTATACTGCCGGTTAGTCAGCAACAGGACAAAGGGAATCATCGCCACCGCGATCATAAAGGCGGTGTGGCTATATAGAAATTCTGCGGTAGCGACAACGGCCATCAGCAACAGCTTGGTTCGTGGGTCCAAGCAAAAGCCTGTTCTGTTTTCAACAACCGCTTGAAGCTGCTCCATTACACAATGCCCGCTCTCTCAAAGTGTTTTTTCAGCATTTTATGGCCCAGAAGCGCGCCCAGAATACCGCCCACAAACAGCAGCGCAAAACCCAAATACATCATCCAGGAGGGCATCAGGGATTGCAAGGTGTTTGCGTACTGATCACCCATGGAGGTGTGGATGTTTTCCCAATACGCTTCACCGGCAAACCAGAGATTGGCGGGGCAACCCATGATACCGAGGCAAAAGCAGGCATAGCTCAGAACAGTGACTTTGAATTTCTGATAGCCGCCGATTTTGAGCACAACATCGCTTAGAATGCCGCCGAGCACCCAGCCGAGCAGGCCGATCCAGCCATAGCCGATTAAATAGAAGAAGATACCGCCAATGATGCCGGTAATGGTAAGCATTCCAAATTTCTTGATTTTTGTGTAATACAGCATCATAGGGATACCGCATACAATCGGCCAAATCACAAAAAGGAATGGATATACTACTGGTAACGCAGTTAATAGTCCAACGACAAAGAAAATGACGAGAGTCATTGCAGAATAAATACCAACATTGATAAGATCTTTGCCTGTAAGTTTATTTGTGTTTTCCATTTTCAAAAAGTCCTTTCAATATAATTTCGATTGATACATTAAGAAGCAAGAATCATTTTAAATATGAGAGATTAAACCACCTTCCTTTATCACAGTTAGTTAGATTACGCTAACTGCCAATCAAAAATTTTGGGGATCAAATCCCCAAAACAGTTTGCCACCCGGAACTGAAAAAAGCGGCCAATGTATGAGCATATTTTATCGCGGCATCTTTCGGATAATTGTGCAAGACAATTTCTGCGATAGATGAATAGTAAGAATGAACAAGCATATGCCACTCGTCATCCTCCAAATCATGTACGGGAACTCCGCGTTCCTTCAGTTCCGCAATTAGCTTTTGTGTCTCCCGAATATCGGAACGCACCACATCATCCAGAAAAGAAGCATATTTTGTCCCCGCAGACTGCATCAGCAGCAGTTTGAATACATCAAAATGTTCATAAATGTATTCGATAATCTGGCGGATCGTGTCCTCCGACAGTTTCCAGAGTTGCTTTAATTCATCCGTCCGAGCTAATTCAAAATGCTTGATGACAGAATCGGAATACATCTCAGATACCGCCTGAACCACTGGTTCGACAAGTGCGCCGAACAAAGCCTCTTTGTCCTCGAAATGATTGTAAAATGCCCCGTTTGTCACATGGGCGGCCTTACAGATTTCACGGATACTGGCACGTTCAAAACCATTTTCCAGAAAATGCTTTTTTGCACAGGCCAAAAGATTTTCATGGGTCTGCTGAAAATCCCTTGACATTTCCATCCCTCCATCCTATACTTGAATTACACTGTAATATTACACCGTAATTCAGATTATATCACGATGCCATCGAAAATGCAATACCCTCCTTGTATTTTCAGTTGCTCGAAAGGAGGCTTTCTTATGCCAAATAAAGAACCGGGTGCAATCCGCCAACTCTTTGCTTTTGTGGGCGAGAGAAACAGCAAAATGCGTATTTCCATTCTTCTTGCTGTGTTAGGGGAAATGTTTGGTATCGTACCATTCCTAATGGTGGCGCTGTTGGCGGATGAACTCTACCGCGGTACAGCCACCATACAGCGTGTTTTGTTCTTTAGTGGAATAGCCGCCATATGTCAGCTTATAAAAATGCTTCTCACATGGCGATCTTCTCTCATGTCCCACAAAATTTCCTTCACAATTTTGAAAAATATCCGTGAAGCAATTACAGATCGGATGGCAAAAGTCCCAATGGGCGTTATGCTGGAAACGCCTACGGGAACTTTCAAAAACCTAATTGTAGATAATGTTGCAAAGTTAGAGGATTCTATGGCTCATTTTATGCCAGAGCTGCCATCGAATATTGCAGCGCCGTTGTGCAGTATTCTCCTGATTTTCATTCTGGACTGGCGCATGGGGCTTGCATCCCTAATCACAATTCCACTGGGTATTCTCTTTTTCGCTGCTATGATGCGCGGTTATGGCCCTCGAATGGAAAACTATATGCGCTCTGCCAATGATATGAACAGCTCCTTAGTAGAATATGTCAGCGGCATTCAAGTCATTAAAGCGTTTAACCGTTCTGCATCCTCTTATGGAAAATACTCAAAGTCTGTCAACTATTTTCACGATTCTACAATGGAGTGGTGGAGTCAATGCTGGTTTTGGAATGCAGCGGCACGAGCCGTCCTGCCTTCTACTCTTTTGGGTACATTGCCAGTAGGCGCATGGCTTTACATGGAAGGAACGCTTTCACTTCCCGTATTTTTAATATCTTTAGTAGTTCCGCTGGGGTTCGTTGCTCCATTGATGAAAGTGTCCGAGGCGATGGAGCAAGTCAGCATGATAAAAGGTAATTTGGAGCAAGTAACCGCTTTCCTAAAAACCCCGGAACTTGTCCGACCCTCTGAACCTGTATCTTTGGGAGAACGTACTTACCAATTTGAGGACGTACATTTCGGCTATAAAGAAACCGAAGTTCTCCACGGTATTTCTTTTCAAACCAGACCCGGCACTATGACGGCTATTGTTGGGCCTTCCGGTTCTGGTAAATCCACGATTGCAAAACTGATGGCTGGTTTTTGGGATGTGACTTCTGGCTCTGTGCGTTTCGGCGGCCAGGATATTCGTCAAATCCCTTTTGAGCAGTTGATGGGTGAAATCAGTTATGTGGCACAAGACAATTTCCTATTCGACAAATCCATTCGGGAAAATATCCGCATGGGTAATCCGGCAGCAACAGATGAAGAAGTAGAAGATGCCGCAAAAGCTGCTAACTGTCATGACTTTATTATGCAGTTAGAGCAGGGATATGACACACTGGCCGGTGATGCCGGAGACCGACTTTCTGGCGGGGAGCGCCAACGTATTACGATTGCGAGGGCCATGCTAAAACCGTCATCCGTAGTCATTTTAGACGAGGCCACTGCCTATGCTGATCCAGAAAATGAGGCGCTAATTCAACAGGCAATCAGCAAATTAGTGGCCGGAAAGACATTGATTGTTGTAGCGCACCGTTTGAATACGATTCGCAATGCCGATCAAATTCTGGTTGTGGCAAACGGAAATATTGCAGGCCGTGGGACACAAGAAGAACTTCTCCGGGAATGCCCCATCTATCAAAAGATGTGGCAAGATTATGCCGGAACCATAGAAGAAGCAGACTTGAAAGGAGGAGTGGAAAACCATGCTTGAAATGATACGCCGGATTTTTAAGATTGCGGGTAGAAGCCGACAGAAAATCATCGTTGGCATCACATTTAATATTCTCAAATCCTTTTTCAATGGTTTTATGATGTTCGGTGTTTTTTGGATTTTATTACATTTAGAAAATCTTACACCTACTATTATTCTACAAGCCTTTGGTGTTGTATTAGGAAGTGTTATCGGACGCTTTTTCTTCCAATGGATGTATGACCGTACCATGAGTGGAACGGGATATGATATTTTCCGTGATTATCGTCTGGAAATAGGAGAAAAATTGAAACAGGCTCCTATGGGCTACTTTTCAGAGCAAAATTTAGGAACTATTCAGACAATACTTACTACGACGATTGCTGATTTAGAGGGTTACTCCATGCTTGCAATCGAGCAGATGACAAGCGGTGTTGCTATGGCAGCTCTCATGTCAATTATGATGTTCTTTTTCAACCCTATCATTGCCATTTTAAGTTTGATTGGACTATTATTAGGTTTACTTGTTCTTCGTTGGGTCCGCAGTAGAGCCGCGCAATATGCTCCTATTTATCAAGAAGCACAGGAAAACCTGGTGAGCAAAACAATGGAATATATCCGAGGGATTTCTGTTCTACGGTCTTTCTCCAAAGGTGAGGAAGGACAACGAGAAGTACGCAGCGCATTTCAAAAAAAGTGGGATGCAGATTATGGGCAGGAAAAGGCTACGGCCGGGGTTCTCCGTTTTTATATTCTGGTCTATAAGCTCATGAGCTGTGTACTGATTGCTGCGGCGGGTTTGCTTTTTATGGCTGGAAAAATAAGTTTGCCCTACTGCTTGACTTTCCTGTTTTGCGCATTTACTGTGTACTCTGACTTAGAAACAATGGGAAACAGCGCCTTTTTGAGCAAGAAAATCAACACAGAACTGGATCGGTTAGAAGAAGTCACCAATATACCTCAAATGGACACCAGCACAGACAAATTAGAAACTTCCCACTACGATATAACACTGGATCATGTATCATTTGGCTATGACAAGCGGCAGGTCATCCATGACATCTCTCTGAACATTCCAGAACATACTACCTGTGCTATTGTTGGCCCATCTGGAAGTGGAAAAACAACTTTGTGTAATTTAATTGCCCGGTTTTGGGATGTGCAGGATGGCGCTGTACGAATTGGCGGAAAGGATGTAAAAAACTATACTGCGGATAGTATTTTGGAGCATATCAGCATGGTCTTTCAGAATGTATATCTTTTCCACGATTCTATTGAAAACAACATCAAATTTGGAAAGCCTGATGCTACCCACGAGGAAGTAGAAGCTGCCGCAAAACGTGCTTGCTGCCATGATTTTATTTCAGCGTTGCCAGATGGGTACAATACAATCATCGGCGAGGGAGGCTCTACACTTTCCGGCGGAGAGAAGCAACGAATTTCTATTGCCAGAGCGATTCTTAAAGATGCACCTATTATTATTTTGGATGAGGCCACTTCCAGCGTTGATCCGGAAAATGAGCAGGCACTTTTATCTGCGATTTCAGAACTGACGAAAAATAAAACCTTAATTTCGATTGCCCATCGTTTGAGTACAGTGGAAAACGCAGATCAAATCATTGTAATAGATCAGGGTAGAATTGCTCAACAGGGAACTCACCAGTCTTTGATTTCACAAGAGGGAATTTATAGAAATTTCCTAAACCTCAAACTCGCATCCGCTGGATGGCAGCTTTAATTACATAGCATGATATAAAGGCCGGGATTTATCGCCCTGTGGCGGCAAATTCCGGCCTCTTTTATACTATACTTACCCGTAGATCAATTCCTGAAAAACGATTTCCTCCGCCTGCGCTTTCAGCGTGTTCATCAGCCCCACCCAGCGCATGGGGTCACGGGCTTTCAGTTCCTCGGTGACGCCCGCCGCCTCCATCATCCGGGGCAGCATGGCGTCCATCCGCTCCCGCGCCGCCCGGTCAATCTCCAACAGGTGCGGGTACAGCTTTTCGCTCAAAATCAAGCTGCTGTAAAGGCCGGGCCGGTGTTCCTTCAGGTAGCGTTGCCGCATACGGCCATACTTGCCGATGGGGGCCTCCGGCTGCTCGGACAACTCCAGGTCGGGGATGTAGTAATCCCCGCAGCGGGTGTAAGTCAATTCGTTCATGTTTGTCCTCCTTTGCACTGTGATGGTTAAACTGCGGCGCTGGCCGGTAAGGTGGCCTTGCGCGGCTCCTGCCTGGGTAACTGGCTGACGGTGGTAAAAATGCCCTTCTCCATATCCTCGGCCCGGATCGCGGCCTTTGCTGCCTCCATTTTCGCCTTGCGCTTGGCGTTGTAGCGTTCTTCCCATTCCTTCTGCTTGCCATTAGCCTTGCGGCGCAAGTAGTTCTGGTGAAGCCTGTCCTTGCGTTCCTCCTTCTTCCGCAGTTCTTCCTGTTCCTCCGGGGTCAGGGGAACCGGCTGCAAGGCAGGAGGGATATAGCGGCCCACAAAGTTGAAGTAGATTTCAACCTCCTGTGTGGTATCCTGGCTGCCTTTACGGGCGCGTTCATGGACAAGGATTTTCTCTACAAACTCGTTGAGCATGGTGTTTGTCAGCGTGTCGAAGTTCTCGTACTTGTCAATCAGGGCAATAAACTTCTCCGCAGATTTCCGGCTCTGCTCATAGCCGGTAACGGCCTTTTCCAATTCCACGATTTCCGCATTGAGGGCGTCCTGCTCTTTGGCGTACTGTGCGTCCAGGGCCTCATACCGGGCGTCCGGCAGCTTACCCAGGGCGTTGTCCTCATAGATTTTGCAAATCAGCTTTTCCAGTTCCCCGGCCCGCTTTTGGGCGGCGGCCAGCCGTTTCCGCTTCTTGGATATGTCGGCGGTCTGCTGGGCTACCTGCGTTTCCTGGACGGTGCGGATAAACTCGGCCCGGTCATTCCTGGAATACTCCGCGATGGCCCGGAGCATATCGGCAATCAGGGTCAGAACAGCTTCGGCCTTGATACGGTGCTGTGTAGGGCAAAGGGAGCCGATAGGATACTTCCCATACTGGCCGCAAGTGTACTGCGGGACGCGCTTGCCGTTGTATGTGCGGTGAACATACATCTTGCCGCCGCAATCGGCGCAGTACATCAGGCCGGTCAGGGGATGGGCCTCCCCAAAGCCGTCCGGGTAGCGTCTGGCGTTTCCCCGGATACGCTGCACATTGTCAAAGGTTTCCTGGTCGATAATGACCTCATGGGTGTTCTCAAAAATCGTCCATTCGCTTTCGTCAACATAGTGACTTTTCTTGTCCTTAAAGTGCTTGCGGGTTTTGAAATTGACCGTATGGCCTAAATACTCCTGTTTTTTCAGGATTTCAACAACGGTAGAGGCACTCCAACGATAAATATCCGCAAAGGCCTTATTCTTGTTCACTCCCTCGCCATAGCGGGCAAGGTGAACGGCTGGCATTTCAATTTTTTCTTCTGACAACTTGGTTGCGATCTGATAGGGGCCGTAGCCCTCCATCGCAAGCGCGAAAATATGGCGTACCACAGCGGCGGCTTCTTCATCCACAAGCCAGTGTTCCCGCTTTTCGTCCCACAGATAGCCGTAGATAACGGTGCCGGTCAGGTGCTTGCCGCTCATGCCTTTGGACTTAAACACAGAGCGGATTTTCCGGCTGGTGTCGCGGGCGTAAAACTCGTTCATAATGTTGCGGAACGGGGTAAAATCATCATCGCCTTTCAGACTGTCCACACCGTCATTGATGGCAATTAACCGGACGCCGCGCTGCCGCAAAATCTCCATGACCTGGCCGACTTTCAGATAGTCACGCCCTAACCGGCTCATGTCCTTGATGACGATTGCCTCTACACGCCCTGCCTCCACTTCCTCCATCATCGCCAAAAATCCGGGGCGGTCAAACCGGGTGCCTGAGATACCATCATCGGTAAAGTGCGTAGGGTTGGGCAGCCCATTCCGGCGGGCAAAATCCTCTAACATCTGCTTTTGATGGCTTATGGAGTTGCTCTCGCCCTGTAACTCATCATCGCGGCTCAAACGCTCATACAGTGGGGTGATTTTCTCGTTTCTCATGGCTGTACCTCCTGAAATGAAAATGCTCTAAGTGACTGCTTCACTAACCATGACAAAAACCATGATTAAGAAGTCACTTAGAGCATACATCTCCCGCAGCCATCTTGAATTTCTTATATTGCCTTGCCGCAAAATGGTCGGGGTTGCGCTGTTCCAACTGTTCAAACAGAAGGTCAACAGCGGACTTGAAATTTTCATCATCTTCCCGGCACTCGCAGGCATTGAGCATATCCAGCAGGGTATTCATATTCTTTTCTTCGGCAGGGGCTTCGTAGTAGATGTAAGCGATCAGAGCCTGATAAAGTGTTATCCCGCATTTTATCTGGCACCAAACCATGCCACACTCCACCAAATTAAAAAGAGGCACAGCATAAATTATTCTGATGGATTTTTCATCAGATTGCTTTATGCCGTGCCTTTTGTGTTA
>NZ_VUMI01000069.1 GCF_009696275.1 Eisenbergiella porci
TCGCAGCAGTTCCATGTTTCATTTGAGCGAGACCAGTGTGCAAACTGTCCGAATAAGGACCGATGTAAAGCAAAAATCCATAAACGTGTCAGCAATGTTACTGTATCGATAAAATCCCATGAGAGAGTAAAACAACAGCGATTCATGGAAAGCGAAGAGTTTCGAAATCTCTTCAAAATCCGTAATGGAGTTGAAACCCTGCCGTCCCTGTTGCGCAGACAATATCATGCAGACAGGATGCCTGTCAGAGGACTAATCCGGGGACGTTTTTTCTTTGGATGTAAAATCGGGGCATTGAACTTTAAAAAGCTCTTTACCTATCGAAAGGGCTTGGGGCATTATGCTCAAAATCCAGTATTGGAATAACGAAAGGACTGACAGTCATTTTGGTATTGACTACTAACATCTGGAAAACGATAAAAATCCAATTGTGTAAAATTTTCAAGGTACTATATGGTAGGTCAGAGAGTTTTTACAAACTCTTTTGACCCCAACATCATTTTAATACATTTGGAAAGGGGCGATAATCTTGAACGATTTAACATATACTAATTCTATGATGAATGAAATTAGAGAAATTTTACAAAGCGCACGTCAGCGTGTAGCAATACAGGTTAATACAGAGCTTTTGTCTACCTACTGGAATATCGGAAAAATTATTGTAGAACATGAGCAGGAAAATCAAGAACGGGCAGACTACGGGAAGCAAACCTTAAAGCAGATTTCTAAAGAATTAACAAAAGAGTTCGGAAAAGGATTTTCGGTTTCCAATCTTCAATTTATGCGTTGGTTTTATCAATGCTATCAAATTCAACAGACGGTGTCTGTTAAATTGTCATGGTCGCATTATTGTGAGCTTTTGACGATTTCCGACGCGGATAAACGCAGTTTCTACGAAAAAGAAACAGTTAATTCCGGGTGGTCGGTACGCGAATTAAAGCGGCAGATTTCCACATCACTCTATGAAAGACTTTTATTATCAGAGGGTAAAGCAAATAAAGAAACGGTACTCTCCCTTGCAGAAAAGGGGATTGAAATGGCAACGCCCCTTGATATAATCAAATGGAACTTTCTAATGTTGAAAGAAATAAGTTTCTTATCATTGCCCGTCCTCCAATTCGTCTAAGAATTTTCGCAACTCATCCATATCGGAAGTTTTAATCACTTTACTGCTGTATAGTGTCTCTACCATATTTTGTATGGAACTGTTGTACAACTTTTCAAGAAAATGCTTGCCTTCTTTTGCTTTATATTCATTCTCTGAAATGATGAAAGTGTACAAATTCATACCTGTTTCACGGTCACAAGTGACAAAGCCCTTATCAGACAATCTCGATAGTGATGTCATTAAAGTAGATAACTGCCACTTTCGTAGCCCTTGTAATTCCTTTAATATGTAATTTGATGTAACGGGATTTTCGGCGTGCCAGATTACCTGCATGATTTCCAATTCAGCTTCGCCTAAATTTTTCATTATCTTTCCCATAAAATGGTCCCCTGTTATACGTTTGTATAATTTATTATACAAACGTATAACGACTATGTCAATTACCATTTTTTTCAATCATCAGTTAGTTAAAGCCTTTCTTAGTTTATAAATCTTGGTAATCATAAAATCAAACAGAAACTATCAATGGATTTTAGACAATCATTATTCAAAACCATTGTGGATTCTTGTCTACTTTTGCAGTACGAAATAGTAGCGGTGGCTGGCTGTTGTTAATATTACTTTATGGCACATGAGCATTGGCCCCAGAGTTGTCCGAGCCATAGCCCTCCAGAAGATTGATTACGCCCCACACCGCCAATCCGGCTCCGAGCGCGACAACAAGGGTTTGCAGAGTTGATACAGCACTTGAAAAGAATTGCATATACAGTTACCTCCATTTTTTGTTTTGGTTTTCGGGTACAAAAAAACCGCCATTTCCGGCGGCTGTACTTCGGGCCAACTTGGCCCGAAGTTATGCAAACGCCTCCGGGTCGTCTACATCGTCATAGTTGAGAATGTCCTCGTTCTCGTCCATGTCGGCAGCTTCCCCGGCGGCGTCTACTTCGTAAGTGGTATATATCTCGTTCGGGTTTACTTTCATACGGCGGTTTATCAGTTTTGCCGCGTCAAAGGCATTTTTCTTGTTGGCCTCCGCCGTATGCTTGTAGTTCGGGTGGTTCTTCAAATCGTATTTGGGGGATAGAAAGGGCCGCAGGCCCCTAAGTTGCAGGATACATTTATTTCCCTCCATTGTGGTTAGTTCGTCCATTGTCATTAACTCTTTGTCACAATGTCAAGTGGTGAATTCAAAAAAAGACAGGCACTATCAAAGAATTTATCTTTCATAGTGCCTGATTTAATGAATTTGCCTTTGTTGCCGCTTTCTGCTATCGCCTCAAGATGGATAATTCACATTTCGTTTCTTGTATTATTCGAGTCAAAGAACTATAATGTAACTTGTGGAGGTGCGAAATGGATTATATGACATTGAAAGAGGCCGCCGAGAAATGGGGCGTGACACCTCGTAGGGTGAATTATTATTGCGCTGGTGGGCGTATCCCCGGCGCTGTGAAAATGGCTACTATCTGGCTTATTCCCAAAAATGCGGAGAAGCCGATTGATGGCCGGACAAAACAAGGAAAGGAACTGCGCCATGAATAAAATTTTGATTATAGATGATGACAGAGAACTGTGCGCTTTAACTAAACGCAGCATACAATCGGAAAATATAGAAGCCGATTCTTGTAATACTGGAAAAGAGGGCTTGCAGAAATTAAAAGAACAGGAATACCAACTTGTGATACTGGATGTGATGATGCCCGGTATGGATGGCTTTGAAACGCTGGAAGAAATCCGCAAAGAAAGCAGCCTGCCGATTTTGATGTTCACATCCAAGAATGACAGCGTTTCTAAAGTACGGGGCTTGCGGGCCGGAGCAGATGATTATTTGACAAAGCCTTTTGATATGGACGAACTGATTGCTCGTATTGTTTCCCTGATCCGCCGCTACACCCGCTTTAATCAGCAAGATGGAACGATGCAAAAACTGGGTTTTGACGGATTGCAAATTGATCTTGAAAATCGTTCTGTTACTACGGAAAATGGTACTTTTGAGCTTCCGCCAAAGGAATTTGATTTGCTCTTGTACTGTGCAAAACATCAAGGAAAAATTTTAACAAAACAACAAATTTATGAGGAAGTATGGGGCGAAGAATATTTCTATGATGACAGTAACATTATGGCAATTATCAGCCGACTTCGTAAAAAATTAGAAGTCAATCCCTCAAGCCCGAAGTATATCCAAACAATCAAAGGGATTGGCTACCGCTTTAATAAGGAGGTATAGCTGGTATGGAAATCATCGTTTTCTTGTCCATCGTAGTTGCAGTTTTGGCTGTGCTAACCTCTTACTTTCTTATCTGGCGAGTAAAGAAACAAATAGCAGAAATAACAGATGCTTTAATTGATGTGAAAAATGGAAATGGCAATCGGCGTATTTTGTCTGCAGCAAATGAGATGGTTGCCCCTATTGCCTATGAAATCAATGAAATCGTTGTGTCCTATGAAAACAGACTCTCCCTTGTCCGGCAGACAGAAGAAACCAATCGTCAGCTTATGACGAGCCTTTCCCATGATGTTCGGACTCCACTTACCACTCTCATTGGGTATCTTGATGCTGCACACAAAGGGCTTGTTACAGGGAAAGACCGGGATGATTATATTGAAACGGCCCGCCGGAAAGCCCATGATTTGAAAGAATATATTGATGTACTCTTTGACTGGTTCAAGCTAAATTCCAACGAGTTTGCTTTGGAGATCCAGAGCGTTGAAGCCGCAGAGCTGACAAGAAATATTTTGATCGACTGGATACCCATATTTGAGGATAAGCAGGTCGATTATAACATTGATATTCCCGAACAGCCTGTCCGGGTAAGACTTGATACGGACAGCTATATGAGGATTTTAAATAATCTCATTCAAAATGTTATTTCTCATAGCCATGCAGACAAAATTGAAATTGTCCTCTCAAAGCATGGGAAAAACATGAAGCTACTGTTGGCGGATAATGGTGTGGGGATCGAGAAAGAGGATCTAAAACATATTTTTGAACGGCTTTATAAATGCGATAAAGGCCGGTCTGAAAAAGGCAGCGGCCTTGGTCTTTCTATTGTCCATCAGCTTGTAGAAAAGATGGGCGGAAACATAACAGTTGAAAGTGTACCGGGAAAAGGAACTGAATTTGCTTTGTTTTTTCTCTTGTATGATTGAGCGGGTTCCCGTCCTTGCGGCGGGAACCTTTGTCATTTTAGCCGTTTTCTAAATTGCAAGGTTAATGCAAGGTTGGCGTGATAGAATACCTTACAGAACAGGAGGTTTGAATATGGACACAAATTACATCATTGAAACAAAAAATCTGACGAAGCAATACGACTCGCAAAAGAGCGTGGCTGACTTAAATATCCATGTGAAGCGTGGGAGAATTTATGGCTTGCTCGGAAGAAACGGAGCCGGAAAAACGACTACCATGAAAATGCTGTTGGGCTTAACAAAGCCGACTTCCGGCGAGGTCACAATCTGGGGAAAGTCTTTGCAGGGGAATGAAAAGAAATTGCTGCCCCGTATCGGCAGCTTGATCGAGTCCCCCGGCTTTTATCCCAATCTGACCGGCACAGAGAACCTGCGTATCTTTGCTACTCTGCGGGGCGTACCAAACATTCATGCGATCAAAGATGCTCTGGATTTGGTAGGACTGCCCTACAAAGATAAAAAGCTCTTTTCGCAGTATTCCCTTGGTATGAAGCAGCGACTTGCGATTGCCCTTGCCGTTATGCACGATCCAGAGCTTTTGATTTTGGATGAACCGATTAACGGACTTGATCCCATCGGCATTGCAGAAGTGCGTTCCTTTATCCGGGAGCTTTGTGACGCAAAAGGGAAAACTATTTTGATCTCCAGTCACATTCTTTCGGAAATTTCTCTGCTGGCTGACGATATTGGAATTATCGACCACGGCGCATTGCTGGAAGAAGAAAGCCTTGCCGAGTTGGAGCGAAAAAGCAGTAAGCATATTCGTTTTACGCTTTCTGATACTGCACAGGCGGCAAGAATTTTGGAACGCAATTTCCATGAAAACCATTTCTCTATACAGGACGACCACAATCTGCGTCTGCACAATCTTGATCTGTCTGTCGGAAAAATTGTAGCCGCCTTTGTAGAAAACGGATTGGAGGTATCGGAGGCGCATACCTGTGAAGAAAGCCTTGAAGATTATTTCAGGCGTGTGACGGGGGGCGAGGGAATTGCTTAAACTGATAAAATGCGAATTTTTGAAATTGAAACGCAAGCCGCTGGTATTTATTTCACTGCTGCTTTCCGTTTTCATGCCATTGGCTTACGCTTTTTTTCTGGCAGATGTAAACACCGATGTGGATGCTGTAAACGGAGTAATGTCCAGTCTGTTTCAACTCAGTGCATATTTGCTTTTGATGCCACTTCTTGTGATACTGGCTTCCAATCTGCTGTTTGAAGAACTGGACAATGACACTCTGAAAAACCTTGTTACCATACCAGTGAACAGAACGAAGCTGGTGCTTTCCAAGATGCTGGTTTTACTGTTGTTTGCTATTGGCTTTATGGCGGTTGGAGGATTGGTAAACCTTGCGGTTTTGCTGCTCCAGGGATGGGAGCCTGTGGGGTTCTGGACATTGCTTGGCGTTGGGATTGAAGAAGGACTGATCATGTGGGTTGGCGCACTCCCCTGTATTCTGCTCGTTGTTCTTCTCAATAAAAACTATATCGTGTCTGTTGTGATTACCTTTTTCTATACTATTGCGAATTATATCCTTTCCATGAACGATATTTTTCTCACACAGCCTTTTGGCCTGAACATCGGAACCCTGTTTCCGGGACCGCTGGCTTTCCGCTGGACATTCCAATTTTATGACCAAAGCCAGACCAGTGCGGAACTGGCGGATTTGTTGGAACGGATCAGCCCGTATTTCCTAAATAGTGTCCAGGTGTTCGGCGTGATTGTTGTGGAAGCCATTGTATTTCTTGCGCTGATTGCGAAGGTTTATCAGCGTCAGGAAATTTAAGGGGGTGTGATTATGTGGAATCTATTAAAATCGGAATTACTGAAACTACGCCGATGTCAGATCCTCCTGGTGGGGCTGGTGGCACTTGCACTCTGTCCTTTGGTTCAATATGGAAGCCAGTTGATTATCGAAGCGGAATATCAAAATCCAAACTATAATTTTCAAACGCTTTTTGAGAATGTTGTCTGGGGCAACACCCAGATATTTCTCCCTATTTCACTGGTGATGATCGGTGGCTGGCTCATTGACAGAGAATCCACCCATGATACGCTGAAAAATATCATGACAATTCCTGTTTCTATGCCGAAAATGTTGGGGGCTAAGCTTCTTTTGGTCGGTATGCTTGCAGTTCTGTTGGGAATCTACAGTGTTGGCGTTACCCTAATCACTGGACTAACGGTTGGCTTGTCGGGACTGACTGCGGAGGTGCTTTTTCATAGCGGTACTCAGATTGTGTTGGCGGCTCAGACGACCTATCTGGTCTGTATGCCCCTAATCTTGATTTTTGGGCAGATTCGAGGGGCATATCTGGGCGGTTCCATCCTGGCGTTCTTCCTCGGATATAGCATGATGTTCTTCAAAGGCGGTATCCTTGCCAGTATCTATCCATTTTCTGCTGCGCTAATTTTAGTGGGATTTGACATGAGTGAATATGCCGGAACAACCACAGCTCCAAACCCTTTGCTGGCGGTCATTGGGGTTGGCATCATGGTTCTCTGGGCTGTGCTGTTGTTATTGATGTCCAGTAGGAAAAAAGAAATGAAACCTCATAAACAGACAAACACCAAGGGAAAAGGAAAGCGGACTGCACGCAGGAAAGGAAGGTGATACCTGTGAAGAAAATAGTTCTATCATTATTCCTGATTTTGTTGGGCGCTTCTATACTTTCCGGCTGGACGAAAGACGAGGTTCTCAATCAGTATAACAATATTGTTCAGTCTGCGGGTTCCATAGCACTTACTGGAAATTCATCCTTACAAGGCACGAAAGAAAAAGGAATTGACGATTATACAGGAAGCTATACAGCCGACTATGAGAGTTTTTCAGATACAGAGTATTTGTTTGGATTGAAACAACCGGAACATATAGCGATACAATCACACTTCCCGACGGTGGAAATTATATTGGTATTGAATGTGAGGATTTCACGGGAAGTATTGAATTGAATATTGAATAGCATTCTGCCGGACGACGGCAAAAGAAAAAAAGCCGTCGTACAGCAGACATATTTCCACGCGCCTATGAAGCGGCGGCTATAATTTTTAGAGTCTCCGCTTCTTTTTGCTTCAATTATCGGGTAGGAGGGTATTACCTCAGATGGACGGCCGATGTCTTTCCTGACATCCGGGTGAAGTTGGAAAAGTGCTATCAGGATATCATACCGGAAATGGAGGGAACTGCCCGTGAAACCGACTGATTTCTCCATGCACCTTACAGCATTCCTGTCTGATTACCTTCCTGTCCAGAAGAATGTCAGCAGGAACACGATAAAATCCTACAGAGATACTTTTAAGCTCCTCCTTCTTTTTTGTGAAAAAGAGGAAGCCATCCCAGCGGAAAAGATCACCATGAAGAACCTTTCCTCCGATCTGGTCGGGCGGTTCTTAAACTGGCTGGAAATTTATAAATACTTTGATGAGGTCAATCAGGAACCAGTTGTATATCATTGGACTTATAAGCTTGATGAAATATCCGCAGAAGAAGCAAACGCTTACTAATGTATCAGTTATTAATTATTCGATGTACTAGTCGTCCAAAATAAACTTCTAAAGCTTCTAAACAATAATCTTTGGGCCAATAGTTAGGCTTCAAAATCTTAGCTTCAACAAGCTTCTCAGCCTTACAATCTCAAAGAACGACTTCTTCAAAGCATAACTCCCGAAATTCACCGACAGCATCAAAACCAGGCAGGCCTCCGCCATACCCATGCCGCTACCGGACGCCGCCTCTTCGGCTTCCACGTCCTCCTCCGCAAACTCCTCCTCCAGCCCATACCGGCTCTTAAACCTCTCAAACGCCGCCTCCGGATCCGAGGGAAACTTCGGATCATCCTCCTTCGGATCAAGCACATCAAGAAGCCTTACGATAGCGTCCACCTCTTTATCGTCAAATTCCTCCTCGCTGGCCTCATAGGTGTACCAGTACAGCTTTTCATACAGTTCCTCAATTAACTTTTCATCACGTTTCCCTTTTCCCTGTGTCATAACTTGTCTCCTATGGAAGTAATCAGCTGAAATGTAAGATTGCAGACACTGAATAAAAACGGCAGAAGCATACTGCCGCGTATTTTCTGCTTCATTCTCAAAATCCTGACCTTAAAACAGTTCTCGGTAATCCCCAGCTTCTTCGCCATTTCCTGCGATGTATACCCATATTCATAATAGCACCGGAGAAGCTCCAGCTCTTCCTCCGACAGGATCTCACCGACAGTGGAATAGGCCTCCACCATCTTGAAATCATCCACCCTGCTCCCTTTTCCCAACGTAGCATTATCCAGAAGGAAATCAAAATCAAGACTGTACTTTCTCTGTTTTTCCTCCCACTTCATCACCTTGTTTTTGGCGGTGATGCGGAGCCAACCGCGGATATTCGGATGATTTACCAGTTCCTTCCTCTTTCTGTAGAATTCATAGAAGGTCTCCTGCGCAACATCCTCAACCGCGTTGCTGTCGGTGAGCATTCGGCGGACATACCTTACTATCTCATCGAACTCTTCATTATACAGTTCTTCGAAAAACTTTTTGCTATCCTCCATTGGCCCTCTATCCTCTTTCGTCATATTACCTTCTTTCAGGTCAAATGGTCTTCTTTCCTGAAGCGCCATACATATGGCCATCCCCCCGCCTCTGCCTGTCCCGTTTTTCCTGGAAGACACAGAACACCCTGTCCGCAGCCGCATGTAAGTGCCTGCACTATTTATACAATTTTGTCACATTTTCAAGAATCTGCTCCAGGACCTGTGTCTTATCCTTGGGACAATCCTTGAAAATCTCTACCACTGTTTTATCAGAAGTCAGTTCTCCTGTTAAAAGATACGTAGGATCCAGTCCCATTCTCTCATAAACCAGCAAAATTTTTTCTATGGAAAGCCTTTTATTTCCACGTTCAATCTCTCCATAAAAAGTCGTGGACATTTCCAGAAGCTCCGCTGTATCTTCCTGCGTCATCTTCAGTTTCTTTCTCTGCCTGCGCAAACGTTCTCCGATTTCAACCAATACAAGTGTTGCCGCCATTCCGATTCTCCATTTCCAGTTTTTTCCTAAGGTACGTTATTATGATACTGTGATTAAGAATGGCTTTTTAGTAACTATATATTTGTATTTGTTACGAAAAAACTACTATAAATTATGATTTCTCCTTTAATTGTATTAAAAAAAGAGAAGGGAGCGTTATCCTCTCCCTTCCCGAAAAACTCTGCCGCAGTCCGGATTGTCAGAAGTTCTTTAAATCCTCTATCAGCTCATCTACGTTTTCTTCCAAAGTAGCCCAACTGGTACAGAATCTTACCGCGCTGTGAGTTTCATCCACACGCTCCTGATAGCAATATCCATATTTTTCTCCCAGCTTTTCCAGAACCGCATCCGGAATTATGGGGAAAATCTGATTTGTCCTGTTCTCCACCAGCATAGGATAGCCTTTTTCCAGAAACGCGCTGCGCAGCTTTTCGGCCAGGCGAATCGCATGCTTTGAAATTTCCATATAAAGATTATCCTCAAACAGCGTCTCAAACTGGATTCCCAGCAGACGGCCCTTTGCCAGCATTCCACCCTTCTGTTTGATAAAATAGCGGAAATCCTTTTTCAGTTCTTCATTGGCTATCACCACCGCTTCCCCGAACAGGGCGCCCACCTTGGTGCCTCCAATGTAAAAAACATCGCAATGCTGCGAAAGGAAGGGAAGATCCAGTTCATTGTCCGGCGCCGCCAGACCGTAGCCCAGCCTTGCTCCGTCCATAAACAGATACAGTCCGTATTTTCTGCAGACGCTGCTTAAATCCTCAATTTCCTTCCTGCTATAAAGTGTCCCATATTCCGTAGGATTAGATATGTAAACCATTTTCGGCTGCACCGTATGCTCAAAGGAATCATCATTGATATGGGCAAGATACAGCTGCTCCACCTGGCCGGCATCCAGCTTGCCGTCCTTGTGCGGGACAGAAAGCACCTTATGTCCCAGTGATTCCACCGCCCCGGTTTCATGAACATTGATATGTCCGCTCTGTGCGGAAACCACCCCCTGATGGGAGCGAAGAGCCGCATCTATAACCGTCATATTCGCCTGTGTGCCGCCTACCAGGAAATGTATCGCCAGAGTATCGTCACCGCAGGCCTTTCTGATCAGCTCCGCCGCATGCCGGCAATGGGCATCCTCACCGTAACCGGGAGTCTGCTCCATATTGGTTTCCAGCATTTTTTCCATCACCTTCGGATGAGCGCCCTCATTGTAATCACATTGAAATAAAATCATTTGTATTGTAACTCCTTAATTGTCTTTTTTCTTCAGGACTGCCAGCACATAATCCCATACCCGTTTGGTGGAAGAAATGCTCAGCCGTTCCTCAGGCGTATGGATATCCTTCATATCCGGACCGATGGACACACAATCCAGGCCAGGCAGCTTGCCCGCCAGGATGCCGCATTCCAGGCCGGCATGAATGGCTTCGATTCTGGGCTTTTTCCCATACATCTCTTCATAGATTTCCACCATTTTATCACGAAGGGCGGAATCCTGACGGTATTCCCATGCCGGATAATCCCCGGAAATCTCATAGGTGCCGCCCTGAGATTCCAGAAGCAGGCATACCTTGTCTATAATCATCTGTTTTTCGCTCATGACGGAGCTGCGGACGGAATAATCCAGTTCCAGAACGCCATCCGC
This sequence comes from Eisenbergiella porci, assembly GCF_009696275.1. Taxonomy (GTDB): domain Bacteria; phylum Bacillota; class Clostridia; order Lachnospirales; family Lachnospiraceae; genus Eisenbergiella; species Eisenbergiella porci. The sequence continues at coordinate 10,963 of NZ_VUMI01000069.1, forward strand.
CATTTTCAGGATGCCCAGATTCAGCGAGGTCTGTACCAGCCCTTTAATATTCGCGCTCATAGCCTGGATTCCATTGGGCATCATGAAAAGGAGCATTTCTGCTTTTTCAGTGCTTTCCTTTGTAAAAGCCTCCCATTCGCCCTGTTCTTTTCCTGCTACAGTAATTGAAATACTGGGATCCGTAACGGAAAATTCCCTGCTCAGAATCGCTTCAAAGGACTTCAGGCTTTCCTCCAGTGCCGCACACTCCTCCTCACGGGCAAAAATCTGTGCATGGGAAGCGGAAGGGATCGCATTGTCCGCACTGCCGCCGGCCATGTCCATAAAACGGAAATCTCCGTTTTTCCTGCAAAAATGGATCAGCCTTCCCAGCATGGCATTGGCGTTAGCCCTTCCTTTGTCAATCTCCGCACCAGAATGGCCTCCCAGCAGGCCTTCCACGCCTACCTGGTACCGATAGCCCTGCAGCTTCTGTGTCTCCACTTTAACCCTGCCGTGAACCCTCGCGCCGCCTGCACAGCTGGTAAGCAGCACGCCTTCTTCTTCGTTGTCCAGGTTCAGCATCCTGCGGCCCCTGCACATGGAAAGATCAATTCCATTCGCCCCTTCCATGCCTGTTTCCTCGTCCACGGTTATGATAACCTCCAGACGGGGATGCTCGCAGCTGTCGGAATCCAGAATAGCCAGCGCATAAGCCACCGCGATTCCGTCGTCGCCTCCCAGCGTGGTGTCCCGCGCCAGAAGATAATCTCCGTCCACCTCCAGATCCAGCCCTTCCTTTGTCATATCCTTGGTACAGCCGGGCTTTTTCACCGCAACCATATCCATATGCCCCTGTAGAAGGAGCGGCTCCTGCGATTCATAGCCTGCCGAAGCTTCCTTAATGATGACCACATTTTTCAGTTCATCCTGTACATACTCAAGATTCCTTGCCTTCGCAAAATCCACAAGATAATCGCTTATTTGCTCCACATTTCCCGAACCGTGAGGTATCTGACAGATTTCCTCAAAAAAATGAAAGACTTCCTTTGGCTCAAGCTGACTAATTTTGCCCATACTCTCTTCACTCCTTTTATATGTTTCCTTGTGTAATACCTCAAACCTATAAAGCGGCCTGATAGAAGTCTATCAAACCGCTTACCAACTCCCCGAGTAGGGCTCGAACCTACAACAACTCGGTTAACAGCCGAGTGCTCTACCATTGAGCTATCGAGGACTATGAAATTAATCAGTGATTTCTCTCACTAGATATGATTATAGTTTCCAGTATTCCCCTTGTCAATAGAAGATATTCACTTTTTCCCGGTTTTCTTTGAAATCATTTGCAGCCCTCACCCCATCAGGGCTTCGGCCGCCGCGTCCCTGCTTCCCGGCCTCTTTTTCCGCCGTCCCGTCCTGACAGGCTCTACATGGTTTCGCCGCGTCCATCCTCCCGCCATACCCGTTCCCTGTTGCTCTCACGGATACGTTCCTGAAAGGTCAGGCAGGGCTTTCTCCGTTTTCCCTGCTCCGTAAAATTTTGCGGAAAAGGCGATGAAAATCATATAAATATAGGGCATTCCCAGATTGGTTTCCAGCAGGGAATTCACCACAAGCGTAGCCAGCTTTGCCTCCAGCGTCTCAAATCCCGCGCTGCGAACGCCGCCGATTAAAAGCCCCGCTTCCCAGCCGAACTGTGCCAGGATTCCGATGCCCAGCAACCAGAGGACAGGCGCTTTTAACGCAGCTTCCTTTCTTGTGATGTTCCATATGACAAGCCCCAGATAGCCCACGATGAGAATGGCAGCCATATAGCCGTGGTAGGCTCCCGTTGTCCGCTGGATGATTACCGGCTGCTGCGCCCCGCCGAACGCCGTGGAAATCAAAGGGCAGCAGATCCACCAGCCAATCAGCAGCACGGACCATTCCAGCAGATTTTTATCCTTGGAAAGCCACAGCCATATCCATGTAAAATTGGTAAAACCAAAGCTCATTGACATCCACAGCAGAACCCAGAAAAGGCTGTAGCCGTTTTCAATGGAACGCGCATGGCACAGCAGGTGGAAAATCCCATAATCCACCGCCATATAAACCAGTCCGAAAATCAGCCCCACCACCACCGTCGTAAACTTCTTTTTATAAAGCAAAAGCCCCATGAAAATCAACAGGAAAATAATATCCAGCCAGATATAAAGAGGATCGAACTGCCGCCTCGCTATAATTTCTCCCATGCCGTATTCCTCCGTTTTTGTTATCATACCTGCCATTATACCATAGCCTGTAGAAATAGGTTACCTGATATTTTATGATGCTTCTTATTTCAAAGAACAATGCGTGAGCAGCCATGGCTGTAATTAACAGAGCGGCGGCATGCTTTTTTCATACCGCCGCCGTTTCCCTTCAACAATTCTTTTTTCACACTTTTATAAATACGGAGGCTGGCTGTTTACAGCGTGGGCAGGTAAAGCCCTCCGGCAAAGGCCCTTCGTGAATATATCCGCATACAGTACAGCGCCATTTTTCTATTTTTTCTTCCTTTTCCTCCTGTTTCTCCCTGTCGTTATCAGGCAGCAGTTCAAGCAGCCTTTCGGCAGCTTCCTTCGGGAACTCCTCCCCAGGAGGGTTATTAAGAAGCGACTGCAGCAGGCTGTGGGTATTGCCGCTCTGTGGCAGCATATAGCCGGCTTCCCGCAAAATATCCTCGGCCATGAGCCGGTTCGATTTTGCTATGGCTTCCGCCAGCTGTTTTAATACCGGTGAGTCCCCATTTTCCGCAAGCTGCCGGGCAATCCTCTCCTGGACGGTCTTGCTTTTCAACAGCGCATACAGGGCATCAGCCACATTTTTTTCCTTGGGCTGCTGGGGCGGGTATTCCGTGGGAACCATGGAAATTGCGCCGGACGGGCAGCTTTGTGCACAGATGCCGCACCCGATACATTTATTCACATCAATAATACTGTTCTCCGTATCCGCAGCCCCAGTGGGACACACATACAGACACAGACAGTCCTTCGTACATAAACGGATGTTTCTTACCGCAATCTTCTTCATCCTGCCTGCCCCCTTTCCACCTTTGTCATTTTCCAGCCTGGCACCTTACATACGGGACAAAGCGCAGGAGGCGTATCGCCTATGTAAATAAAACCACAGATATCACAAACATAAATATTTGTGTGCTCCAGCAGCGCATCCCCTTCCTTTTCATACCTCTGTAAAATGGAATTTACGATCCTGCTGACCTTTTCTCCCCAGACCAGGGCACGCAGCGCGCCTCTGTCCGGTTTTACTCCCGCTGCTTCGTTCGCGGCAGGATAACCCGATTCCAAATCCTCCTGCAGCATGGAAAGCAGTCTGCTTACATCCGCCTCCGGTTCTTCCGGAGTGATATTTTTAAAATAATCGGCCAGCTGCATAAACAAGGCTGTTTCTTCTGATAAATATTGCTTCTCGCTGCCGCGGGCCAGATTGGAACAAAGAGCGGAAAGCTCTCCTGCTGTCAGCTCCCGAAGCTCTTCCCTTTCTTCCCCGTCATTCCCCATCTTCTCCGCATTCCCGGACAAAATCGGGACTTTATACGCCTCCCCTGCAGCTGTTTGAGCCGTTTCCTTCTTTTCTGGTTCAGGCTTATTCACAGCGCCCGCCTGTTCCCTGAATTCTGACTTTCCGGCGCCGCACACAGGGCAGACCCAGCCCTCCGGCACTGCCTCCCACGTAGTGCCGGGTGCGATTCCTCCGGCAGGATATCCCGCCGCTTCGTCGTAAATGTAACCACAGACCGTACATACATACTTTTTCACGCCTTTACCTCCTTCTTTTTATCACCTATGCTTGTCCTTCTCGTCATGATAATAATATATCAGCTTCCGGCTTATTATTCTGTGACCAAGTTACAGTAATAATAATAATTACTATTTTATTTATAAAAATAAAATGCCTTTCTGCAATTGGCCCCTGTTCCTTTTGAAAAGCATTTATCATTATTGGCCGTGTTTCTAATCTTACCGGCACTTTTTGGGCTTTCTTAATCAAAATACACGCCTTTCAACCTTTTAAAGTCAAAAAGCGTGTATTTCATTTAAGCTTCATATATCCCGTCACCGATAGCTTTCATACAGATCCTTCATATGCTCATCCATCACTTTTCCGGCTTCTTCCGCATTCCCCGCTTCGAAAGCTGCCAGAATCTTCTCATGATAAAACAGCCCGGCCTGGTTTCCCCGCTTCTGGACGATTTGGTCAAACGCACTTTTCATCACCTCATTTAAAATGCCATAAATGCGTATGATTACGGAATTCCCGGCCAGCTGGGCTATTTTCAGATGGAATTCGTAATCCAGCCGGGCAAACTCGGGAAGATAATCCCTGGCCTGGCGCATTCTCCGGAAAATATCCGCCAGCTCCGCTTTCCCTGCATCGTCCGCCCGTCTGCATGCCTCTTTACAGACCGGCCCTTCGATCATGCTGCGAAGCTGCAGTATTTCCTCCAGCCCCTTATCATTGATATAGGCCGCTGAAACCAGAGGGCTCAGCATGGCAGCCGCATCCGGGCTGCGCACGAAGGAGCCCTCTCCGAACCGGGTCTCTAAAAGCTCCAGCGCAGACAGCTTCTGCAGGGCATTGCGCACCGTCACGCGGCTGACCCCGAACTGCTGGGCCAGTTCATTTTCCGAGGGGATTTTTTCCCCCGGCTTCCATTCTCCCTTCAGAATCAGCTCCTTCATCTGGCCAAAAACCTGATCGCTTATGTTTTCCCTGCTGATTTTATAAATTGCCATAGCAGTCCCTTTCCTTACAGCAGCCCGGCTTTTTTAAGAATCCCGCGTATTTTTTCCGAATCCCCCGGATCCGCTTCCGGGAAAGGCAGGGAAGAGGCGGCGCTGCCGATAATTCCCTTGATTGCCATCGCTTCTTTAATATAGGGAATAAAAGGCGTCCCCACCTGGTAAATTTCCATAAGCAGATCAATTTTCTGCTGAATCGCTGCAGCCTCAGCCAGATCCTCCCTGGCAAAAGCCTCCGTCCATGCGTGGCACAGTCTGGGAACCAGGTTGGACAGCCCTGCAATGCAGCCGTCGCCTCCCGCCAGCACATTATGGGCAAAATTGTCGTCAAACCCTGAATAAACTTCAAACGCGGGGAACTCCCCCTTCACCAGCTTTATCAGCTCTCTCGTATGATCCATTCCGGCCTGGGTGTCCTTATAGCCCACAATATTCCTGTACTTTCTCACCAGCCGCAGCGTGATTTCCGGCGTCAGGTCATAGCCGGTGCGATCCGGGAAATTATACAGGTAGATGGACTGCTCCGGAAGCGCCTCCGCAATCCTGGCATAATACGTTTCCAGCCCTTCAGAGCTCAGCGGGAAATAATAAGGCGGCAGGAGGATGATTGCATCCGCGCCTTCTTCCCCGGCAAAACGGGACAGCGCAAGCAGTTCCTCAAAAACCATGCTTGTCGACCCCACAATCAGCTGTGTTCTGTGCGCTATTTTGTCCACTGCAAACCGTATCAGTTCTTTTTTCTGTTCCATAGTCAGCGCAAAAAATTCCCCGATGCTGCCCAGAAGCAGAATACCGTCCACGCCTCCTTTGATCAAATGTTCATAAACCTTTCCGCAGCCCTCAAAATCGATGGTTCCATCCTTCCCCATAACTGTGACTGCCGGTGTGATATAACGTGCTTTCATCTTTACCTCCTGTATATCGCAGTTCTGCCTGCGATTTTCATTAATCCGTTGTTTGAAGAATACCTCCGGGCTTCTCCTGTCTTTAAACAAGGCGCACAATCAGTTTCAGTAACCCGCGCCCTTCATTGCCGAGGCCGCAGCCTGGGTATATCTTTTCAGTACGCCCTTATAGCTTTTCTTTTTCAGCGGCCGGCTGTTCCTTCTTTCGCCCAGGATTGCCTGGACGGCGTCCGCCTCCATACGTTCTCCCACGATCCCCACAATATCTATCGTCTTTTTCTCAATATCATAGGCCAGAAGATCCCCTGTTTCTATGTAGGCAATCGGCCCGCCGCAGGCCGCCTCGGGAGAAACATGGCCGATGGCCGCGCCTCTTGTGGCTCCGGAAAAACGGCCGTCCGTTATCAGGGAAACCCTGCCGTTCAGCCTGTGGTCACAGCAGATTGCCTCCGTGGTCATCAGCATTTCCGGCATGCCGCTGCCCCGCGGGCCTTCGTAACGGATAACCAGGATCTCTCCCGGATTGATTTTTCCTTCCACCACTGCGTCGTGGGCATCCTCTTCACAGTCGAAAACCACGGCCTTTCCAACATGGGAGCGCATGCTTTTTTCACAGGCGGAATATTTGACTACCGCGCCCTCCGGCGCCAGGCTGCCCTTCAGCACAGCGATGGAACCTGTCTCCTCCGCCTGCTCCAAAGGAAATATTACCTCCTCTATATCAAGCCCATAGTTATGCAGATAGCCTTCCCCTCTTTCCAGGAAATGCTCTTTTTGTATTTCCTCCAGATTTTCCCCCAGCGTCCTTCCGGTTACGGTCAGTACATCCAGATCCAGGTATTTTTCCAGAAGCAGCTGGACTCTGGGGATTCCTCCGGCAAACCAGAAGGCTTCGGTAAGGTGCCGGCCGCTGGGATTGATATTGCCTATGTGGGGAATCGTCCGGTTTATCTCATTAAACAGCTCGGGATCCAGTTCGATTCCCAGTTCCCCGGCGATGGCCGGCAAATGAAGCAGCGCATTGGTGGAGCCTCCTATGGCGCTGTGGATGACGATGGCGTTGCGGAATGCCGCAGGCGTCAGTATTTTATCCGGCCGGATATCTTTTTCCACAAGCTCCATGATTTTCCGCCCCGCCCTCCTTGCCATGGAAAGGATATCCCGCATGGTGGCCGGCGCCAGGGCGCTGCCGGGCAGCGCAAGCCCCAGCGCCTCCGCCATGCACTGCATGGTGCTCGCCGTCCCCATGAAGGTACATGCGCCGGCGGAGGGACAGCCTGTCAGCTTATAATCACGGATTTCATCCGGCGTAATCTCATTTTTCCTCTTCTGTCTCAAAGAAATATCGCCCGCCACAAGAGAGGTGGTCTGGTTCGGCCCGGGCCGCATGCTGCCGCCCGGAATAAAAATAGCGGGAATATTGACTCTGGCCGCCGCCTTCAGATGCGCCGGTATGGATTTGTCACAGGAAGAGGAAAGCAGCATCCCGTCCCAGGGCACAAACCCGGCATGCATCTCGATCATATCGCAGATCACTTCCCTTGACGCCAGCACCAGATTCATCCCGTCGTGTCCCTGCGCACAGCCGTCGCAAATATCCGTCACATGGAACTGCGCCGGATGCCCGCCCTTTTCATATACCCCATACACCGCCTGTGTGCTCAGGCCTGCCAGATGTACGCTCCCGGGATGGCTGTCCCCATAAGCGTCCTCCACTAGAATCTGCGGTTTTCCGATGTCCTCCTCATCCCAGCCGCTACCCAACTGCAGCGCATCAAACTGCGCCCAGCCAAAACGTTCCTTTTCACTGCGTATTGCCATAGCAACCCCCTTTTTATCCTTGTATTCCGTATGTCTTGTATACCTGTATTACAGGTAATTTCAGATTAAGCCTGCAGGCGGAAAAAGTCAAGTACCATAATGCCCTGTATTCCTATTGACAATCCCCTCTACAAAGTATATAGTGTGTATTAAGTTAATACACACTATATTTCAGAAAGGTTCTCACGATGAAAATATTGATTTCCAACAGCTCCGACCTGCCGCTCTACCAGCAGATTAAGGATCAGCTGAAGGACGACATCCTGCAGGGAGATCTGAAGGACGGGGACAGCATGCCCTCCATACGCCGCTTTGCCAATGACCTGGGAGTCAGCGTCCTCACGATCCGCCGCGTTTACGATGAACTGGAGCAGGAAGGCTTCCTTGTGCAGCAGGTAGGAGTCGGCACCTTTGTTTCCGCCGCCAATGCGGAGCTGCTCCGGGATGCCAGACGCCGTGTGGTGGAGCAGAAAATGCAGGACGCCCTTGAATCCGCACGCGGGCTGCACATCCCCCGGGATGAGCTGCACGCCATGCTCGATATTCTTTATGATGATTTTAAAAATACCTGACAAACCATATTTTCCATCTTCGACCGGCCCTGCCGGACGGTGCTTTACGTTCCTCCATCCTGTGAAAGGAGCTGTCTGCCATGAAAAATATCATAGAAGTTAATAATCTCACGCGGCGTGCTTTTTTCCACACATATCACCTCCGATTTGGATAAATGCGCAGACAATATTATTTTTATCGATCATGGAAAAATTCTGCTGGAGGAGGATAAGGACGCGCTTCTGGACAGCTGGCGCCTGGTCAAAGGTGACCGTGCCTCACTGACACCGGAAAAGGAAACCTTTCTGCGCTGTCTGCGGATTACCGATTTCGGCTTCACAGCAGTCACCGATCAGCCGGAGAAAGCAAGACAGCTTTTTCCGGAAGCACTGTTTGACCGTGCTTGCGTGGATGACATCATGATTGCCCTGTGCGAAGGCCGGCCGGATTCTTTTGAAAACCAGTGCGTCCTGTCACAGGAAATTACGGAAAGGGGGCTGTGAATTAGACGAAAGCACATATATCTCTGATAAAAAAAGACCTGTTCCTCATGGGTAACTATCTTTGCTTTATTCCTGTTTTTACACTGGTGCTCCCCTTTTTCTATTATTGGCGGCTGCCGGATTTTTCCCTGCAGAAGGGAACCGGCCTGCTCATTTTAATTGTGGCTTCCGTTTACAGCGAGTTCCTCGCTTATGAACAGATTTTCCTGAAGGATGCGGAGTATCCAAAGGCGCTCTCACTTCTGTGCGCCTCACATGTGAAAGGAAGTATACCAATGAAATACCCGTTCAACCAGCTTTGTTATATTGCAGGCATCCTGATGTTTTTTATGACACTGACGGAAATCCTCCGCCTGACAGTGGTTCTGCCCCGTTCCCGCCGCACTGCCGCCGTGGTGACCAAAGTACGTCCCGCCAAACCGGAGGATTTATCCCGGCGGAAGGCTGCGGGCCCTGGAAAAAAGAAGGCCTTACCTCTCATGGCATTTGTTACCTATTCCGTGGAAGGCCGGAATTATTTTTCCGGAAATGAAATTCCGGTCCCTGCCGGAACCCAGGTGGGAGATCAGGTAAAAATCCGCTATGCCGTCCATTTTCCTGACATGATAGTGGAACGCTCCTTTTCCAGGTTCCTGCTTTTTGCCGTCTTTTCCCTGCTTTTTTTCCTGCTTGGTTTTCTGGTGTAAATGAGATGAGCAAAAAAACAGAGGCTCCTCCCAGCTAAAATGAACGCTGATAAAGCTGAAAAAGGTTACTGTTCACTCCGTGACCAGTAACCTTTTTCATTCCATATTTTCTTATCCGGCAATACTTTTTCAGGTTCCGCCGTTTTCAGCGGACACTTCTGTGCATCCCGGCTTTTGCATCACAGGAAGCTTATTTGGTCAATGCAACCATAATATCGTTGGAACGGTTAACGAACTTGGTCATAGCCTCCGCATCCAGCGGTCCCTGCTGCAGCTTGGCAAGATCGTAAAGCTGTTCGCAAATCAGTGCTTCATTCTTATTGTCCTTGTCGTCCTTATGCGCAATCACATACTCAACAAGGGGATGGCTTACGTTGAGCACCAGGGTTTCGCCCTCGCCGCCGAACATTCCCATATCCATGCCGTTCATGGCATACATTTTCATCATATCCTGCATTCTTCTGCTCTCTTCAGAAATGGTGAGGACGGAAGAAACCTTTTTATTTTTCAGCTTCTCAACCTTTACGGTCAGCTTGTCATTCTTAAGCGCCTTGCGGACCAGCTTCTGAAGCTCCTCGGACTGGGCGTTCAGCTCTTCCTGGGTCTTCTTGGAGGTCTTTGCCTTGAAGGTATCCGTCAAATCCGCATCGATTCTCTGGAATTTGATGCCTTCATTCTTCATTTCCAGCTGATTGATGAAGGGCTGGTCAATCTGGTCAGGCAGCACGACAGCATCCATCTTAGCCTGCTTGAACATGTTCACGTACTGGCTCTGCACCTTCAGGTCGGTTGCGTAGTAGATGGTCTTTTCCTTCTTTTCCTCTTCTGCGCCTTCTCCTGCTTCTTCCCCGGCAGCTGCTTCGTCAACAACCTCTGCCTCTACCTTTTCGCCGTTTTCATCAACAGCGCTGTCGCCTTCTTCCTTTTCATCCGGATCAACCTTGTTGACCTCCAGACAGTCAGGCAGCGTCATGTATTTGCCGTCCAGGTTCTTGAAAAGGATATAATCCGTCATCTTCTCGCAGAACTTGTCATCCTTCAGGCAGCCGAATTTAACGAAGGGACTGATGTCATCCCAGTATTTCTCATATTCTTCCCTGTCGGTCTTGCACATGCCGGACAGCTTGTCGGCAACCTTCTTGGTGATGTAATCGGAAATCTTCTTCACGAAGCCGTCGTTCTGCAGCGCGCTTCTGGAAACGTTCAGCGGCAGATCAGGACAGTCGATGACGCCCTTTAAGAGCATCAGGAATTCCGGGATTACCTCTTTGATATTATCGGCAATAAATACCTGGTTATTGTAAAGCTTGATGGTTCCCTCGATGGACTCATATTCCATGTTGATCTTGGGGAAATACAGGATTCCCTTCAGATTAAACGGATAGTCCATGTTCAGATGGATCCAGAACAGCGGCTCCTTGTAATCCTGGAAAACCTTGCGGTAAAATTCAATATAATCATCCTTCGTACACTCGCTGGGATTCTTGGTCCAGAGAGGATGGATATCATTCATTACAACGGGACGCTTCTTGATTTTCAGCCTGACAGGCTTCTCCTGCGCTTCTTCGCCTTCCTTGGCATCCTCTTTCTTCTCAGGCTGGATGGTTTCCAGAACCTCATCCGTATCCAGCTTCTCAGCTTCATCGATGGTCTGGGTCTCCGGCGTGTTTTCCCTGGAAAGGAAAATCTCTACCGGCATGAAGGAGCAGTACTTCTTAACAACCTCCTGCGCCTTGTATTCGTTGCAGAACTGGAGGCAGTCCTCGTTCAGGAACAGCGTAATCTGTGTTCCCACCTTGTCCCAGGTGCCGTCCTCCATCTCAAATTCCGTACCGCCGTCACATTCCCAGTGTACCGGAGCTGCGCCTTCCTTATAGGAAAGCGTATCAATGTGAACTTCATCGGCAACCATAAATGCGGAATAGAAGCCCAGTCCGAAATGGCCGATGATCTGATTGTCGTCAGATTTGTCCTTATACTTTTCAATAAAATCGGTTGCGCCGGAGAAGGCGATCTGGTTGATGTATTCCTCCACCTCATCCGCTGTCATACCAATACCATTATCAATAAATTTCAGGGTTTTCTCTTCCGGATTCACGATAACCTGGATTTCCGGCTTATAGCCGTCCGGTAAGGAATACTCTCCCATCACATCCAGCTTCTTTAATTTCGTAATAGCGTCGCAGCCGTTGGAAATCAGTTCCCTGTAAAAAATATCGTGGTCAGAATACAGCCATTTCTTAATAATAGGGAAAATGTTCTCGCTGTTAATGGACAAGCTGCCATGTTTTTCTGCCATAATTCATCACATTCCTTTCTTTTTTTCCACGGACTTTTTTCTTTTGTCCGGTTTTGCTCTAGGAATAAGTGTACTTCGATCTTTAAAAAATGTCAATAGAAAATTAGCACTCAATTTAGTTGAGTGCTAACAAAAGTATGAAAAATATATAAAGAAAAAATAAACTCCGCTTTTTTCTGCTTTCCCTTTGTCCGAACAAGCTGCAAATATTTGAATATCAGTTCTGATAAATTTGAACCGTTACTGTTATATTGTAAAACTGCAACTGTGGGCGTACTGAACAGTTTTCGTAAAACTAATATATTATACAAATTTAATTTAGTTGACAAAGTCAAACAAGCAGTATATATTTGACTTTGTCAATTAAATTATACCAACTAAAAAAGGAGTCCTGTCCATGCATCCTTCTTTACCTCACTATATTTCCCTCCTGCGGAAGGATTTTACCGAATATTGCGGACAGAAGCTGTCCGAGCAGGGACTTTCCCAGGGACTGTTGTATTTTATTCTGTATATAGGAAAGCATCCCGGCTGTTCCCCCGGCGAGCTGAGCCGTTCCCTCCAAATGGATGCCGGCCATTCCACCCGTTCCCTTACCCGTCTGGAGGAAACAGGCTTTATCCTCCGCCAGGCAAATCCTGCGGATAAGCGTTCATGCATTTTAGAGCTGACGGACAAGGGACAGGATGCCTTTGACTTAAGCCATGATTTGTTTGACCGCTGGGAGGCGGAGGCTGTCCGGGGCCTGACTCAGGAAGAGCACACACAGCTGCTTGCCCTGCTGCGCAGAATCCTGCCCGGGGAAAGGAAGGAACCACCATGTATGAAACCATAAACAGCCCTGTCACACTGGGCGGGCTGACCCTGAAAAACCGGATCATCTTCGCCCCTACCTCCATGGGGCTGAAAGAGGATGAACTTCTTGCAAAAATGGAAGCCATTGCCGCCGGCGGCTGTTCCATGATCATCATAGGGGATGTTCCCGTGGGAAAAAGGGGCTTCCATTCTCTTTTTACCCGCAAAGGGGCCGCTTACTACCGCAGGCTGACAGCCGCAGCCCATGAACATGGCTGCCTGATTTGCGCCCAGCTGCATCAGTCGGACTCCGACTGGAAGGGCATGCTGCGTTTTCTTCCCGGTATCCTTACAAAACAAATTTCCCACGGGGAACTGCGCCGTCTGTTGAATGATCAAATATCCCCTTACATTACCTCGCTCCCTCCGGAAAAAATCCGCAGGATCACCTCCTCCTTCGGTTCCGCCGCCCTGGAAGCCAAAAAGCTTGGCTTTGATATGGTCGAGGTCCATGGCGACAGGATGTGCGGCAGCTTCAGCTCCTCCCTCTACAACAAACGCCAGGATTCCTACGGCGGTTCACCGGAAAACCGGGCGCGCTTTGCAGTGGAATGCGTTTCCGCCATCCGCAGTGCACTCCCCCAATTTCCCATAGATTTTAAACTGGCCGTGCGCAGAGAAAACCCGCATTATGGAAACGCCGGCATCCTGCAGGAGGAGCTTCCCATATTTGTACCTCTCCTTGAACAGGCAGGCGTAACCAGCTTCCATGTTACACTGGCCAACCACGGCGCTCTTACCGACACCATTCCGCCGGCCAGCCATCCTTTTTTCAGCCAAGAAGGCTGCTTCCTGGATTTCTGTGATGCGCTGCGCGGGCTGACCGCACTACCCCTCTGCGGCGTGGGCGGCCTGGTCCATCCTTCTTTTATCGAAGAACAGCTTCAGAAGCACAGGATCGACTGCGCCGCCATGAGCCGCCAGCTCATCGCAGATCCGGATTGGGTGAAAAAGGTGCGGGAAGGCAGGGAGGATTCCATCCACTACTGTATCCGCTGTAATCAGGAATGCCTGGGCGGCATACAGCAGCACCGGGGTGTCCACTGTATTTATGACGGTCAAATACCCTGCTGCAAGTAACAGAGTATAAGCTTGCAGCGCCGCAGAGCTACAGGCATTTGCCCCGCCGCAGTCGCCGGATATCCATGCAGGCATGGCTGCCTTGCTCGTTGCCCGCTGGAAAAAATGCCTGTAAAAACATTGCGTTTTAAACGTCAACGCATCACAATGGCGTATAAGAGCATATGGGAAACCGCTCCGGCAGAAAGGAAAGAATCATGAAATATTCCGTTGTATTCAGCAGCCGCACAGGCAACACCGCACAGCTGGCACAGGCCGTCCTGGCCGCGCTTCCTCCGGAGGACTGTATTTATTCCGGCAGCCTTGATGAACTAATGCTGGCAGGAGAGGCTTCCGGCTGGCAGGAAGCCCCGTATTTGCTGGCAGGCTTCTGGACCGATAAAGGTAGCTGCGATGAAAAAATGACCGCATTCCTTCAGGGAATCCATCATAAAAAGGTCTTTCTTTTCGGAACCGCGGGCTTTGGAGGAAGCGATGCCTACTTTTCCCGGATTCTTGAAAATGTAAGCGCACAGCTTCCTGATGACAATACGCTCCTTGGAACCTACATGTGCCAGGGGAAAATGCCTGCTGCCGTAAAAGAGCGCTACGAAGCCATGCTGGAAAAAGCTCCTGACAATGAAAGGGCCGCCGCCTTCCTCGCTAATTTCAGCCAGGCGCTGTCCCATCCTGATGCGGACGACCTGGAAAAGCTTCAGATGCGTATCCGTGATATTTTTACAGAACAGAAGGCTTAGGCTTACAGGCGCAAATATCATAAAATAAAGTGTGCAGGCAATCAATCGCCTGCACACTTTATTTTACACTCTCCTTTATTTAACAATCCCAGGGACAGTCACAAGCCTTTGCAGCAGAGCTCCAATCACTGTCAGGCAATTATGGAGTACTGCAGAAATTCATATTTAAGCCTGGTCCCTTCATCCGTTTCCGGCGGCAGAAGCGCCCTGGCTACCAGCTTAATTTCATCAGATTCCTCGTCCGTCCTTTTCAGATTGGCATAATCGCTGTCCAGACTCACCACCACATATTCAAACGTATTCATCCCTGTCCTGCTTCCTTTCCTTATACAGCCGGAAACTACGGCTGCGAAAAATATTTTTTATAAACTTCAAAAAAACTGCTTGTAGTCACCGCGTCGTCATGAATCATGTTTACAGAATCCCACAGCGGCTCGTTCAGATTCTTCGCCAGGGAGTTCACAAAGCTGTCGTATTCCTGCCCGAAAACCTCATCCTTGCGCTTTTCCACGATTTTCAGCTTGTTCCGGTCCGTTTCCTCCCGGTTGAAGGTATTAATGCACTTGATGATCTCATACCCCTCCGCAGTCTCCACAATCCCGCTGATTTCATCCGTCCCCAGATTAAAAGCGGCGGTTTCAAAGGCCATTTCCCGTTCGCCCTTGCCGAAGGATATCGTTCCCTGGGGATCGTCGCTGTATTTTTCAATAAGTGCTTCGAAGGCCTCTCCCTCCGACGCCGCAGCCAGCACCTCCTGGGCCCTGCGGTAGCATTTTGCCTTTTCCGCGTCCGAAAAAGCAGAAATTGTACCATCCGCATTTTCCGTAACCGTTTTGATCAGGATATGCTGCACCGTGATATTTCTGGCCTCGTCATCGCTGATTTCCGGATTAATGTCGCTGATAATCTGACGGTACACCTTGTCCGCCAGAGCATAATCACGGTACATCCCCTCAATCAGCTGGTTCGTAACCCCCATGGCACTGCGCTCCGTTTCATTCAGGGACTCATAATACTCGTCGGCGGCCTGCACAGCCAACTCCTCCTCTTCCGGAGAAAGCACAATTTCCCTGCGGGCAGCCAGAAGCGTCATGGCCTTGATCTGGGAAATCTCCGCCAGAACCTTGTCCTTCAGCCGCTCTTCCAGACCTGCCCCCTCAGACTTTGTCTCCCATATTTCCCTGCCGTATACCGACTCATAGGTATTCTGCTCAGTGGTCAGATATACCATAAGCTCAGGAAGGGTACAGGAGGTGTCCTCCAGACGGAATATTTCATTTTTATTAAAACCGGTGGTAAGTACGATTTTTACCGGTTCCGCGCTGCTGCAGGCATTCAGCGGCAGCAGCAGGCAGGATGCCAGAAGGCAGCCCGCCAGCCTCATTGCTGTTTTTTTCATTCTCACTTTCCCATGCTTTTAATAATGCTTCTCGCCACACTCAGGCCGTTGGCGGAAGCCTGCTGAAGCCCTCTGGTCACCCCGGCGCCGTCTCCGATGGCGCGAAGCCCCTTGATGCTCGTTTCAAAATCCTTATTCACTACCACCTTGTTGGAGTAGAATTTCACCTCTACGCCATAAAGCAGGGTTTCGTCACTGGCGATACCCGGAGTCACCTTATCCAGCGCCTCAATCATCTCCGCGATATCCACCATGATCCTGTGAGGGAATACCAGAGACAGATCGCCGGGCACTGCATCCTTTAACGTGGGGATCAGGTTGTTCCGGCACAGTCTCTCCTCCGTCGTCCTTCTGCCCCTTTTAAAATCACCGAAGGTCTGCACAAGAATCTTACCGCCGCAGAGCATGTTGGAAAGTTCTGCAATTTTACGTCCATACTCAATCGGTGTGCTGAACGGTTTGGTGAAATTTTTGGACACAAGCAATGCAAAATTCGTATTACTCGTTTTATAATCCTGGGATTTATAGGCATGACCATTCACCACGGCAAGCCCGCCCTCATAATATTCCGTCGCCACCTCTCCCGAAGGATTCGTACAGAAGGTACGCACCTTATCATCAAAGGTAGGCGTATAGAAAATCAGCTTCGCTTCATACAGATTCTCATTCAGGAACTGCATGACCTCGTCACGCACCTCCACACGCACGCCGATATCCACCGTACCCGGCGTTGTCTCTATTCCGATCTGCGCGCATTTATCCTTGAACCAGTCGGCTCCCTCACGCCCTACCGCAGATACTACCTCATCCGACAGGAAGGTATCCCCTTTGTCCGTGACCACGCCCCTTACATGGCCGTTTTCCACAAGAATCTCAGAAACCATGGTATTAAAAAGCATTTCCACGCCCTTTTCAGCCAGCGCCTCCTGCAGACGGGAGTAAATCTTATACCCCTCTTCCGTCCCCAGATGACGGATAGGGCACTCCACCAGCTTCAGGTTTGCATTGATGGCCTCCCTGCGGATTTCCCGGATCTCCTTTTCCTTATCTATACCATACACACGCGTATCCGCGCCAAACTTCAGATAAATATCATCCGACTCATGAATCAGAGCCTTTGTTTCCTCATATCCCAGAATCTCCGGCAGGTTCCCGCCCACATCAGGCGACAGGGAAAGCTTTCCGTCCGAAAAAGCCCCCGCTCCTGCAAATCCCGTTGTAATGGAACAGGGCTTACAGCCCACGCAGACCTTGGTCTTCCTCTTAGGACACGTCCTTTTTTCAATCGGCCGTCCCTTCTCCACCATCAGTACCTTCAAATCCTTATTCTTCTCCAGCAGCTCATAAGCGCAGAAAATACCTCCCGGCCCGGCTCCGATAATAATCACATCATAATTCTTCTCCATATAAACCCCTGTTCTGCCCGGTCATAAACTTTATTTTCAGCATTTCAAACACCTACGAACCTGTCGTAAATGCCGCACAGTACCCCTCTTTGACATTTCCTTCGCCTCTTACGGCCGGACACCGTAAACCTCCCCGCAGCCATGCTGTTTGCCGGCTTTATTATACCTATTTTACGGGATAAAGTCAATGAAACCTGCTTTTCCATCCAGGGGTGTCTTTCATGTATTTTAACTGTTCATTATCTTCACAGTTCCTGCAGTTCCGTTATATCCAGGGAAACGAAATGGCAAAAAGAAATAGCATCCCTACCCGCAAATCATGCAGCGTCCGGATGCTACTCTTTATAGTTTTTTCAAGCGAGGATTATCGGCACGTGGTTTCTGTCTGCGCTCTTTTGAGTTTAACGCTACACAGTACTACAGCGGGAAACATCAGCTTCCACCACACACTGCGGCAGCTTATTTTGCGGATTCAGAACCGTTCTTTCTTTCCAGTTCTTCTATCCGCTTCATGGCCTTATCAAGCGCAGCAGTCTGGGCAGCAATCAGCTCCTGCATTTCTTCCTCGTACTTTTTCTTCTCTTCCTCACGCCTCTTCTTCTCTTCTTCCAACGCAGCGGACTGTGCATCTATCGTCGCCTGCATCTCGTCAATCATATACTGCACTGTATTCCGATCCATCTCTCTTAGCTCTTCCGAAAACATTCCCATCACCTTCTCCATATTCCGGCAGACCTCATATACGTCCCTATACATCTGTCTGAACATCGGGTATTTATTTCCGCGAGCAACGAGCCAAACGGATGCACTTGTGCATCCACTTGGCGACTGCCGCGAGGGTCAAATGCCCCGTTGCTTACAACGGGGTGTTGACTTATCAGCTCGATTATCCGTTCCGGATCCTGCGTACTGTAGAACATCAGCCACGCCTCCAGTTCGTTTTCTATACTTTTATTTTCCATGTTTTTTTGGAATATGTCAAGCGTAATAAAGATAAAATTCTGTAATAAATTCAGCTCCAGCCCTGTATCAAAGCTCCAGTCCGATTTATGCAGATATTCCTTTTCCATAGAATGAAATTCCACAGGGCTTTTCTCAAAAAGCACTATGACATATACGTTTTTGATGTCTTTATAACTGAACTTACCCTTTTCCCTGTTCCTCTTATCCC
>NZ_VUMI01000007.1 GCF_009696275.1 Eisenbergiella porci
CGCTGTTGGTATTGAACGAAGGTAAGTAAATAAAGTATAATGTCCATGAGCATTGGCTCCTTTCGTATAAGGTTGTTTTGGCGAGTGACATTATACCATAAAAGGGAGGTCAATGCTCTTTTTATTGCAAACTCCCATAAAATCAAGGTTTAACAATAAAAAACGGTAGTGAAACTTGACACTACCTTTGGAAGCCGGAAGGGGAATATAATGAAAAAAATCAAACCATTCAGAGATACAGGCGGAAAATTATCTCAGGAGGGCTTTCTGAAAAAATTGGGGATCCCCAAAACCTTTCTTACCTTTCATAACCTGGGCAGCTATACCTCGGAATTTGTGGAAATCGGAATGCCCTATATGATCATACATGAGTCAACCGACCATAAACGCGGCGAGCTGAATTCCCTGGAGTTTACGGAAAGCAATAAGAATTATTTTTTCTCCTCCACAAGCAGGCTGGATCTTGCCGGAACCCGTACTCTCCATTCCCACGATTTTTATGAACTGACCATCGTACTGGAGGGCGAGCTTCATCTGCAGATTGAAAATGAAACTGTAACCTACCATGCGGGTGAGTGCTGTCTGTGCAATAAAAATATACGCCACAAGGAGCTGCATGACAGCGAATTTGAAATCATTCTTTTCATGTTTCAGGAGGAATATATCAAATCCGTGCTGGAACAGGATCTGCTTTATGATGAGGAAGGAAGAAGCTGTACCAATCATACTTTTTTCCACCATCTTTTTGCGGAAAACCAGAAGCTTTCCTTTTACAGTGCAAAGGAGTATATCGACTTCAGAAGGAAAAAGAGCTTTGACCCCGATGATTTTTACAGGCTGATCAATGCCATCGTACTGGAATTGAGCGAAAGCCGTTCCGGCAGAAATTATATGGTGAGAGGATATTTCTGCCGTTTCATCGCCATGCTGGGAGACGAGGGAAATTACCTGATCCAGACCCATCAGACCAGGATTTCCAAGGAAGAAAGGCTCTTCTACCAGGTATCCTGGCTGCTGCAGAACAGAAAGGGCAGGATCAGCCGCAGGGAACTGGAAAAGGAACTAAACTATAACAGCGACTATATCAACCGGGTAATAAAAAAGTATACCGGCCAGACCCTGTCGGATTACAGCCGCGCCTTTCTGCTGAAGGAGGCGGCGGAGCTTTTGAAAAACACGGACAAAAGAGTGGGCGAAATCTGTGAAGAGCTGGGTTATACGAACAGGAGCCATTTCAACAGGCTGTTCATTGAACGCTATGGCATGACGCCCGCGGAATACCGGGCGCTGGAGCCGGACGCCTTCTAATTGGAAGAAACGAGGCTTCTTTCAGAAGCCCCGGTAAATCTCTTCATTATCTATCCTTTCACCGCCCCCGCCATCATTCCTTTGACCAGCTTATCCTGGAAAATAATAAAAAGGATAATCATGGGCAGCACGGACAATACCAGCACGGAAAGAATGATCGGGATATCCAGGGAATGCTCCCCTTTAAACTGTCCAAGAGCCAGGGGAAGCGTTTTGTTGGAAGCTGTCTGCAGCAGCGTATTGGCAAATGCAAACTCATTCCACATGGATACCCCGTTGTAAATAGCCAGCGTGGACAGCCCGGATTTGGAAAGGGGCAGTATAATCGAGAAAAAGTTCCTGAATTTATTGCAGCCGTCTATTTCTGCGGATTCTTCTATTTCCTTCGGAATCGTTGTCATGAATGCCGTAAGGATAAATACTGACATGGGGAGCGCAAAGGTGACGTATGGCCCAATCAACGACTGCAGGCTGTCATACAGCCCCATATTCGTCGTCATTTTAAAAATAGGGATCAATGTCACATGCATGGGAACCGACATCATGGCTACAATCCCGGCATAGATAATGCCCCGGAACCTGAACTTCATCCGGGAAAGCGGATATGCCGCAAACGCTGAAATAATCAGCATTGATATCAGGGAAACGGCAACAACTATCACGCTCCGGAAAAAATAACCGAAAAAGCCATGCGTCATAACCTCCACATAATTCTGGAAATACCATGGATCAGGAAGATGGAACACCCCTTGGGCAAGCATATCGAACTGTTTTCGGAAGGAGTTCATAATCATGAATATGAACGGAACCAGCGTGACAACCAGCCAGACGCAGGCGAAAAATATGGCAATTCCCCAGGCAATCCGGGATTTCAGCTTTTCTCTTCTGTAATCAATCTCTTTTTGCTTAACCATTTCAATAGTCCTCCTTTACCACAAAGATCTTCTGGAACAGCAGCGCAATCGCAGTAATCAGGAGAAACATCCCTGCCGCGACACAGGAGCCGTAGCCCATGTTGAACTGCTGGAAGGACAGCTTATACATATAGGTTGCCATCAGCTCGGTTCCTCCGGCCGGCCCGCCGCCGGTCATATTCCAAATCATATCGAAATATTTAAGGGATCCTATCAGGGACATCGTACATGCGGTTTTAAATATCGGTCCCAGCAAAGGAATCGCAATCGTCCGCAGATATTGTCCTCTCGTCGCGCCGTCAATTACCGCCGCCTCATAAATCGAAGTATCAATATTCCCGTAGCCGGCAATAAAATAAACCATATAAAAGGGCGTAAACTGCCATGCCATAACACCGATTACAGAAAACAGCGCATGTGGATTTCTTCCCAACAGATCCACGGTCACCTTGCTTCCCTTAAACAGTGTTCCCAAGGAGGAAAAAATACCTCCGTTGGTGGCCAGGGCATAGGTGAACAAAAAGGCAATTGCCACGGAGCTCATCAGATACGGCAGAAACCATATGGTTTTAAAAATATTAAATTTTTTGCCGCCCGCATCCAGAAAGGTGGCAAGCAGCATTCCCAACGGAATCTGAAGCAGGATGGAAAAAACCATGACAACCACATTATGGCCAAAGGCCGACCAGAAGGATCTGTCCGCCAGCAGCGTTTTCCAGTTCTGCAGCCCAACATAAATCCTGTCCGCAGATATCCCGTTCCAGCTGTATGCGCTGATTGCGAAGGTATCAATCACCGGATAAATCATATAAACAACAATTAAAATCAATGCAGGAAGGAGAAATACCACAGCCGCTATTGCAGTGCTTTTTTCCCTCGTTTTGGCCAGACTGCCTACCTTCTTACTTTGATCCACATTATCTCCTTTCCGGCTTTCCCAAGCCTATTCAGCCAGTGATGCTTTCATTGCAGCATCCTGCTCCTGTCCGATTTCCTCCGGTGTTTTCTGAAGGCCGAACAGCTCCGTCATACAGTTCTTATGAACCTCGGTAACCGATGCGGGCAAATACTGGTCATACCACAGCTGCACATTGGATGCGTTGAAAAATATATCCGCAACCACCTTCATATTTGCATCATCTATGGTGTTTTCAAAGCCTTTAATGGAAGGAATCGTCCCATTGTCAAGCCGTCTCTGGTTATAGGCATCATCGTTGAAATACTGTGTTGCCAGCACATAGCAGGCATCCAACTTGGTCTGGTCAACAGAACCGTCCGCATTCCAGCAGTTAAAAGAAAAGCCGTTTCCGATTGCCGTGCCGATTTCCACATCCTGGGGAACGCCCTTTGCCGCTGCTTCAGAATCCTCCGGGAAACGGAAAACACCGATATTCTCGTCGTACCATTCCTGATTATCCGCCCTGATGCCGGATACCTGCCAGGAACCGTGCAGCATCATCGCACAGGTATTGTCATACAGTAACGCCTTATCCTGTCCATCGTCCGTGGAAAGTGAGTTTACGCCATCCGGGAAATATCCCTTCTTTACCCAATCCTGAATTTTGTTCCCGGCCCATATAAATGCATCTGAAGTAAAGGAGCCTTCCTGCGTATATGCCGCATCGAATTCCTCATTTCCTGAATGACGCGCTACCAGATACATATAGTACATGGAACCTGTCCATTTGGAACCATTAGCCAATGCAAATGGCACATAGCCCGCTTCGATTAATTTGTCGCATACTGCCTCCAGATCATCAATGGTTTCAGGGACCTCAACTCCAACCTCCGCGAAAATAGTTTTATTATAGAAGATATCGCATCCTGACAGGCCGCCGAAGGGAATGGCCAGAACCTTGCCGTCATAGGTAGATTGTGCAACCGCTGCATCAATAAAATCCGGATGATCATAGGTATTGAACATCTCCGTCATATCATTTACAAAGCCGGATTTATAATACTCGGCCATAGGACCGCCGCCCCAATGAATATACATATCGGGGGCCTGCTTGGAACTCATTGCAACCACCAGCTGCTGCTTGTAATTATCATTCTGCTGATGCACCTGATTTATGGTGATATTGGGATAATCCGCCATAAATCTCTGCACTGCCTCTTCCATCGTCGTCTTTCCGGGATCCTCCGTGGAAATATCCCATAAGGTAATCGTCAGCGGCTCCGAAGTCAGTTCCGGTACATTCTTGCCGTCCGTCTGTTTTCCTGAGGTTCCTGTCTGTGTTGCGCTGCTCTCCGCCGGCTGCTCTGAAACCGGCGCCCCGGTATCTGACGCAACTGCCGGCGTCTCCTGTTTTGCTGAAGAACCGCATCCTGCCAACATGGTTCCCGTTAATGCCGCCGCAAGAATGATAGATAAAACCTTTCTCTTCATACTTTAGTGTCCTCCTTATGAAAGTAATAAAATGATCCCGTATTGGTTCCAAGCAGAATCTGAACACACGGAATACAAAACGCACAAACATTTTTATTTTCGGCGTTTTTAATAAAGCAATTATACCCCCCCCCGTAAAATTTCAAGCATTTTTACTATTTTTCTGTTATTTTCACTTTCTCTTTTAGCTATATGTGCAAAACGGTCATAAATGGATCGGGAAGATAACTTCCGAAAACCGGAAAAGAATTAATTCACTTTTATTATTGATTATGTCGAGCAAACCATGTCGTGCTTTACATTCGCTCTATATATCGAGCAAATATTAATTTTATATTGTTTTTCTGCTATAAGTGGAATATGATGATGTTAACAAGATTTGAGAGAGGTGACCATGATGATTAAGCGTGAACAATACATGCGCCGAATCCGCCCCTTTATCGGAAATGATCCGATTAAAGTTCTTACTGGTATCCGTGGAAGCGGTAAATCAGTTATGTTGGATTTGATTAAGGAAGAACTGATTGCATCCGGCATAAGCGACGCGCAGTTCATTACATTTAATTTTGAAGCAATGAAAAACGCACATCTTTGCACGGCGGAAGCATTATATCGGGAAATTATTCAGCAAACAACGGAAATTAATGGAAAGGTTTATCTTTTCTTTGATGAAATCCAGGAGGTAGTGAACTGGGAAAGATGCATCAATTCCTTCCGTGTGGAATTGGATTGTGATATTTACATCACCGGTTCTAATGCTAAACTTCTTTCCGGGGAACTGGCTACCTATCTTGCTGGCAGATATATTGAATTCATCATCTATCCTTTTTCTTTCGGGGAATTCCGGGAGCTTTACACCTCCGTATTTCCTGCTGCCAATCCGGCGCAGGCCTTTCACGAATATCTTACTGCCGGCGGCATGCCCTACCTTGCCAATCTTCGCTATGCCCGGGAGCCATGCCGCCAATATCTGGAGGCGCTCTACGATTCTGTTGTTTTAAAGGATATCGTGAAGCGTAATAATGTACGTGATGTGGATCTGCTGGAACGGATTATCGCTTACATCACGGCAAATGTGGGGACTTCTTTTTCTGCAACCTCCATCACAAAGTTTTTTAAAAGTGAAGGCCGTACCGTATCCTCTGAAACCGTGCTCAACTATATCAGGTACTGTTTGGACGCTTACCTGTTCTATCGGGTAAAACGACAGGATTTACAGGGCAAACAGATACTTACGACAAACGAAAAATACTATATTGCAGACCATGGTATCCGTGAAGCCGTGTTCGGAGGCAATATGCGGGATATCAACCTGATTCTTGAAAATATTGTTTTCATGGAACTGCTGCGTCGGGAATATACCGTCACCGTAGGTAAATCTGCGGAAAGGGAAGTTGATTTTATCTGCGAAAAACAGGATCAGAAGCTGTATATTCAGGTAACTTATCTTCTGGCCTCAGAAGATAAAGGCCTCAAAAAAACTGCAGCAGCTGTTCCGCCTGCGCCGCGGAATTCATCCCCGGCAGCACGGTAAGAACTCCGGGGCGGTCCAGGGTCAAGGTATGCAGAAAAACTTATTATCCTTCCCAAATCGGCTGATTCGTCTGGATTTCACCTGTCCGGAACCTGATTCTTTCCAATATAATTGTTCTATGTACCGCCGCCGGGGCATCGCTTCCCATGCGGTGATGGATATTCTGAACCGACATCACGACCACCGGATACTGTTTACCCAGGCAAACAGAAAAAACGAAATACACCTTTCCACGCAAATAAAGCTGCCGCCTTACGATTCTAATCGTTAAAGCGACAGTCTTTTTTCATTCATTAAATTATTACAGGAAAGCCGTATATTCCCTCCGGGATTACCCCTTGACCGCCCCAATCATAACACCCTTCACGAAATACTTCTGCACAAACGGGTAAATACACAGCACCGGTACAGTTGTCAGTATGATGGTGGCGTATTTAATCGCTTCCGCAAACTGGTTCACCTGATCGTTTTCCGCCGCGGCCGAATTGAGGACATTGGAGTTGGCAATCAATATAGCCCTCATGATATTCTGGATCGGAAGCTTGTTGTTATCCTGCAGATAAATAGAAGCATTAAACCAGGAGTTCCAGTGGCCCACGCCATAGTACAGCAGCAGCACCGCCATGGTAGGCTTGATCAGCGGCGCGACGATGCGGAACAGGATAGTGAGATCGTTTGCCCCGTCAATATACGCCGATTCCATCAGGGAATCCGGCATGGCCTCGATTGCCGTTTTGCATATGATCGAATTATAAACGCTCACCGCTCCGGGCAGGATCAGCGCAAAAAGGGAATTGTACAATCCGAGGCTGCGTATATTCAGATAGGACGGGATCATGCCTCCCGAAAAAAACATGGTAAACAAAATTAAAAACTGGATTACCGGCTTGAACATCATTTTCTTTGACGCCATAAAATATCCGGTAAACAGTGTGAGAAGTATATTAATCGGCAGGGATACGCACAGCACGATCAGGATATTTTTATATCCTGACAGCAACAGGGGATGCGTCAGCGCCAGCTTATACGCCCCCAGCGTGAACTCATGCGGCCAGAGTATCATCCCCGGATGGGACACCAGGTACGTATTGGATGTAAAGGAAGCGCACAGGACATACCAGATGGGATACAGCGTCACAATACACAGCAGTATCAGAATAGCTGCGTTTACCCCTGAAAAAATCCTGTCTCCGCGGGATTCTATACGCTTCTGTCGTTGAGAATAGCTTTTCTTCATGTCGTTGTTTCCTCCCTGTCAGAACAGGCTGGATTCCGTGGATTTCTTGCTGATTGCATTCGTTATCAGCAGAAAAACCACATTGACCAGCGTATTGAACAGCCCGATGGCGGTTGATTTGGAATACATAGGCGTACCGCTGGTGGGAAATGACAAACGGTAAGTATATGTGGAAATCACATCCGCCACATCATAGGTAGACGCATTGTACAGCAGCAGGATTTTTTCATAGCCTACGTTCAGAATATTGCCCATCCGCAGGATAAAAAGGATCATAATGGTGGGGAGCAGGCCGGGCAGCGTGATATGCAGCATCTGCTTGAACCGGTTGGCCCCATCCACGCGCGCCGCCTCATACTGCTCCTGATCTATTGCGGACAGCGCCGCCAGGTAAATAATGGAATCCCAGCCTATTTTCTGCCAGATATCCGACACCACATAGATGATCCTGAAGTAGGACGGGTTCACCAGATAGTTCTCCGCCGCTCCTCCGAAATAGCCCGCTATCTGCCCGAAAAGCCCGTCCTGCATACAGAAGATTTTTACCATGGCACACAGGACAACCATGGAAATAAAATAAGGCATGTATGTAATTGTCTGCACCGTCTTCTTAAACGTCCGGTTGCGCACTTCATTTATGAGAAGCGCCAGAAGGATCGGCGCGGGGAAGCTGAAGATGATCGTCAGCCCGCTGAGCAGGAATGTATTCTTGATAACACGCGGGAAATAAGGATCCGTGACGAAATTGACAAACCATTTGTACCAGGGATTTGCCCAGGATGAGCCTTGGATCCCCCTTGTGATTTTGTAGTCCTTAAAAGCAATGATCAGGCCATACATCGGTTTATAGCAAAACAGCGCCAGATAAACAAGAACCGGGATGATCATCACATATTTCCATTTGTTCATGTTCCAGTCCCTGGTCAGCCTTTTTTTGAGAGTACCGGCGCCGCCCTTTGCAGCATCTGCCTTCATATCTGTTCTCCTTTCGGCGTTTATAGCCGGACAGCAGCGAAGGACATACGCCTTTCGCTGCTGCCGGTTGCTTCCAAGCTTTTTTACCGCTTATTGTTAACGCTCTTTGTACCGGTCATAGCAGGCCTGACGGATTTCAAGTACGCGGGACAAATTATAGGTTTCCAGATCTGACAGATATTTTTCCCATACGGCATCATCATTGATGTCCTTGGAGCCTGCGAAGAATTCGGCAAAGCTTTCTTCCACAAAGGTGGGGATATTCTGTGCTATCTCGTCCAGTTCGTCTGCCTCTTCGGTGGTAAAGGTAACGCCTATCGGCCATTTCCATCCGCTGGTGACAGCCCGATTCTTTTCTTCATCATCCGGATATACGTAAAACCATGTGTTATTGGCTTCAATCGCTGCTTCACTGTTCTTTAAATACAGCAGGTTGGTTGCCTGGATCCCGGGAGCGCCCCAGGTAAGGCCATTATATTTTGTCATCGGATCGGTATCCTTATCATCCGTCACAAGGTTTGTAAAGGCCGGAACACCCTGGTCGTCATACTCCCAGGATACGTCCTGTGTGCCGTAATTCCAGTACAGGGAACCTTCCTCCGTGTATGCATAGTTCAGTATCTGAAGGCAAAGCTTCATCATCTCCTCGTCCGCCGATTTGGTAATGACAGTCGTCTGCGTGCCAATACCGGGGCCGCCGAATATGGAAGAGATCTCACCGTTATCCGACTTGGGATAAGGAATGCCGATCCATACCGCTTCCTTGCCATCCGCCTCACGCTCCTTATTCCAGATATTCATCTGGCCCATGGAGGTGATTGAGATGCCGCATTTATCATTGTGAATCTTATCCTTGATAGTTGTGTCGTCCTCCGTCATGATATCCTGATCGATCAGGCCGTCTTTCCACAGCTTGTTCTGCCAGCTCACATAATCACGCCACTCCGGCTGCGCCTGGCCGAGGCCGACCTTACCGTCCTTCACATACCAGCCGTTCCCGGCATCCACGTTCCCATATGCGCCAAACGCGCCTGCAACGCCCCCCGCCTTATATCTGACTGAAAATGAGGAATTAAAGGTAGCGCCGTATTTTTCATTGAATACGCGGATTACATTTTCAAACTCGGAAATAGTTTCCGGTATTTTCAGGCCGCATTCATCCAGCCAGTCCTTTCGCACTACGGGTCCCTGGTAGCTGTCGTTCCAGCCGCCATCCTCCCGGAAGAAGCCAAAGGCATAATACCGGCCGTCGTCCGTCTTCATTGCCCTGTCATAGGCAGGGTTGCTTTGCAGCCATGCATAATAATCCGGCGCATACTGCCTGATATAATCTGTCAAATCCCATATGATTTCGTCCTCTATGTACTGGTTGGCATTGTTCATCCAGTAAACACCCATAATATCCGGCAGGTTAGCAGGATCTGCCAGCAGGGTGGTTGTAAAAGTCGCCCCATCGGAGCCGGTGGTAGGGAACAGCCAGTCGATTGACACTCCCAGCTTCTCAGCCAGCCCGATATGGAACGGTGATTCCGATGCATCCTTGAACTTCTCATGAGGCAGTATATTATCCTGCGCATACCAAAGAACCTTAATATCGCTGTTTAACGGATAGGAAATGCTTCCCGCCTCCGCAGCAGGCGCCTCTCCTTCCCCATCCTCAGCAGGCTTCGCCGCCGTTTCCGTCTGCGGCGCGTTTGCTGCTTCCTCCGCGCCGCTTCCGCAGCCTGCCAGAGACAGCAGCATAACCGCCGACATTCCTAATGCCAGGATTGATGTGATTTTTCCTCTTTTCATGTAACCCTCTCCTTGTTCAGTTTGTTTTATTAATTCAACAGAATGGCAAAATTCCGGATATTTCCATTTTTCCTGCCTGTCCTGTTAAATCCCCTCAGACTGCCGCCCGGCTATACGGCCATTGGTTTTTCGTATCCCCGTCTGCCAGGCGCCGTGCCCTTTCAGAACCCCTTCTTCCCGTCCCCGAAATGTCTCTCTTTTTTATACGTATTACGTATAATCCTGTTAAAAAAAATTTCATTCGCCTTTTCCGGAGTAAGCTCCAGGGCGAAGGCAAGCCCCACCATAACGTCCATCGCAGGCAGATTTTTCCCATCCAATACAAGCATGAGCTCTCTTTCGTTGATCCTGCTCTTTTCAGAAAGCTCTTCTACGGATTGAAAGCCCTTCCGTTCAATCTCCTTTTTTAGTGATTTTAAATCCACTCTATACTTCATGCGTATTTATCCTTAGAATAAAATATACATATTACGTATATTCATAGTAACATAATCTACCATATATTGTCAATTAGTCTTATCATTTCCTGCCAGCCATTTTTTCGTTCTATTTAACCGTCCAGACAGCTGTACCGTCACAGGCGGCAGGCATCCAAAAACGTTGTACGACAGGCCGGAGGCCTGCTTTTTCTGTGCATTCAAGCGATCTGTACGGCAAATGTACAGACCTGTCCGAACTGTTACTTTTATTTCCGGATCCTCCCTTTCCGATTTTGGACATTCGTTGCTTAGAACGCAATTTTATGATATATTTACTTTGTATCAGAAATAATTTTCAAACAGGTGATAATTCATGAATCCCAATCCATATGAAACCTTCCGCACGCGCATGAAGGAGCGGAGGACGCTGTTAAATATAACCCTGACTGAGATAGCCGAAGCCCTGGATATTTCACAGCCCACCGCCCAAAGATATGAAAGCGGTGAAATCAAAAACATACCTTATGATAAGCTCGCCCTGCTTGCAGAAATACTGCAGTGCTCCCCTCCCTATCTGCTGGGTTGGGAATCAATGGCAGCTTCCCCGCCAGATATGCCCGGGGATGAGGAACGCATGCTCCGTTATTTCAGGAAGCTGAACGTCAAAGGGAAGAAGGAAGCCGCGCGGCAGCTGGAAAATTTAACGCTGATCCCCAAATACAGCAAATCACCGGACAATTAAGAAAAGTATGTAAATGTATTTTCCCTGCATTTATATACTTTTTTTATTGACCGGCCTGTAATTCCCGTAAAACAGACGAAGCACAGGTGAGTGATTGGGAAAAATCAGCCCCTTCAGCCAACCGGGCAGTTACAAAGGAAATTCATGGTAAAGGTTGTGCCTGCCCCCAGCTCACTGTCAACCTCGATGGTCCCGCTGTGCGCTTCCGTAATTGCCTTTGCCAGAGGCAGCCCCAGCCCGATTCCCTGGGTATCCTTGGAAAAACGGCTCCGGTAAAACCGTTTGAAAATATGGGGCAGGTCTTCCGGATGGATACCTTTGCCATTGTCTCTTACGACAATCTGGACAATGGAGGCAAATTCACACCATTCAATCCGGATTTCGGCCCCTTTGTCCGTATGGTCAAAGGCATTTTTAACAACATTGCCAACCGCCATCATCATCTTAGCACTCTATTGATAATATCTCAACAATTTTCACCACAAAAATGGCGAAGCGCCCCGCCAAAGCTAATCAAGCTTCCGCAACTGTTCTATCAGGGACTGTTTTCCCTGTTTCCTGATGCTCCACAAAGACAACAGGAACTGAATTGCCATAAGCAGCAGAAAATACAGCGCCATATAAAGAAACGGGAACCGGAAAGCCGTTGGGCTGCCATATGCGGCCGCGCTTATTTCATGATGCAGGACAAAGGATAACGGCAGGCATCGTCTACTTCTATCTCCCATGGCGCGGACAGAAGTCTGTGGAACTTGGTTACTGGCTCGGAAAGCAGTACTGGGGGCAGGGAATCGCCACCTGCGCCGCAAAGCAGCTTTGTGACTACGCCTTTTGCCCCTGGACATCAACCGTATCTGTGCCAGCGTCCTGGAAACCAATACAGGCTCCTGGCGCGTCATGGAAAAGCTGGAAATGCGCCGGGAAGGCCGGTTTGTAAAGGCAATTTATCAGGACGGCGCATTTTTTGACGACATCTATTACGCGGTTCTCCGGGAGGAATACAGCCTTATATAAGCCAGATTCCTCAGGAAAATTAAGCGCTGATAAAAGCAGTTTTGCGCCCGAGAAAGTTAAACTTACCGTTAAATGCCATACAAATCAAAAAGCCTGCAATAAAATAATGCCGTTCATGTACAATTGCTGCGGATGAAACGGCGGTGATCAGTTAACCTTCGTCCAACTGCAGATAATGCATGTAAGCATCTACAAATTGCGGATATCTCGTTTTGGATAAAATCAGGCTGCTGCCATTGGTAAGCTTAATTGATTCTCTGTCGTAGCTCCTGATTTTATCCAGATTTACCAGGTATCCCCTGTGGCAGCAGAAAAAAGCGGGTGTCTGTTACCACATTACGGAGTATGCGCAGGATGCCAGACCCGTGTACAGCAATCTGGAGCCGGAACTTCCTGTGATGGATATGCAGGATGCGACCTATGCTCCACAGTTCAAGGTCTTAAAATACGGAGAAAAAAGCTTCCTTCGCCTGACCAGTAAGTTTTCCTTTCAGGGCCGCCCGTACATGAATACCGTTTTTATGGATATTACGGTTTTTGTGAAGGAACGCAGCCGGCAATACCGTTACTTTTTCAATCTTTTTCTGCTGTCCGTAATGGAAGAACGGTCTAAAGTATTTGAAACCTTTTATATGGTGGATAAGGTAAGGAGCCGGAAAAATAACGGCGTGGGGCTCGGTCTCTCCATCTGCGCTGATATCGCCAAAATCCATCACGCGGCAATTGAGCTGGAAAGCAAGGAACAGGAAGGGGACCTGCCGGATACAGTCTGACTGCATGCCGGTGACCGGCCGGAAGCAGTCCTGCGCAGGAGATTAGCCGAATGCAATCCTGCTCCCGAATATTATCAGACAGCACCCCTGTGCCGCAAACCAACCGAACGCAATCCTGCCCCCCGGAAATTAACCGGCAGCAGGATTGTTTTCGGCCTTTTGCAGCATAACGGTAAGATGAAACGTCTGCCCGCTGCAGGAATATTTTGCGCTTGCGAAATATTTTTCCGAACAGCGCAGAATATTCTGGAATCCAAGCCCATGCCGGGCGGCGTCTTTTTTACGGGTAAGCGGGGCTACTGCGCTCTCAGCTTCCAACAGGACACCGTCGCAGCTGTTTTCCATTTCCAGCAGGAACATATTGCCTTTACAGCAGGATTTCACCTCTATATATGTTCCGGCCTCCGGCTTCTGCCCCAGCAGAATTTCACAGGCCTCCAGCGCATTATCCAGGCTGTTATTCAGGATAATGCTCAGATCAAAGGCGTCAATGCCGTAGTCTGCCGGGAAACGGAATTCACTGTTAAACCGGATGCCCCGCTCTTTTGCCCGGCCGGCCTTTCCGTTGAGCACCACATCGGTTACGGGATGCCCCGTATGTATGGAATAGTTCAACGCGTCCAGTGAAGTGCCGATTCCGGCAAAATAACCGGCCAGCTCGCTGCCTTTTTCCTCCACGTCAATTCCCCGGGCCGCCAGAAGGCTCTTGATATCAAAGAGATAATTCTGCATATCATGCCGCATGGATCGGATGCCGGTATAAAGCCGCTCGATCTCCCGGATATGCCCCTGCATCTGCTCCACCTGGTTTTCCAGGATAACCGCCCTCTGCTTTTCCTCCATATAGGTGATAAGCTTTTGGTATATGATATAGGCGTACAGGATACACATAAGGAAAGCGGCGGCAAGGAACGGTATCATAAAATACAGGGTCATGCTCTGCGCCGGGCTGTCCCAGGTGGCCCAATTGACAAAGACAGAGTTTTTCAGAAGCAGCCGTGCCACTTCGGTAAATACGGAATAGACAATTCCGGCAAAGGACGGCGTCAAAAGAAAATACAGCTCGCTGCGGGGGATTTCCTCCATATTCCGATGCCCTCCCCGCGCCAGTTTCCTGACCGAAAGAATCATTACCGCACAGGACAGGACAAGCATCAGGCAGGCCTCCCAGTCGAGGTAAATCCTGATGTTCAGTGATGCATAGGGGTAAGCGTCCGCCGGGTCCGCCATATAAGAATATAAAGGAAACAACTCCACATTCGAGGCGATTCCCAGGTAGCCGCCCAGCCGTTCTAAAAAAAAAACTCCCCATAGCTGCGCAGCACCTCGCACAGGCCGAAAACTGCCTGAAAGGTGACTGCAATATAGATTTTTTTACTGAAGCTTTTTCGGGAAACCAGACTGATAACCGCCAGCAAAAGAACAACCTCCAGCACAGGAAATAAATAGTAAACGCTGCGCGGCAGAGGGATACCAGTGATGCTGAAATAATGCAAGAAAGTGCCTTCGGCACCTCAACTCCCCTAGCCCCTCATTCATGAGGGGAATTAGGGCTTGTTTTTGCGTCATTTTATTCCATAATAATCTCATGAATGTGATTCAGAAGATGCTCAGAGACTATTACGAAATCATTGAATACGATATAAAACCCAGACCTGTCGTCATGGAAAACATTGATAAGGTCATTAACTGCGGGGATCCTTCTTATGGTGGCGACATGTATGGTTGCCCCCATTGCGGTAACCATTTTCTGATGATGGTGTCTGGCGCAAGGTCACATATTTCAATTATTCCTACCTCCGTAAATCCTTTCAGACTGTTTTGTTAAATAAACTGGAAAAACGCATCGGTCCCTCTTTTAAAAAGATGAAAGCCGCCGTTTACCATAGGGACAGAAATGGATTCTACGTTTATGCCAAGCCCAATCTCTGCGACCCAGAATCCATTATTAAATATGTCAGCCGTTATCTTGGCCGCCCTGTCATTGCTCTTTCCAGGATTGATTCCTACGATGGGGAGATGGTGACTTTCCATTACAATAGGCATGAAGACAACTCTTTTGTGCAAAAGACTCTTCCCGCCATTGATTTCATTAAGCTGCTCATTCTGCATATACCTGAAAAAAACTTCAAGATGACCCGGTACTATGGGCTTTATGCCAGACACCGGGAGATTGACAATCAGCTCCATAAAGCAGTCCCAAAATCCAAACACAGGATTCTCCTCGATTTCAACACCTGGCGTAAGCTTTTCCTTCTTACCATGGGGTACAACCCCCTGCAATGCCCAAACTGCAGACATGAAATGGTCTTTCTAGAGCTGTACCATAAACATGAACGGGTTCCTCTGGATGAATTATATAAAAGGACAAGGATAAGGCATGGTCTTTATCCCCGCTCCCGCTCTGCTTGACTTTCTCCCCCATCTGCTTCATACTACATTTATTACAGATGGGAGGCAGTTGAAGATGAAGCAAAAATACGTGGATGAGCTAAGGCTAAAGTATATCAAAAATCCTCCAGAAGGAATGACACCCAAACTGGTCAAGGACATGACCGACTCTGATTTATTGGATATGCATTACTTAATGATTGAAGACGATGACCTCGACGATGATGAATGGGAAAAAGGGTTCTATATCGACCTGTCCTAATCACCGTCTGTTTTCTATGCCCTGCTTCGGCAGGGCTATTGGTTTACATAACTATGTTTTAGTGAGGACTTTCCTATTAAACAAAAAAGACTGCCGTCAGAAGGATATTGCCCAGCCATTTTATACGGCCCGCCCCTGATTTCAGGAACCGGTCCATTAATTATACAGTGGAAACCTGTCCCTTCAAATTCCATTTCATTACATTACATTACATTAACGGTATACTTTCATGACGTTCCTGTTGGACAAAACCATTCATCGTGGTAAAATAGGCAGACCATAATGTATAAGGAGGCGCCGCATATGTTTCAATCAATCTTACAGGAGACTTTAGCCGAAGAAAACTGGCAGGAGGTTCAAAAGCTGGGAGGCCGGAATATCCCCGCCCTCTTCCCCCTGGGAGTTATCGAGGAGCACGGTCCGCATCTTCCTCTGGGAGCCGATATTTACTGGAGCTGCGGATCCGGAATACCCTTTGGAGTGGTTCGAAGAGGTGGACGCTTCGGAACGCGGCCTCCTGGATATCCATGCCGGCGCTTTTGAGACTGCCGCCATGAATTATTTCTGCCCTGAACTGGTTGATTTGAAGACAGCGGAAAAACTGCCCTCAACATCCATGGACCAGGAAGGGCTGCAGAAGTGGCTGCAGGGCGGCGATGTTACCAGGGAATCGGTGCCTCTCGGTTATGCCGGTAATCCGGCGGGTTATAAAGCAGTCGGCAGTATATTTGAAAAAATACTGGATTTACAAGCTGAGAATATTGCGAAACAGATTATTCAGTAACATAAGGCGCCTAAAAAAACAAAGCGCTCAACAAGCTCCCTCTGAACGCATAAAATTTTAAAAGGCTGCCGCCTTTACGGATTTCTCTCCGTTAAAGCGGCAGCCAGTTTGTTTTAGTTGCATACTACCTTACAAAGTTTCTTATAGAAGGATATCCCATATTTTATAAAAGTATGATATCCCTCAAGCCGCAGTTCAGCATCATACTGCTTTTCTTCTATCTGTCCCAGGGCTGATAAGGCCTTTTCTTCCAACTGAGCATAAGTATCTGATACTTTTATTTCCACAATAATCGCGATACCGTCATATGGCGCAGACAGCAGCAACAGATCGCTTCTGCCACGGCCGCTTTCCCGGTTTGACTTGACAGTATATCCTTCCATCATTTTCAGCAGTCCGCCTAAAAAACCATGATAATAGTCTTCACGGTAATCATAAAAACTGATTGTTTCCATCAGATTTTGGGAAATTTCCTTTTCCATCCGCAGCGTATCTTTTTGCTGAAGCGCCTTATAAAGTCTGGTGAACTCCTTCTGCCTGATTCGTGTATTAAACCAGTCCAGAATTGTATTTTGATAAATATATCTTGCTTCAAGATTGGGGATGCCCAACGTTAAATAGGTTGTCACATCTTCCAGACGCTGTTCCACTTTCTTCAAATATCCCGTAAAAAACAGGAAATTCCACAAATTGTCTGCAGAATTATATATATCCTCATAAGTAACTTCCTCATGCACCGGCTTTTCAATAGTTCCTCCATCAATCAGCGTTTCCATTTCCTGCTTAACTGTATTATCTGCATGTTCTATTAATTCCCGGATAATACTGTTTGATGAAGTATTCGCCCAATATGGTTTTGGTTCCGTATCCTTATCCTGGCACAATGAATCTACATACATAAGAATACTCCATGGATTATAAACCTCAGTCTTTCCGAACATATAGCCATCATACCAGGCTTTTACCTCTTCCTGCCGTCCGGTAATATTATAGCTCTGCAGCATACTGTCTACTTCTTTTTGCGTAAAACCAAACTGCTCCGAATAGCCTATATCCAGAATCGAAACCATCTTTAAATTATTCAGGCCGGTAAAAATACTTTCCTTTGTAATCCTCAGACATCCCGTTACCACTGCAAACTCTAGGTTTGGATTTGTTTTCAGGGCAGACTCAAACAAGGATCTGATAAAGTCCGTCATCTACTTATAAAAACCGTTGAAATAGGCATTTTCCAAAGGAACATCATATTCATCCAGCAGAATAATTGACTTTTTCCCGTATACCTCCATTAAGACACGCGACAAAAACGCGAGGGAATCAAGGTACATCAATTCATCCCCGTTTTCTCTCATAATGGAATAATATCTGTCCCGATCACTTTCTTCCAGCCTGTCCACAACATACAAATGTCTACGAAATTCATTGGCGATCTGACGTTTCAACATCCCGTATCTTCTTCTTTCCCACTTTTGTCAAATACCTTTTCAAAGAAATATTTGAGCATACTAAGGCTAAGAGTTTTTCCGAATCTTCTTGGGCGCATAAATAAAGTAACTTCATTTCGATTGTCTAATAGTTCCTTTATAAGACTCGTCTTATCAACATAAAAGCTGTCATAATCCCGCAGCTTCTTAAAGTCGTCTATACCTATTGGTAATGGTTTGTTCATATCTCTCCTCCCTTTCCTATATCATTATACCCGCTCTTAAACATTTCGGCAATGACAGGTCGCCGTTTACCTGAATCACTTTTTACGGTCAACGCAAAGCGCTGATCGTAAAAACAGATACTAAATAATAACAAATGTCCTCAACAGCGGCTGATTACGTATTCTCCGTAAGACGCCGCGCCGTCTCTGAGCCGGTTCAGCCCATCTTGCAGCAGGGTATGCGGGCAGGCGATGTTCATCTGAAGGAAACCGCGGCCATTGCCGCCGGATTGGTTTCCCGGGGAAACACACAGCCCTGTATTTTTAAGGATAAACCGGGCCATTTCCGCTGCGCCTCCCGCCATCTCCCTGCAGTCCAGCCACAAGAAATAACCGGCATCGGAAGGATACGCCTTTATCTGCGGAATTTCTTTTTTCATAAATCCTATGGCCGCCGCTGCCGCAAAAGTATTAGGGCTTGCGACAGTGTCCGTATTCAGGCCCCGGACCACCTTATGACGGAGCCTTTCATCCGGTACTACAACAGCCGCCGTCTGCAGTCCGGACAGATTGAAGGCCTTTGCCGGCGAAATGCAGGTAATGCTGTTTTTCCAACAGTTTTCATTACGGATGAGGATTTCGCCCTTTGCGTCCGGATCGTCCAGAATGATTTCACCGGCTGTCGGGACACGGATGCTGCCGGAAAGCGGATTTTTAATGCTCACCACAGGGGTGTCAGGATATCTGCCTGTACCTCTGATTTTTCAAAAGCAAGATCCGTGCCCTCCATTTCACAGTCGATTAATTTCAGATTCTTGCAATAGCACAGGGGCTGTGTGCCGATGATTCTGCAGTTAATCAGGGTCAGCCCGTCTGAGTACCAGGCGAGATATTCCCCTTTGATGGTGCTGTTCTTAACGGTCACTAAGGCCGCAGAGCAGTTTATAAAAAATATAGAAGAAATGCAGGCGGCCAGCCCCACAGACCGTGGTTCTGCCGCCTTATAGACATCAATTTAATACCTGTTTTCCGTCCACAAGCACCAGCTGCATTCCCTCCGCTTCCACGCAGGGATCCAGATAAGATGCCCCCGTACCATTCTTCTCTTGTATTAAAGCATTCCGGCACATACATAATTCCTGCGGAAGGCGCCGGGCTCATGCCGCAGTTTCCGGCAGGCACGGAGGTAATTCCCTGCTTCAGCTCCTGACGCCCAAAATCAGGATCCGTAAGCGCCGCCAGGTCACAATGCCTGTGCACATCCACGAATCCCGGCGTCACTGCAAGTCCCTGCGCCAGAATAAGCCGCCCGTTTTTTCCTGTAAAACGATCCTCGCTGTGGTGAAGCACCGCTTCTATTGTGTTTCCATTGATTACAATATCCCCGCAGAACGGCTCTTTCCCCGTTCCATCGTATACCATACCGCCGCTGATATAGGTTCTTTCCATTATTGCTCCTGTCCGCGCAGTAAAGCGCATATTTCATCCCCGGGAAAGGCTGCTAATCCGTTGTGGATATTCTCGTTAATACAGTTTCCCATAAACGGAGGCTGTTTCAATGGAATGAATCCAACTGGCACCAGGGACCATTACAAGATAATACATCTCCACCGGATTCCGGCAAAGATATTCCATTGAATCCCCATAATTTCCGTCCTATAATCAGGATACAATACTTATTTGGGGAGGTTTCACCTATGGAACTGCAATACAATAATTATCAGCTTGCCTGCTCAAACGGCGGGATCGAAGTGCGAAAAGGAGGCAAACTGCTGTACTTTAACAGACGTCCTTTATTTGTTACCGTCAAGACAATGTTTGCCGTAAGTGAATTCTATGACGCGCCATATGAAAAAACAGAATTTACCGACGGACGGCTGACTGCCCGGGGGACACTCCGTGTTCCATCCGGTTCTGCTTTCACCTTTACGGATATCTATGAAACAGATGCCGCCGGCTTTAAAGTGAGCCGCTGTGTCAGGGTCCTTGAGGCCGGGGATGACCTGGGCTTTTCCAGCAAATTCTCCCTCGTTCTGGCTGAATCTGATAATCCCCGGGATTATCAATGCTTTGCACCGGGGTTCTGGTACCGGCAGAACGAATTTGCTCCCTCAGAAATGATGGGAAAGGATTTGGACTGCGAATATTTCTGGATGCTGGAAACGAGATGCGCCCTTCCTTTGTTTTCCATGCACCATACCGGTTCAGGGGAAATGGTATCCCTGTCACGTCATGCTGCTGATGTGGGCATGCGTTCCCTGGACATTGAGCAGTCAGAGAACAATGTGGATCCCAGGTTTTCAATAGGATCCTTAGGTATGAGCAGGCCTGACAGCCGTACCCTCAATTATATGTACTATGGTTTTGCCGTGCGCAAGGATAATCCCACGCCCATCGATGGTCTGTCCATTGACTACGTATATCCGGGCTGTGACGGACAGACTCCCCTGAAAAAAAATTATGGCGGACTGGATTATCATAATAAGGCCATGAGCTTCCGCAGAATTAACCATCCTGTGGAGCCGGGTTTTGAACAGAATTATTCTGTTTCCATTAATTTCGGTCGGCATGAAAGCTTCCAGGAAATGATGCGGGATATCTGGAGAATTACTTACAGCCGTTTAAGGGACGGGCTTTTCTGTGTGGATAATGAACGGCATTTCCGCAACTGCATGAATATTTTTATCAAGTATACCCGTAAATATGGGGATTCTTACGGCCTTCCTTTTGCCTGCCAGCTGCCTGATATGGATATTTCCTCAGTATCCTTCCAGTTTGGCTTCGTGGGACAGCAGCCGGGGATCGGCAATCTGCTTCTGCGGTATGGAGATCGCGAAAATATGCCTGAAGCCAGGGAAAAAGGAATCGGCATCCTTGAATTCTGGGTGAAAAATTCCATGACGCAGTCCGGGCTGCCGCAGATGTGTTACAATCCCAGCCTCCAGGGCTTCGAGCCTTATCCTCACTATGTCCGTATGCTCGCTGACGGTATGGAAGCCATTCTGGACGCTTATGTTTACCTGCATAAACGGAAAGAAGAAAAACAGAACTGGCTGGAATTCTGTATAAAAACCGGCGACTGGCTTGTGCGCGTCCAGAATGAGGACGGCAGCTTTTACCGTGCATACAACACGGACGGTTCCATACGTATGGATTCCAAATCAAATACTCCCAGCGTCATCCGTTTTCTTGTACAGCTGTATCTGGTGACCGGAAATGAAACGTATAAATGCGCTGCGCTGAAGGCCGGAGACTGGTCCTTTACAAATGCCTATCTGAATATGGAATATCGCGGCGGGACCTGTGACAATACGGATATCCAGGACAAGGAAGCAGGCATTTATGCACT
This sequence comes from Eisenbergiella porci, assembly GCF_009696275.1. Lineage (GTDB taxonomy): Bacteria > Bacillota > Clostridia > Lachnospirales > Lachnospiraceae > Eisenbergiella > Eisenbergiella porci. Next base: position 21,534 of record NZ_VUMI01000007.1, read on the forward strand.
GTTTGGTTTCCTGGCCCTCTACGATCTGACGCAGGATCCTCATTGGCTGGAAGGCGCAACCGGCGCAGCGGATTATACCGAAACCTGGACCTATACCTGGTCCTTCCCGGTACATACGCCCTGGCCGAAACATCCCTTTAACCAGTATTCCATCAGCGGCCAGAGCATTATCACAATAGGCGGCGGCGCTGATGTATATATGGCGGCCTGTTCCTATACTTATTACAGGCTGTATCTTCTCACCGGAGATGCCCATTACCTGGATTTTGCACAGTTTATCCATAAAAATACCCGGCAGTCTAATGACATAGACGGCACTTCCGGGTATATTATGCCCGGCCTTGGCCATGAAAGCGGCAATTTTTCCAGCCAGAAGCTGGGAAGCCAATATCACTGGCTGCCTTGGTGTACCTTTGTGGAGGCTGAGCCTTCAGAAAAGCTCTTTGAAACCTTTGGTGTATATGAGATCGAAGACGCCCAGAAGCTTAGCAGGGAGGAACTGGAGAAACGAAACAGGATATATGACAGCTACTTTTGATTTTTACCGACAAGGAATATATACTTGATGATACGCAAAAAACGCAGGTTCTTTCCTGCGTTTTTTGCTGCCTTTAAAAATGCACTTATTATTTCTACTTCTCTCCTGCCGGCAGCAGACTGACGGTCTGCGCAATCTCCTCTGCCTGTTCCCGTTCTATTTTACCCGGCATAAAAGCAATGCCGATATATACCTTTAATTCTGTATCATACGACAAGATACCAACCGTATTCAGCTGCGGTACTTCTGCATTTGCCCCGGGATGGTTATCCAGTTCCTCCGGATCCAGATACCAAATCGCTACCCCTGTTTCTCCCGTATCCGTAGTATTAACCGCGGTATAGGGATCCCAGAAGAAAAGAGACGACAGCCTTAAGGAAGGATAAACGGTCTGATAATACTGCTCTTTTGGAATTTCACCCATGTAAGGTTCAAATTTATTAAATCCTATATACCCAATCAGCGCATCCTCTTCATAAATATAAAGCGGCGTATAAAAGTCGCCGGGAATGACTGCCCCGACATCCGGTCTCTCACTTTTTAAAGTCCAGGTTCCGGGAAAACTTACACTCACCTGAAATTCATCCGTATTATTAATCTCATCCACATATTGCAAGCCGGCCGGATTTTCTTCTTCATATGCGGGAAATGTAATAAACTCCGGGCCTGCCCCTGCCTTCTCTTTTGTACAGGCTGTCATGATACAAAACATAAGCAGGAAAATTATTGATAAAATCTTCTTCATCGCTTGCCTCCCACTGCTATATTTATATAGCTGACGGGCATAAAATCTGTTTTAAATACTCCACGCTCTTTTCCGCAACCGCCTCATAGTCATATTGATACACATCAAGCGATGCCGTTCCGTCAAATCCCACAGAAATAAGCTTCTGCAGATACGCCGTCAAATCCATATCCCCTTCATACGGAACCAGATGGTCCTCATAGGATGCAGCCGGTATCATTTGTGTCCTTCCCAATAAGTACATTTTCTTTCCCCCTCCTTTTTCAATAGCTGCCGCTCTCTTCCCACTCCATCATCAGCGTCTCCAGCTGTTCATCCGCCGCCGCGCACAGCGCCTCCAACTCCATCAGTTTTTCATAGTCTGACTGTATGGAAGGCTCCTTCAGCTGCGCCTGGTATGCCGCAAGTTCCTCTTCCTTCTGCGCAATGAGCATTTCCAGACGCTCCAGGCGGCGTTTTCTCTTCGCTTCTTCTTTTCCCGGATTATACCCCTTCCGGTCGGCGGCGTTTTTAAGCGGCTCCGGGGCAGCTGTTGCCGGGGCGTCCCCTGCTTTCTCCGGGCTGCTGTTCTTTGCCGATACACCAATATTTTTTCCAACAGGCTGAAGTTTTCCCGGCTTTCCATCCGCCTGCTTATCCTGCCGTTCTTTTTCGTCCGCCTGCATCTTTTCCCAATACTGCTCATATCCATAAGGATAGAAATTTACGGTCCCGTTCTCAAATACCAGCAGGGAATCCGCGATTTCCTTTACGAAATATCTGTCGTGGGATACAAAAAGCACGCTGCCGGGATACGCCTTCAGCATAGCTTCAAGCGACTCCTTTCCCACAATGTCCATGTGGTTGGTGGGTTCGTCGAGAATCAAATAATTGGGCAGCCTCCTGAAAATTTTTGCCAGTGCAAGCCGCACCTTTTCCCCGCCTGACAGCATATCTATTTTCTTAAACACTTCCTCCTGCCCGAAGAGGAATGCCCCCAGCCAGGAGCGGACCTCCAGCCGCTTCAGATCCGGGAACTCCTCCCAGAAATCCTCCAGCACGGTTTTATCACTGGTGTACTGAGCCATCTGCTGCTCAAAATACCCGATATCCACCCGGTCGCCGAAGGCGAAGCTGCCGCCAAGCGGTTCCAGCTGGCCTGTAAGCGTGCGCAGCAGCGTGGATTTCCCGGAGCCGTTATCTCCGATAATCCCGATTTTCTGTCCTTTTTTCTGTTCAAAGATCACTTCCGCCAGAGGTCTGTCATAGCCAATCCGAAGCTGCGCAGCACGCAGTACGACCGTGACGCTCTCCCTCGCCGGCTGGAAATCCGCATGGAAGCTTTTCAGATCATATCTGGCAGGCGCGTCGATTTTTACCATATGCTCAATCTGCTTGAGCTTGGAACGGGTCATCGCCACTTTTGTGGGTTTGTTTTTAAACCGCTCCACCAGCGTCTGCAGCCGTTCGATTTCCTTCTGCTGCAGCTCGTAATCCTTTTGCTGCTTTTCCCAGTTCAGCCTTTTTCGTTCCACAAAGGCGGAATAATTGCCGGGATATCTCACCGCTGTTTTATATTCGATTTCGTATACCACATCCACCACCCGGTCCAGAAACATCCTGTCATGGGATGCGATGACCACCGCCCGGTCATAATCCTTCAGATACTCTTCCAGCCAGCTGATGGTCGCCATATCCAGGTGGTTGGTCGGCTCGTCCAGAAGCAGGATGTCCGGCTTGCTTAACAGCATCCTGGCGAAAGCGATTTTGGTCTGCTGGCCTCCTGAAAATTCAGACAGCTTTTTCTGCTTGTCCTCCGGTGAAAAACCAAGCTTCTTTATCACTATTTCATATTCCTTTTCGAAGCTGTAGCCGCCCAAGTAAGCAAACCGCTCCTCCAGCCTGACATATCGGGAAACAGCAGCCTCCTCGTTCTCCTTTTCCATAAGAACCACCAGGCGCTCCATCTCCGCCTTCATCGCAAGCAGCTCTGAAAAAGCCTTCCGCACCTCCTGTTCCATGGTCAGGCTGTCGTCCTCAAACGCATTCTGCTTTAAATAGCCAATCACAGGCTTTCCCGCCCTGGCAATGTAAATATCCTCGTCACTGTCCCTCTTGGACAGCTCCACTTCCCCTGCGATAAGCTTCAGCAACGTGGTTTTTCCGCACCCGTTCCGGCCCACCACCGCAATCTTTTCCTTATTTCTTATTTCAAAATTAATATGCTCAAGCACCGTTTCCGCTGCAAATCTTACCGCTCCGTTGCAAATCTGATATAACATGATGGTTATCCTCTCTTTTTTCCGAAAATGAAACAAAAATGGCACTGTCTGCTTCCAAACAGTGCCAGCGCCAAAACAATAAACACAATAAAATGCGGCCGTTATTCCAGCTTCCGAAGCCCGCTGCGTCCTCCGCATACCGCTTTCTTCCATGTGCTATCCTGCTGCCTGTTCGTAAATACAACAAAAATAAAATCCGTACCGCCATGCGGCATCCTTCCGCATCCGACGAATTTCCTCAACAAAAAGCCGCCTGGCTGTATCAGTGAAATAAACCGTCAGGCGATTCCTTGTCTGTCTTCAGTTGTAGTCTACTACCAGCAGCGCTTCATTGGTCTCCTCCGGACAATCATCTTTTTTATCAGCGTTAAACTTCTCGCCGTATTTATTTTTACTATAGCAGGTACAGCGAGAAGCGTCAATGTAAAAATTTTTAAATATCACCTATAAAAATTTCTGATAACTGACTATAAAATTTTCTAAATATAAGCTACCCTGCGAAATCAGTCCGGAACCGTTTTCCCGACATTTTTTACTGTCCGCCCTCCATGATATCCCCGGCCGCCATGGAAAATACATTTCTGAAATATTCTTCCTCCCCCATATCAGAACTATAATACTCATCCACGTAATCCAAAACGATATTGGCTGCCTCTTCGTCAACCACCCCAGCCGCATCACTTCCCGAAACATACCAGGTCATATAATAATCCCCATATTCCTGAAATACCAGCAGAAAATGGTTCTCATCAGTAAAAAGCTTATCATAAAGTGAATTGGCAAACGTATCCATCTGTTTATCCGAAGGCTCCGTACTGCCGTAGACGTTGTCCGTCAGATAAAGATACGGTTTTACGCTTGTCTTTTTAAAGAATGTCTCCATACCGGCATTCAGGGTCGCCGACTGCTTTATCCACCCCAGCCTGTCCGTAAAATATTCCCCTACAACAGGCTCAATTGCCCCGGAGGACTGCCCGCTGTAATTCGTTTTCGGCTGGCTGGAAGAATTGGTCTGCTCTTTCCCGCTTTGCTGTACCGTCTGCGGGGCGACGTATCCGTAAAAACTGTCATTCCGTCTGCCCAATGAGAAAATTGATGAGAAAAACGAAACGGCGCCAATTATCACAAAAATAAAAGCTACCACCAGCGCAAGGCACAAGCCGAGACAGCTGCCTGAACGGTACCTGAGAATCATTCTCCGGTTCATTTCCGGTTCTTCCTAAGCTTGCCCTTTCTTTTTTATCATTTATCTGCCGCAGTCTCCCCCAACCACCGAAGCACCTCCCCAAACTCCGCTGTCGGCTGCCTGCATTCGCTGCCAACACATAAATAAAACTGTGCCCCCGTCTCCGGCATCGGGTAATCCCTGGTGTAAGGCACCAATTTACAAAGTTCCTGCCCGTTCTCTTCCGTTTTCACAAGGACAGCAAGCCCCGGGACTGTCTCCTCCAGATATCCAAGCTGTGCCAGCAGCTTCCGGCGCTCTTCCCCGGCTACGGCGGAGGAAAGCGTACATATCAGTTCCTTTGTGGGATACAGCACATCCATTATAGTAAGCAGTGCGTAGCTGTGCCCTGACGGATATCCGGCCATGGATCCTGCCAGAAAATACAGCTGTTTTTCCAGCGCCTGCTGCATTTCATCATCACCTGTAAGCTGTGTCAGCTGCTGCAGGACCCGGGCCGCCACGGAATTGCCTGATGGCATCGCACCGTCATAGGTTTCCTTTGTCCTCACAATCAGCTGTTCTCCGTCTTTCGCATACAAATAGCAGCCGCCGTTTTCCTGGTCAAAAAACTGTTCCAGCATCAACTCAGCCCAGGCAGCCGCCCGCTTCAGATAATCGGCCTGAAAGGTTACCCGGTAAAGAGCCAGCAGTGCCAGGCTGTAGCAGGCATAATCCTCCAGCTTCCCTTCTCCCGCAGCATCCCCGTCCCGGTAACGTACCAACAGGCGGCCATCCTTCACAAGCCGTTCCCGGATAAAAGCCTCCGCCCGCACGGCCATATCCACATACCCTGTCTCGCCAAGCACAGCGCCGGCCTTCGCAAATGCGCAAATCATCAAACCGTTCCAGGAAACAAGAATCTTATCATCCTTGTGAAGCCGCGTCCGCCGCAACCGGTATTCATACAGCTTTGCAAAGTCCTGGATTTCCTGACAGGCTTCTTTACAAGCTTCCTTGCATGTTTTCACACAGATTTCTTCATACCCCTCATTCTCCAGCAGATTCGGAATGCTTTTTCCTTCAAAATTGCCACCTGGAAAAATTCCATACCGGGCGCAGAATTTCTCTCCCGCCTCATCTCCCAGAACCGCCTTAATTTCCTCCGGCGTAAACACATAATACTTTCCCTCCACGCCATCGCTGTCCGCGTCCTGCCCGCAGAAGAAACCGCCGTTTTCATCCGTCAGCTCCCTTTCCACATATTGTAAAATACTGCGGGCCACACATTCATACAGCTTCCGTCCGGTTTGCCCATACGCTTCCAGATAAGCCATCGCAAGCAGCGCATTGTCATACAGCATTTTCTCAAAATGCGGGACCAGCCAGCGCTCATCCGTGGAATATCTGGAAAAACCGCCGCCGATATGGTCGAAGATCCCGCCCCGGTACATCTGCGCAAGCGTTGTCTCCGCCATAGCCAATGCTTCCCTGTTTTCCGTTCTTTTTCCATACTCCATCAGGAATATGAGGTTGTGGGGCGTGGGAAATTTCGGTGCGCCGCCGAACCCTCCGTTTTCCGGGTCAAAGCTGTCCGCGAACTGGCGGAAGGCCTGCTGAACCGTATCCATCCCCGGCGCAGCCCGATTTCCTGTCTGTGCCTGTTCTTTTATATACGCCGCTATCTGCTCCGCGCTTTCCAGAAGCCTTTCTTTCTGGGTCCTCCACTGCCCGGCTGCCGCGTTCAGCAGTTCTTCCAGTCCAGGACTTCCGTAACGCGCGTGGGGCGGAAAATATGTGCCTGAAAAGAAGGGCTTGCCGTCCGGCGCCATAAGTATGGTCAGCGGCCAGCCTCCCTGGCCGTTCATGGCCTGGCAGACCGACATATAGACTGCATCCACGTCCGGGCGTTCCTCCCTGTCCACCTTCACACAGATATACTCTCTGTTTAAAAGCTCCGCAATTTCCTCATTTTCAAACGATTCCTGCTCCATCACATGGCACCAATGACAGGTACTGTATCCAATAGACAGGAAAACAGGCTTGTTTTCCTGCCTGGCTTTTTCAAATGCTTCCTCTCCCCACGGGAACCACTGCACCGGATTATATGCATGCTGCAGCAGATAAGGAGATTTTTCATGGATTAGCCTGTTGGGAATATTTTTCGGATTGTCCATATGGCCACCCCTTTCTTAAAAAAGGATATATTTGCAGCCGCCAATATATCCTTAAAGATAATTTGAAATTTATTTTTTCTTTAATATCGTAACCCTGTCTTTACCAAATTATACTGTCAATACCGTGTCCGGTCCTGTAAGCTGCAACCCTCTTTATGTATTATTCCAGGACACCGCTTGTATTTAAGTTCTGAACAGGAGTTTTCCGATGGTGTGTTGACCATAATATTTTTATTCCGCTGCAAAGGGGTAACAGCAGTTCAGCCCGGCAGACCGGGAACCAGTCTGCCAAGTATTTCCATAACTCCGCCCGGTCCTTGGCAAAGATCTTTTCCAGCTCATAGGACAATAAAAATGGATCGTAGTCGCAGAAAACGTTTGGTATGTATTGATACAGCTTTTCCGCAATCTTCTCCACATGTTCAATATCCACTCCGGTCAGGGCGTACATTTTATTTTCCGTAAATATCAGCAGCCGTACATAAAAAGGGCCGCCCTTTTGCCCAACCTGTGCGCAAATCCAGTAAATTAAAACGCGGGATTACCGTTATCTTATTTCGGTCACTGCCTAGCAACAGATAAGACGGCGTCAGCGTGACTTTTTCTCCATGGGGCGCCTTTCCTTCGGCAAATTCATCAATATACTCCTCCTGAACGCTAGCCCTCCACTTCCTGGTTCATAATCGGCAGGCTTTCTCCAAAGCGGAAATTTTCTTATTGTTTTTTATCTCTTCGTAAGGGACGCGTCTGCTATATCCTGTAAGGTAGTACGTTCATATCCCTTTTCAATAAACAGCTTCATGGCCATTTCCAATATGCGGTAAGTTGAATTTACCGTCAATTTTTACTTTGCAGCCTGACGGGTACATTTTTCTGCCCGCCTGCAATAGCACCTTCCTAAAGACGAAAAGAGGATATATTTAAAAAAATATACCCTCCTGAAACTTTTCCTGTTTTATTTTTCCTGATTGCTTCTTTCTTTATCAGCCTCCTGCCGTTGCCCCGGTCCACAGGTGCCTCCTGCCGCCTTTGCTTTTACGTGTTTCCGCAAAGCACTTATCACAGATACGGAAGGATGCGCTGAGAGGAAGCAGGCTGCCGCAGTACTGGCATTTCTGGATATACTCCTTTTTGTTTTTCGCCAGATAGCGCATGATCGTTTCTTCGGTTTTTTCCCGTTCCCTGTCCAGCCTTTCCAGATCAATGTTCTTGCCCAGGCGGACGGAGAACTGATAGTACAGATCCAGCATTTTATAAAAGGTTTCATACCGGGCAAGGCCTGAGTCGCTGCACATGATCAGGGCCGGAAAATGCAGGCACGCATCCGCCGTATAGGTTTTGCAGTAATACAGCCACAGCGTTACAATATCCCGGTTTTTGATATCAATGGAGCAAGTAAGCATGCGGTAAAGCATATGCTTATCCTCAAAGCCGTCGATTTCCTTCCGGTCCCTGTATGCCTTTTCATATAAAAACAGCATATCCTCGATACTGATTTTTTCAAAGGGCGGCTCCGTCGCAACGGATTTCCAGATTTTCAAAATCGCATCCAGCGGCTCGTCCATATCAAGCAGGACCTGGGGAAAGCCCAGGCTTACACAGGACACATCCGGTTCCTTTTCATCGAAATGCTCCTTAATATAATCAAGGCCTTCCTGGCCCACCGCGTTCACATAGCCGGTATCATAAATGCCGTATCTTCCCGCCCTGCCGCCGATCTGCTTGATCTCTGCAGCCAGCAGGGGACGCGTATTCTTCCCGTCGAATTTGCTGGTATGGACGAAAACAATCCTTTTTACCGGAAGGTTCAGCCCCATACCGATAGCGTCCGTGGCGACCACCACCCTGGTTTCGTGGCCGGAAAACATACGTATCTGCCGCCGCCTGATTTCCGGGGGGAGGCTGCCGTAGATGACGCTTGCCCGGACGCCCATTCTTTCCAGGCGGCCGGCGATGTCCAGCACCGCCCTTTTTGTAAAAACAATCAGCGCGTCGCCCTCCTGCACATCTTCCGGAAACCGGAAGGCCCCGTCCTCACATACCAGCTTTGTCTTGCGCTCATACCTGCGGGTTTCACAGGTGTCGCCGCACAGGCTGATCAGATGGATAACCGCCTTTTCCGCCGCCGGGCTCATGCAGACATGCACCTCCGGCGCCTGGACGCCCAGGATTGCCCTCGTCCAGGAATGCCCCCTGTCCGGAACGGCAATCATCTGCGCCTCATCAATGACGGCCACATCGTATTTCTGATCTATATCAAGCATTTCTACCGTGGAGGAAATAATCCTGCTGTTTTCCTCATAGATACGTTCCTCCCCGGTCAGCATGGTGCATGGGATCCGGTACTCCTTCATCTTTTCATAGACCTCCAGCGCAAGAAGGCGCAGCGGCCCCAGGTAGACACCGTTCTGCGCTTCCCTGAGACGCTCCAGCGCCTGATAGGTTTTACCGCAGTTGGTCGGGCCGATATGGAGGATGAATTTCCGTTTCATTTCCAGGGCCTGGGGAAATTCCATCTCCGGCCTGGTGGGAACCATATCTATGATCTGGTTTTTAATTCCTGATTCCGCGTAACTTTTCGACAGGCTTTTTATGCTTCTCTTGCAGATCTCAAAGGGCTTCTCTTCCCGCAGGAACTCCAGGAACTTCACTGTAATCAGCTCCTGCTCCTCCGGCCGCATGTCAGAGAGATCAAGTCGCACCAGCTCCTTCATCAGAAGATCCCGGATCTCCATGATCGCAAACTGGTTGTTCTGCCGGAACGCATAATAGGACAGATTCCGGATCTGCCTGTGGTATTCCTCCAAATGCGGCTGGCTGAGCTTTGTGGTCTTCACATTCCGCATTTCATGCAGCAGCCGCGTGATTCTCTCCTCGTAATTCTTTTTCCCATCGTTGTTTTTCTTCTTCAGCCTGGCAGCGCATTCCTTGTACTGCAAATAGTAAAACTGCACCAGCTTTTCATTCTGTACCATAAAAACCTTCCTCTTATCCAAAAACTCCGTTCAGCTGACATTTCGCCATTGGCATTATTCTATCATAACATGCCCGTTCTTACTATCCTAAATTATTACTGTGCAAAGGAAGGTCAGCTACAGCCATCACCTCCATACTGTTGCTGCCGGTATCCTATCTTCTCAGCCGCCTTCTAGTAAAAGGGACAACAAAATACAATCAGTCCATATTCCCGCAAACTTATTGACACAACCGCCCAAAAAAGATATTTTATAATTATAGCCGCCGGGAATATCTGCCGCCGCCCTGCTTTCTGCAGAACAGGGCATGCAGCAGAGTGATATAATTAAATCCTATATCAGATATAATAATTATTGATTTTACTTATATTAAATTTTGTAATATGATGAATGTAAACGGACCCGAAAAGCGGCCTGAACCACCGTTTTTACAAAAAATAAAACATACAAAGGAGTCTTAAATCATGGAAAAACTTTACACAGGTAAGACAAAAGATGTTTATCAGCTGGAAAACGGCAACGTTCTGCTGAAATTCAAGGATGACTGCACCGGAAAAGACGGAAAATTCGATCCCGGTGAAAACTCTGTAGGCCTGACAATCGAAGGCATCGGCAGAGAGAACCTGAAAACCTCCGTTCACTATTTCGAACTGCTTAAGGCAGCCGGCGTAAAAACCCATTATGTAAGCGCAGATGTGGAAAACGCCACCATGGAAGTTCTTCCTGCAACCGTATTCGGCCATGGCCTGGAAGTAATCTGCCGTCTGGTGGCAACCGGAAGCTTTATCCGCCGTTACGGCGAATATATGGAAGACGGCACCCGCATTGAAGGCGGCTACGTTGAGACTACCTTCAAGGATGACGCAAAGGGCGATCCGCTGGTAACGAAGGATGCACTGGCAGTGCTGGGCGTTATGACTCCCGAAATGTACGACAGCATGAAAGAGCAGACCCTGGCTATCACAAAGGTTGTTGCCGATGATCTTGCGAAGAAGGGCATGGATCTGTATGACATCAAGTTTGAGTTCGGCTATGACAAGAACGGCGAGGTTATCCTGATCGACGAAATCGCCAGCGGCAATATGAGAGTTTACAAGGACGGAAAGATCGTAGATCCCATGGATCTTACCAAGATGATTCTTGCATAATAAGCATCCCTTATCCGTTCTGCAGTACAGTTATCCACACTGTTGCATTTGACAGAAACAGACATAATCCCTTATACTGAAGTTCGTTACAGGCTGCCGTCTGAAAGGATGGCAGCCAAGGAAAACGGCCTGGTATGAGGGATTTTTTTATGATGGCAAATCTGGAATATTATAAAGTATTTTATCATGTGGTCAAATGCGGCTCGGTCACCCAGGCCGCCGGAGCGCTGTCGCTCTCCCAGCCTGCGGTGAGCCAGAGCCTGAAGCAGCTGGAGACTGCGCTGGGCGTGGTACTCGTTAAACGCACCTCCCACGGCATCACCCCCACAGCGGAAGGGCGGGAGCTTTTTTCCTATGTGGAAAAGGGCTATGAACAGTTCGAGGCGGGGGAAAAACGGATTCTGCAGATGTGCAACCTGGAACGGGGGGAAATCACCATCGGCGCTTCCGATATGACGCTGCGTTTTTTCCTGCTCCCCTATCTGGAACGCTTCCATGAAAAAAATCCGGGAATCAAGGTTTCTGTGACAAATGGGCCGACGCCCGCCACCATGATCCTTCTGCGGGAAGGGAAAATTGACTTCGGCGTAGTGTCCGGGCCGATTCTGCCGGAAGACGGCATCGGCATGCTTCCTGTGAAGGAAATAGAAGATATTTTCGTTATAGGGAAAAATTTTTCCCAGTATGCAGGAAAGACGCATCCCTTAAAGCTTCTGGAGCAGCTCCCGTTAATCACCATGGAGAAGCCCACCAGCACAAGGAAATATGTGCAGAGCTTCCTGGAAGAAAGAGGCGTCCGCATCAATCCGGAATTTGAACTGGCAACCAGCGATATGATCGTTCAGTTTGCGCTGCGCAATCTGGGTGTGGGAAGCGTTGTGCGGGACTTTGCGGCGCAGGAGCTTGCCAGCGGGGAGCTGATGGAACTGAAATTCGAAGAGCCGGTGCCGGTGCGGGATTTTCTTGTGGTGACGGATGAAAGAAGCCGGAAAAGCCTGGCCGCGGCAGCGCTTCTGGAAATGATGAAGGATGCATTGAAACAAGGAGAAATAAAATGATCAAGACAATTATATTTGATATTGGAGGCGTGCTGGCCGGCTTTGACTGGCGCACTTTTTATGAGGGGCAGGGCTTCGGCAGGGAAATGATTGAGCGTCTCGCCGATGCCACGGTCAGAAGCGAGGTCTGGAAGGAATATGACAGGGGCTGCCTGACCGATAAGGAAATCCTGCAGCGTTTCGTTGCAAACGACCCTGAAATTGAAACGGAAATCCGAAAGGCACTGGATGATTTCCATGGCCTGGTAACAAAATATGACTATGCGCTCCCCTGGGTGAAAGAGCTGAAGGCAGAGGGCTTCCAGATTCTGGTTCTCTCCAATTTCTCACAGAAGGCCCTGCGGGAATGCTGGCATGGGCTGGATTTTCTGCCCTATGTGGACGGCGGCATCCTTTCCTTTCAGGATAAGCTCATCAAGCCCATGCCGGAAATCTATCATCTGATTCTGGACCGGTATCACTTAACCCCCCGGAAATGCGTTTTCATGGATGATACACAGCCTAACGTTGATGCGGCAAGGGCCATCGGGATCCATGCCTTCCGGTTCGAAAACCAGGCGCAGGCTCGGGAGGAACTTAAGAAACTGGGCGTGGGGGCCGGCTGAAGCACTTATCTTTTTAACCCTAAATACCCTTCTGTCTGTCAAAAACACAAAGGAGATTTTCCTATATGATAAATCCGGTAAAAGTGATCGTCGTCGGCATGGGCGCACGGGCAATGATTTATGCAGGGGAGGCCTTATCGCATCCTGAGCTTTTTACCATCGCCGGCATTGTTGACATCAATCAGGAAAGGGTACTTGCGGCGCAGCAGCTTTTTCATGTTCCCGACAGCCATTGCTTCAGGACGGTGGAAGAGCTTACCGCTGTCCCCAAATGCTTTTATCCAAATGCAGCCACGATCTGGATATCATGGCCTGGCTGATGAAGGGAAATCTCCCGAAGACCGTGGCCAGCGTCGGTTCCGTCTTTCAGTTTATCCCGGAAATGGCCCCTGAAAATGCCGGTACCCATTGTCTAAACAACTGTCCTGCCGAACGAAGCTGTGCATATTCCGCCAAAAGGCTTTATATCGAAAATCCCCAGCGGTGGGCAAATAACATCTGGCATGACAGCGGGGTTTCTCAGCCCACGGCGGAGGAAAAAATAAGGCTGCTGTCCGAAGCCGATAACCCCTACAGCCGCTGTGTCTACCGCTGCGGGCTGAAAATCGTTGATCATCAGTCCATCCTGATAGCATTTTCCGACGGGGCAACCGGCACCTTCTCCATGAACGGCGGGGCGGCGGCTTCCGGCAGGAATATCCATATTACCGGCACAAAGGGCGAGATTATCGGCAATTTTGAAAGCCAGCAGTTTTCGGTGCGCCTCATAAAGCCGGAGCATCCGGGAGGGCAGCTCAGCCGCATCGTCGATGTCTCCGCCGATCAGCTCGGCAATCCTCACGGAAATGGGGATCAGGCCGTCGTACAGGACTTTTTCTCTTTGCTGCGCGGCGAAGCTGCCTCTTTCTGCTGCACCACCCTGGCAGACTCCATGGTGGGACACAGGCTGGTCTTTCTTGCGGAAGAATCACGGGAAAAAGGAGGGGAATCAGTGAGGTACTGACTGCGTTCCTCCTGATTCCCCAATTCACTTACTGCTGCATTACCAATTCCACGATGAATTCTTAGCCGCCCTACCACTCGGCAATGGAACCGTCCGCATGTCTCCATACAGGATTTTTCCAGTTATGGGGCGTGCGGTTTTCTTCCTCCACCAGCTCCTTATTTACCTCCACACCAAGGCCCGGCTTCCGGGGCAGCTTTACAAAACCGTCCGTAAACTCAAAATCCTCCCGGTTATTCACGTAATCCAGGACACTTTTCCCCACATTGTAATGAATGCCGATGCTCTGCTCCTGAATCACCGCATTATAACAGGTGGCATCCACATTCAGGCAGGCGGCCAGGGCTATCGGTCCCAAAGGGCAGTGGGGCGCGAGGGCCACATCGTACGCCTCCGCCATTGACGCGATTTTTTTCACCTCCGTAATGCCGCCGGCATGGGACAGGTCAGTCTGGATAATATCCACGCCGCCCGCATGCAGAAGGCGTTTGAAATCCCATCGGGAATACAGGCGCTCCCCTGTGGCAATGGGGAGCCATGGGCTTATGCACGCGTCCGTGGAAATCTATGGCAATCCCGAACGCCCTGCCGCAGGACTCCCTGATCACCGTCACCCGCTCCAATACGGCGTCAATTTTGTCATAGGAATCAATCATCTGCAGCTCTTCCGTTGCGTTCATCTTAACCGCGGTAAAGCCTTCCTCCAGCTTTTCCCTGGCGGCCCTGCCCACATCCGAAGGACGATCTCCGCCAACCTAGGAATACACCCGCATTTTATCCCTGCAGGCCCCGCCCATCAGCTCATATACCGGCGCCTGAAACAGCTTTTCCTTAATATCCTACAGCGCCGATTGCCACATACTCCGTATTGTCAAAAGGCCCTTTCAGAAGCTTCACATAGCCGGCTGACATCCCCCGCGCCCCGCTTTCCACCGCCTTTTCCGCGGCTTCCGCCGTCAGCACGGTTCCAGCCCCAACCAGAATTTTCTTTCCAAAGCTGTTTCGGATCAGGCGGATCTGCTCCAGTGCGTGCGGCGTATTCATCGCCATTTCAAAAAAACGGACGCCTCCCCTTATGACCGCCCCTACATAATCCTCCGTCCGCTCCAGCGGCACATTGCGCATAATAGCCAGCAATGGGTTTTCCTGTACGGTTTCCCGCATATTCATAGCTTATTGCTCCCCCTTCCCCAATGACTCCGGATGCCGCCATGCCCTACGGAAAAGGCAATTGCTGTCCCCCGGCAGCTGTTAGGCATCCGCATAAAACCAACTACTCATTATCATATTACTACTTTTATGCCCGGCATAGAAGGGATTATATTGTTGGATTTTCCCGGACAAATTTTTGTGTAGTGAAACAGGAAACAGTATGGTACGGCCTCCTTGATTGACGCAATTTTCTTCTCTTCCCCGCTCGTTTCATTCAGATATTTGATTTCACCGCTAAAAGGGTTTTCAATCCTGATGAAAAGCCCGCCTTTGCCGTACTCAATGTCCATCTTGATTGTTTTTTCATTTACTCTGGCAACGGCCACCGGCGGCTGAAAGCAGCGACACAGCCTCCCCGCAGGCCGTCCCTACCACCGAAGCCACGGCAGAGGATGCATCGCAGCAAGTGCACGATGATGGCGGCGGTGAAAAAAATGGAGCAATTAGTGAAGGAGCAGAAAACAATGGGCAGGAAATCACTGTGCCCGAAAACAGGGAAGCAGGGAATGATGCAGCGGGAAATAACGAAGTGGAAAACCCGGAATTGATTTTTATCGGCGGGAAAGTAAGAAGTGTTTCCCAGGATTCTTTTGTTCTCAGCCGCACGTTATATGAGGACTCCACGGATGGGCAGGGAGCGGTTATTGTAATGCCGGAGGCCGGAAGCCCGGAGGAAGAATTAGTGACCGTCCGGTGCCTGGATTCAACAGTATTCATGCGATGGACAATTAAGGGCGGCGGTGAGGACATTAAAGAAGAGGAAGCAGCTTTTTCTGAGCTTCAGGACGGGACCGGCCTGGAAGCGCAGGGGTACTTTGACGGAGATGAGTTTATCGCAGAGAAAGTGATCATCGAAGTTTATGAATAAGGCAGGAAAATGCAGTAAAAACCGTTGCGGCATACCTTTTGGTGTATGCCGCAACGGATGATTATCCCTCTATGCTATCGGTAATACTTCAAAATCCAGCGTCCCCACCGCGGTGCCGTTCACAATCAGCGTAACCGAATGGAAGCCGGGATAATGGTTTCTGGTGCTTACTTCTGCAAAGGAATGTTTTTTCGTGTAGCTCCTCTTCTCGTTTTCCTGTAAGGTTATCTCGGATATCTGGAATATTTTGCGGCTCAGCGTACCGTTTGCCTTTACATAATCAATCCCGTATTCCAGACGTATTCTGGCTGCCTTTTTTGCCACGACTGTAAAGGAAAAAGCCAGATTTCCCCCGATAACCACACACTCATCCTCCAGTGCAAAGCCGGTAACCTTCACACAGCCGGCATCCGCAAAACCAAAGATATCCAGCACATCCCTGTTTCCCTTTTTCAGAAGCGTCCTGCAGCCGTGCTTCACAATCCAATCCGTATACTCATTTCCCCCGTACCAGTCCTTTGCCGTTTTTATGACCAGTCCAGGATGTGTTTTGGAGATATCATTCAGGTTATTGGCCACGCTTTTGCGGACATACGGCGACGGATCGGCTTTCAGCCGCTCCAGAATGCCAAGAACCGGCGACGGGTCTTTTTTAAAGCTGGTCAGGGCCTGTCCCCAGGGCAGCTGCGGCCGGCAGCCCTCGCTGGAAAGACGCCGGACATGCTCATTGCCATGCCCGGCCCAGACGGCCATCTGCCGCATCATACGCGCTTCATGCTTTATGATAAATGGCCTCACTGCAAATTCAGAAGATGATAATGTGGTAAATCTTTCCAGAGCAGCCATGGACAAATCCCAATAGCGCTCTTCCTGTCCGTAGACCTCAACAAAATCCGGGAAATACATGAAAGCAAAGTCGTTATACCCTTCAGGATAACCTTCCACTACCTTATTGAGGATGCCAATCGCCTGTTTATAATCGTCCGGCAGATATCTGCCCAAATTCACAGAGATTTGCCGCATACGGGCTTTCAGCTCTAACGCTTCCCATGTCTCGTTGATAACAGCCTTTACAAAATCCTCCTCCCGAAATGAAGGATATACGGCCTTTACACGCAAAGCCAGCTCTTGGAGAGATTCGTAATTATACCTGTTTTTCAGTAGTTCCGGCATATTGCCCCCTTTACAAATGTCTATGCAGCCCTGCCCTTTTTCAGCCTATGCTGTTCGGATCATAGTCAACGCCATTATATCTGTTCTCCATGGAATACAGCGATTTATCCGCCGTTTCCTCATAGGGAATTACTTCCGTCCGGGCCTCCCACCAGGTCTCATGGGATATCGATTCCCGTTCTCCCGGGACGGCTTCCACGGCAAACCTGTAGGATGCCAGGCCGTGCTGATTTCCCGGTTCGATCACATCCCCGTACCAGTGACCGATGGCCCGGGAGGGATCCATGGAATAGAACATCTTCACGGTACAGTCCGTCAGCTCCAGCGCCGCCTGAATGCCGACAGTCCGTCAAACAGACATTCACATACATGTCCCACCAGGCTTAAATTACTACAGTTCAATGTATCCAGCCGCTTATCATCTTCCACCACCATTAATCTTGCAGCGCAAAATAGTCAAAAGCTAAATCAGCACACCCTTTCAATAAAAGTTTATCATAATCATAGCAGGGATAAAGCCGCAGAGACTTACTCTTATCAATAAACAAACGGCTGCGATACTCATTTTCTATATAAGCCGCCATCTCGTCAAAAAGATCTACACCCCTTCCCCCCAGATAGAACACAGACGGATCAAACAAAGCATCCAAAATGGAAAATAATCTGCCCAGAACTCTTCCTTTCTCCTCCAGAACCTGCATTGCATGTACATTTTTGTTTTCCGCCTCAAGGCAGAAATCCTTCCATGATACATTTCTATTTGCAATTTCTTCAAAATCATTTAAAAAACCATTAAGCGATAGCTCAGTTTCTACACAACCGCGCTTGCCGCATTTGCATAACAGCCCTTTACTTCCAATTGGCATATGGCTGATTTCACCACCCTGATTATGGCTCCCGGTTAACAAACTGCCATTACAAATAATACCTATTCCCAGGCCCTCATCCACATGCAGGTAAATGGTATCCTGCAGAAGGGTGTCCCTGTTTTCCTGTGTTGCCAAAGCCAATGCCAGTATATTTGACTCATTCGCTCCGGTAACCGGATATTTGATTCTATGCTGCAGTTCAGTAACCACCGGCTTGTCTTCAAGAAAGGCAATGGTAGAATTCAATAAGATTCCTTTATCCATATCAACAATGCCAGGAAGAGCAACCCCTACACCCAGGATTTCTCCCTGAAAGTCCGGCTCCCCTTCCAGGCATCTGCTAATGCCGGCTTCACAGGCCTCCATCATTCCGGACATGCTGTTATCCTTAACGGAAACAAAGAAAGATTTTACGATTTCCTTCTCAAAGGAAATCAATGCCGCTTCCACCTGGAATTCATCAATGATTCTTAATGCAAGATAATACTTGCGGTTATTTTTGATTGTAAGAAGTCCTGCATTCCTCCCACCACTTGATTTTTGATAGGAGGAAACCAATATAAAACCATCCTCAATCAGCTGATTGCTCAAATTGGATACCGTTGCCGGGCTAAGATCCGTTTTCATAGCGATTTCCTTTTTCGTAACGCAATCATGCATCATTAAATAATTCAGAATTTTCTTTTTATTGTTATGCCGTATCTGGGCCGCACTGTTAATTATGTTGTCCATATTTTACCAACCTTCCCTTTTATAACAGTTTTACCATATCCGGCCTTTCTTCGCAAGCATCCCTGCGCTTTGCACTGATGTTCTTTACACAGGCGTTCTGCGCAGCCTGATGGTCTTAATTTCAAAAGGCAAAAACTTCAGATGCAGCAGTTCTCCGTCATTTACAAGCGTTGTCCCGCCTGACTCACGAAGGTCAATGCCTGGCTGTCCGGCCGGAGATTTAAGGAGGCCAGATCCCTTCCGCTTACCCGGATCCGGCTTCCGTCCAGCCCTTCATCCCAAAACAGATCATATCTTTTGTTTCCGCCGAACCGGTTGGCGTATAAATCCTTCATGCCAAACTGCTTCATGATCTGGGGAATCTGCGCATTTAATCCAAACGTATCCACCAGCCACCCGCTCTGCGGCCTGACACCCAGATTCTTTTCCAGCCATTCCAGCCCCATGCCCTGATTATGCACCAGACATTGCCGTTGGGAAAATTCGTTTCCGCGGTGGTTGCCATCCCTCCCATGAATTCCAGATGTCCCTCAGCAAGAAGCTCCTTCACCTTACGGAATAAATCCGGCCTTCTTTTTTCCAGCTTCCGGTAATGCGCGGTCTGCTCCAGCGCAAATGTAAGCTCCCTGTTTCTCTCCAGCGCCCCCGTTATCCGCTCCAGAAGGATATCAATCATTTCCTCCTGGGCTTCCTCTCTCATAACGAAAGCCATATCAATATGGCTCACCCCGACTACATAATGCTGTGTTTTATCCATTTTTCACTCCACCTCCATGACTTTGCTTCCCCACCGGAAAACCCCTGCCGGTATTTTTTTCTCCTCCGCCAGCTCATTGGCCAGCAGCTGGACCGGCAATATCTGCAGGACCGGGCTGGCATACTCCTTTATCTCCCCAAGCATCACCGGAAGTACATTCTCCTGTTCCAAAACAGCAGAACCGTAGGCTCCCCCATCCGTTATCAGGATGACCTTCCCTCCCTTTGCCGCAATATCCGCAGCCATCTGCAGGCTCAGCTTCTGCGTTCTGCCTGACGGCGCGAATACAATACCGTAAAAATCCTCCTGCACCATTTCCATGGGGCCATGCCGGAACTCCGCGCTGTCAAAATCCAGCGCCGGGAACTTCACCACCTCACGGAAAAATAAAGCCCCCGCTCTTACCGAAGACAGGGAATCCCCTCTTCCAATCAAACAGATATATTTCATGTCCCGGCAGAAGTCCGCCAGTCTGTCCGTTTCCTCCTGCCAGGCCGCCAGGTAACCGCCGATTCGGGAAACCGTTTTGTCATACTCCGCCAGAATCGGAGACAGCTCCTCTCCGGCCACTGCCGCCGCAATCAGCTGTGTCACTATCAGTGAACTCAGATAGGTGCGGGTTGTCACCGATATCTCATCCGCGACATACAGCGGAAAGCAAATGCGGCCCCTTCTTCCCAGCGTGCTTTCCGGGTGATTGGTTACGGCGATCAGGAAGATATCATCCCCCGCCAGCTCCAGCAGATGCTTTGTTTCAGCGCTCTCCCCGGACTGTGATATCAGACAGAGCACCGTATCCTTCTCCAGGCATTCTTTTTCATAATAAATCAGCTCTCCTGTGGAAATCACCTGGCTGCTGATCCCATGCTGCTGCAGCCTGACTGCTGCGCCGTAAGCACAGAAATGAGAGCTGCCCATACCGCTGAAAATAATTTTTCTGCCCTTTAATTCTCTTAACCGCAACAATTTTTCCAGTTCCTGTCCGCTGCGGTAATGTGCCATCATTTTCTGGAGCTCCGCCTTCTGTGACAGAATATCCTCAAGATAAAATTTTTCAGTCATTGTTTTTCCTCTCATCTATAAAATGATAATGCTTCCGGATATAGTCTGCAAGCGCTGCTCTGTCCGGTGTCTTTCCGGTGCTGATATAACAGGAAGCCGTCGCCTGCCCCAGGACCAGGTTTTCATAAAGGCTTCTGTTCTCCAGGATTCCCAGGCAGAAGCCCGCGTTAAAATGGTCTCCCGCGCCGGTAGTCTGCACTGGGTTTTCCACATGCATTCCCGCATATTCCTCCACCAGCCCGTCCGCAAAGCCGAATACCCTATGATTTGTATGGATTACCAGACGGTTCAGATGAAGCGCTTTCCTTATTTTTTCTCCGGTCTCCTCCATACTTTCCTCTCCGCCGCAAAACTGATCCCCGATTTTTCCCGCCTCGTTTTCATTCATACCCACGGTAACGCGGAAATCCCCTGCCAGACGGCGGATGAGCGCAAAAAGCCGCTCCATATCCCCTTCCGGCCTGGCGGACGGATCCGCCAGATCCAAAAAGATATCCTTTTTTCTTTTCAGCTCTGCCTTCATGGGAAACAGCATTTCCTCCGCCATGCCTTCCATGATTTCATTCATCCGGTACATTCCGCCCCAGTTCACCATGCCAATCAGGCTGCTGTCCTCCACCAGTGAGGAAAGCCGACCGGCTCCTGTCTTTTCCCGGATTTCCTCCCAACCGGTATGGCTTCCCTGCAGGTTTCCCAGCATAATCTTGCCGTCCCGGAATTCCAGGGCGATTGTCCGGCTCGCTTTCCCTGTACTGATTCTCTTACAGCAAGGATGCATTTTGGCAAACGGGCTGTCCCCGTCGTCCGTATCCAGTTGGCCGATGCAGGTGGTCCGGTAATTTAAGGAAGCCAGTGTATTTGCCAGGATCGGGGCATTTCCCCCGAACTTTATCTTGTGGGGACAGATCTCCAAATCCGCGCTCTTTCCTGAAGCCCACAGAATGCGTCTGCCGAAATCCTCAATTTTATCGTATGCCGTATACTCCTCGGGTCCCATTCTCTTCTGCACCACCGAATAAAGCTCATCTATATATCCGTCAAAGCCGATCAGACAGCTTCTGTCCGGCTTCTTTTTTCCCTCTATTGCATCCGCCAATGCTTTCATTTTCATCGTATCATTTTCATATGCCATCTCTTAATCAGCCTTTCACCGCCCCTATCATGACGCCCTTTACAAAATATTTCTGTAAAAACGGATAGACAAGCATAATAGGAATTACCGTAACCATCGTCATGGCCGCCTTGAGTACCTCAGGAGTAAGCGATACCGCCCGTTTGGCCAGCTTCATGTCGTTAATAAAGTTCGTCTGCTGTTCCATCAGCATATGCGCAAGCAGGCTGGAAAGAGTATCCCAGGCATTTCCCCTGATATACATTACCGTATCAAACCAGCTGTTCCACTGCCACACCGCATTGAACAGCCCTATCGTCGCAATCACAGGCATGGACAAAGGGACATAAATCTTGAAAAAAATCTGCAGTTCATTCGCACCGTCGAGAATTGCCGATTCCTCCAACGCCTTGGGCAGGCTATCGAAAAAGGTTCTGATAATGATGATGTTATATGCCCACACCAGATTTGGGATTATGTAAACTGCAAAGCTGTTCGTAAGGTGCAGGGCCTTATAGGTGAGAAAGGTGGGGATCAGCCCCGCGCCAATATACATGGGAAGCAGAAACACGATAAGATAAAACCGCCTGCCCATGAGTTCCCTTCTTGTCAGACAATAGGCCACCAGCCCTGTAAGAACCAGAGAAGAAAAGGTCCCTGCCACAGTTCTGGCAACGGAAACCAGGCTCGCTCTCAACAGGCTCTGCTCCTGAAGTATGATCTTATAATTTTCCAGCGTAACCTTCCGGGGCCATAATCCGATTCCGCCTTTTAACGCATCCAAACCGTCATTGAACGATAACGCGATGAGGTGTGGTATAGGTAACGCCTTCCACGCCTGCGCCGATGATGGTACTTCCTTCCTCCGTTGCACAGTAGTTCAGGAATTTCATAACGCCTTCCGGATCCTTGCAGTCCTTTGTTATCATCAGATTCGGACCTTCCGCCGCCGCATAGCCGTTAATCAGGACATTTTTAATTTCTTCCGACTCCACCAGATAGAAATATACGAATCTTGTTTCATCATTTTCCGCTGCCAGAGCTGCGTTTGCCGCATCCAACCCGGATACACTGCTCAGTGTGCTGAATACCTTCCCCTGCGCCAGCAGAGCCTGGTTTTCCTCTTCCTTAAAAGCCGTTACGCCGTCCGGCGCATATCCATCCCTGCAGAATTCATTCAGGAAGGTAATAATCTCAGGCATATATTTGCTGCCAAATACACTGACCGCCTTGCCGTCCTCATAGACATTGTAGGTACTGTCAGGCAGTCTCACGCACTGTAAGCCCTTCGCCTTGAGCAGTACTTCAATCGCCTGTTCCGTGGAAAGCAGCGCCGGATATACCTCCGGATATTTTTCTTTCACCTGTGCGAGCAAACCCATATATTCATCCACCGTAATAAAGGACTGCATGGGTTCTTCCCTGTCGAGCTTGTCATACCCCAGCTCCTTCAGCATGTCATAACGGATTTGTACCGTGTTTATCGTAAGGTTCAGCGCATATCTGGGATCGTTCCAGACAAAGCAGCCAACGCCGTACATGGAGCCGTCACGTTCCCGCCATTCGGGAAAAACGAATCCCAGGTTCTTCTTCATGTCCGGCGCGCATTTTTCAATCAGATCGTCCAGCGCAATCACATAGCCGTCCCTGATCATCTGTGTCCGCGTCTCACCGTCTGCCACGATCAGATCCGGCAGATCCCCTGACGCCAGCATGACATTAATCTCTGAATTCACATCGCTTGATTTCACCAGCTCCACATCCAGGCTGATCCCCGTTTTCTTTTCCAGCTCCTGCAGGACCACATCTTTATTCCCTGCATCAAACATTGTGGCGGTCCAGGCATTGCCTATGTAAAGGGAATAGCTTTGATCCGGCTGCTGCGCACCGTCCCCTCCGTCTTCTTTTGCGCCGCAGCCGGCAAGCAGTGATGCCGCCAGAATGGCTGCCATAGCCAGTGATACTTTTTTCTTTCCTCTCATTTGTTTCCCTTCGTTTAATATTTATTATAAATATTAATTTAAGTGTTGTAATAAGTATTGCACAATATGATCCGGATGTCAACAAAAACAGCTGAAATTAAACAAAAAGTTTAATTTCAGCTGCTTCTTCCGAACAGGGAACCCTCTTTATAACCGTATGAGTAATATATACCTCATACTGGATGTATTAAATAATTTAATCACACAACTGTAAAAATTCTGCCATTGTCATAATATCCGGCATATCAACTTCCTTAACCAGAAAGTCCTTATCACCGGTCAGGAAAATATCTACACTTTCCATGATCGCCGTTGCAAGAATAGGGGCATCCTTCGCATCACGCATTTCCGGAAATTCGTCTAAGTCTAACGTTTTCGGCGTATAGACAAGTTCAAAAGGTAGTTCCAGAAAAAATCTGTCTATAAATTTTCTCTTCCCCGGAAACTTGCGTTCTACCACAAGACGCAGTTCTTCAATTACATAATCACAAACGACAATCTGGTGATTATCCGTCAGCCGTTAATCCCCCCTCACTTCTTTCCTGATTTCCTTCATATAAGCCTGCATTTCTTCCTCATTTTGAAAGCCTGCTTTTTTAGCTTCGTCCGCAAAAGCATTCTCAACATGTTTAAATGCCAACATTGCAGAGTTTTCAAAATAAAACCTGCCGTTTTCTTCCAAAATGACAATCTTATCACCTGTTTTCAGTTTCAATTTATTCCTTACGGATACTGGTATCGTAATCTGTCCTTTGCTTGAAATTTTTGCTACTTCCATCTTCATCATCCTTTCACATATCTTGAAATTCTTTACTTTCTTTACATATTTATTATATGTAATTTTCTGAATAATATCAACCCGGAAGTAAAAATAAGCAAAGAAACTGTAACAGTTCAGCCTTTGGCCGAACTGTTACTGCATCCGCCCATGATAAGCCGCCTTTGGCGAGGGGCGGATGCCTGCTGGCATCACGTTTTCTCACGGTTTGCGCAGTGAATGCGCAAACCTGCCTGAACTGTTACAAGAAACTCTCTAACTGCTACTCTTCACTCTTCTCAACCTGATAGCGGTAAAGCGCATAACAAAACGCTCCCGGCAGCGTAAATGCCGCCCGCCCTTCCCCGTCCACCTGTACCGAACGCTGCCCGGCAGCTCCCAGAATGCCTTCCAGCTTCAGCCTGCAGTCCGCCAGCCCGCGCAGCTGACAGCGGTGGGTTTCCTCACTGCCGTTTTCCCGGATAAGCAGCAGATATCCCTTATCCTCTGTTTTCACAGACTGGAATCCCGTCCATGCCGTGCCGTCCGGTTCCTCTCCGATGGGAAGGACATAGCCTGCTAAAAGGTCAGCCTGCACCTGCCTGTACCGTGGAACAATTCTCTCCAGCACCTTTGCCTCTGTCTCATTAAGACCTGTCAGCTCCATCCAGGCGAGCGGATTGGCGCACATCGTCACCGCAAAGGAATATTCCATACCGCATACAGCAGGCGCCAGCGGATCGCCCTCATACAGCTCCTGATTGCGGGCTACATTTAAGAACTCCATCTGCAGGCGGCTGGCCGGCATGTACTCCGACAGCATCCACAGATTCCGCAGCGTCCGGTAAGGATAATAATTGGGCCATTTCCCGAAATTTCCGGTGAAACGATTCTCCACAAACAGGGAACCGTAATGGATTCGGCCATAATAGCCGCTTCGGGTTTCCGCCGTCACATCCATATTGAAGAACACGTTGCCACCCGTTTCCGTCAGCACCTGCTGTATCAGCTTTGTGAGATTCTCTTCCGATACCTTGGAGGTCAGCTTCACGCCATCCATCTTAAAAGCCGCAATCCCATACCGGCGGTGCAGCCCTATCAATGTCTCGCTGTCTTTTTTCCAATTGGCAAACTCATGGGAGGAATCCGGAGAAAACCACAGTCCCAGATGCACGCCTTTGCTTTTGGCAAAGGCCGCAACCGGCTCCAAACCGTTGGGGAAACGAAGGGGATTTACCTCCCAGAAATCCGCATTTGCCGCATAATAGCCATTCCAGACGCCGCCCGGGTTTACGGAATTGGCGCTGGTCCCGTTCTGCCAGCCGTCGTCGATCTGATACAGCGTAATCCCAAGCCTTCCCGCCTGTTCCAATTCCTCCAGCAAAAACTGTTCACTGAGCCTTCCATCGCAGGACTGATCCCCCCCAGGTATTGGACATCACAAAAGCATCCTTCTGCTGGGAAAGCGAATGCAGCGCCCTGTGGTAATCCTGCAGCGCCAGACTCGCATTCCCTCTTTCGCCATCCCAGAAAACCACGCTGCTTCCATAAGCGGTCAGTATGCCGACCCTGCTGCACTCTGTCCGGTCAAACCCCCAGCCTACCGGAAAAACACTGTTTCCCTTCACATAGAAATCGGCTTTGACCTTTCCCTGATAAGCCAGTGGCGTGGGGCCCTCCTTGATAAAAATCAGCCCCTCTTTATCCAGCGGATCCTCGGCAAACAACAAATTTCCGTTAATATACCGGCTTTCCCTGCGGTTAAAAATTCCGTGGTCAGTATGTACCAGATTATCATAATCATCCGTTCTGTCCACAAAGGAAACACTCTTCCATTTACAGTGCAGCGGCGCCAGCGGAAATGCATCCTGGTAGTCTCCCTGCGGCTCCAGTGCGTAAAACTGCGTCCCCGCAGCGGTCAGCATCTCTCTTTTCTCCCCTGGGTTTTCCTCTGTCAGCGCACACTGCTCCTCCTGTTCTTTCGTTCCCAGGCCATCCTTCCATACCACCTGCAGGCAGGAACGCAGGATTGCTGTCTGCGGATAAATCCTGTGAATCCACCGAAGCTGACAGTCCGCGTATTCCAGCACCACCGCCGCCTTTAAATGCTCCCTCCCGATTCCGCAGTCATCATCGCTGCCAGCCTCCATCCTGAGGCTGCGCGGCTTCCCTGACAGAAAATCTTCATGGAAAAAGCCATCCTTTTCCTTCCGGGCGCAGAGCCAGTCCGCATCTTTGCCGCAGTCCAGCCACTCCTTTCCCGTTTTTTTATTTTTCAGGGAGCAGACCGCCGGGATCTCCCCCTCCATGCGCCAGCTTCTTTCCACAACAGCGTTTCCAATCCGCAAGCTTCCGTTTTCCAGTACCGCATAACAGTCCTGGAAAGAATATGATGTTTTTTCCATTCTCGTCTCCTTTTCTTGTCACCGCGTTTTATCAGCCGGGTATGGTTCTGTTGTATAAAAATTCGGCATATTTCCGGTAATCGTCAGCATTCCCAGTAAGACCAGCGTATCCTGGAAATAATCGCCGGGCCATTCCAGCATCGGTTCCTGCCTGCTTAAGTAGTCATAAGACCTGTCCAGCAATTCCCGGGTGGACTCATCCACCATCGCCGCAGGAGCCAGCATCGCGGCTATATTGCGGGGAGAACATTTTTCCGACACCGGCATGCCTGAGAGCAAAAACCGTTCGCTCACCCGGTCGAAGTCCCAGTTAAGGCTCTCCATATACCGGGAAAACCATACCGCATTCCGGTGCGGATAGTCATGGGCCAGCCCCGTTTCATCCGTTCCGTACCACAGGTAATCCAGCGCTGTCCGCCACGGGACCCGGCAGGAATCATAGCTGAATACATAGGGCTTGCCGCCCCCCGGCCCGAAGGTATCCAGATGAAATACGAACGGGGCCAGCGCCGTATCCGGATTCAGCTTATAAAAATAAGCGAACAGACGGTATGCCGCATCCCTGACCTCTTTCCAGCCGGCATCCCCTGTTATCTCTGCAAACAACCGCGCATATGCCGGAATCTGATAGGAGGACATGGTATAATCCCAGGAGAGCCCCTCCGGATTTTCCAGCTGCGCCCTGGCAATCAGATATTGGGGCTTGTTTACCGTATAAGCCATCAGATTGCCAACCAGTGTCTTTCCTTCCTCCAGATAGCAGATCTCTCCCTCACTTCCCCATTGCCTGTGTGCCGCCAAAAGGGCAAAGGCAACGTCAAGATCCCCGTCCGGCGCCACATATTCGCTCAGATCCTTTCCCGTCCGATCCGCCTCCCATCTCATCAGGCCGCATTCCGGCAGGCTATGATTTTTATAGTAACGGAAAATGCTGTCGAACTCCTCATGGGCATGATTTTGGGCATTCGCCATATATACGGATAAAAGCATGCCGTAGCCGGTGCCCTCCGAGCAGGTTCCGAACTGATAGCAGTTTCCGCCGGATACCCGCAGCTCCCCTTCCCGGCAGCCTTCTGTTGTCAGATAAAGCGCCTTCCAGCTTTCATATAAATGCTGCAGATCCCGGTTCATTTTTTCCCGGCTCCGGTTCGGCAAAAATCCCTGTTTATATCCTCCCCTGTGCGGGAAGGGATAATTTTCCCTTCTCCCTGTCATCACAAAATCCCTCCTTGCAGAAAGAACCGAAAGCAAATCTCTTCACCTTCGGTTCCTTTCCTATTTACTGTGCTGCGAAATATTCTTCCAGCTGTCTGTTGACTTCATCAATGATCTTATCGACTCCTGCTTCCTTTACCTTTTCCCTCAGCTCGGGCAGCGCTGTTTCCGGATCCGATACGCCAAAATCCAGAGGCAGCTTGTACTCTGTAAGCACATTCGCAACTGCCGCGCATTCCGCCGCCACAGCAGAATCATCAAAAACAAAGGCGGTCAGCGGGGAGTATACGGCATTGCTTTCATAGCTGTCAAATTCATCCAATACCTTCTGCTCATCCGCTGCATTCTTGAACATAAACTTTTCCACCTGGGTTCCCATGCCGAGATTGCGCAGCGCCAGTGTGGACGGATCTACGCCCTCCGGAGTTGTTTTACAGCCGTTTTCATCTACAACATAGGTCTTTCCTTCAATGCCGTATTGCATTGCCCGGAATACTTCTTCGTCCTGATTGATCAGTTCAAGATATGCCATTGCCCGTTCCGGATGTTTGGAATTAACGCCGATAGCCATACCGTTATTGGTCGGGGATACTTTTATATAGGAGCCTGCGTCAAAATTCTTAAAGTCCAGTTCCCAGTCAGGGTTGTTTGCCTTTATCTTCTGGTACATCTGCAGCATATTGGACTTATTTCCGATTGTAATTGCGGATTGTCCGGCTTCAAATGCTTCCGCCAGCATTCTTGTCTCCGAAAGCACATTTCTGGACCAGTAGCCCTTCAGGTAATATTCACGGTTTCTCTTTACATAGGCTTCGTATTCCGGTGTATCCAGGAGATTGAATGCCTTGCTTCCTGCTTCATCCTTACATATAACAACACCGCCTGCCGCCGTGCTGCTTTTTCCTGCGGTCATCTGGCCCCAGTCATTTTCAGTCATCAGCAGCATGTTCAGGAAAATCTGAGGACCGGTTGCCAGCGGAAGCATATCCGGCTCATTCTCCTTGATTGCATCCATATAAACTGCCAGGGAATCCCAGTCTGTAATCTCCGGAACATTATATTTCTTCCGCAAATCCTCTCTCCAGAGCGTCACATAGGTGGTGTAATCCGTGGTCGGGGAAGGCACCATATAAAGCTTGCCCTCCACCAGAGCCGTATCAAGCGCGCCGCTTTCCTTGAATTCCGCATAGGTCTTGGGCGCATATTTGGGCATCAGCTCAGAAAGCTCCAAAAAGGGCCCTTTGAGCGCTTCTGACGTGTAGTTCATCCAGTTCGCCACGTATACCAGATCATACGCTTCGCCGCTGGCATAGATTAACGGCATCTTTTCCTTATACTCACCCCAGGATACCATGACCGGTTTGATGGTTGCATTGATTTTTTCTTTCAGCATTGCATTGAGGTTATCCAGCGCTTCATCTGCATAGATACCGCCTTCATCACCTATACAGTACATTAACAGCTCCACTTCCTCATCAAAGTTTGTCCCTTCTGCTGCCGTACTGCTTTCTGCCGCACCGCTTTCTGCTGTTGTCCCGGCTGCTGCCGTATCCGCTTTTTCCTCCGATGCTGCTGCGCTGCCGCATCCAGCGAGCATTGATGCACACAGGGATAATGCGGTCAGCATTCCTAACCATTTTTTGCCTTTCATTTTCATACCTCCATTTGTTATTTAAGCCGATAAGAGGATCGCTCTCTTTGCTTACTACTATAAGTAAAAATTTATTGTAAATCCAGTCAAATTAAGATACATCCCGGCATTCTTCCGGTTTTATAGTATCAGCCTTTGACCGCTCCTACCGTAATTCCCTTTACAAAGTACCTCTGTACAAAGGGATATAAAAGAAGAATCGGACCGGTGGTCACCACTGCCATTGCCATACGGAAGGTTTCCGCCGGCAGGTCCACCATGGCTACGCCGCTCTGCATCGCCGCATCCTTGAGCACCTGGATATTGGAAAACATCTGGTATAACAGATACTGGAGAGGATATAATTTGGAGCTGTTGATATACAGCTTGGCATTTGCCCAGTTATTCCAGTATCCCAACGCAATGAAAAGCCCGATGGTTGCAAGCCCCGCTTTGGAAAGCGGCAGGTAAAGCCGGGTAAAAATCACGAAATCGTTAGCGCCGTCCAGCTTTGCCGATTCCATAATGGAATCCGGGATATCCGTCATGAAATTACGCATCATAAAAATGTTCCAGGCTCCCAAAAGCCCCGGAAGAATCAAAGCCCAGAGGGTATCCTTTAGCTGCAGTCCGTTAACGATTAACAGATAGCCGGGAAGAAGTCCGCCGCTGAAGATGGACGGGAAATAAAAGAACATGGCAATCTGGTTCCTGTATTTAAAATCCTTACGCATGAGCACAAAGGCTGCCATTGTGGTAAGAAACAGGCTGAGCCCTGTCCCCGCCGTCGTGATCAGAATGGTTATGCCATAGGACCTGAAAATCTTTTCCGGGACTTTAAATACCATCCTGTAGGATTCCATGGAAAATTCCTTTGGCCAGAAAGCAAAGCCGTTTCTTATAACCTCACTTTCCGCGGTAAATGAACCGATAACAATCAGCCAGAAGGGGATGAAGCAAATAATTGCTGTCAGGATGGAAATGACATATGCAAAAATTTTTACCCCATATTCACTTTTATATGTTTTCATAGACGCCTCCTTTTAAAATAATGCATAGTCCGGGTTCAGCTTTTTCACCACATAATTGACTGTCACAATCAGCACAAATCCGAAGAAGGACTGATACAGACCCGCCGCCGTCGCAAGACCGGGATCAAAGCTTGTTGTTGTCATACGGAACACGTAGGTATCGATAATATCCGTCACCGGATACAGAGTTCCGTTCGCACCGATAATCTGGTAGAAAAGCTCAAACTGCCCTTTCATGATTTTCCCGACACCAAACAGGGTCAGTATAATCATGGTAGGCTTCAGCAGCGGCAGCGTGATATAACGGATCTGCTGGAACCGGGTCGCCCCGTCCACACGGGCCGCTTCATAAAATTCACTGCTGATTCCTGTAATGGTCGCCATATAAACCACAACACCATAGCCCAGTCCCTTCCATATATGGAAAAACAACAGGATAAAAATCCAGGCATACATATTGCTATAGGTATCATATCTCTCCATTCCCAGAGACATCAGGATATTGTTCAGCGTACCGCGCTCATAATTGAAGATATTGTACACAAACGCTCCCAGCAAAACGGCAGATACAAAATAAGGTAAAAACATCAGGGTCTGTGACAGCTTCTTGCAGATTTTGCTTCCTATTTCATTTAGCAGGATTGCAATTCCCACCTGCGTAACCAAATCCAGTATAATAAATGCAATATTATATAGAATTGTATTCCTGGTCACCCGCCACAGGGTTCCGGACTTATAAAGATATTCGAAATTCGCCCAGCCGACCCAGGGGCTGCCAAAAATTCCCTGCCCGTAGTTGTAATCCTTAAAGGCGAGCATGATGCCGCCCATAGGCACATAGCAGAAAATAATGAAAAAAACGATAGCAGGCAGCAGCATCAGAAATAACAGTTTTCTTCTGCGTACCTCTTTTAAAATATTTTTCACGGGGTTTTGTCCTGGCTGCGTGCCGGAATAGGCTGCAGCCTTTGCTTTTTGCTTTTTCTCCATAATACAGGTTCCTTTCTCTGAAAATCTGAAATTTATCCGGCAGCATGTGTTTTCATCCATGTCTGTCCTATCTGCCCAAATCTTAGCATCCTCCTCTTTCCCCGTGTAGTCAAAATGGGCGATACTGCCCGGATTACGGATTTTTATAATCCCATGGGAAGCGTATCTTTTCTATAATTTTTCTATAATATGTGTACATTTTGCCTTTACCTCAGATTTAGGCTGTACTTTGATTCCTGTCTCTTCTATAATAGGGGCATCAGCAGGCTATGGATTCCTTTTGAAAAGAAGCATTTCCACCGCCTGCCGGCATCCGTATCGGATGATCTTTTTCGGAAAATATGAAGTCTTCTGCGCCGGTCCATCAATGGCCGGGGACAAACACTATCACAAGAAGGAGGTACCCTATGAGTATCAAATTCGGAAAAGACGATTGGGACAGAATCAAAGAAACCTACGACAGCTGGTGGAACCGGACACTGGAACGTCCTGCCATCAAGCTGACGCTCCAGCAGGAAGCTCCCTGTACAAGCAGCATTCCCCTGCTTAGTCAGGCAAACTGCCACCGGCTGGACATCAGCCCGGAGGATGTGGTTGAACGCATCAACGCTCATTTAGAGCAGCAGGAATATCTGGGGGATGCCTTCCCCATGGTAAACTTCGACGTTTTCGGTCCCGGCGTCCTGGCTGCCTTCCTGGGGGCGACACTGGATAATTCCTCCGGCAATGTCTGGTTCCACCCCACAGAAGAGCTGGAGCTTAGCGAAATGCATTTTGAATATCAGCCGGATAACCTCTGGTTCAACCGAATCAAAGATATTTACGGCGCCGGCATCAGGAAATGGAAGGGGAATGTCCTGATGGGCATGCCTGACCTGGGCGGCATTATGGACATTGTCGCCACGCTGCGCGGCTCGGAAAACCTTCTCTATGATCTGTATGACGAGCCGGAGGAGGTAAAACGCGTCAGCCGGGAAATCCAGGAGCTGTGGCTGCGTTATTACAAAGAGCTGAATGAAATCCTGCAGCCGGTAAATCCCGGCTATTCCGACTGGTCCGGCCTTTATTGCAGCGAACCCTCCTATGTGGTACAGTGTGATTTTTCCTATATGATCAGCCCCGACATGTTCCGGGAATTTGTTGCCGATGATCTGACACAGCTGTGTACGCTCCTTCCTCACACGCTTTATCATCTGGACGGCAAGGGCGAACTGCCCCATCTTCCTCAGATTGCTGCAATCCGGCAGCTGGATGCGATCCAGTGGTGTCCCGGAGACGGAGCCCCACGCACCATGGAATGGCCGGAGGTATACCGGCAGATCCGCCAGGCCGGTAAAAATATCCATGTGTTAGGCGCGCGAAAGGACTTTGATTCGATTGCCAAAGACATCGGCACAAAGGGACTGTACCTGAACCTGAGCGCCCCTGCCTCAGCGAAGGACGAATATGTTTCCTTCTTAAACAAGTATTTACTGTAATCCACGGCTGTCCCAATATTAAGGGAACAAAAAATAACGGTCACACAAGAGCAACTACGCTCCTATGTGACCGTTTTTTTATCCTGGCTATGCAATGGGAATCAGGCTTCTCTCTGCAATCAGAACCGGGGCATCATAAACCGGAATCCTCCGGAACCTGTCAATTGTCCCCTCCCGGCTCCACTGTGCTGCGGGGAGCTCATACACGCCGCCGGTAATCATGTCCACCAATACCGGATCCTCGAATCCGCCGCCTGCAAACGCGAAATCCAGGAAGGTCATTTCACAGTCGTCACCCGGAATCGCATCATCCTTCCAGATTGTGTAAACCCTTTTCTTTGTTTCCCGATGCCGGTATCCATACACTGCAATACTTCTGTCCGTGCTAATCCAGTATCTGTTGCCGTCGCCCTCCGCAAGGCTGTGCGTATAGGAAGCATCCTTTATCCGCTCAAGCGTATTGTCAAAAACAGCCGTCACATTCTGCACTGCATAATAGGCCAGCTTGCATCCGGTTACTTTGTTCCCAGCATCCGTTTTCAAAAGTCCCTTTGCATTTTTCTTCTGGACCGGGCCATTTCCGGTGTACTGCATTTCTGCAATGCTGAAAACGCTGCACTGGATATCATTCCCAAGGTTCTCAAGCATTCTTCTCACGTCCCATTTGGCCTGGGACAGTTCCGACCAGTTATAATCCGCCAGGGCGCCCCCTGCATTGCCTTCGGAAGGCGCGCCGTTTTCTCCCTGCCTCAGGATTAGGCCCGGCGCATATTTTTCCACGATCTGTCTCATTTTATATACTGCCAGCTTATTTCCGTCAGGATTATAAGAATAATCATGATAGGTTACATTATGGAACAGGCCGCAGGCATCATGCCCGTGCAGATACCGGAAGAAACGCTCCACGTAGTCGATATCGATGTGGCCCAGCGCCAGCGCCGAAATTCTTGCCCCGGGCTGAATCTCTTTGATAATCCGGGCCGTCCGGATGTTGAAGTCCGCGGTAATTTCAGGCGTATTGACCTTGTTGTCGCCAAAATTGGGTTCGTTCCATACTTCCCAGTCAAATACCTTATCCGCATATCTGGCAGCCATTTTACCGACCCATCTTTCATAGGCTGCCAGTCCGGTTTCGGACAGCGGCATGCCCGCGCCCAGATTTTCCCCGCCTGCGCCGGGATATACCGGATTCCCATATCCGGTCTGCAGCCAGGGCTTCAACCCTCTGCCAACCGACTCCTCAATGATGTGATCCAGCCACCTCCAGTCGTAGACTCCCTGCTCTTTTTCTGTTTTTGCCCAGCCGCCCTGAAAGCGCAGATATTTTATTCCCAGAGGACGCAGATATTCCTTATATTGATCAAAATCCGCATAATCGCGGTCCAGCGTTTCACAACCCAAAAACCAGTTGGAGTCTTCTATTTCCGCGGCGTTTCTTGGCGCTACCGCCCCCAGCCGTTTTAAGGGAAATACGATTTTAGTTGTCACTTTTTTTCCTCCTCTTTCACTCCATCCCAAGCCCTTCCAGCAGCCCCTTCAGATAGCCGATGGCATACAGCCTGCCCAGCGCCGTGTAGCCGGAGTTTTCCTTTTCCCCTGCCATCGTGGGGACATGGTCCACCCGGATCGGCACGTCAATGCCGCACTTTTTATACAGCGCGAGCATCTCTCCCATTCTGATGTCGCCGTTATCATGGAAGGTTTCATGGAAATGGTACTTATTGCCCGTTGCATTTCTGAAATGGATGAAAAAAATCTTCTCTTTCATTTCAGGGATGACGGAAAACAGGTCTTCCCCCATCATTTGATAGCAGGCCTGGCACATGGTAATGCCAAGGAAATCACTGTTCCCGATTTCGATAGCCTTTTTGATATTTTCATGGCTGATCATAATCCTGGATACCTTTCCCAGCCTGGGGACCGGCGGGTCGTCCGGATGGAGTGCCAGCCGGATACCATACCGCTCAGCATAGGGCAGCACTGCCTTAACAAAACAGGTATAATTTTCCCAGAGCTGCTCCTGCGTGATTTCCATACCGCTGTCCTGGCAGGCAGCCGCATCAAAGCCGGTTACCAGGGCGCCGCCTCTTTCCTCTATGTTATAATCGGTGCGGTACCATCCCACATGGGCCATGAAATTAAGGCAGATGGTACGGATATCCAGGCGGTCCATGATGGGCAGCATCCGGATGACTTTTTCAATCGATTC
The DNA here is from genome assembly GCF_009696275.1 of Eisenbergiella porci. Classification (GTDB taxonomy): domain Bacteria; phylum Bacillota; class Clostridia; order Lachnospirales; family Lachnospiraceae; genus Eisenbergiella; species Eisenbergiella porci. The sequence continues at coordinate 56,690 of NZ_VUMI01000007.1, forward strand.
GTCCCGTTTTTCATCTCCCGCCTTGATATGGTCATGCAGCGCATTCGGCATCGGCTCCACCACTATCGGTTTGATCCCAAAATCCGTAAATTCTTTATAAACACTCTGCCAATGGGACAAATCGCAGATATCAAACGCCGGATCCTCCGGCAGGCGGATGACACCGTGCCCTACGCCGCATTGCTTTGCATAATCCCAGGTCAGATCCCTTTTGCTCCTCAGATAGTCTGTAATAATCATCGTAACCTCTCCTGCCTCAGATGCCGCTGTGCGCCAGGAAACCGCCGTCAACCGGCACTGTAATCCCTGTTACAAAACCGGCCTTTTCATCATCCAGCAGCCAGGACACGCAGCCCCACAGCTCCTTCGCCTCGCCAAAACGTCCCATCGGCGTATGGTTCATAATATTTTCCCCTCTTTTGCTCAGATTGCCGTCGGCTGCAAAGAGGATTTTCCTGCTTCTGTCATTGACAAAAAATCCCGGCGCCACCGCATTGACCCGGATTCCCGCCGGCGCCAGATAGGTGGCAAGCCACTGTGTGAAGTTGACCACGGCGGCCTTGCTCATAGCGTAGGCCGGAACACGGGTGAGCGGACGGGTGCTGTTCATGGATGCAAAATTCAGGATACTGCCCCTTCCCGCTCTTGCCATCTGTCTGGCAAACGCCCTGGCTGGAATCACCGTTCCCAGGGTATTGATTTTGACAACGCTTTCAAAAACCCCCATATCCAGGTCAAAAAATCCCACCATATCCTCCGGCTTGTTCTCCTGCAGCTCCTCCGGCTCATAGGTAAAATTCGTGGTAATTGCCTTATTGTTATTTCCCCCCGCCCCGTTAATCAGATAGCGGCAGGGACCACAGGTCCTTTCCACCTCATCCGCCAGCGCTTCCATGGCGGCTTCGTCCGTCACATCCGCGGTGCGGACCATACAGGCTCCGCCTGCCGCAAGGATTTGTGCTTCCACTTTTTTAAGCTTCTCCTCCGTCCGGCCTACCAGCACTGTTTTCGCGCCTTCCGCCGCCAGCTTTACTGCAATTTCCGAGCAGAGCACGCCTCCCGCCCCTGTAATCACCGCTGTCTGATCCTGAAATAAATGACTCATTTGAATTTCCTCCCTGTCTTATAATGCGGACTGGGTGTCCGTCGGATCCCCGTTGGCTGCCAGGCCGTATTCCTTCGACCAGTCAATATCCCGGTATTTGGCCGCAGCCTCATTGGTATTGATATAATCCACCAGGAGATCCAGCATTTCCTTCGTCCATACATTTTTATCAATCTGTGCCGTGGTAAATTTGTTCTGCGTAATCATTTCAAAGCCGAACATATCCTTTACCTTTGTTTTTACCGCGCCGTCAACCACTTCCTCCACCAAATGCGCCGGAATGAATAAAACGCCGGCGTCCGTCCCGAAAACAATATCCCCCGGCAGACAGACCGCGTTTCCGATTTTAGTCGGCGTATTAAAGCCCGCCATCACAAATTCCCGGATAGGAGTGGGATCAATTCCCCTGTAATAAACCTGTACCTCCTGAATCTGCTTCATCTGCTCCACATCTCGTATTCCGCCCCAGATTACGCCGCCTCCCGTTTTGGTTTTCCCGGCAATGGCCGTGGTCAGGTTTCCTCCCAGGAAGGTGCCCTTATATATTTTGTCATACATATCCACCACGCACACATCGCCCTCTGTCAGGCTGTCAATCACCCACTGGTTGTATGTTCCTGTCCGCCCTTCGCTTCTGCCGATTTCCATTACCGTTTGATTGTAATCCGGTCTGGTCGGCAGAAAGGAAGCCGTTACCGCTCTGCCAATCAATTTCCTGCCGTCATTATGCAGCAGCTTCAGCCTGCCTTCAAACTGATTTTCATAGCCCTTTACAAAGATTGGCTTCCATACCTCTTCCAGGGTCAGGGAATGGAGCGCCTTTAAATATTTGTCCGGCACTCTCGGCCTTCCGTCCTCAAACCGTTCTCCCTGCCACAGGGATGTTATTTGTATAATGTCCTCTTTTACATTAAAATGCATATCTTTTCCCTCTTCCGTAACTTCTTCAGTTCCTTCACAGTTACCTTCTTCCTTTCATTTATTACAACCGGAGCCTCTTTTTGGCATTGAAATAGCACACATCCTCCACCAGCTTTTTTAACTGCGCTTCTGAAACGTCCCATTCCCCTTTTTCCGCCTTTTCTCCCAGCCATCCGCAAAAAGCCCTGCGGAAATACTCATGCCGCACAAAGGAGAGAATACTTCTGGAATCCGTCGTCATTCCCACAAAAACAGACAGGACTCCAAAGGACGCCAGATTCTCAAATACCTCCCGCATCCCGTACAAATGGTCGCACCACCACCAGGCCGGCCCCTGCTGTACCATCCCTTCCGCACTGTCCCGGCTATAGGATCCGCTCAGAACGGACATAACCGCATTATCCGCCGGGTTCAGCGTAAAAAGAATCACTCCCGGCATACCGTAAGGCCCTTTTTCAAAATCATCCAGCATCTGCGTCAGGGATTTGACATTGCAGCAATTTCCGATTCCGGCAAAGCCGCCTGCCGGGCCCGCCACCGCACGCAGCCTGGAACTGGTAAAACGCTGCGCCCCGATATGCAGCTGCATGGTCCAGCCGAGCTTTGCATATTCTGCGGAAAGGAACCGGAGGATTTCGGAAGAAAGCCCCTGTTTTTCCTCTTCCGTCAGCAGTCCGCCGTTTCTGCTCCTTTCAAACAGCGCCTCCGCCGGCTGCACCGGCTTTTTATATAAGAAGCCATCATCCAGGGCATGATCCGAGAACCGGCAGCCCGCGCGGGCAAAGTCCTCCAGCCTGCGGCGGATCGCGGCATAATAATCCTCCAGGGTACGGATCTGCAGCTGCAGCAGCTGCTCCAGGCCGTCTGCCGTTTGGCGGACCGTGTCCGTCAGGCCGTCCCCGCGCAGTGACGGCGCGGCATTCCCCATCCTCTCCAATACCGCTATATCCTCCGTAATTGCCGCACAGGGCGCCGCATATTCCACATGGAAACGGTCAAGCAACGCCTGCACAGAAAATTCCGGCCGGGCAAGTATTTTGCCTGCCGTCTCCCAAAGCCGGTCCGCATCCGTCACGCAGGGCTGTAATTCAATCCGGAAACACCGCTTCATTTCCAGGATTGACCAGTCATACAATGGATTTCCAATCAGCCTGGGCAGAACGGACATCCATTTCCTGAACTTATCATAATCGGAGGCTCCGCCGGTAATATAGAACTCGTCTACGCCGCAGATGCGCATTGCCCTGTGCTTATACGGATCGCTGATAAGCCACAGCCGGGCCAGGTCAGGGTAATTCGTCCCCTCTGCCAGTTCCTTTATATTCAGGTGGTTGTGGTAATCAATCACCGGCAGCTTCTCAGCACACCCGTGGTACAGCCGCCTGGAAAGCGGCGTCTGAAGTAAAAAATTTTCGTCCATCTTTTCTTCCTCCCACCTTATTTTCCCGCAGCAGGCGCCTTAACGAAACACTAAAATGGGGATATCCATGGAATCTACGAAAATTGCAGTGCCGCTTTTCCCCTGCCTCAAACTTCGCACATGCGGATGCCCCTTCGCCCGCTGCCAGGTTGCCTGTCCTGATGAAAAAAGAGGAACCAAAATGCGTGTTTCTCGCATTTTGGTTCCTCTTTTTTCATTCTTTTGCTTCATTTTTCCGATATTGTGTAGGCGTACAATTCAGATACTTTTTAAACACCAGGTAAAAATAGGAGCTATTGGTAAAGCCGATGCTGTCTGAAATCTCATTGATCGTTTTTTCACTGCCAAGCAGCTCCTCACACGCCACCTTGAGACGATACCGCGTCAGGTACTCCGTAAATGCCATCTGCGTATGCTGTTTGAAAATTCTTCCCAGATATGCCCCTGACATATCCATGCTTTCCGCAATTTCCTGGATGGACAGATCGATCTTTCCATAATGCTCACCTACATAACGCTTCACCTGATCCACCAGCTCCGCGTACCTGGTACTCTTCTGCGCCCCGATTATCTCTGCAATTTCCCGAAACAGGTTCGTGAACAGATGATTGACCTCCTCAATGGTTTCCAGGGACTGTATTTTTGCAAAAAACTGTTCAAAATTCAGCAGTACATTGGAGGTTTCCACCACCGTATTGCGGGAGGCATACTTAACCGCATCTGCCAGCAGCAAAAAGGAAATCTTGATTTCCGGCACCGTCATGGGATACAGCATTTCCACATATTTCCCATAAGCGGCAAGCGCTTCCTCTTCCTTTCCCGCAAACAGGGCGGACAGTATTTCTTTTTCCTGTTCCTTCGGATATACATAGGCCGTCTCTTTCTCATCCCGGATCAGATCATTCGTCAGAAGCTGGCCGTAACCGTATAAATAACGATAGGTATGTACCTCCAGCGCCTCCGCCAACAGGAACGGCAGATCCTTGATGGACTGCCCCGTACTGCTTAAGGAAAAGCTGACGCCGCATTGTACCTCCTGCTGCAGCGCATCCGTAATTTCATCAAAAATTTCCTGCAGACGCGCCTTTTGTTCCTCTTCTTCCATATCCTGGAAGCAGACTACCATCAATGTAATCCCATCCTGCCAGTCCACCCGGATTGGATTTTCATAATACCGGCCAAAAACCTCTTCCAGCTTTTCATTGTTCTTTTGCACTACCTCCGGATAGCCGCTCCTGAACCTCCGCCGGAGACTGTTCCTGTCATCCATGGAAATCAGGACCAAACGGTTCTTTGCGGAAAAATCATAAGCGATATGCAGCTGCTCAAAACGCTCACGGATCAGGTTCGTATTTTCTTCCATATCTCCCGCTAAAAGCAGCTTCATATATTCTGCCGCTTCCCGCCTGCGTTTTTCCTCCTGCTCCTTTTCCAAAAGCTTCGCTTTGTTAAAAGCCTGCTTGATCGGCATGCCCAGATGCAGCAGAATCCCCGCAAGACCAATCATGCTGACAAGCAGAATGATGCCCGTAAACAGGTACACAAAATGCTTGACCTCCCGGATAGGCTTCAGGACCATCTCCAAATCACTGCTGGAAATAAAAATCCAGTCTTCATAGCCGGTTTGATTGGGGCGGGAGTAAGAAATCAGCCTTTTAGCGCCATCCATTACAAAATAGCCATACTTTGTTTCCACATTCCGGATTTTTTCCAGCACCTCCGCGTCCCCGTACTGCGTTCCGATCTGCGCCTCTTTCCCGGAGAAAATCACGGTTCCGTCCCTGCTCACAATCTCAATGTTGTTCCCGTTGGGACTGGCTCCGTTAAAATAGCCCAGCGCGTCGCTCATCCAGCGCATATCCACATTGAAGGCCAGGATGGTATTTTTCTCCTCCGCCCCGAAATAGGGTTCAAAATAAAAAAAGGTAAGCACCTTAATGGAAGACTCCGGCGCATTGCTGCGGATGACCGGCACGGTTCTGACAACAGGGGTAAACACCTTAACGGTATCAAGCTTATCCAGATATTCCACAAAGCCCGTATCATAAAAATCCTCCGCCGAGCTTTCAAACCCCTGGGAAAATTCCCCTGATTCAAAAATTGTCTTTCCATATTTGTCATATACATAAATTGAATAAATCTTGGAATTATTAAAACGCAAGGTATCCAGCTTCCGCTTGACATTGTAAAGCTCCGTACCACTGTATTTTTGCGCCAGGAAAAGCTTATTGACCTCCGGGCTTTGGGCGCACTGAAGAAGCAGGCTGTTTACGGATTCCGACAAAAACCGCACCGTGCTGGTGGTCTGGTTGATGCTGCTGCTCGCATTCCGGTAGATTTCCTCACATGCCATGGTTTCGTAATGAGAAGACAGAATATAAGTCAGCAGAAGCACGATAACCGCCAGACTCGCAGTGGATGCAAAAATAATCCGGTTCAGATGTTTATTCTCCATAACCATTTTCCGTAATCCGTTCATAGAAACCATTCCTCCATTTTTCCGAAAGTGCCGCGCCAGTATTACCATACCCGAATCGTCCGGGCAAGTCAAGATTATGCCCGCCTAAAAGGCCGGCCCCGTAACAGTTCGGCCGAAGGCTGAACTGTTACACGGCACGGTGAGAGCAGCGCTCCCGCCGCCTTTTTCAGCCCTCCTCAAAAATTGTATCCAGGGCAGCTTTGATATTTTCAAGAGGGGTATCCGGCATAATGCCGTTCCCCATAGCCAGAAGCATTCCTTTTCCATCCACGTTAAACAGCTTCTTCATCTGCCGTATTTCCTGCCGTACCTGATCTGCGGAAGCGTTGGGCATCAGATATTGTACGTCGATTCCCGCCAGGAAGGTAATCCTGCCGCCAAACCTTCGCACCGTTTCCTGCCCGTCCATGCATCCCTTCTGTACCGGATGGAACACATCCAGGCCCGCTTCAATCAAATCATCCATAAGAAGCGTATTGTCACCGCAGGAATGCAGCCAGAAATGCATTCCCCTTTCATGGGTATAACCGATAATTTCCTGATACAGAGGGAAATACAGTTCCCTGAAAATCTCCGGCGACATCATCGGCCCGTGCTGATGCCCCAGATCATCGGAGGTGAAAATGCCGTCAAAGCCGGCTGCCGCGAATTTGTCTATAATCACCTTATAAAATTCTACCAGCCTTTTCCCGATGAGCTTCAAATTATCCATCTCGTCATAATAATCATACATCAGGTTTTCCATCCCCCTGACAGACCAGAACCGTTCATGGAACAGTCTCCAGAAGCAGCCCAGCTTATAACGGCCATCCGCCTTCTTTGCCGCCTCTTGTACCACATCAAAGTTTCCCGGCTCGGAAGGGTTCGGAAAATGTGCCAGGAACTGATCAAGCTCGCTCCAGTCATCCAGCAGCACCGCGCTTTCCCCAATGCTGTGCCGCTCCGCATTCCGATAGTCCTTGAAACCAAACCGGTACTCCGGATTCTGCGTAGGTGAAACATCATAGCCGGGCTCCGTATAAAATACAGAACAAATATCATCCGGGTACAAATCCGCCAGTTTGTTCAACTGTTCCCCATATTTTTCCTGTAAACCCATTCCCCAAAACTTATGCAGAAATGCCGGAGGATTCTTACAGCCCCTCCGCTCCACCGCATCGATAACCTCCTGCCGGCTCAATACCTTTCTCATGTCCTGCTCCTTTCTTATTTCCGGTAAAAATTCAGACAGGGCTGAACTATTACTATTTCTGCGTTACTTTCCGGTAAACGTCCTGACTTCTCTTTGCACATTCTGAAATCGCTATCGGGTGGAAACCCGGCACTGCGGAATACAGGGTATCATGCAGCGGGGCCTTCCAGCGTTCCGGGATCTTCCCTGCCCCCAGCTTCGCTCCCATGACGGAACCAACCGTAGCGCCGTTGCAGTCCGTATCCCAGCCGCCCAGGACAGCCGTTGTGATGGCTGTTTCAAAATCATCTCCTGCAAACAGGATTGCCGCCGCGCAGAGCGCTGCATTGTTGTTGGTATGAACCGCATTATAATGTTCAAATTCGTTCCAGATTTTCTCCAGCAAATCCAGCTGGCTCTTTGCTGTTTCCGCAATCCGGACGGCTGTTTTAATATCGGCTGCAAGCCTGCTGTTTACAGGGATTTGTGAAAGACCTGCTTCTATGATTTTCCGGTTGTCCTTTTCCGTAAAAGCGGCCGCAATCATGGCGCTGCAGAACATGGCGCCGTAAATACCGTTTTTCACATGGGAAAGAGAGGCATCCTTAAAAGCAAGCTCTGCGGCCAGCTCGGGATTTCCCGCGGCACCGTAGGCATAGCCGTCCACTCTGATCTGTGCCCCAATCCATTCACGGTAAGGATTCCGATAGCTTCTTACCCACTGGATAAATTCCTCTTCTCTGCCTTCCTTTAAAAGATCATATTCCTGGCAGAGATTCAGATACGCCTGCTTTTCCGCCGTGCATACCATCTCATAGGGCAGGTTGGCCAGCCAGAAATGCCCCACATCCAGCGTGGTAAAATCCGTTCCTTTTTCCTCCATCAGCTTCAGCCCCAGCACGGTGTAACGGATATCATCATCCGTTTCCATATACTCAATATTCTCCAGGGTACTCTTCCTGCCATAGTCCACAGTTTCTATCCCATAAACGCTGCCTGCAGGAGAAGCTATGGGCGTATAGGTCTTCACCGGATACTGACCGGCCTGCCGGAACCACTCATATGCCAGTTTCCAGCCGGGAATTCCGTCCTTGCCGCTCATAAACACCCCGGTTTCCAGCGGTTTTCCTAAAGCGCAGCCGCAGCACCTGCCAAGCCATGCGCCATAGAAAAAGTCATAGTCAATTTCCCCTGCCGCCGGCTTCCATGGCTCTGCCTTCGGCTGGCAGGCCCTGATTTCCTCCAGGCTGTCCGGTTCTTCAAAAGGGAAATCCTCCCCTGGCTTTAATTCCATAAGCTCGTCATATAAACGGTTCAGCCTGCCGTTATCCCCTGCCGCTTCCTCCAGCCTTTGCGCAAATCCTGTTACATCGCAGCCTTCTTCCTCTCTCTGAATAATTTCTCCTTTTAACAGCTTTTCCAGGGTAGTCCATCCTGCCATTTTACTTTCCTCCTGTAAATTACCTTTGCATCTAATATTTTTTAATTATGAAACAACATGTATAGGTGTCCCTTCCAGGAACGCTCCCAAATTTTCCTCCGCCATCTGCATCAAACGCTGCCTCGCTTCCTTTGTTGCCCATGCGATATGGGGTGTGATCAGCATATTTGGCGCATCCAGCAGCGGATTTCCCATCGGCGGCTCCACAGAAAGCACATCTGCTGCCGCCCCTGCCACTTTTCCGCTGATTAAAGCTTCTTTTAAATCTTCTTCTGCAATCAAAGCGCCGCGGGAGTCATTGAGCAGTAAAACCCCGTCCTTCATTTGCGCAATTGTTTCCCGGTTGATCAATCCCCTTGTTTCCCGTGTAAGCGGACAATGAAGGGAAATCACATCGGATTTGCGAAGCAGTTCCTGCAAAGATTCCTGCCGGATTCTTTCCGACAGCTCTTCCTCTTTTACAACATGGCCGGAGTAAACAAGCACCGTCATGCCAAAGGCCTCTGCCAGCTTCGCCACTTTCTTTCCGATTCTGCCGTAACCCACAATTCCCATTGTCTTGCCGCTCAGTTCCATCTGCGGAAATTTCCAGTAACAAAAGTCAGGGTTTGCATCCCACTCTCCATTTTTAACACTGTTCGAATGCGCCCCTACATGGTGGCAAAGTTCCAGCAACAGCGCCATTGTATACTGTGCAACGGTATCTGTCCCATATCCCGGAATATTCGTAACCACAATATTGCGTTTGGCTGCCGCAGCCACATCCACCACATTGAATCCTGTCGCCAGCACCCCGATATATTGCAGCTTCGGGCATTGTTCCATAATGCCCTCATCCAGCACCGTCTTATTTGTCAGGACAATTTCAGCATTTCCGATCCTTTCTGCCGCCTCCTCCGGTTTTGTTCTGTCATAAACCGTGAAGCTTCCGTATTTACCAAATCCTTCCCAGCTTAAATCTCCGGGATTTTCTGTATATCCATCCAGAATTACGATTCTGTTCATCTCTTTCCTCACTTTATTAACTCCCGCATATTCCGCGCAACGCAGCTGATATAAATTGCATCTTCAGAAGTATCGGATAACAGGCTTTCAAAAAACGGCCCCTTCATTGCCTCCTGTATTTTCCCGGTAATTTCTCCGCTCAGTTCCGGATGGGCAGCGGCAATCCTGGAAAGCGCCATCACTGCATGGGTGAAAAACTGAAAACCATATTCCTTCTGACTACGGATAAAACTATCATACTGGTATTCCTGTCCGCGGTTATCCTCCGGATGTTCCATGATTTTTTCCAGTATCCCCACAGCTTCTCCGTCCCGAAGCCTGCCCAGCAGGTAAACGGCGGACAGCCCCCGCAGCTGGTTGTATTTTCTGCTGGTCTTTGGTACATAGGGATCTCTTTCCTCTGCCATACACCGCAACGCAGGCAATGCCTTCCTGTTACCCAGGATTCCCAGCGCCAGCGCGCTGTTTCGCGCCACATTCCGGTCACTGTCCGAAAGCCATTCTTCCAGCTTGTGTTCCACGCATTTTCCCATTCTTTTGGCGGACCAGATGGCAATGCCGGGCCTGTTGGATTTCAGCCCCTGATAAATATCCCCGGCCTCGTTAAGCCACGCTGTCCTGTGCCATCTGCCCTCTTCTATGTCCCAGATGCCGCTGTCGTCCGTCTTCTTCAGGCAGCCGGTTGCCAGAAGCTGCTTTTTCAGCTCTTCATAAGGAACCTCTCTGACAGAAATCCCCTTCCTGATGGCAAGTGCCGCCGCGCAGCCGACCGCCTCCCCGCATTTTTGCATATCCCGGCGTTGTCTGACACAGGAGGCGATATCATGGCCGATGGAAATATTTCTTCCTGCCGCCAAAATGCCCTCATATCCTTTGGGGATGCAGCAGCCCAGAGGCACCGGCACGGAAATATTGATTCCCCACAGGCTGGAAGCGACCAGCCAGTCCTGTAAGCCCTCGCTTTCAAATGCCAGGTCCCTTCCATGATTATCCAGATTGGAATAGGCATAGAAGGCCGGATGATCTGTCATACGATCCTCCAGATAGTCCTGAAGCTCCACGGTTTCTTCCCCCACAATACGGCGGCCTTCCCGCAGCCCCAGCAATATGGAAATCCCCAGCACCCTGCGTGTTCTGTAATCCTCTAAATTATAATGTAACAGACAGGCGGCATCCACACAAGCTTTTGCATACTGCCCTGCATCCAGCGCGTCCATATATCCGCAATCCAGGTAATGATAAAATTCAACCAGACCATTGACAATCTCAGGCTGCACAACGGAATATGGCTGCACCTGCCCGTCAAACGCACGGCCCCGTTCCATCCGGCATCCGATTGTATCGCAAATTCCCGATTCCCCTGTACAATCCAGCGTGATTTTGGCCAGGGCTGTTTTTTCTTCCCCGTTTTCTATCCATTGGATGCCGCAGACAGTATTTTCTTCCATCAAAACGCCCGTGACCCTGCTTTCATAATGGATTTCCACCTTGCTGTCGATTAATGCCTGTTCACAGACATATTTCTTTGCCTCCGGATTAAGTCCCACCACAGGCATATATCCATCCGATTCCATCTCCCGGACCTTTTCATCCAGCTCCTCATAGATTCCGCCGGGCGTTCCGAAATAGTAGCCATGCACATCCCCTGCAGTACCGGTACCGCCGCAGCAGTTCAATTTTTCTATCCCCAGCACGCGCAATCCCTGTTTTGCCGCCGTCAGCGCCGCATACACACCGGCGGTTCCCAGGCCTGCCACGATCAGGTCATAGACAGGGAGTTCTTCCACAGGCTGTAAAAAAGGAACACTCTCCCGCCGGTTTTGAGTTTTGAATTTTAACAGCATTCTTCTTCCCTCCATTTTTTCCCCAATTCCACGCCGCTTTCAAAGGCGCCCAGTAAATTACCGTACAACGGCTGCAGCTTTTTACCATCCTCTCCTGTTTCCTTCAGCCATGCAAAGGCGGAGGCCACAGATACCATTTTCCATGACGCCAGCTGCGCCGGGCGGTTTTTCCAGAAGCTATGCAGCTTTTCCCTCGCCGTAATCCAGCCGTCCTCCCGGTGGAGCGGATAACACAGGATTTTCATATCCGGATGTGCATATTCCAGAACCCGGATTCCTCCGCAGCCGTTTTCCCAGGCAGCCGCCTGCTGCGGGTTTTCACAGTAAAGCATTGCATTGATGTATTTCCCGTACTCCGGCTGTGACGAGGCTTCCTGCTCCCAATCATAGACATGCTCCGCGCAGACCTGAAAAACCCCGGAATCATTACAGCAGGTAACAATATGCTTTCCGTCTGTCCGGCTGACCTTGATATCCGTCCCGAACAATACCTGGATTTTGGCCTCCCGGATGGTTTCAAACATTACGGGCGCAGCAGCCGCAATCTGAATCGGCCTTCCTTCCATTAAAATCCCTTTTTGACGATAGCGCTCCGTCAATTTTTTCCCAGGCTCTGTCTTTGCCTCCCAGCTTCCTTCTCCCATGACCAGCGCACCTGCAAATTCTCTTGCAGCCAGGCTTGTTTTCTCTACAACCAGAACCTGATCCGGCAGCTGTGCCGCAATTCCGATGCCCTTGGCGGAAGCACCGTAAATGACTGCTTTATATTGTTTCATATACGTCTCCTTTTCAAGACCTGCTGCTGTGACACTCCTTTTTTCGTGCGATGCAGGGCCTTTATCGATCACTTTATTTCTCTTTTCAGGGACATCATAACATTTCTCTCATTTTTCCTGAAAGTATAAATCCGGCACCTTCCTCTTTCTCTGGATTTTTATACCCGTAATCTGCTCTCTGTCAGGGTTTAATATTTGTACTTCCGGCATTTTCTTCCTTTTTTGACTAGGAATTTCAGCCCTTTGTCCCATAATAAAACTGTATCGGAGTCGTTCTGCCATACGCGTTACGAAACAGCATGGAGACAGGACAGACAGACCAAACCCCTTACCGGCAGCTTACCGGTAATTTTAATTTTATTCGGAGGAAAAAAGTTTGAAGGAATATCATGTAGCATGCACGGGCAGCGATAAGGCCGCCGGCACACTTGAAAATCCATTCCGCACGATTTCAAAAGCCGCTGCCCTCGCCCTCGCAGGCGACCGCGTCATTGTCCATGAAGGAGAATACAGGGAATGGGTAAAGCCCGCCCACGGCGGGAACAGCAGTACAAGCCGCATCACCTACGAAGCCGCTCCCGGTGAAAAAGTGATCATCAAAGGCTCTGAGCGCATCCAAAGCTGGCGCCATATAGAAGGGACCGTCTGGAAAGCAATGCTCCCCAACAGTTTTTTTGGCGATTATAATCCCTATACCGAAGTTCTGGGCGGAGACTGGTTCGCCGCCCCCACAGATAAAAAAATACACCCCGGAGAGGTGTATTTAAACGGAAAAGCTTTTTATGAAGCCGCTTCCCTGGAGGAAGTGAAACATCCGGCGCTTCGTATGGAGGGCGTCTTCCTTCCCTGGCTTGGCAGGGGAGAACCACTGCTGCATCCCGGGGATTCCATTTACCAGTGGTACACCCGCCAGGAAAAAGATCATACCGTAATTTATGCCAATTTCCATGGCGCCGACCCCAACGCAGCGCTGGTGGAAATCAATGTACGCAAGTGCTGCTTTTATCCGGAGAAAACCGGGTTAAATTATATCACGGTCAGAAACTTTGAAATGGCGCAGGCCGCATGTCCCTGGACGCCGCCCACCGCCGACCAGCCCGGACTGCTGGGCGTCAACTGGAGCAAAGGCTGGATTATTGAAAACAACATCATCCACGACGCAAAGTGCAGCGGCATCAGCCTGGGAAAGGAAGCCTCCACCGGACATAATCTCAGCACCCTCACCCACAGAAAGCCCGGTTACCAGTACCAGATGGAAGCCGTTTTCCGCGCAAGGCAGATCGGGTGGAGCAAAGAAACCATCGGCTCCCATGTTGTCCGCGGCAATACCATATATGACTGCGGCCAGAACGGCATTGTAGGCCATATGGGCTGTGTCTTCAGTGAGATCCACCACAACCACATCTATAACATTGCCATGAAGCGCGAATTCTGCGGCTTTGAAATTGCCGGTATCAAGCTGCATGCCGCCGTTGATGTACAACTGCACCACAACTGCATCCACCATTGCCGTCTGGGTATCTGGCTGGACTGGCAGGCACAGGGCGCAAGAGTCAGTCAGTCCCTCTTTTATGCCAATAACCGAGATCTGATGGTGGAAGCCACCCATGGTCCCTACCTGGCGGACAACAACATTTTCGCTTCCGCCTTCAATTTTGACAATGTGGCGCAGGGCGGCGCTTACCTGCATAACCTTTGCTGCGGCATCATGCGGCGTGTGGGTGCTTTGGATCGCTCCACGCCCTATCACTTTGCACACACCACGGCTATTGCCGGAAGCGCTGCCGTTTACAGCGGCGATGACCGCCTGTACCAGAATATTTTTCTCGGCGGCGCTCCCCAAAATGCCAAAAATTCCTGTTACGGTACGGAAGGCTACTGCGGCTGCCCTGCCTCTCTGGAAGAATACACGGAAAAAGTGGCGGCTCTCGGCAACGGAGATTTAGACCTGTTCATGCAGGTAAAACAGCCCGCTTACATCAATGGCAATGCCTATTTAAACGGCGCGCAGGGTTATGACAGGGAGATAAGCGCTTTCTGCTCATCCGCCGACCCGCAGGTAAAAATCACTGCAGAAGAAAACGGGACAGTCTGGCTGGAACTGACCCTGCCCGAGGAGCTTTTTCACATGGAAACCTCCCTATATGCGACCCCCGATCTGGAAATGCCGCGCATTACGGAAGTTCCCTATGAGAATCCGGACGGCAGCCCCATCGTGTGGAACCGCGACTATCTTGGACAAAAGCGTGCGCTAAAACCAGTCCCCGGTCCGTTGGAAGGTTTAAAAGCAGGATACAACCGGATCTGCATCTGGCCGCTGTCACAATAGCTCTTCTCTACAGAAATTTTATCAGACATGCCAGCCAGACCGGCCCCGGCAGCCAGGGAGACTAATACCAGCACAGAAAAAGGCGTGCTACCGTAAATGGTTTGTATTGAAATTCCTGTCGAACCATGTTAGAATCCTTTTAGGTGCTGCCAGGATGGTAGGCGGTTAGCCCTCTCCGGAGGGACTGTGACCCTCCGTGTACATAGAAACCCGCAAGGGAATCTGGGAAAGGAGGGCTGAGCCAATGGATATTTTAGGACTTATTGCAGTGCTGAGTTTCGGCTTAACCTGCTTCGGTATAGGATACTCTATCGGTAAAGATAGTAACAAGACACAGAAATATCCGCCCGGCCTTGCAAAACGGAGCGGCTAATTCTGCTTATTATGTTTCGGGCTAACCGTCTATCGGCAGCTACCAATGAGAGGCATCTGTTACCAGCAGGTGCCTTTCTTTAAATTCATTATAATGCAAAGTGTCAGAGGTTTCAAGCATTTACTTCTGTGTTACAGTTTTTTTCATGAAGAGTAAGGCACGAGCGATCCAATAGTCCATATCCTCCCAGTTCAAAACAGTATGACAAAAATGCGAAAGGCAAAAGCATTAATACAACGTACGGCTTACAATCTCCCTCTGCACAGCTTTTTCAAGTTCTACGAACCTGGCGCTGAAGCCGCCCACACGGACAAATAAATTACTGTATTTTTCCGGATGGATCATGGCCTGCTCCAGATCATTTCTATTGACTACAGATATCATGGCCTGAGTGCCGCCGTTATCAAAATAGGTCTTCAGCACACTTTTTACAACAGCGCCTCCGTCACGGAACAGTTCCGGCGAAAATTTCATATTCTGTACCGCTCCGGCATGAAAATCAGGACGGAGCTTTACCAGGGAATTCAGCAATGCCGTCAGACCCTTTTTATCATTTCCGCTCCATGGATTATTGGCGTTTGCCATATGCAGGCCTTTTTTCCTTCCATCCGCTGAGGCTGCCGTCAATTGTCCCATTGTGGTGTTGGCGCTGTTATTAATGATTACGACAAGATACGAATGAAGTTTTACTTTTTCAATCTGTGCCCTAACCGTATTGCATATATGTTCATGAACCTTCACAGCCATATCGTCAGCTTTAGAGTCATCGTTTCCATATTTCGGCACGCTTTCCAGCAGGTGTTTTTCTTTTTCATAGCCTTCAAAATCAGCATCCAGGGCCGCGAGCAGCTGCGCCGGTGTCAACAGCTTCTTATCATATACCATCTCTTTGATTGCGGTAAGGCTGTCTGCAGTATTCACATTTCCATAGGTTTCAACCGTACCCCCAAGGTATTTGATACCGCCTGCGAAAATAGCCTTCCCCCGCTCTATACAATCATCGTACAGCATGCTCAAATATAAACAGGGCGCAGTTTCACCCATAACACGGTATTCCAGCTCTTCCTGCACCGCCAGCGCATCTATGAAATACTGTACCTGCTTCGTATAGGCTTCCCATAGCTCATCAAAAGACTTGAACTCCGAAAAATATCCGGTCCGTATTCCCGCCTCTATTCCCGTCATACCGTCCATTCCGTTATGCAGCATGATTTCCAGCACCTTCAGCAGATTGATTACACCATTCGGGCTGCCAAAGCTCTTATGGTTAATCACATATTCCCCGCAGCCAAAGGGCACATAATCCTCCGCTTCCTCTGTGCTGATACGAAAAGCATTGCTCACTGCCGGAATGTTGACATCATCATTATACAGCATGGGATAGGTACGTCCCTCGCCAATCGTCTCCAGCGCTTTTTCCATCAGCCTGCTGTCCATTCCTTCGTAAAAGCGCAGCGTAAGCTGAGGCTCCCCCTCCTTGATCACTCTTGAAGCTTCTATGGCAAGAAGGGCCGCCCTGTCTGCATTCTTTTCATTTTTCCTGCCTCTGCCGCCCAGTATCACTCTTCCGTTCCAGGTAGTCCTGCGGTCTGCGATCAACTGCCATAATCCGTTGAACAATTCCTGTCCCTGTTCCATGGTGAGCCTCTGTTCTTCCAAATCCTTCGCCAGATAGTCCCCGAACAGGACATCCATCCGCCCATAGTTGATCGTGCCGCTGATCAGGGCGTATAACCACATCAGCTGCATGGCCTCCCGCAGTGTCTGCGGCTTTTGTGACGCAACATTCTTAAGGGCTCCTGAAATCTCCTCCCATTCCGCTTTCTTTTCTGCATCCTCCTGCGCTTCCGCCATCCCAAGCGCCTGTCTGTAATAATACATACAGCACCTGGAAAGGAGCTGCAGCGCCATTTCCATCGCCTCAAAGAGTTCTGTTTCTTCCCCCTGCGCCTTAGCCGCCTCTTTTCTCTTTGCAACTGTTTTTTCAAGTCCCTCTATTCCGTTATCCAGAAGCTTCCCATAATCCAGATAGCTTCCGGCCATACGGTACAAAGGCGCTGCCGCCAGCGGTTCTTTGCCCCAGTTGTCACTTGGCAGCGCTTTTGCAATTTCCGGTGGAAAGGCATTCCTTACTTTTACCTGGGTCTTTTCCTTCTCCCAGAACGCAATCATGTCTTCCATTTCCGCCCGGAAGACGTCCGTATATTCGTTTTCCTCCAAATGCCTCCTTATCGCCGGGGTATTGCAATAATAGCCCAGCCCGCCCGGTTCCGGGCTGAATCCTATCAAACTCATTTTAATGCGTCCTGCAAACTTATCCCCGGCTTTGATGTCCTCAAAAATATCCGGATACATTTGTTCCAGACATTTCGCTTCCCTGATTGCAATCGGGGCGTCCCTGTAGCGCAGATAGCTTTCCGTAAAGTTTTTTTCTACCAAAAAATCATACTGCTGCATCCTCTCTTACCTCCTGCTGTCCTGAAAGTGTCAGTTCATCATAACTTCACAGCCCGCCTCCAAAAAGTGTCTGCAAAGAATGTCCTTTTGCTCCTGATCCGTATTTTTCAAATCACAAAGTCCATATTCCTTCCCGATCTGATTCCATTTTCCTTTTCCCATATCATGATAAGGCAATAACTCCACACCTGTGAGCTTCGGATACTTCCGCGCAAGCGCCGCAATCCCCCCAATATGTTCGTCTGTATCATTTACGCCGGGAATGAGCGGACACCGGAGCCTTATTTTTGCTCCCATACGATATAAATAATCCAGATTATCAAGAATTATCTGGTTGGAAACGCCGGTATATTTTTTATGCTTCTCATCATTTATATGCTAAATATCATATAGAAACAGGTCAACATTACCGGCAATCCGGGAAAATAGTTCCTTCCTGGCAAAACCGCTGGTTTCCAGGCAAATATGCAGGCCCAGCGTTTTTGCCTCACCCAGAAGAGCTTCCAAAAATGGAAACTGCAGCATCGGCTCCCCGCCGGATACCGTTAACCCGCCGCCTGAATTTTCATAATAGCTTTTGTCCGCAATAACTTCTTTTAAAATGGTATCCACATCCATTTCTCCGCCGGACAGCTTAAGCGCGCCATAGGCACAATGAGCTATACATTCTCCGCAGGCATCACATTTTTGATAATCCAGGACATGCTTCCCCTGCTTTAGCAGATGTACGGATTTGGAGCAGCTCCGGATACATTCCAGGCATTGTACACATTTTTCTTTATAGAACATCAGCTGCGGTTCCCTGCTCCAGGATTCCGGATTGTGGCACCACATACAGCGGAGCGGACATCCTTTCAAAAAAACGGTTGTCCGGATACCCGGCCCGTCATGCAGCGAAAACCTTTGGATATCAAAAACAATTCCTGATTTTTTCATGAATATATTCCTTTCTTTTTGATTTCAAAATAAGTATAATACAGTCATGACGGCGTCTTCTTGTTTAACAATGTCTAATTTTTGTACTATAATGATATTATCATATGTCTCCCAATCAAAGACCCCGCTGCAAGCAACGGGGTATCAAACTTGCAGCGCTGCAGAGCAGCGGGGTATTTGACCCTCGCGGCAGTCGCCAAATATCCATGCAAGCATGGATACTTGGCTCGTTGCTCGCGGGAATAAATACCGGAAAGAAAAGCGGGTTATGATGTAATCCCCCGCCCTTTCATCCCGGGGCTTCCAGGGCTTCACCCTTTTTCCCTGGTCCATCTTTCCCTCAATAGCCAGGCCGCCATCTTAGGCTGCCTGTTCCTGGTGAAAACGCCCTTTTTATTGCCGTCAATGCGGTTTAATCCCTGCTTGGTCTGAAAATCCGCAAACGCCCATACCTGCTCTCCCACCATAAAATCAAGCTCATCAAACGCTTTATGATATTCCTTCAGGAATTCGCACTGGAATTCCTCCGAAAAGGCCACCGCAGGCATTTTATGCAGGCCTGGTATCGTATCCGCCCCATATTCTGTCATAATCATGGGCCTGTGGTATTTTTCATACCATTCCTTCATTTCACCTGTCACCTGCTCTTTTATCACTTCCGTATGTCCGTGATCCGAATACCATCCGAAATACCGGTTCAGGCAGATCACATCCAGCCACTGGCTGACTTTGTCCGCAGAGGGCCACATGGTATGAACCATTGTCACCGGCCTGGTATTATCAAGGCTGCGCATGGTATCAATTACCTTTTTAAAATAGGGCACGGCCCCGTCCTCGCTGGTATCAGCTTCGTTGGCCACACTCCACATGACAACACAGGGGTGGTTTTTATCACGGGAATACATATCCTTAAGAGTGTCCAGATGATGCTCCAGGGTCTTTTCATTAACCCTCGTTCCGTCAAAAACCTTCTTCTCCTGCCAGAAACACATGCCCACAGCCGGCGCCTCGTCAATGATTACAAAACCTTCTCTGTCCGCCATCATCAGCAGCTCCTCAGAATAGGGATAGTGGGATGTACGGAAAGAATTTGCCCCCATCCATTTAAGCAGGTTAAAATCCTTCACATTCAAAGCCAGATCCATGCCTCTTCCATGAATCTCACTGTCCTCATGCTTTCCAAAGCCTTTAAAATAAAAGGGCTTCCCGTTAATCAGGAATTCCTTATCCGTCACTTTTACGCTTCTGATACCGAAGGTTTCCGTGTAAGAGTCTTCCTCCCCTTCTACACGCAGGCGATACAGATATGCTTTGCCCGGATTCCAAAGCTTCGGGTTTTCAACAGTCAAAGTGACTGTCTCCGCCGTATCGGTGCTTTCCGCAGCCGCCAGTCCGTTTTCATCAAGGATCTGTATTTTTTTAATTTTATCCGTTCCAGTAATCCTGCATACAACTTCGGCCCGCGTCATTTCCTGGTTCAGGCTTGTCGTAATCACGATATCCTCAATATATCTCTTGGGGGTCGTATACAGCTTTACTGGCCTGTGTATACCCGAATAGTTATAAAAATCAAAAAAAGTATCCTGGTAATGATACCCTTCCGGATATCCCTTTCCTTCTTTTGTCACGACTTCTCCGCTGGGAAGGCAGGTCCAGTCCAGGACATTGCTCAAGGCAACCGTAAGGCGGAATTCTTTTTCTTCGGATGCTTCCACAATTTCGGTAATCTCCGCTTCAAAAGGTAAAAATCCCCCTTTATGCCGGAGGATTTCCTGTCCGTTTATCCAGCACACCGCATGATGTGCGGCACTGCCGAAGCGGATTACAATTCGCCTTCCCTCCCAGCCCGCCGGAATGATAAAACTGGTTTCATACCAGACATAACCCACATGCTCCCTCTCTGACGCATCCGTAACAAGGTCATTATAGCTGGAGGGGACAGCCATTAATACGGCGTCTTTTAAGGGAGCTTCGTACCATCTTTCAGATATGCCGGAGTTGTTTTTATCAATTTTAAAGTTCCAGATGCCGCTTAAATTTTTCACTTCCCTGACTCGGTTTTCAATAGGATATAACATGCCTTTTCCTCCTGGTTTACGCATTGGTTTTACAGCCATTTTATCAAACGGCTATCGTGAAAAACAGTTCAATATCCGTATTCCCCGCGCTGTCTCGAATTTATAGTCCTGACTGTGACTGAAAAATCAGCAGATTTCCATCGGCTGCCGTTTTTATACTTTCTTCGGCCTGACTTTTTTATTATACTTAATGGTAGCTGTTCTGTACCCTCACAGTTACAATGTATCATTGCTCCGTCTTTTCATCGAAGGAGAGGGACGCAGCAGCTGACCAGAAAAAAAGCCAGGAGGTTTCTTCATGCAGCAACAAGAAATAAAAGCTCTGCTCTCAGACATGTCACTGGAAGAAAAGATCGGGGAACTGTTTCAGCTTCCCTCTTACTTTTTTAACGGCGACATGGTTACAGGCCCTGCCGGGGAACTGGGAATCACCCCGGATGATCTCCGTGTTTCCGGAAGCTGCCTGTCCGTCGCCGGTGCGGAAAGGGTTCATGAAATTCAGCAGAGGCATATCGAAAAACACCCGCACCATATCCCCATGCTGTTCATGGCGGACATCATCAACGGATACCGTACCGTATTCCCGATTCCCCTTGCACAGGGCTGTACCTTCGATCCCGGGCTGGCGGAAAAATGCGCTTCCATCGCTGCCCGCGAAGCTGCCGCCGCCGGTCTGCATGTCACATTTTCCCCCATGGCGGATTTGGTCCGTGATGCCCGCTGGGGACGGGTTATGGAGTCCACAGGAGAGGATACATACCTGAATGGCCTGATGGCTGCCGCCATGGTGCGCGGTTATCAGGGGGAAAACAATGATTTTTCAAAAAAAGGAGCCCTCGCCGCCTGCTTAAAGCATTTTGCCGGATATGGCGCACCCGACGGCGGCAGGGATTACAATACCGTGGAATTATCGGAACGCACGCTGGCTGAGGATTATCTCCCTGCCTATAAAAAAGCAATCGATGCAGGCTGCGCACTGGTAATGACCTCCTTCAATACCTTAAACCGGATTCCGTCCACAGCAAACCGCCGGCTCCTGCGGGAGGTTCTGCGCGGGGAAATGCAGTTTGACGGAGTGGTGATTTCCGACTGGTGCGCGGTGAGCGAGCTAATCCCCCACGGCATCGCCGCGGATGAAAAAGAGGCGACTGTCCTCGCGCTGAACGCCGGTGTGGATATTGACATGGCCAGCCCCGTTTACTTGAAAAACCTGAAAGAATTGGCGGAGAAAAACCGAATCGACGAAAAACAGATTGATGAATCCGTCCTGCGCATTCTCACTTTAAAAAACAAACTGGGACTATTTGAAAATCCTTATAAGGACGGCAGTGAGGCGGACGAAAAAGAACTGCTCCTCTGTGCTTCCCACAGGGAGGCCGCAAGGGACTGTGCGGAAAAATCCTTCGTCCTGCTAAAAAATGAAGACAGCTTCCTTCCCCTGAAAAAAGGGAAAGAATCCACTGCCTTCATCGGGCCTTTTACGGACAATCAGCTGCTGTACGGCTCCTGGTCCTTCTTTGGAGATGAGCAGGACTGTGTTACCGTAAAAGCCGGAGTGACCCAAAACTATCCTGATGCCGATGTCTTTTTTGCCCAGGGCTGCCCTACCGCAGACCCCGGCACAAAAGTTCTCGGCTTCCAGAAAACGCCCCCGAAAGAAGAATTTGATCTTCAGGAGGCATTGGACACAGCGGTGGAACTTGCAAAAAAGGCGGATAAAGTCGTTCTCACCCTTGGAGAGCACCGCGACTATTCCGGCGAAGGCGCCAGCCGCGCTGATATAACGCTGCCGTCCTGCCAGCTGGAATTGTTCCATAAAATCTGCGAAGTAAATCCCAATGTCTGTGTGGTGCTGTTTAATGGCCGCCCGCTGGACATCCGTGAAATAAACCAAAAGGCAAAGGCCATCCTGGAAGCCTGGCTGCCCGGGACCGAAGGCGGCAATGCGCTGGCCGGAATTCTCTACGGAGACTCATCCCCCTCCGGAAGGCTCAGCATGTCCTTCCCCTATTGTGTGGGGCAGGTTCCCGTACATTATAACCATTTAAGTACCGGCAGGCCCTTTGCGGGTGATTACCGTACCACCCGCTATAACTCCAAATATCTGGATATCCCCAACGAACCGCTTTATCCTTTTGGGTATGGTCTGACCTACACTGCTTTTGAATATTCAGACATCAGCCTGGATTCGGATATCCTGCACAAAGATGACAGCATCTGCGCATCTGTACGCGTGACCAACACCGGAGAGCGTCCCGGAACAGAGACCGTCCAGATGTATCTTCATGATGTGTCCGCAAGCGTAACCCGTCCTGTCCGTGAGCTGAAGGGGTTTTGTAAAGTATTTCTGGAGCCGGGTGAAAGCCGTGTCGTAGCTTTCCCGATTACGGAGGACATGCTCCGTTTTTATAATATTACTATGGACTATGTAAGTGAACCAGGCCGGTTTGAGGTATTCATCGGTTCTGACAGTACCACCAGCCGCAAAGCTGTATTCAGCCTCTGTTAAGAAGTCAAATACCCCGCACAAGCTGCGGAGTATTTGACCCTCGCGGCAGTCGCCAAGTGGATGCACGAGTGCATCCGTTTGGCTCGTTACCCGCGGAAATAACAGAGGCTGAATACGGCCGGATAAAACTTCCCGCACCGCGTTAAAAACGGATGATTGCGGCGCTGAAAGGCTCTATTTGCTCCACATTTCCGAAAAGGCAGCTTATTGTCTTTTCGGAACCCGGGCAAAGGATTCCCGCATCCTGTATTTCTGCCGAATAATTCACCAGCACTGCATAGGTGTTATCCGTTCCCTGATGCAGGGTCATACCAACATAGGGATTTGTTTTCCTGATTTTCCTTTTTCCCAGAACCGCTTCCGCCGCTTTCTCATAGAAATGATAACAGGGAGCTTCCAGGCCGCTTTCCTCTTCTAAAAGCATCTCTTCCATCGGGAAATTCAAAAAATATACTTTGCCTGCCCCATAAGAAGCCACGCTGAATATAGGATTGCCCCCGTCATCCTCTGCCAAAACCTCCGCCCGCTCCGCTGCAAGCCTGATATGATACGGTTTCCGGTAAGCAAAGCTGGACTCCTCCCACCAGAAGGTTCCCTGTCTGGAGGACTTTTCGGCGGTTATCACCTTCAATCCGGTAAATTCCCCGAACTCTGTGAGAAAACCGTCCTTCATGGAAATGTACAGTGAAGCGCCGTCATAAACTTTCTTTTTTAAATCAAAATAGCTTTTTTTACTCATCACATCCATACAGATGGAAGGGAGAAAATACATCCCGGACTCCGGCAGCTCCTGCTCACAGTATGCAAAATCCAGTGTCAGCCCGGCCTGTGCTGCCAGGATATAGCTCATATAGGCAATCCCCCAGTGATCCTGTCCCCTGCTTAAAATGCAGACGCCATCCGTTTGCTTTTCCGGAAGCTCAAGCTCCAGGGAATCCATCTGCTTTTTAAATTCCCTCATGCACAGCAGGGATGGCTTGGGCTGCCTGTTTACGTCCACCATACCCAATTCTCTTTCACACATGTTCCAGTCGTAGGGCGGCGCTGTCAGCTGCGTCTGATCAAAGGCACACCACCACAGCACCCCCGGCGAACCATTGGCCCAGTTGGACCATAAATTCACCTTCAGGAAATCTGCCGCAGTTTCTTCCTCACAAATCATAGGCCCCATACTCCCCAGTTCCTCAACCAGACAGGGCTTCCTGCCGACAGAAGCATAATACTGCGTCTGTGCGGTTGCATGCATCAAGGTCCTGAAGCTGTTTAACGGCGTACGCTGACAATGCTCCACCCAAAACGGATAAGGATGTGTGGTCAGAATATCCGTCAGCTCCCCCTGATCCTGAATATTCCAGACACCTTCCAGTTCCAGCGAGTGCATGCCGGAAATAACAGGCCTGGTCTGATCACAGCTCTTAATCGCATTTACGATGACAGACGACCAGCTATATGCCTCCTCACGCTTATGCGCCTGATCCATACAGTTGCATTCATTTCCAAGATCCCACGCACAGACTGCCTTCTGTCCCTTCATCCGTCCTACAAAGCCTTTGATAAAAAGCTGCTGGAAAAACAGCGCAGTGGGATCTGTAAAAATATTTTTTTCATATAAAGCCGCCGGAACAAACAATCTTCCGCTCATCCACCCGGTAATCAGTCCGACAATCAGCTTCAGTCCGTTTTTTTCAGCAATCCGGCAAAACCGTTCAAACCGTTCAAGCATCACCTCATCCAGATAACAGGGATTCCCGGGATACTGATCATTTTCCATCCGATACTCCCGCATACTGTGGCCGCCGCCCAGCACAGGCTTCACGGGCTGAAAATCCCTCCAGTTGGGAAATACGCGCAAAACATTCAGCCCATTATCCGCAAGCAGCTTCAGATCCTTTTCCACGATATCTTCGTTCCAATCCCGCCACATATCAGTACCAGCATGGGAGGCCCAATAATTAACGCCTAGCATAAACTCCTTCATAGCAATCTCCTTTTAACTTCATTTTCCGTTCAGTCTTATCATAAAGCATCAGGATTGAAGGCAAAAGTATAAAATCAGTACAATCCATAAATCACAGTTTTTATACTGCCTTTACAGGATATAAATCAATTCCTTCCCTCCTGTCGGATTTTATCCGATTAAGATATCAATATACATCCGGCCGCAGAATCCCATGTGGAGCATATCGGCTTCAGCCAGGCCTGCCTGTCCCTTAAAATCAAAACGGAACTGAGCTTTATGCTCAGTTCCTGCTAAACAGGTATAAAACATCGCTGTTATAGGGAAGATAAACAGCCAGCTTATCCTCCGCCTTACAGCAATAGCAGCCCGGAATGGGATTTTCCAGCAGTTCCTGCGCCGGTTGTATATCATATAGCTTTGCATCTTCGAAGATAGCCTTTGCAAAGGAATAATCCCATGCGCCGGGAAATCGGAGCGCCGTTCCGAAATCATAGGGAATGCCGGAAAAAGAGGCATTATTGAAAAAATTCTCTCTTCTGTGGCAGGACCAGATCCCATGCGCGCCATAAGTAATTCCTGCTTTTGCGCCAGTCATCAGGCTGCTCCACGCCATCCTCCGCACATCCTCCGCCCTGAATCGCCCTTCCCGAAATCCGTCTTTATGCCCTTCATAGGAAGGCTCGGTATTGACTATCGGACGTTTCACCGGCTGCTTCAAAAACTGGGCAGAAAATTTATCCGGATTATCCTGATCTAAAAAGCTGTGACCGGACTGGTAGGAATAAAATTTAAGGGCAGGATTATAAATCAGACTGTCATCAGGCTGCTCCCCTGGCGCAATATGCAGAGTTGTAAGCGCCCCATTATCCAGTTCATTGACAATTTTTAACACCTTCATGCAGTAATCGGTGACAGCCTGATTTTCAAAACGCACATCTCCCGATATCGCATAAACAGGATGATATTTTTTCACCCGTTCCACTGCGTAGCTGTATATCGGATAAAGCTGTGCTTCAGGTATCGCCCGCTCCTCATGCCCCTTTGACGCCCAGCTGTCGGGAATATGGTGCGCCCAAACCAGGTGAAGTGCAACTGTAATCCCATATTCCGCTGCAACAGCTATCATCTTTTCCACTTTATTAAAATAAGCATCATTCCGCACATAATAATCAGGAGTGCCATCTTCATTTTTCATAAACGGCAACAATTCGTTCTCATCCGCACTATTGTCATGATCCAGAGGGAAAAGGCTTACCTGGACAACATTAAAGCCCTGTACCTTCCTGTAATGCAGGTAATCCCTCCATTCACTTTCACTCAGTTTGGAGAAATGGTAAGCTGCTCATCGTTCATCTTCGCCAGTTCCTTATCCCGAACCACCACACTGCCGGAAGTGGGGGTATCCAGACCGCCCATCATGTGCAGCAGGGTGGATTTGCCGGAACCAGATGTACCGACCACAGCCACAAACTCACCTTCCTCCACGGAAAAGGTCACGCCATCCAGAGCGCGGGTAATGTTCGGCTCAGTGCCGTAATATTTTTTCAGATCAGTTGTTTTCAAGATACTCATAAGAATACCGCCTTTCTATTTTTTGATAAAAGAAGTCTAACGCTGATGTTACAGAAATGTCCTAAATACGCTCTAATTCAAGAGTAAATTGCTTCAATTTTGAGATATTTCCGAACTTTTTACTCTACTGCTTTTAGCTGCTCTACAACGGAATATCTTGTTAAGAAATTCTGCTGATACTGTGTGACGATGATATTTGCAGCAAACACAATTACAAAATACAACAGCAAAAACACCCACGGGAATTGATAGGAAATATAGGACAAGCCAGGGAGTTCTGCAATCTTCTTGCATAGCAAAAGCCCCAGCGGTATCCCAATCATGCAGCTTCCAATCAAACCGCCAGAAAAGTAAATTCTATTTTCCGAACTTTGCGTTTGTTGAATTTGCTCCTTTGTCATGCCGGCAGCTTCTAACAACGCATAATCATGGCGTCGCATGACTGCATTTGTAATGCAGGTGTTCAACAAGTTGATAAAGGAAAATAGGCAAATCAACATCAATACTGCCGCAATAATGATTTTTGCATTATGGAAGTATGCGTTTGTTTCCGCCAAATCATCTGAAAAAGCAGAAGAAACCAGACGATTATCCGATGTAACAAGGGCTTTAATTTGCTCAACAGCAGCGGTATCTCGCTGGTTGTCCGTGCAAATATACCACGCCAGATCACAGTTCATTTCTGCCATGTAATCCAAGTATTCAGACGCAGTATAGAGTACACTGCCTTTATCCTTATTCTCAATGAAGCCGCAAACAGAAAAGTCCATCTGTTTCATAGATTGGCCTGTATGTACCGATGCTGAAAGGTGATCCCCTAATTTCAAATTAAGTCCGGTTTCTTCATAGTAAGGTGAAGAACGATTTATTACTACTGGAATGGTGGTAATCGTGTTTTGTAAGTAAGGCATCGTCCCCTCGATTAACTGTCCTTCAAAACTTGATGTACCGATGATGCTAATGAGGGACATATCAAATTGAGTGCTTATTGACTGATCGGGAACCGTGATTTCACAGTCCAGCTTCTTTGATGGGTAGATTCCTGATACACCAGGGATAGCCTCAATTTCCTCGCGCAGTTCTTCTGTAAAAGGACTATTCTTCATCAAGTTAGCAGTGGAGTTTTCTTCAGCAGTTGAGTTCAGCATGAGATAAACGCTGCTATTCTCATAGTATGACTGGCGAACAAGTCCCTCAATATCAATAGCCGAAGTGACAGAAAATACCGTAAACATAAGCACGCCACTTAATATGAGGGATAGTAATGTGTAAAATGCCTTTTTCCGGTTGCTGAAAAAATATTTTTGCGCAATGGCATTGGGAGTAATGTGTTTGCTTCTTCTGGAGCCTATGCTTGTTGAATGCTCCACCCGCAGAGCCGCCATAGGAGAGAAAGAAGCGGCTATCTTGGCTGGTGTTCGGAATGACCAGAAAACAATAAACCATACAAAAGCACCGGAGAAAATGGCACAGGCAATGCTTGGAACCAAATACAGTTTTAAGGGCAGCGCACAATTAAGAAGGAATCCCAAAAGCAGACCACCCAAAATAAATTTTCGGGATAATTGCTTTCTCTCATTGTGAATGATCGCTTTAATTTGCCGGTATGTCGCTCCGATGGTTCTCAACTGTGCAAATTCCCGTGTGCGTTGCAGTACGGAAATATACATGATATTTTTGATTGCAATTCCCGCAGTAAATAGCAGTACAACAGCGATTCCCAAGATTACGCCGACCATTTCCTGCACATTATTGACACGAGAGATAATCTGTGTGTCTATCGTGGCATTACACAACAGGATCGTAGCAAAGGACAGCAAGAGAGCCGCAGCAAATATAATGATGCCACTCAAAAAATTCCTTTGCTTATTTGCCGCCAAGCTATGATACGCTATTTTCCGTTCTACCCTATGGGTATCATTTTCAAATGGTAAAATCATACCTACCATCTCCTTTCCATTATGGTCTAAAACTGAATTGTTGCAGAAATGTCCTAAATGCCATCTGGTTTTGGACTGAATTGCTTCAATTTTAGGACATTTTATTTTTGACAGTATTTTTTGTAAAGCCGAACGGAAAGCAAGCCGGTAATTGCCAGTTGAATCACCAAAAAGAACAGCACAAGCCAGATGCTCTCATAATAGAATAGCTGTGTCTGAAAGACAGCAACATCAATCAATGCCACTACTCCGGCTGCCCATCGGATATGCCGGACAGAAAAGAACTTGAAAACACCCAGGACAATCATAGGCGGCAGGCAGAGCTGAATCGCATTGAGAATCAACATCTTTGTGATAGCCATGTGACTTTAACTCCTTTCATTGTTTGTAAAAAGCCTACCTCCCAAATGTTGCAGAAATGTCCTAAAATCTATGCTGCAATGTTTTTTGAAAAAAGCGGCAGCCTGCACAGGCCGCCGCTTGATTACTCTTATGGCAGGAACACCGAAAATCTCACCTTGCCTGTTATTTCAACTGTAATTTTTTCAGCAACAAAACGCATACGCCTACCGCAGCAATTAAAATGATAAACAGCGGCAGCAAATTTTCAAATCGCATAGAGTTCTCGCACATCAGCGAATATCCCCACGAAGCCGGAAATAGCTTACCAGCAGTTATAAATGCTTGTGGCAAAAATTCTGACGGGAACATAATTCCTGATAACATTGTTGAAGGCAAAAAAATCAAAATGGAAAACATCGAAGTTTTGGCCTGATCTTTAACTGCTAATCCAATAATACTTGCTATACTGAGTGATACTGCAATAAAAATTGCCAAAGAGCAAAAATACAACAGTGGGCTTTCCGGGATTACAGCATCAAATACAATCGGCGCAACGATGTATAGAATAATGCTCATAATGAACAAATGAATATAGGCCGAAAGATTTGTCAATATCAAGCCAAGATACATTGGAACTCCATTTGCAGAATAAACTTTTTTTATATCGCCTCCGTAAATTTCGACCAGAGAAGGCGGTAAACCGATCAGTGCGCCCATTGTCACGCCGAACACTGTCATAGATTGAATCAGCGTATATTTTGCATCTGGCATAACAGAAGTAAATATTCCCCCCATAATGAAAAAAAACAACAGCGGAACTATGTAACAGGTAATCAGTAAGGTTTTGCTCCGTATATCCAGTTTCCATTGTAACAATACGCCATACAGAAACGCAGCCATACTTTTATTCCCCCTTTGCAATCTTCATAAAATGCTGC
Source organism: Eisenbergiella porci (assembly GCF_009696275.1). Classification (GTDB taxonomy): domain Bacteria; phylum Bacillota; class Clostridia; order Lachnospirales; family Lachnospiraceae; genus Eisenbergiella; species Eisenbergiella porci. The sequence goes on from NZ_VUMI01000007.1 coordinate 86,286, forward strand.
TCCAGCGAACCGCGGCTTACTTGAATATCTTGAACTGTCAGCCCTTTTTCCTTATAGCATTTCAGCAAACCTAACAGGGCGTCGCCTATATTGTCCGATTCAAGAGTTTCTAAACCTTGCTCACTTCGGATGGAAATGGTGTAATGTTTCCCAACGGTGGTATTCAATTCCTCAATCGTTCCAATGAAGGCAATATTGCCATTTGTCAAAATGGCAATCCGGTCACACAGACTTTCCACTTCCGTCATATCATGGCTGGCTAATATAATAGTCTTTCCCAGCTTTTTTAATTGGCGGATTTGATTGTGGAGAGAAATCCGTCCTTCAACATCCAGGCCCGCCGTGGGTTCGTCAAGAAAAATAATATCTGGATTGCCAATCAGGGCAAGAGCCAAATGCAACCGCCTTTTCTGTCCGGTTGACAACTGAAAATATTGTTTTTTAGCCAGTTCGTTTATGCCGAGGTCAGCCAGCATTGCCTGGTTAATTGCTGTTTTGTTCCACTTTGCGAACAGTCGAACTGCCTCAATTACTTTGATGTGTTCTGGAAGGGAAGCGGATTGTAACTGTATTCCCATTTTGCCGTTTATAGCGATGGTTCCGCCATCATACTTTCTTAACCCCTCCATACATTCCAGAGTCGTTGTTTTCCCGGCTCCATTCACTCCCAGAAACGCAAATATTTCCCCTTGCTCAACATTGAAGGTTAGACCTTTAAGGACAACATGATTTCCATAACTTTTTTTCAAATCATTGACTTGTATCGCACTACTCATTTCGCACCCTCCTGAAAGGGATCGACTCCCAGTTTTGTAAAGTAAGCATTTAGTGCTGGCTCGATGAACGTATTGGCAAGCTCTTGCTTTTCTTTCCAATCCTGATCCAAACAATCTAATTGTCCAAATTCAACCAATCTGGAAAGTATGCTCATATCACCGCCCGTGAAATCAGTGATCATCGCCCAATATTTCTCTGCAAATTGTAGCCCTTGCTCGCTTGCAGCAGATATTCCGTTTGCAGAAAGTTCGATGGCCTCATTTTGTAGTTGCATGAATTTCTGCATAAATGCTTCTCCGCTTTCTTTGTCAAACCGACGGCGGATATGGTCCAGTGTTTGATTGTCAAAATGCTTAATCATCCAGTACAAATCATTTTTCATTTCCAAGTTTACGATGATGTCTGCATACTTCTTAAAATCCACACTTCGCATTTGCAATACTTCATCCCGCAGCGCCTGAAGTTCTCTTAATACTTCGGATAGATTCTCGATCCGTTTTTGTATGACCAATGCTTGTTCTGCTAAAACACTTGCAACCTCGGCTGGATCATCAAGCGATACCACCCGATTTTTAATATCATCCAAAGAAAACTCCAAATGTTTGAGTGACAAAATCTGATGCAGCCTGACAACATCCCTATCTGTATAAAGTCTGCGGCCACCTTCACTGATAGATGATGGTGGAAGCAATCCCTCTCTATCATAGTGTTGCAGTGTACGAACAGTAACTCCCATCTTTTTTGCCAGCTCACCAACAGTCATATATCCTTGTGGAATGGCATTATGTTTTTCCATTTCCGATAACACCTCCATTTACAGTATAGTTCATTACGCAGCGTAACAAGCAAGAGTATCCTCCAAAAAATTTAGGCTAAAAAGCGGCAACCCACACAGGCCACCGCTTGACTATTCTTGTGGCAGGAACACCGAAAAGGTGGAACCTTTCCCAACCTCGGAAGTCACCAGAATATACCCGCCCTGCATGGTGATGATCTCACGGGCCAGATACAGACCGATGCCGATGCCATCCACCTCATGCACCGCTTCTTCCCGGTAGAACCGCTTGAAGATGGTAGCCTGTTCCTGTTCCGGGATGCCCCGGCCCGTATCGGTCACATCAATTTTCCAGTACATTTCCCAATTCTGAACGGACACATGGATTCTGCCGCCAGCAGGCGTGTACTTCACCGCATTGTCCAGCAGATTGAACAGCGCCTCGGAAGTCCAGCGGCTGTCATGGGAAATGGACAATCCCTCTGGACAATCTATGGTCAGTTCGATGCCTTTTTTCTCCATCGGAGCCAGAATCCCGTTGATGGCGTTCACCAAAGTTTCCTCTATTAAAGCGTCCTTTTTCTCCAGCGTAATCACACCGGCCTCCAGCCGGGAAGTTTTCACCATTGCCTGAATGAGAAATTCCAACTTGTCAAGCTGGCTGCCGGTTGCCTGCAAAAACTCCCGTCGCTGTTCCTCCGAGATCGGACGGGTCAGCATGGTTTCATTGAGCATTTTCAGGTTGGCAATGGGGGTCTTGGTCTGGTGGGAAATGTCCGACAACAGAGATTGCAGAACGGCCTTTTCTTTTGCGACGGTATTCCGGTCTTTCTGTATGATGTTGTAGAGCCGTTCCAGGCGGTGGCTGATCCTCGCCAGCAGCGTTTCCGCTTCATAGTCCATTTCCGGCCGCGCGGCGCTGTCCATCATGTCATCCAGCGTCCGGCACAGGCTGTCGGTGAACAATGTCAGCTTCTTTTGAAAGTAGTGCAGGAAAATCCCGCCCCATACCAGAAACACAGCGGTCAGCAGCCCGCCGTACAAAACTACCCGCAGGTTTTTCGTGACCAAAAACAGGCAGAGCAGCACCAGAAAAGAGGTTGCCAGAAGGCCAACCGTAATGAGCCGCAGAAACTTTTTGACGGATAGATTTTCCAGCTTCATGCCTGCTCACCGCCGATCCACTGATAGCCCATGCCATAGGTCGTCTTGATATACTTATGCTCGTCCGTTTCGATTTTCTTACGGATACGGCTGATGATGGTGGTCAGGGTATGCTCGTCCACAAAGTCCCCGTCAATGTCCCACAGCTTCTCTAAAATCTGCCGCTTGGTCAGGATAATCCGGGGATTCTTTACAAACAGGAACAAGGTGCGGTATTCCTTTGGGGTGAAGTCCAGCGGTTCCCCGGCAAGGGACGCCCGCTGCTCGGAAAAGTCGATTTTCAGAAAGCCGTCGTCAAACAGATCGTGCCGGGGCGTGCGCAGTTCCAGATTGGCAAAGACCGCCGCCACCTTCCTGCACAGCACTGTCACAGAAAAGGGCTTCGTCACATAGTCCGCGCCGCCCGCCTCATAGCCTTTGAGCATATCGCTTTCCTTGTCGTTGGCCGTAATGAAAATGATGTAGGTGTGCTGGCCGCGCCCCCGGATTTCTTCGCAAAGATCAAGACCGCTGCCATCCGGCAGATTGATGTCCAGGAGCGCAACATCAAACTCGGTTTCTTTCAAATGGGAAACAGCGTCCTTGTGGTTATAGGCCGCTGTGATTTCATAGCCATCAGACGCCAGGTTATATCCCAGAGTCCGGTTCAGGAGGGTATCGTCCTCCACAATCAATATTTTTCTCATGCACTCACTTCCTCTCCTTTTTCGTCTGCACCTCTTATCTTAAAGCTGAAATGTTGCAGAAATGTCCTAATTCAGGTTTTTTTATTTCATACTTTTCTTATATACGCAATCTATTATATACGAAAAACAATAAAAACGAAAATATGCGATTGTCTTTTTCGTTATGTACCCAGCCGCATATGTGGCTGGGTTTCTTTTTTGAGAGAGTTAATAAGCCGGGCAGCCGTAACCGTAAATGACGCTGCTGCCGATGGAATAACTGTTTTGCCTGCAAGCGTCACCGGAATTGCCCTCAACGGTGTAAACCGTTCCGTTTTCCACACACTCTACAATTCCCACATGGTCGGTTACACCATCACCCTCCCAATCAAAGAAGATTATCTGCCCTGCAGACGGTTCAAAATTACGATCCTGCCATTGCCCCCGGTCCTTGAACCATTGGGAACCCTGCACGCAGCCTGCAAATTTCGGGATAACCTCAGCTTCAATATAGCCGCATTGATCCGCGCACCAGCTCACAAAGTAGGCGCACCATTCCATACGGCTGCCAAAGCCATACCAGCTCCAGTACGGTTCGCCGCCGACATTCCCCACCTGGGAAAGCGCGATGGTAACGATCTCGCCGTCCCCTCCGGTAATGCCATAGAGCACCTGGGCTCCGGTGGCCTTGTCCAGCAGCATTTGATTGTATTCCCTGCGGTACTCGTCCCGGAAGTCCTCCTCCATCGGCATGAGGATGGATTGTTCAAAGTTCGCCTTGTTCATGCGGCGGTTATTGATGGTGATTTTCGTCACCGCGCTGGAATCCAGCGAATTGAGCAGTTCCGAATAAGTGAGGAACATACTCTCTTTATCCTCCCGGCTGGCTACCAGATAGTTAATATCCGAAATGGAAAACTTGTTCCCACTCAAAAAAATGCCGTCCTGCCAGATACGGCGGACGGGGATCACATCCTGCACTTTTTTCGGAACAGTATATCGCTCTTTCTCCTGCTTGGACAGGTTTTTCAATGTTTTAATCATGTTTTTCCTCCTTCCGCTTGTGGAGATGTTTCGGTCCTTTGGGCTGTCTCTTGGCAGGTCGCCCGGTTTGCAGCCCCTCGATCACATCTTTCAAAGCCGCATAGTAGTAGTTTCTATCTTCAAACCGGAATTCCTTGGGTTCCAGTATTTCCGAGCGCAGCCATGCCCAGATAAACTGTTCCGCCGTCATGCCGTGGTAGGTGATGAACCCCAGCATGGCAAAAGGGGCCGCACCCAGAATACACATCCAGGAAAGAGTCTCCACGCCAAAGTAGGGGCGCAGGAGAAAATAAAGGCCCACGGCAACGCCGCAGGCCAGAATAGAAAATATAAACTGCCGCATACTCAAGCCGAAAAACATAGATTCGGTGTAGTTGCGGATTTCGCGGTTGATCTTGACTTCCATAAGTTCACCTCACAATCACATCACCGGTTTTCATATAAACGATGTTTCGTTTCGGGATATAGGTGAAACCCAGAATCGGATCGCCTACGGTCAAAACATCGTCCTGCGCCGCCTTGGAGAACTGGCCCACGATTCCTTTTTCCACAGGCAGGTCGTAATCTTCGGCCATTTGGATGGTAGTTCCGTCAATCAAATGCAGCACATAAACTTGATAACTCATTCGGTTTCCTCCTTATTTATAATCCCATCATCTCGCGCACCACGCGGTCGGCTCCCTCCAGACAGACGGCGGCATAGCTTTTGATAAAGCTCTTGCCCACATTCTGGGTGGGTTCTCCCGCAAAAGTGGAGAAAGGCACCGGCGCGATGGCCGTATATAAATAAATCTTAAAAAAGCGCCCGTAGACGGTCATAATCATAATAAACGACAACACAGTAACGATCAGCCCGCCAATGAGCGTTACCGCCCAGAGGGGGATACTCTCAAAGAAACCGCAATCCTCCACCGCCGTAACGATCTCCTGGGGGAGAACCGTCTGCTGTGCGGTCCCAAACCCTGCGGCGTTCATAATGGTGGAGACAAGGCCCTGCACAATATTAAACAGAGCGATCATCAGTTCCAGTCCATAGGTTACAACCCCCTTGGCGATGGCAAACCGGATGAACAGCTTTAAGGCATGCTCCGGCTTTTTTACCTCTGCAAAGCTGCCGCAGGTTTTCATCACACCCACCACAAAAAAGAGCACCAGAAGCACCAGGCCAATAGCCCGCACCGCGTCATGAATATTGACGATCACGCTCCAGATGGAACCGCCCTTAAACTGTTCCGGGCTTTGTGTGATAAGCTGCCAGATTTCCGAAAGATATTTGTTCCAGGTGTCGAGGGCGTTTTGCAGATTTTGTACAACCCAGTTATCGGACAAAACGCTCACCTCCCATTCCCCCGAAGCCGGGCGGCATAGAAAAATCGCTCTCTATTTCATTTCCCCATGCGTCCCAGCCTTCTGTTTTTTTCCGTGCAAACAGCTCCACGCAGGGAAGGTCGCCTAAAAGCTCCACGATTCGTTCCCTCACCACATCCGACTTTTTGCTGTGTTCCTCAATAGAGCTTAGTATGACCTGGTGGACACTGGCGGAACGGCGTTTTGGCCGCCCGACGGTGGCCAGCATACAAAGCTCCGCATTCGCCCTTGTCCAGTACCCCATGCCCCAAAAGAGGGAATCGGCTTTCTTATTTTTCTTGATCCACACAAAGGCCACAGTTTTATAGATAAAGCCCCAGGCTTCCATGACAGAGAAACAATCCTGTAACAGGGGAACCGTCGTCCACAAAAAGAGGGCACAGTCTGAAGAAGCCAGTTGCCGCACTGGAAGGCGTTTGATGTCCTCCAGAGCCATTGTCGGGTAGTGGCTTTCCGCACTGCGTCCTTGCCCTTTTTTTTGAATAGACTTTATATTGCCAGGGTGGGTCTGCATAAATGATTTGATATTTTTTCAAATGGCTGCCTCCTCTCTTTCCGGCATAACCAGGGACGGACCACATCGGCCCGCCCCCGTACTGCCGTATTTTACTTTACCTTTCACCGCGCTCCGGCGAACTGTGGACAATGCCGTACACATCGTCCACAAAATTGCGCCCTACAAAGGGGTTGAACATCGCGTGGCATTTCACACCATTGTACTCGGCCAGGTAGTCGTTATCCCCCAGGCGCTTGAGGATAGCGGCTTCTCCCAGCACATTTTTCTCCCCCTGCTTCAAAGAGTGGATATAGCACTCGCATTTCAGATTCATAGCAGGCTCCTTTCCACCGGAATAATCAGCCGGTAATCAGGGTCAAAATCTCCTTGGCAAAGGTGATGACAACACCTTCGGCCAGCGTCAGAAAGCCGTTAGCGCGCTGGCTGGGATCGTGTGACTTGAGGGACAAACCAATCTGCACGATACCAAAGCCCAGCAGGATCATACCGCCAGCCCGGATCAGCCCGAAAATAAATTCAGACAGGTTGTTGATAACCGTGAGAGGGTCCCCGGCGGCAAAAGCCGTGGTAGCGCCGCAGCACAAGGTGAGCACCATCGCCGCGTAAACAACAAAAATTCTCCGGCTCTTTTTGCCCATGGGCAAGCTGTGGGTTTCCTTGTTCTTCTTGGTTTCCTTCTTAAACAGCTTCATTTTGCTTTTCCTCCTTGAATTGAAAGATTTTCTCCATGTCCTCATCGGACAGAAGTTCACAGGTCGTATCCGGCTCTTGGAGCTTTGCAAGCTCTCCCGGCGCAAGGCGGCCAATGGTCATGCCCGCCACCGCGTTTTCTGTACCGCCGTGTGCGTAGGCCGGTGCGCCGCCGTCGGTGGTGTATTTTACATTGGGGTGCTTTAACAGTTCATATTTCTCATCCATCAGCGGCGGCTCGCCCCTGATAAAAAGCAGGGCCAGGCGGTTGTCCAGCATACGCACCTCGTCCGGGGTCAGCAGCTCCCGGCCCGTGATCTGGTTGTTGGTGGAATAGCTGCCGGAATGCCCGGCACTCTTGCCGTAGGTGTCCAGCCATAAGGTGCTTTTGCCCAGATAACTTTCCGAGATGAGCTTGTGGGTGGACGATTCGTTGCCTCCCAAATAGAGAAACTCATCGCAGTTGCCCATGATGGATTCCCACTGCTTTTCATACAGCGCCTTTAACTGCGCGATATTCTGGATGATGATGGATACGGAAATATTACGGGAACGCATGGTTGCCAGCAGCTTGTCAAAATCATCGTTCAAACTGACATTCGCAAACTCGTCCATCAAAAAATGCACCGGCACGGGCAGGCTGCCGCCATGCACACGGTCGGCGGAATAAAACAATTCCTTAAAGGTGCTGGCATACAAAAGGCTCACCAGGAAGTTAAAGCTGCCGTCATTGTCCGGGATAAGGGCAAAGAGGGCCACTTTCTTTTCTCCCAGGCTGGCCAGCTCCAGTTCATCGGTAGCGGTAAGAGCTGCCACCGACGAAAGATTGAATTTCTCCAGCCGTGAGGCAAGCGTGATCTGGATGGATTTTAAGGTCTTTGCGCTGCCGGAACGGTAGTCCTTGTAATACTTCACCGCGATATGGTCGGGGAAACGCATTTCCAGCCGTTCAAACAGATCGTCCAGCGGGGATTGGTAGGAATCCAGGATGAAAAACGAGGTGTTCGCCTGGCAGAGATTGACCTTTGCATAAAAGCGGCTTTTTCCTGCGCCGCTGCCGCCGCAGACCAGAGTATTGAGCGTCCTGCGGTGTTTTCGTCCGTCCAGCCCCATGCGGACATGCTGGGTAAAAATGCGGTTCTGAAACGGGTTTTTATCCCGGTATTTCTTGTTCACGGCTCGCGGATCGCCCCATTCGGCGGAACCGTGTTCCTCGCCCCTGCGGTAGTTGCGCCTGGATGAAAGATAAATGCCAATGCCCAGCCCGTAAGCGGCAATAAAAATAAGGACAGTTTTTACACTGTCCTCCGGGGTCGCGCTGTTCCTCCAGCATATCGTTGCGCAGTTCATTGAGGGCGCGGATCATAATGCCGTGCTCGTAACTGTCCAGGGTGAGGACAACCTTATCCTGTCTTTCCATCATTCAAACCTCCTTCACCGTTTCTGTTTGCCGACACGGGTAAGCCCCATATTTCTGGCCATGCGTCCGTTGATCTCCTTAAAGGCATTGTGCATATCCGTAAGGGCTGCCGGGAAATCCTCCCTGGGGTCTTTGCCCTGAAATACGCTGTCCAGCCGGGAAATGTTGTAGCCGCCTGTGTCAACGCCGTATCTCTGGCAGAGCATATAGCTGACGGCATAGGCTTTATACCCGTCTGTCTCACGGGAATATCCGGCATTGTTTCTGGAAAGCTGCACATTGGCAAGCTCCAAAGAAACACAGCGGAAAATATCCGGCGCGTCCATGCCTTTTTTCACCAGGACAGCGTTCTGCTCCTGATCGAATACGGCTCCGCGCCCCTGGACGGGCAGTTCCTCCACCGCCCGGATGGGAACCGGGGAATTACTGATAAGCGCTTTTAGAAGCAGGCGGTCATCATAGCTCACCTGGGGCTGGGCCTCATCCCGCGCTGTGGTCTGGGGAATATCAAACACTTCCTTGGCATAGAAGTTCTGTCCCACACTGCCATCCTCGCGGCGGTATGCCTTGCCCGGTTCCAGAATGATGATTGGCAGGCGCTTTTCCTCCTCCAGAATCTCAATGCCCTGGGAAGCCCACTCCTTATAGCCGCCCACGCGCTGGGCGGATGGGAACTGCTCTCCAATCAGGATCGCATTGCGCGCCGAGTGGAAAGGGAACCTGCTCTGCGTATCCAGATATGCCTGCATATTACCATGACCCTCTGAAAACTCATGAAATACCCGATCCAGCGTAGCATAGGCTTCTTTTCTTTGCTTTTCCTCGCGGACCTGCCACCACTGGCGCTTGGGGCGCTCTTTTTGGCTTTCCTGCTTCTGCGGTGCCGCCTCTTTCTGCGGCTGCTGTTCACAGACTACCTCTCTTTCGATTTGGGTTTCTTTTTGGGCTTGGGCGGCTGGTGCTGCGTGGTTTTCTGCGCAGGCTTCTTCCTGGGCACAGCTTCTTCCACCTTTGCAGCCTCCGCCTCTTTCTTCCTCTGGGCCTGAATATCACGAAGCTCCTGGCGCACAGAAGGCTTCTGCGCCCCATCAGAAGTACCCCTTTCGGATCTGCTGCTGTTCTCTGAGATAGGCGCGGACGGATGGGATTTTTCCTCCGCTGGAGCAAAAGGGGCGCTTTTCTCCGCTGCCGGGTTTTCCGGCTGTGCCTTTTCCTTTTGGGACGGCTTCTCCATCAACTCATCGAGAAGTTTATCATCCTAGCTCTTTTCCGGGGTGGTCTGTTCCGGAGCGGCTGGCTCACTGCCGCGCTGTTCACGGGACTTCTCAATATCCTCTCTGATCGAAGCGGTGTCCACCACTGTGAGATTGAATTTCTCTACGATACGGTTGGCTCTCGCCGCGTCATCCTCGAATACCAGAATGTCGATGGTATCATCATGCTTTTTAACAGGAATGGGCGCATAGAGAATCCCATATCCTTTCGCTTGTCTGGCAAACTCCGGGGCGTCTTCTTTCTTGATGGTATAGACCGTCATCGGGCGCTTTTCCCGCAGCATGGTTTCAATGCGCGCCTTCCCCTTGGTCTTTTTCTGGTCTTTCAAAATCGTGTAAAGGGCTGCGGCCAGATTCTTGGCAGCCGCGCCCGTGATCTTCAGGGCAAATTCCGTCCCCTCCAAACTCATTCGCACGATCTGCTCCGCTGCCTCGCCTGAGTTATACATGCCAAATCATCTCCTTCCTTTTAACGGTTCTTCCCGGCGGTTTCTCTCCGCATTTTTATCCTGATGTTCCTCCCGTGCATCCCGTATCTTCTCTTTGAGGGAGAGGGAACGCGCCGCGATGTCCCTGCACAGTTTTATTTCCCGGCGCAGGGCCTTGATCTGCGCGGAAAGAGCCTCGATCTCCGCCCGTATTTGTTCCTGCCGGTCTGGATCGGCAAGCACCGCCTTGGTACGCAGTTTTCGATAGAGGCTTTTTCGCTGCTCTGCGGCGCTGGCAAGCTGGGAGTCCGCCTCAGATTGATACGCTGTAAGCTGCTGCATGGTATCGATACGGCGGCGGGAAAGAAGCCGCGCCTCATCGGTCAACTCTTTCGCCCGGATCAAATCTTCCCGGCAAGTATGAGATACCCGCCTGGGCGGGCGGTTCTGCTTTTGTGGGAACACTCCTAACAGATAACAGTAGTGAAAGTAAAGGGCGCGAAAACCCGTTACCTTTTTGGCTTGTTTCCAATCCCCATGAAGTCTGCACCGTTTTGGCTCCGGCCTGAATTCCCGCTGCGGGCGGCTCTGGGCCAGAATCCGTTTGCGGATATTTTCCAGAGAATAGTCCTCGCCAAAGTTTCGCATGAGTTTGCGTCCACGGGGGTAATCGAATGGACGAACTGTGATGTCCTTGCCCACCTTGATGTCGTATCCCATCTGCCGCAAGCGATAAAAAAACTGCCGTTCCGTCATAGATTGGCGGATGGCAGTATCCACATCGGCTTTGATAAGGGAGAGATAGGTGGGGCGGCCCTCCTGTTCGGCCCGCCATTCCCCGTAGTGCTTAGATTTTCCGCGTTGGGGATGTTCAATGACGGAAAGGCCGTATTCCCGGCACAGACGGTCCGATTCCTTCTGCATATCGAAGTAATCCTTTTCGGTGCGGTGATACTTGATCCCGTCCAAGAACGAAACCGTGTTCACTACAAAATGATTGTGCAGGTGGTGGGCTTTATCTAAATGGGCGGCAACCAGCACCTGGTATTTTTCGCCCCACAGCGCCTTTGCCAGCTTCAGCCCAATCTCATGGGCCATTTCCGGAATAGCCTCACCGGGCGCAAAGCTCTGGTAGCCGTGATAGGCTACCGTGCCTTCCTCCTTGCCAAACCGCTTTTTTACAGCCACCATCTCGTCGCGGGCGGTGGTTGGGCTGCAATTCACCCCGGAAACAAATTGCTGCATAACGGGCAGTTCCTCATCATCCACCGTAACCTTTCCCGTTTTCTTCTGCTGGACGGCATACTCGATCACATCGGAAAGACCCTGGACCGATTTGTCATCCATGTCCTGTTTCTCATAAACAGCAGGGTTTTCCGTCTTGTCCGGATTTTCGATATAGATGAGCACCTTGCCCAGTCAGCCATTCACCCGCCAGATGGATGTTGTAGCCATAGCTTTACTCCATAGACTTTGGCAGGATCACAGCCTTTGTGATGTCCCGGACAAGCTGGTCGAACTTCCGCATTTCCTCATCGTAGCGGCGTTCATCCATAACGCCCAGCACATGGGCTTTCTGAGCGATCTGGTTGTGGTTGTTTCCCACGCTGTGCAGCTCACGCATAAAATCAAAGTAATCCGGGGGCGGTGCGTTCTGGGAAACTACGCCGTTTATCAGGTGGCGCAGATACGCTTCATGGGAAAGTCTGCTTTTCTTAGGGGAATACCGAACGCCCGAAAAAACAATTCATCGCTCGCCCCGGTCGCGGCTGCGGCCCTTGGGATAAAACTCCACTTCTTTGAAGCTGTCCGCGTCCAGGATATATTCACCGTTCTTCCAGCGGTCGGCCACCATCTGGCGGGCCTCCTCGCGGCTTTCCGCCTCCACAGAAACCGTCATTTCCAGCGTCTCTTGAATGGTAACATCGTATTCCTTCATCGTTCTTGCTCCTTTCCTTTCGCGCCACGGATGGGAATCCCCAGCCGGTTGCACAGATAGTCGTTCACATCCTTTCCCCTGGGCGACGGGCGGTTTTTGACCTCGTACTCCTTGGGGATCACCGTCATGATTGCCTTTGCCGCCAATCGGCCAGCCGTATCGTTGTCCAGATGAAGATAGACCGTTTTTACATGAGGGTGATCCTCCAAAAATCGGGTAAGCGCCACCGGCAGCTTGCTTTCCTCCATCTTTTTCTTCGGCTGGTACACCCCGGCCAAAGACAGCAGATTGTTCCGCCTCCAATCAATCCCGTCCAGCTCGCAGAGGGTGGCGTATGACATGACATCAATGGCGCACTCACACAGATGAACTGCCGGGTTCTCCATGCAGGCGGGCAGGGCAAAGGAATAGTGCTTGTCGCTGCCGCTTAAATCTCCATGGAACCGTGCTTCACCAATCTCGCACAGACAGCCGAACCGCGCTTTTCCGGTTTTATCAAAGCCGATAAATACCACATTTCCATGGCCCTTGTTCCGGCTCTCATAAATTCGCCCGGTCTGAACGCAGAAGTCAAGCACTTCCATGGAAATTCCACGGCCTTTGAGATAATCCAGCATGGCCCGGTTATCGGGGGCAGCCTGTGGCAACAGCAGGTGTCTCGGCGTTTCTTCTCTGGAAATAAACGCATGGGAAGTCGGAGCAATAGCGGCTCCATTTGTAACGGCCTCCATAGCTTCCAAAAAAGAGCACCCCTTGACCTTGATGAGATAGTCCAGCGCGCTGTAACCTCCGATCCCACGGGAAAACCAGCACCATTTCCCGTTGGAAATGCGCAGGCTGTCATGTTCTCTGGTACAGTAGATATTCCCTGAAACATGAACCAGTTCCTGCGGCTCGCAGGTTTGCGGATAGGTGAACAAGTCCACCTGCCGCGCCCGTTCGATGGTTTCTGAGTCGTAAAATGACATAAAAAATACAGCCCCCTTTCCATAGCCATAAATTTGCTGCCCGCGTGGGGTAGCTGACTATGTAAAGGGGGCTGTCCTTTTCAGGTAGGAAAAAAGCCGAGGGGCTCTGAAAAGAAAACCTCTCGGCTATTTAAAATTTTCTTTTTTATGTAATGATTAGTCCGATAACAAACAGCGTCACAAAGAGTAATGAGCCTATTGAAGTAAGAAGTAGTCCACGCTTGTAATATTTGAATTTCTTATCACAAATTATTGAGCAGATATATATCTGAGAGATTAAATCATCGTTTAACTGCTCTATTTCACATTTCTCTAAGTGCTTCTTATACGACAATAAGGTGTTATATTTTGCTATTGAAGAAAAGAAAATAAGTGAGTCGGATTTAATACCCCTATCAGAAAACTCATTGAGATTTATTCTTGCGAATAACACATTAATCCAACATACACAACCAGCAAATATAAGACATATTACAAAAACAGAAAAAATCAGATAAACAACAGACCAAAAGCTAACATTGTTTATCATATAACGAAATATGCTTACAAATTTGGACGCATAATCAGTAGCGAGAAGAATACCGACTATAACGCCAAATCCAGCCAATATAATTGATGTCTTAGAATCACAATTTTCTATCCACGCCGTATTTCTATCGAGAATACCTGTAAGTTCTTCTTGTGTTCTTTTACTCTCCATAATATTCACCTCAATAACTCATAGATTTCAATTTATCTAAACATTCTCGATAATCTTTTTTCTCGTAAACTCGTTTTTCAAGAATTTCTTTTATCGCTATCCAATGCCCAGATTCCCTTACTACATTTTCAAACACCCGTAAATTCAACCAACTTGAATATTTAGCTTGGATACATAAGATGTTGTACGCTTCTTCATACATAGTAAAACACATATATATGTCAACGAGATAGCAGTCTAAATCTATTTCAACTTGAAGTTTTGATTTACCAATTTTTGCTCCTAATTCATACATCTTTTGAATCAGTTCAAGCCAATAATCCTTTCCATATAGCTTAATCAGATTATCCTTGCAGAATGTCTGTGAAAAAATACTCATATGTAAAGAATATTCTTTCTCTTTATTCTCTTGCTCTTTACGATCAACATCTGCCTGCATGGAGTTTAATCTACTTTGCCATTGCTGCAATCTAATATTTTCCTTACGAGAATCATTATCACGGGCGATCACTTGATTTTCCCGTTGCTTGATTTTCTCTAACGCAACTGATAGTTCTGCGGATTTTTTACTGATCTCATCAACGAGCAACAGAGTTTTTTCCTGTGTTTCAGCAAAAATTTCTTGTATAAATGAAGTTTCAGAATCATTCTCTTTATCTGCCTTAACTGCTTCTGTTGTGATTTCTTCCGGTAGTGACAGATAATATTCGCTGACCGTATATCCTTCAAAAATTTTACTGCCCTTTGTTCGGCTTGTTTTAGTCCATACTTCTGAGTCCTCAATTTCTGAATATGTGTTTTCATCAATAAATATTTCACAAGGGTGTGCCAGACCACAATAGCGGTTAGCGTAATTTGTTGTTGACCCAACCCAAACTATACCTGTTTCATTTTCGGCCGTTTCGTCACTTTCTTTTCCGCGCATTCCGACCTTTGTAACCATAATTGTGCCAGTACAAATACCGATACCGCAGCCAATGCAAATATCCATTGATTTTTTCAAAGCAGGATTTAAGCAATAATCAATCAAAGTATGTATGTATCTTGCTGCCTTTGTGGCTTTATAAGACGAAGAAATAATCTGATCATCCACATTACTATCCTGAAAGATTCCCATAATTCCGTCACCGGCAAACTGTCGTGTATATCCGCCCGAATACCGAATCGCTTGAATAACGATACGAATAAATGAGCGATAAACTTTCACCATTTTTTTAGATTTCAATTCATCTGTCAAATCGGTGGATTTTCTCATATCTACAAATAGAACAGAAAGTTTTCCCTTAAACACTTTATTTGAATCAGATATATCGTTAAGCGGGGGCAATATGTCTGTAATTTCTATTTCTTCAACAGGCTGTCCTAAAATATTATTGACAGCGTTACTCGCTGTTTCAAATTCCGATGCTGGAATAAATGATTCGCTCATAAACATAGCCTCCTTTAACTTCTGAAATCCTTTAACATTTGTTGCAAAAGTTGAGATTGTAAGTAGTCTTTTTTGAATGCGTCCATATTATAATCCTCTAAATCAGGAAAATGGGGCAGTCGATCGCTGAATACGTCAACATTGTATATGACAAAATCATTGAATTTCATCCTTTCAAATTCAGATTCAAAAACAAGTACACATTCAAAAAATCTTTGTAGTGCAATTCGTTCCTCGTCCATACCATCAGTAATATAAAACAGATGAACTATATATTCGATTGAATCTTTAACAAAATATTATATGAAATATCCCAATTATGATAGCTCTCTTTGTATAAAGAAATTCCATCGGTCCGGTAAAGTTTGATGATGATAAATATTTATGTCGTACCACCGAGGATAAGAATCATATTGATTGAACAAATAAAATTCGTAACCATTTCGATATTCTTCTGCAGAAATATCTTCTATTGTAAATTCAGGAGCATATTTATAAAACTTTTTACCGTCATCAGAATCCACCCAATCACAAGGAGTTTGTAAAAACAACAATGCACGGTCAAAAGCGGCTGCGTCAATGCCAAATCGTTTTTTCCAAAGTCTTTCGACTATATTTATATCGGCTGACGAGTTTTTAGGAGTGTTGGTATCCATTATCCGAGCATAAATATTGTTGGCAAATACACCTTGATATTGTTCTGTTAAATAATAAGGAGTGTTACGATCATTCTTAATAACAATAACATCTATTTCACTTTTCCTAAAAGAAAGCGGCTGCACATATACCGTTGGACGAATACCTCCAGCAAATTTTTTCTCTCTCAAAAATGCAACGATGTCCTGCGTTTTTCTTCTGTTGGGGTCGTTTGTAACATCGCAAATAGAATAATCGGTTTCTTCATCAATACCAATGACAATAAGCCCATCATGATTAGAAAGATTGTTTGCCATACATATAATATCGTGTAATAAGTCGGGTTTATTTTTATATCACTCTTTTTTTGAAATCCCAGTA
Source organism: Eisenbergiella porci (assembly GCF_009696275.1). Taxonomy (GTDB): domain Bacteria; phylum Bacillota; class Clostridia; order Lachnospirales; family Lachnospiraceae; genus Eisenbergiella; species Eisenbergiella porci. The sequence continues at coordinate 102,461 of NZ_VUMI01000007.1, forward strand.
TTCGCCCTCTTGTTTCAATCCTACTAAATGCATAATTTCTTTAATTGAAATCATATTCACAGTATTCACCTAAATTCAAAATCTTGTTTGCCTCTATGCTTTAATATACCGCGTATTCCGCCCCTGTCCGATCCGCTTAATGCTGCCGTTTCTCACCATAGCTCCCAACACAGCTTCTACTGTGGTTGGGCTGACATCGGGAAGTATCTGGCAAATATCGCCTTTGGAAATTGGAGTAAGGCTATTCAATACAGTGGCTTCCACGCGGGCTTTCTTTGTGATTTTCTTTCCGTGGACAACAGCAAAGCGTTTATCAAGTTCCTTATAGCACATATAAAGCGTAGAAAGGAAATTCTCTATAAATGGGAAATAGCTGTTTTCGTTTTCGGCCCAGCCTTCGGAAGATTGCCGTAAGGCCTCATAGTAGTAGGCTTTATAGTTGTTGATCTGTTCCTCAAAAGAAACATACTTTCCTGCATCATATCCATTTTTATAAAGTAAAAGCAGGGAAAGCAGCCGCGACATTCTCCCATTTCCATCTCGAAACGGATGGATACAAAGAAAATCCAGGATCACACAGGGGATAAGCAGAAGCTGGTTGATATTGGCGTTGCCTCTGGCCGCCATATAGGCTAATTCCAGTTGTTCCATCGCCTGGTGTATTTCTGCTGCAGGTGTTGGCCGGAAACGAACCCGTTGTTGACCATGGGCGTCTACTTCCAGAATCACATTGTCATCGGTTTTATACTGGCCGCCATATTCATATCCCGCAATGGACATCATCATCTCGTGTAGCCTAAGAATATCACTCTGACGGAAGTCAATGTGCTCATAACTCAAATGGATCGTATTCAGCGCATCCCTATACCCGGCAATCTCCGCCTCATTGTGGTTTAAGGGGGCGCTGTTTTGGTTGACGATGGCATGGATACGCTCATCACTGGTTACGATACCTTCTATGGCATTCGAGCTTTTAACTGATTGTACCTTAGCAATGGATTCCAGTTCAGTAAAAATCTGTGCGTATTCATCCTTGCGAACTCCCGCCATTGTTTTTAACGAAGCAATACTGGAAGTTAGGTTGACCAGATTCGCCGGGAGTAATCCGTTGTTCAAAAAAGAATAATCAAATCTTTTCATGGCACATCCTCCATTCATATCTGCATATAATATTACCATTTTATATGCAGATAATCAATCCCATGGGCAGTTTTTCTGCATATTTTTCTTTGTAATATATGCAGATACTATGTAAAAACGGTGCAGATTGCTCTACACCGTCTTGATCCATTATTCTGTTTTGAAAGCGCCGATCTTTTTCAGATAGGCAAACGCGTCTGCCTGCCCCCGGAAGTAGATGTGCTCCCGTTCCATATTGTCGGCCTGCATATACAGCCGGATGAATTTTTTCAAAATCTCATGTTCCTCGGCTGAACAATGAAATTCTCCATCGCTTTCCTGCAGACCGTCTATAAAAGGATATTAGTGAAGCAGCTCCTTCATCTGCCTTTTCAGGGCGGCATATTCCGGGTTGGCATCGGATAGATCCATCACAATATCGCTGTCAATTTCGGAAAACTGTTCAGATATACGCTCTGGAAGCAAACAGTAGTTATCGTCCATTCATCATCACTCCTCACTGCGATTTTTATTATACTATACCTGTCCCGCAGTGCAATGACAAATGTGCAATTACCGTTCCTTCTGTGCTTTGGACCTTTGCCTGGTTTCAGCCGTTTTGGCCTGCTCCTGGACGGTATCCCAGATGTTTTCCATATAGGATGTTTCTTTATTCTCCCAGCGGGTAAAGGTCTGTTTCAAAGGATGGGGAGATTTTAAGAGCGCCATGGCCTGTTTATCCTCCAGATCGTGATATTCCAAAGACAGCAGAATGTCCTCCCGCACCGTATATTCATAGGCATGGTTCAAAATCTCTGCAAGCGGCTGGGTGAGCAGCCAGTCCCGGAACTGTTCCTGTTCGCAAACATTTTTTCATAGAGCTTGGTATTCAGTTCTTCGTTGGTCATTGTATCTTCCTTTCCCTCAAGCACCTGCTCTTTCAGCTGCGCATAGCCGATGTCCGAAAACAGTTCTGTCTTTTCATATCCTGTTTGGGATGTGGAAATCTCAATCGTCCCGTCATCATCCACAAGAAATGCCTTTATGTGATACCGTTCTTCGTAGTCCCTGAAAATGGACTGGATGTAATTGACGCGGAAGCCCACACCTACCACACCCATAACTTTTCCCTGTTCATCCCTGATTTTACAGTTGATAAAGACTGTGATGTCATTATCCGCCGTGGCGACCTCATCATTGTCTATATTAAGGTAATACTCCTGATTTGAATCCAGCCGGCTGAAATACTATTCATTTTCCGGATTGTCCGGGAAAAGGACCCTGTCAACACCATTAAAATTATAATACCGGTTTGTTTCGGCTGATACCAGAAAGGCAGAGTCATAGCCGTATTTATCTTTATATGTACGAAGATAGTTCTGCAGGGTTGCAATATACTCCTTCTCGTCCTTCCGCTCGGCTTCTTCCGACAAAAACTGTTTCAGAAGGCTGTCATTTGCCATGGTAAGCGAAATACTGACAGGCTTTGTAAAAATGGATTCAATCTTATGATAAATTCCCTCGGCAGTCAGATTGGATACATTTTCCGTTTCCTGCTTAAATAACCCCTGATTGGAGTGATAGCTAATCAGCGAGGCGACTGCAAAGCCCAGAATAATTACGGTGCATACAAGCAAATTGGTTTTTACCAGCGCAATTTTTTCACTGTTTCTTTCACCTTCCCGTACTCTTTCTACTTCAGCTCGGGCAAGATTTGTTTCAGCGTCAGCATAGCATCGTTAAGGCTTAGAAGCTCTTCCTCCGTAAGCTTTTCTTCCAGCATCCGGATAAATGCCGTATTCTTAAGGTAATACTCATCAAGATAGTCAACCGCTTTCGCAGTCAGGCGAATTGATATCCTTCTCCGGTCACCTTCCACATGTGCCCGTTCTACAAACTGGTATTGATACAGATTATCAACCAGTTTCGTCACCTGCTGCTTGGGAACCTTCAAATGCTGCGCCAGTTCTGTCATCGTAACCACTCCCAGAGACTTTAAGGTTTCCAGGCAATAATAGGTTTCCAGGCTCATTTCTCCATTCAGGCTGTCTTTAAACGGCCGGACCAGTTTGGAATTCCATACCGGCATGACCAAAAGCAGATTCTGTACAAATTTTTCCGCAGTTTTTTCTGTTTCCATTCCCTCTACTCCGTTTCCATTCTCCTCGCTCCATGTTGACAAAAGAATTCCGCAGTGATATTCTAAGAAATTAGTAAACAAAATATGACTTTTTTAGAAATGTTACAATTTTTCTCTATTCTACTTTTAAAAAGACGAAAAGTCAATCATACTTCCATAAATAAACCCATTATAAAGGAGATGCTGTAATTATGAAACTGTCAGGAATCTCAGAAAGAATTCGAAGCAATTTCCGCCACAGTACTTTGAGTTTCATTTTTATTATTGCCTATGTAAATATTTTTCCCCTGATATTCGGGCCTGAAAACTCTATAGTAGCTGTCATTTTCACTATTATGATGTCTGCATCAATGGTACGTGACCTTACGGCCACTCCGGTAAAGCATCTGTTCCTCCAGTCAGCAGTATTGGTATGGATGGGTATCGCTACCTTTCTGGTCACCACCCTCCCCGCCTTATTTTCCTTTCTTATTAATTTTTTTACGCTGCTGTTGATTCTATATGCTTTTACTTATGAATATTCCAATCACATATATTTTCCTTATATTCTGTCATACCTGTTTCTCATCTTTATTTCGCCTGTACACGCCGGGCAGCTTCCCATGAGAATACTCGGAATGCTCGCTGGCGCCGTGTCAATTATGCTCTATCAATGGGTTATGGGAAGAAAACGTGTGCAGGAAACTGCCAGGGATGTCTTAACAGAAATGATTGATGATATTTGTCAGTATATATCACAGCGGACAGCCGGAAATCCGCAGAAGCCGGATCTTTCCGCCATGCGGCACAAATTATGCCGTTTAAGCCGGACAGTCTATGAGCGGAGGAAAAAAACCTTATGTGTTTCCGATGCCGGTTTTTCCATGATAGACGCAGGACGCGGACTAGAGCATCTGATGATCCTGATACAGGAGTTTCCTGAAACATTATCCGGGCAGGATAAAATATTTCTTTCAGAAATTGTCAGGCTGCTGAACCAGATGCGTATTTTTCTTCAGCAGGAAGGCCATGTTCTCCCTTCTCTGGAGACTTCTTTGTTTTATGAATTAAAAGATGATAAGACTGCCCGGCTTCTTTATAACAGCTTTGTTTATATCCGGGACCGCCTTCTTCATATGACTGATCCCCAGAGCCGGACACACTACAGAAAAACAGCTCTTTCACTTAAAGTACGGCTCCAGGCAGCGCTGGATTTAAGTCCGGTGAGGGCAGTCTATGCGCTGCGGATCGCACTGCTTTTATCCTGCGCCACATTATTGGTGCAGCTTCTTGCACTTCCGCATGGAAAATGGCTTTTGTTTACTCTGGCATCCGTATCACTTCCCTACGCGGATGATGTTCCCGTGAAAATGAAAAAAAGATTCCTTGCTACAGTGATTGGAGGACTGCTATCAGTCGTTATTTACACATTTATCCCTTCCTCCGCAGGACGCACTGCAGTTATGATGTTATCCGGTTATCTTTCTTTTTATTTTACGGATTATACGGAAACCTTTGCATGCTCTACTATCGGCGCGCTGGGCGGCGCGGTGTTTATGAGCGCTTTTGATTTTCAGGCGGTTGGAAATATTTTTCTTATTCGTATCGGATATATAGTGGCGGGGATTGCCGTCGCATATGTAATCAACTGCCTGCTCTTTCCTTATACGCGTGCCATGGCAACCAGGCAGCTGATGAAAAAGTATAAGGGCATAACAGAATTGCTGACAAAAGTATGCCATTCTGAGCATGTGGATACCCAGTTATACTATAATCTTGTAATCCAGGCCCATCTGCAGGAAGAAAAGCTTACCTCCAATGCCCATTTGGAGGAATGGGGTGAGCTCCCGGCTTTGCTCGCCGAATACAGGGCGAAGGTACGTCAGGCACACCGCGGCCGGATTCCTGAGAGGGCAGATGCGCCTGTCTTTGAATCCGGGCATCTTGCCACATGATGTCATATTGTAATTATTTGGTGTTTGCGGAGTGATGCAGGGTGCCGGGAACCCACAATCCTGTTGGAAGGCCGGGCGCCAATCCGGCAAGGCAGCGGCTGACAGCAGCCGTAGCTGTAACAGGATATGGCGTATTCTTTCAGCCTTCCTTTAAGCGCATCAGTTAATATAAACTATCCTGATAATTATTCTGTACACAGAAAATTAACTACAGCTTTAACCATCTGCGCATACTCATCCCCCTGAAGCCCATGATCAATCCCTTCCATCAGCTCCAGCCTGCAGTTTTCCAGACATTCATGATACCGGACGGCTGCAGATGCATCAACCACCGCATCATGGATGCCATGAATTACCAACGCAGGTCCCTGGTAATTACCGGTCACTTCATAAATCGGAAGCAGCTTTGCTATCCGGAAATAATGGCCGCCCACTACATGTTCGCCGCCCACACATACCGTATCCGGAATATGCTGCGTATCATAAACCGCATCCATGCAGACACCCTTCTGCGCATCATCCTTCAGCGTAGCCGCCGGAGCCAGCAGGACCAGTTTATGAATCACATCCGGATAATAACCTGCCAGCATGCCTGCAACCACACCTCCCTGAGAGTGTCCGATTACATAGATTTCCGTCACGAAATCCAGCTTCCTCACATATTCAAGAATTGCTATGGCATCCTCAATTTCATTCAGGACATTCATATCCGTAAAACTGCCATCGCTCTTACCATGCCCGTTAAAATCAAATCGTACCACAGCAATTCCGTTTTCTGTCAGCATGTCTGCTAATGCCTGGAAAAGTCCGTCCCTTTCATAACCCAAATCTCCGGTAAAGCCATGAAAAATGATGACTGCCGGACATTTGCTTTCCGTGTCCGGCCGCTCCAGTCTTCCCCGCAGGGTCAGGCCGTCTCGTTTGATATTGATATCCATATATTTGTATCTTCCTTTCTTTTTCAGTGGTATTCCGTCACCTTAATATTTACGGATTTTATTAATTATAATACCATATTCGTCCCTACACTGCACCGTTTATTATTCATGCTATGTTTTCTTTTTTTATCTCATGAAAAAGGACAGGTGTAATTCAACCTGTCCATTTTTCCGTTTTTACCAGTTCCGCTTCAAGATAAATGTATGGATTATCCTCATGAAGGCGTTCCTTATATACCTGTACTTTATATTTTCCATCCTTAGTTTCGCTGAAAATTAATTTCGTCCAGAAACAGGTTTGCAGGAATTTTGTTTCCACTACCAGTTCCTCTGCATCAGCAAAGGCCGTAGATACCGTCCATGTATAGATTGGAATTGCTCCTTTGCTGTACACGGGCCTCAATTCTCCGTCCAGATAAGCATGGATACATGTCCTGTATGTCCCATCATCAAAAACCAGTTCAAGCATATTATTTATAATATATGGAAACTTCCTTTACATTTACATCTTCGTGATCATAAAAATCCGTATATACATTGTTGTCATCCACCAGCCGCAGCTCCGTATTTATATGAAAGGCCCCGGAGGTAACGCGATATATACCGTTCCAGCGGTTTAAATTCTCCGGAATGCGATTGCTTTTGCGTTTTTTAACTTTTAGGGTACTAATGTAATTACACAATAACCGGTAGCCTTCTTCATCCTCTGCCAGCGCCCCTGAGGGAAGCGTCGGACGCAGCAGATATTTACTTATGATCTCATTTTCCGCACGGGAGCCTCCGTCATCAGCAGACTGGTTAACTGAAATTGTCAGATCATTCGTTCTGCTCATAATCACATCCTGTCCATGGCCACCCGCAAACTTAAACGTATCTTTCTCAGGGCAAATCCACAGCTGATAGCCATAACCTGCGCCATTATCCAAATGTGATTCTTTATTGATTACTTCCGTATGGATTCTTCGCGTAGTGGCTTTATTTATCCATTCCGGATCAATCAGCTGCTCTCCGTCCCATTGTCCGTTTTGAAGATAAAGCATACCCAGCCGCAGGTTGTTTTCCGTGCTGGAAGCAACACCGGGCGCCGCATGGATATGATTTTTATGAAAAGTCATCCACTCCAGCTTATCTGATTCAACACCGATTTTATTCAAAATTTCTTCTGTCAGATATTCTCTTACATTTCTCCCCGTTGCTTTTTCCACGGCAGCTCCCAGCATACAGGAACCTGTGGTATTATACAGGAATCTGGTCCCGGGTTCATGATCAAAGTCAGATGACAGATAATTGGTAAGGAGCTCTTCCCCTGACGGCGGCTGTACAGACATTCCATTTGCCATCATCAGGGCATGCTCTATTGTCAGCTTCTTCATATTTTCAGAAGGTTCTATGTTCAGCGCCGCAATTTCTTCCGCATAAATTTGCCCGAAACAGCCCAGTAAACATTCGGGCAGGAAATAAACCCTGCCCGGATGTTTGCATATTCAATCTGGCTAATTCTAATGCTGGGCCTTCTCCGTAATTTTAGCCCTGTTTTTCTCAAATACCGGCTGTAAATACTTCTTATATAATGGCATGAGTTCATGATCATAGTTACAGCGAAGCTTCGGCTTTACATCAAAAACCATAGTCTGTTCTTTCTCAGGCGTGCTTGCCGGCCATTCAGGCAGCCCGGGGTGATTCGGATTACCGCTGTGTGCAAATGCCATTACCGTATCGAAAATCAGTTTTTCCAGTTTCTCCGCGCATTCCTCCTGGGCGGACGGCACAAACTCCGTATTGTGGAACACATATGAAATATCAGCACAGTGCCAGGGCGTGGAACCGCCTTCGATGGGCATATCGTGGTTGAACATGTAGGAATAGGTACACTGGTTGAGTCCGCTTCTCATACGGATATATTTATGTATGCCATTCCTGAAAATGTAATCCATACGGGTAAGATCGCTGATATGTCTTTCCGGATATGCCTGTTTAAACAGGGGAATCAGCAAAGCTGCTGCTTCGGCTCCCAGCACCTCCTCCACGCCCCTTATTTCCGCTTCCTCCGGCATTTTCTTCTTATCAGCATTTCCCGGAACAAAAGAAGCCATCTCTCCGAATACGGAACCTACCAGCATGGGAATATGGGCAGTTTCCTTCCTAAAACCGTAAAGCAGCGGATCGCCTGCATAGAATTCATTCACCAGCCCATGGCAGTCCATCAACAGATCCTTTACCCGATAGCCAATATTTTTATCCCGGTATTTTTGCCTGCCCCACGCTTCTTAGCACAATCGTACAGGTAAGCGACAGCCCCAGCAAAAGATAGGTGGGCACGGACCAGTTAAAATAGCGGATTCCTTCCCTGATAATGTCCGGATCCGGTGTGTAAATCCGCATCAATGCCCCAGGCGCCAGAATCGTAGCCGCCATAAACAGCAGGCCGAATACAATACACAATCGGAGCATGATGGTAATGGACTGTTTCAGCGATTGGGAATCCCGCATCCCCCAGAACCTGGCCACCATAACCGAAGCCCCCATGCCGATTCCCATACAGCATACGTGGTAGATGTTAATGAACTGGTTGGCCAGGGACGAGGCTGACAACGCCACCTCCCCCAACGCCCCCAGCATTACGGTATCCATCATATTGACCCCTATGGAAATCAGGCTCTGCAGGGCAATGGGAACAGCTATGATTCCCATCCTTTTATAAAATTCCGATGTTCCCAAATATAATTTCAGCTTGCTGTTTAATTGCATTCCTTCTATCCTTCCTTTTATCCTTCCTTATCCTGTTATTACCTTATTATTTTGTCATTACTTATTATTCTGTCATTGCCCTGTCATTTTCCTGCAGCAGTTCAGCCTTCCTCTGCCCTTTTACTTCGTTTTACTTTTGCCTCTGCCTTTGAAATACATCCTGCAGAAACGCATCCGCCAGCTGCAGCCACAGTTTGAAATTAGGATACGTTTTCTCTCCCACTATAGTGATTCCGCCCTGCCCGTGGGGTACGCCGGCAAAAGTATGTACCTCCATTTCCACGCCATGGGCCAGCAGATCCGGAAGAACCGCATTCAGGTTATCCAGCGCCGTATCTTCCCTTCCCACTGCAAAAAAGACGGGAGGATACACCACATTTGTATAATCAAATGCAGCCCCTTTATAACGCGGACCATAAATACACAGAAAAGCGTCCGGCGCCCCATAGTATCTGTCCAGTTCATCTTCCATGTAATCCGGAAAATGTTCCATCGTTCTCTGTGTTCCGGAATAATACCGGATACAGGCTTCCCCGGTCAGGCCGCCGTTGGAAAAGCCCGCAAAGGCCACCTGGTTTTCCCTGATTCCATAGCGCCCGGCAGATGCCCTGATCATGCGGATTGCCCTTGCAACATCCGCACCGCATTCCTGCCCTGTCCAGGGACGTCTGTTAGTACGGTTCAGCAGAAGAAAACTGTGATATCCCATCTCATTGAAATCCAGGCAGGTCTGGTATCCTTCACTCAGGACACAATCTCCATGATCCCCGCCGGCACAAACTACAACAGCGCCCTTTGGCTCCTTGCCCTCCGGCAACAGCATTTCATAGAGATACGGCCTGAAGTCCGGATTATGGTTATATCTGCATTCTGAATTATCCTCGTATTCCGTCATAACCGGCATCCTGCCATCCGGCCACAGATAAATCCTTTGCGGTGCATTTTCTTTTTTCTGAAGAGAATCCCTGAGCATGCAAAATTCCCGAAGCTGTGCCATACAGTTTTTATTGTCTGTTTCCGCTTCAAGCTGCCGTCCCAAACGCCACATCCGGACCAGCTCTTCCACCGGATAGCAGGGTGCATCTTCAAAAAAGGGAACCGCTTTCAGCCTCTCTTCCGCTACTGCTTTTTTCAACATATTGTTACTGTTTTTGTCTTCCATGTCCTATTTCTCCTTGTTTTACGGAGAAAAATACAATTTCTTTAGAAATTTGCCCTCTGGCGGGCAGCAGTATTTTCCTCCTAACTTTGGCGGCCAACATAACCGGTGTTTTGGCAAATAATTTTGCTAAAGTTTAGCATCGGTTTATATAAAAAGCGACGCTATCTTCAGATAGTCCGCCGCTTGATACGGGAACATTTTCAGGGGCGCTCCGCCCCTTCGGCTTCATTCACATCTTACGATACAGCAGTTTACGGATCCTGCCGTTCTGTTTTTTTCTGAAAACTTTCTCCATAAATCAATTTCGTCACATGCAGCTTGGAAAGGGTGATATGAAGATCATTCTGCAGAATTGTCAGCTGCAGATGCATGGCATTCGCCGCCATCTCCGAAACCGACACATGAAGCACTGTTACGGTGGGGTAAAGATACTGGCTGAAATCTCCGTCCCCATAGGCGATTATTTCCATCTGCCCCGGAACCGCAATATTTCCATCACGGAGCGCCGCAAGAATGCCGCTGTTCATCCTGCTTGTCTGTACAAAAAGGGCAGTTGGCAATTCTGCGCACTGCAGCATTTGTTTTACCGCTTCATAGCCGCCAATCCCGTTTCCAGGTCCCGATACTTTCCATTCATCCTTTAGCTGTATGCCGCATTTCCTGCACTCCTCCGCAAAACCATTATACCGCAGAACACTGGCGGCGCTGCGGTTTTCAGAGAACACAATTCCCGCGCGCTCATGCCCGTTTTTGTAAAAAAGTTCCGCACACTGTCTTCCGGTCTGATAGTCATCAACATAAACGCTGCTGTAATTTTCCAATGTCTGGTTAATCAATACAATCGGCATCTCAAACAGGTTCTCTCTCAGATAATCGCTGTCCTTTTCCGACAGGCCGCCTATAATAATTCCATCGTACTGCCTTCCGGAAAATGCATCCTCAAAAGCATTCAGATGATCATATTCAAAGGGCTGAAGAACGATTTCCACTTTTATCTGATACTGCTTTACCGTCTCCTGAAATCCGGAATAGAACTGGCCCAAAAGGCCCCCCATGTAATGCAGGTTCCAGAACACACCAATACGGAAGCCATCGCTTTTGCGAACTGTCTTCTGATTCTTTTTCTGGTTTTTGCCTGGCTGATAATTCATCTCCCTGGCAGTGTCCATAACAATTAGAATGTCAGTCCACTCCATAATGATCTGGGCTCACGCACCATGACTCCTGCAAATATACAAAAAGATATTAAAAACGCAAAAAAAGTTAATTGCCACATAGTTTCCTCTCTTTATTTATCATAACCCGACCAGAATTTGAACATTTGCTATGGAAACGAAATGTAATCTGCACTTGATATAGGGGCAGATAATTTTCATTACGAATCATCGGGGAAATGCACCTTTTTTCGTAATAGCATTCCCCCGATTCGATCAATTATTCTGTTTTTCTTCCGGCTTTAGCACGCCCAATAATACAATCCTGGCATTGTTAAACTCGTAGCTGCAGGTGGAGAGCGTCAGGATCCGGTCTGTGACTGCCGGAGTAATTCCGCTGGTAAAGCATGAGCGTTCTTTTGTCTTATCCAGCCACTCTGTAAAATCTGGGTCTGAGGGGAAAGCCAACTCCCAGGCTTTATCCTGGACACTGGCCACATATCCGGCGAAAAGTTCCATCTCATAATTTTTATCCGGCGTCAGCAGCAAAGCTACAGAATGTGAATCATTAAACTCCTGCTGCTTATATTCCGTAAGCCCGGAAAACATGCTGCCATTTTTCATATGATGCCCATAGATGATGCTGTGCCGGTCTGAGAAATCCGCTCTGTTTCTGCTGTCCAGAAAGATGCAGCCGGATCCGTTCCATTCACCACTGAACAAATGCTTCAGGTAATATCGGTTATCGTTACCCTGTACAACCGGATAATTGATTTGTGTTCCTTCTATATAAATCCATCCTACGATATCCGGATTGATTTTCTGCAGGGAAGCAAAATCTACAGCCGGCCACTCCCGTCCCCCAGACTCAGTTTCATCATTCACTGGGGATGATGAAGGAGCCTCCGGTTCCTCCGGCAGCTTCACATAGTCCTCCAAATCAGTATAGGAGTCCTCGCCTTCAGAATACTCATGGTACTGCTTATATAATTGAATGGCGCTTATCACAATACCGCTTGCAAATATCAAAATCAATATGATACAAATTATTTTTTTTCTTCATGTCCATTCGCCTCCTTATTTTCATTACACGATCCGGGAGGATAATCTACAACGAATTTAGCGACTCTCTCTCCATTTTTTCAAAATGATGTTACAAATAGAATTGAAAACTCAGCAAATCAAAAATGACTGGCTAATAATTCCTGTTCGCCCAGCGCATATTATATAAGTCTGGGCTTATTTATTCCAAACGCGCTCAGATGACTTATATTGTTTCATTCAAATTTGACATGTTTCATTGATTGTGGTATAATGACTTTCCAATGAAACGAACTGACAGAAGCCATGAAAGGAGGAACCCATGTTTGATTTTTTGAAAACAATATTTGGGGCCAATATTGATGTTTCAGAATTTGATTATCCAGACAAAACGCCCTTTTTTATCCGTGATGGATATAAAATCCAAATCCTGTCCTGGAAAAAAAGCCGGTGTGTGCTGCTGTCTCCCATTGATTCTTCCTGGAGGCTTCCAACATTAAAAAAACAGCTGACAAAATTTCAGGAAATCTGTGATTTTCCCTGTGCGCTGTGCCTTGAAAATATCACATCCAAGCAGCGACGCAACCTGATTGAAAGTAATATACCATTTATTTCACAGTCACAGCAGGTCTATCTTCCTTTCTGGGGCTGCTCCTTTTTGGAAAAATTCAAAGCGGAAACAACTGTCCCGGATAAAATGGCTCCTGGAACCCAGCTTGTATTCTTGTATTTATATTATTTGAAGACCACTAATACAACAAATCTGACACAGATATCCAAGGAGCTTTCCCTTTCCAAAGCAACCTGCACCAGGGCAATCGACGATCTTACCGCTTCCGGACTTATCACTTGCAAGACCGAGGGAACAAACAAATGGATTGCCCCTGCCTTTGAAAAGCCTGAATTTCTAAAGAAAGGGTATCCCCGCTTGAAATCACCGGTGGAAAGGCTTATATATGTGAGGGCATCCTTTCACGATGCAGCATTGCCGAAAAGCGGCGTCATTGCCCTGGCAGATATCTCAATGGTCGGTGCAGATGAACAGGACGGAGCAGCTGCCATCTCAAAAAAGGGCGGCGCCGGGATACCGGCTGCAGAAATTATTTCTGAACAGGATTTCCGGGATTTCGGAGGACGCATCCTCGAAGTGTGGCGCTACGATCCGACCTTACTGGCAAACGGCGGTCGGGTTGATGACATCTCGTTGCTGTTAAGTTTGAAGGACAATCCAAATGAACGGATTCAAATGGGACTGGATGATATAAGGGAAAAGCACGAACTTCCTATCAAGTATGAGGAATAACAGGGAGAAACACTTATGGTAAAAGGAATAGATATTTTCAGAGAGCATTTTAACAATTTTAAGGACCAGTATACGGTTATCGGAGGATTCGCCTGCGACCTGCTTATGTCAGACGCCGGACTTGACTTCCGCCAGACCGTTGATATCGACATGGTAATTACCGTGGAAGCCCTGACTACAGAATTTGCAAAAGCATTCTGGGATTTCATCGAAGCCGGAGGCTACCACGCCAGACAGCGAAGCACTGGCCAGCCTGAGTTCTATCGCTTTATTGACCCTACCAACCCATCTTATCCTAAAATGATAGAGCTTTTCTCAAGACCGCAGAATCATGTGAAGCTTCAGCCAGATTCCCATCTCATGCCCTTGCATATTGATGATGAAGTATCCAGCCTGTCGGCGATCCTTCTGAATGACGACTACTATCATTTCCTTTTGGATGGGAAAACCATCACGGATGGTATCTCTATTCTGGATGCCGAACACATCATTCCCCTAAAAATGAAAGCGTGGCTTGATCTAAAGGATAAAAAGGAACAAGGACTTCATGTAAATTCCCGTGATATCCGTAAGCACCGTTTAGATGTATTCCGCCTTTTTCCGCTAATCCGGGAAGACCTGAAGGTTTCAGTACCACCCTCTGTTGGAGCGGACATCCAAAACTTTATTGCGCAAATGCGCGAAACGGACATCCGGCTGGAAGATATCGGAATTCACCGTTCAAAAGATTCGATTCTCGACATTTACAATAACATGTACATAGCCAATTAAATTTCAGCAAAAAATGAACTGCAAATAAGACTGCAAACGAACTGTAAATTGTATTATAAGCAACTGATGGTATTCAAATAAGCAAAAAAGCAAAGGTGGTGGACAGATGCCAAGGCAATTCAAACAGGCAAGACTTATCAATAATCTGAAAATGACAGAGGCTGCCGAAAAACTCGGCGTCTCTCAGCCAACCCTAAGCGCATGGGAGGGAGAACGCAAGTCTCCTTCCATTGATGGACTTGAGAAAATGTCCGATCTCTACGGTGTTACAACGGATTTTCTCCTCGGACGGTCAGAGCAGGGAATCTCGGCCCAATCAGTACCGATTGCTCCGGAAACCCTTCCAATCTTTCACGGAAAACCAGTCTGGTCTGCAGAGTATGGATGGATGCTGGTTGATGCCGGCAATCGTACTCTAATGCTCACAAATGGGCAGACCATTCCGTTTGCTGATGCAAAAAAGCTGTTTACGCTGCCCCAGCTATTTTCCGAACCGAGCCTGCCATCCGGAAAACCGCTTCTCTTATCTGAGATCCAACAGTTCACCTGAATATGGCTGGAACCAATTTCTCCAGACTCAGATTTGCGGACTGAATTGCAGGGCTGGTATCAGGTCAACAAATATTTTGTTCAGAACGAGTATGGAAATCGATTTTATTTGGACACTTACGGAGCCAAATGGCTTGCTTTTTATCCTGAACAGCAATGAAGAAAGCACCGATACCGATATAATATCAGGCATCGGTGCTTTTGTTGTTTACGCTTTTGAACAGGCCGCCAAACAATATTCAGTTGTAAGACTTGCGTTCAACCAAGGACAACAGTGTAAGGAGAATTCTTTCCCTCTATAAGGATACTGCACCTCCTCCCCTTCAATTTACCTGACTAAGCAGTGGACTTCTTCCATTTGCTATGATTGAGTAAATTGTACCAGGGAGGATTCTGCTTTCTTTCCCGATGTATCCTGCTATTGTCCTAATTTTTGTGAATTTTTAAAGGCGTAATCATTACTGCCAACAGAAATCTGTATTTTACACCCATTGGGATTATGGACAATACAATTTCTTATCAAATTATTCAGCATCCGATTAAGCAAAACCTGGTCCCCGAAAATCGAGATGTTTTTACCGGGATTATCTTTTGATAATTCCAACTCGTAAAGTTCTGATAGGCCATCATTCAATACTTCACTGACAACCTGACGTGCTAACTCTATCGGGTCAAGGCTTTGTTTTTGCATAGGCTGCATAGAATATTCTAATTTAGTTGTCAAATTCAAATCAGCCACTAAATCTTTTAGCCGTTCACTGTGTCTCCGGATTATCCCAGCCTGGTTTCGGACAGCTTCCGGCAAAGAAGAAGTGTCTTCTATTTCGCTTGCATATCCCAAAATCACAGAAAGCGGTGTGCGTATATCATGGGAAATTCCCCTGATCCAGTCTGCACGGGTATTATCCTTTTTCAGCAAATAGTCACCGGCCTTATTCAAACCAGCATTGATTTCTGCTAACTCGCCGGTTTCTTCCAGATGGACAGGCTTTCCAACTGATAGATGCCGAATGCCTCTCAAAATCGGCGCCATAGCTTTTTCTACCCGGCGGGCATTGCGGATAAACAAATATATCATCAAAAAAATATTGATACAGAATACCGCCGTTAATCCGAATAGCATAGGCCAAATATATTGCGCCTTGAAAGAAAAATAGTAATTCACAACGCTTTCTGGAGGCAAGCCGATCACCAAAAGCCCATCCTGTCGTTTTGCAATATTGGTCGGATAATCATCAAGATACCAGCGACTAAACATGGCAATATCCATTGAGGAATAATGGCGTGGTAATTCTTCCGGCAGATTTTCTTCCCAAACGACAGTGCCATCATCATCTAAGATCATAGCCCACGCTTCAAAATTATTCAGCATTTCTTTCGCTTGTGTATCGGCACTGAATTCCCCATCTGTTGCCATGATATGATTTGAAAAATCCTCGATTGGAAATTTGGATGTTGCCACATTACCTAGATAAGCTATTACAAAATAGGAAGCTACTAACAGCGCATTGACAGCCAGAAAAAGAACTATGCGGGGATTGAAAAGCCCGCAATACATCAAAAATGCTTTGGAAGTTGTCAACCTGCCTTACCGGGACAAGAAATTATTTTCGCAATATTCTCTCGGTATGAAGCAGCGTTTAGCTATTGCATTGGCCGTCATGCACAATCCCGAACTGTTGATTTTGGATGAACCGATCAACGGCCTTGATCCCATCGGTATTGCAGAGGTGCGCGATTTTATCCGGGAATTGTGCGATGCCACAGGGAAAACGATCTTGATTTCCAGCCACATCCTTTCGGAAATTTCCCTGTTGGCTGATGATGTTGGAATTATCGACCACGGTAATTTGCTGGAGGAAGAAAGTCTAAAAGCGCTGGAGAGTAAAAACGCGAAGTACATCCATTTTTGCGTATCGGATGCACAAAAGGCTGCACAGATTATTGCCGCAACATTTCAGAGCAAAAACATCCAGCTTATGGATGACAATAATCTGTATCTTTATGATACGGCCCTGCCTGTAGCGAGAATTAACCGCACATTTATTGAAGCTGGCATTGACGTTTGGGAAGCCCATCTCTGCGAGGATACTTTGGAGGATTACTTCAAGAGAATTACAAGGGGTGAGGGGATTGCTTAAACTGATCCAATGCGAAATGCGGAAGTTAAAGCGGAAACACTTTGTATCATTTGTGATTTTCGCCGCACTTCTGTTCCCAATTCCGTTTACGGCTCTTGTACTGGCTGGAAGCATGGGTAACTTTACCGGCTTTGAAGCAGTTTTTGGCTTGCTGGTTACTATGGGTATGCCCATCATGCTTCCGGCTGTTTTAGGTATCATTGCGGCCATGCTATTTTTCATGGAACGGGATAACGATACTTTGAAAAACCTACGCATTATCCCTACCTCCCCAACTAAGATTGCTACCGCAAAAATCTCTGTACTTTATATTTTGGGGCTGATCTTTGCCTTTGCCACCATGGTTTCGTCAATGGTTGGCGGCCTGATTGCTGGAAGCGAGTTGACAAATATTGGGGAAAACTTTGGGATTGCAATTATCACAGCATTGCTTTACACAACAAGTATTTTGCCGGTTGTCATTGCGATTGTCGGATTTAACCGCTCCTATATCTTTTCGGTTATTCTAACCTTTTTTTATACAATGTTCGACTTTATGCTTGCGTATGGAGGACTATTTGCCACAACAGACCCAATGATGAAGATAATCACAAACATCATGCCAGCACCTATTATTTACCGTTGGCAGGCGGTGCGGTTTGTTGATCCCGGAACCCCGGTTTATTCTGTAATGGAGCCGTATTTTTTACCTCTGTGGCTTGTTGCATTAACCGTCGTTATTATTGGGGTGCTGTCTTATCTGGCGATTGTCAGAATTTATAGCAAACGCGAAAGTTGAGGTGAGAAAAAATGGTAAGTATTATAAAAACAGAATTTAGCAAAATGAAGCGGTACTCCGTAATCTGGATTGGCGTAGCAACGATGTTTACTGTCGTGCTGCTTGCCCGGTTTATGGCAACAGCCTCTGACGGGGCGACCCATACGCTCATGAACTTTTCTTCCAGCGTAATTTGGAACAATTTAGTTCTGATATATCCTGCAACAATCGCATTGATTGCCGGATATATCATTGACCGGGAGCGTACAGACGACACGCTGAAAAATATTCTCACAATCCCTGTTTCCTTTCGGAAAATGCTGATTGGGAAACTGATTGCTGTTGGATGTATGGCGGCAGCGCTTTCCGTTATCGAATTCCTGTTCACACTCATTGTTTTCTTTGCCAGCGGATTTCCCGGATTTTCTATCGGCGGTATGATACAGGTGCTTTTTCAGATGATCGGTATCAATATGATTTCCTATATTGCGGTCATGCCTGTTATTGCCTTTACTGCTCAAAGAAGCGGCAGCTTTATGGCCGGTGTTGGCTTTGCTTTCTTTTATGGTTTTGTGGGAATGATGGCCTCCGGCCACGGCCTGCGTGATCTATATCCTATTACAGCAGGCCTTACCGTAATTGGTTATCAGGATGGAAGCAGTGATCCAACAGGAAACATCTTGTTGAGCGTAGCATCTATCCTGTTTATACTGGCCGTGACATTCATTATCGTTTTCACAGCGAAAAATCGTGAAGTAACCACCGCAAAGAAAAAGAAGAAAAATTCTGGGAAAACAGTTCAAAAAAGAAATCATAGTGCGAGGTAGCCAGTTATGAAAAAAGCGATGATTGTATTGGGTATTATTTTTGCCTCAATTCTGCTCTTTGTTAAAATGGGCAGCAAAGAAAAAGAAATTTCATAGGAGGATTTTCAAATGAAATCAAAAAAAGTTGTAGTAGGCATTATTGCAGCAATATTAGTTGCCGTCTGCATGGGGGGCGCTTTTCTTGCGACCCAAAATGACGACTACTATACGCAAATAGATAACAGATGGGTACAGGAAATCGCTCCGCATGGAGCAATGAATTATAAATACACGCTGGCGGCCTACGATAAGAACGGAAATGAAAAGGACGTTGTGTTTGAAACAAGCCGTATTTTGACCGATGATGCGTTCCTATGTCTGAAAGTCAATTTTATTCGGGGTGTGGTGACCTGGGCGGAAGTAAAATATGAGGAATTGCCTGCTAAGGTTCAGCAGTATTATAACCAGTAGTTCAGAGGCCCTTCCAAACGGAGAAATCAAATGAAAAAATATTTATCACTTTTTCTGTGTTTGGTATGCCTTATGCTAATGACGGGTTGCTCCAATACATGCAGAGATTTAGCATATGACACAGACATTGTTATTGAGAATTTAGTGGAAGCAAAAGACAATTTTTTTGATAGTCTTGCAGAAGCAACGGACAATATATTCCGTTCACTTGCGAACTTCTTTCATGGCTCTGATTGATGAGAACCATAAATAGCTTCAAATACGTATTTGCGGTGACTTTGACAAAATCAAAGTCACCGCGTTTTCTACTTTTCAAAAATCAAGTCAATCTTTCTGATACAGCCGTTTGCCCCAACTTCCGTAGGGACAAAACCGACGTATCGAAAGCCTTTATCCGCATAACTATCTATGATATCTCTATGCTTTTCAATATAAGAAAACACCGCACCTTTTGCCGAATATTCGATATTAACATACTCATATTTTTTCATAGCAACCTCTCCTTACAATTCTTGTTTCAAAAAAATCCGATAACTGATCTGATACATTCCATAACCCCAAACCAACGCGATAAGCGGAGAACAGCATAAAAGGATAAACACCGTCTGATCCGTCAGTTCCACGCCCAGTATTGCAAACAGCTTATATACCCCAAAACAAATTGCTGCTGGAATGAGGAACGATACCAATAGCAAAACTCGCCCTTTTTCGGCTCCAAATTTAAACACCAGCGGGATTGACATACTTCCAAAAATGAGGGAAATTACTGTTGCCGCTAAGGTTAAAAACAGCAGTTCCACAATAGCGGCAGGGCTGAATGTAATTTTGCCTGCTATGCCTCCGCCGATCAAGCCTATAGCCAAGCCGAATACACTTCCAATCGCACAAAAGATTGCTAGGACAATAAACTTTCCAATCACTAAATCTCTTTTTGAAATGGGCATTATCATAGCATATCGCGCCCATTTGGAGTTATCGTCAAAAGAAAAAGTGGTTACGATCATCATACTGCATAAGATGCCGCAGATGAAAATATATGCTCCCACACCAGAGGTAGGAATAAAAGCCACAGCAAACACCGCAAGTATAAACAGCATAGATTTTGTATTGTGTCCGATATTATATAAATCTTTCAATATAAGGCTTTTCATTTTGCCCGCTCTCCTTTCACATACAGCAGCAGAATATCGTCAATCGTAGCATCATCAACGACGGCCGCTTTATATTTTTTCCTGGCCTTTTCTTTATCAGCCACCAGCACATTCCACTGGTAATCGTCTTTGCGGTAAGCGAGGATCTCCGCTTTATCAATCTGATCGAAAACGGCTGCACCGCAGCGGATGATTCCATATTTGTAGCGCAGTTCATCCTTTGTCTTGCAAAACAGGACTTTTCCCTGATGAATAAAAGTAATATAGTCGGCAACCTTTTCTAAATCCGTTGTGATATGGGAGGACATCAGAATGGAATGGTTTTCATCCTGCACGAAATTCAAAAAGACATCAAGGATATCGTCCCGCATAACCGGGTCCAAACCACTGGTTGCCTCATCCAAAATTAACAGCTTTGGTTTATGAGAAAGCGCCACAGCGATACATAATTTCATTTTCATGCCTTTAGAAAGTGTTTTGATCTCTTTATCCAACGGAAGCCCGAAACGTTTCAGATAATCCCGGTACAGGAACTCATCCCATTGTTTGTAGGCTTTTTCAGAAATCTTACCCACTTTCGCAGGCGTCAATGTTTCATAAAAATTGACTCCATCGAATACAACGCCGATATCCTCCTTCAACTGTTTGGATGAGGATAATTCCTGTCCCCAAAAAGTAACCGTACCGTCATCTTTCTTAATCAGATCAAGAATTGCATTGATCGTTGTACTCTTTCCGGCTCCATTCTCGCCAATCAGTCCCATAATCGTTCCTTTCGGAAGGTCAAACGAAACATGGTCTAACTGAAATCCGGCATACTTTTTCGTTAAATTTTCCACCCGTAAGATTGTGTCCATAGTCACTCCTCCTCTTGATAAAACATAGTCAAAAGCTCAACTAATTTTCCCAACGAAATTCCACTGGTCCTTCCAATATCAGCAGCTTCCTGTAAATGTTCTTCTGCTAACCGCTGCTGTTCCTCCTGATAAAAGTCCTTATTCTGTGCCGCTACAAAACTTCCGCGCCCGACTGTTGTCTCTATAAATCCGTCCCTTTGCAGATCCTCATATGCCTTTTGAACAGTAATGACACTTACATGGATTGACTTTGCCAGTGCCCGCATAGAGGGGATTGGATCGCCCGTCTGTAGTTCGCCGCTCATAATCATAGCTTTTATCTGTGAGGTAATCTGCTCATAAATGGGTTTACTCGTATTACTGCTTATTATAATTTCCACAGGGCCCCTCCATCCGTCATATAATGTACTTATTGAACAAGTGCATTATAGCAGCTCCAGTCAAATTTGTCAATAGGGCGGCATCAGCTGGCAAAATGCTCCAAAAAAGTGAGAGCAGCCACATTTTGTGACGCTCTCATGTAATCTGCAATTTCATTTTCCCCGCTCTAGCTATTCCGCTATTCCAGATTGATTTTGTCCCCATATCCGATGACTGTTTTAACATAGAGGAAATACAAAAGGTCAAACTCCTTTCTGGATAAAAAAATCTCCCGCTGATTTACCTTCACGCTATGAGTGCTTACATCAATGCGCAAACAAGAATCCATTTGCTCTATCCCCCAAAACTCGCGTACTGATATACAATCTTTTATGATTTGCTCCAATAGCAATGACAGATTGTCAAACCTTTGTGGGCTGCCACGATCACTATCGACCGTTGGCCGTGTTCCAATATGCGTGATACCATAATGTGTTCTGCCATATCATGTGATTAACGCTTGCGGACTTTACCGCCAATCGGGAATTACACCCTGCCCCGAAGACACATCTATTCAGTTTGCAATCTAAATTATACATATGAAACGCCTGATTATCAATATATTGGACGGATTTCGGAAACATTTCGGAAATGGCCTATATGCTGATGATAACACTCTATTCCCTGTTTGACAATTCACTGATATTCGTTAATTGTGATTCTTCCGAATAAGCGTTTTCCTTTCCCAGCCTTTACTTCTAAAATAAAATAGCCCCACGATGGCCGGCAGGATCGGTGAAAGAGCTTGTCCATAATAAACGCCCGGAAATCCCAGACTGAGCGTAAAGGCGAAAAACCAGCTTACCGGCAAACGTACAATCACCGCATCCAGTAAAGCGTTGAGCATGGCGATATTTGCTGCGCCTGCTCCGATGGCAAAGGAATCTAACGTATACATGACAGCATAGATCAGACTATTGATGCCACAGCAGATCCGCAGATAATAAATCCCGTCATTCACAGCTTCAGGGCTGATATTTCCAAAAAGCAAAATAAGTTGTCGTGCGAAAATTTGTACGCCAATTACGACACCGAGCGTTACCGCAACATTCATCACTAAACTTACTTTTACCACCTTTCGGGCGCGCTCGATTTGTCCAGCCCCCATACACTGGCCTACCATTGCCGTTACTGCCTGCCCAGTCGCCCAGCAGGACATACCGGCAAAGGTGTTGATTTGCAAACCTACATTAGAAGCAGCAGACACGGCAGTACCGAACTGATTGAGCATACCTGCCACAAGCAGATAGGCGGTATTGACTACGACCATCTGGATTGCTGTGGGCAGACCGACTTTCACAATGGCGGCCAGCTTATCCCATTGGATCGTAAACTTTCTGTGGTTTTCCATAGAGAAAAATATCTTGCGTCGCTTCAAATAGAATAAAGAAATCACAAAGGAAATTCCCTGCGCGGTGATCGTCGCGTAAGCCGCTCCTGCCGTTCCCATTCCTAAAGGCCCCACCAAGATAATGTCTAAAGCAACATTGATGATGGTAGCAATTCCTACACAATAGAGTGGAGATTTAGAATCCCCCAGTCCCTTTAACACAGAGCAGACTTCATTATATCCAAAGACGAACACAGTCCCACAACAAATAATTTTCATGTAGTCGCAGGCGTCTTGATATGCGTCTGCCGGAACACTTAACATCTTGAATAACGGCTGGTAGGCTGCCAACCCCACAATAGTCACAAGCAACGAAGATACCAGCGATAGCAAGGTCAGCATTTGAAAGGACTCTGCCTGACCCTTTTTATCGTTTGCCCCTTTGTATTGAGCAATCAGCACGGCTCCCCCCATCGTCATCCCAATACAAATGGAATTGATGATATAGCACAATTTAGAAGCGTTGCCAATGGCCGCAAGGCCCGTATCACCCACAACCTGACCGACCACCACCATGTCCACCACATTGTAAAAAGATTGCAGGACATTTGCTAAAAGTAAGGGGATGGCGAAAAGGGCCAGCTTTTTAGGTACGCTTCCGGTTAGCAGGTTTTGTTCTTCCGTCATATTGATTTTCCTTTCCAAAATAATAGAGGGCACACGGTCTTGTGTGCCCTCTGTGTAATCATGGTGAACCAAACAATCACAAAAGGCCACAAACAAAACATTGTCTGTGACCTTAACAGTTAATTTTCTAACATTGATCCGATAAAAGGGTATAAAAACCAAAGACAGCTTATATCTGCCTTGGCCTTTCCGCTTTATCGATCAACTTTCCGAAAAGGCTCCGCACAATGTTTCGTGGTATAATCTTGTGTGGAGCCGAAATCAATACAAAACTTTCCGAACAGCATCGTGCTCACCCTTTCTTATGATATTAGTTTTATTATAAACATATACAGCGTGCTTGTCAACAGGAGGGAAATCTCAATCGAGGGCAAGAATATCAAATTCTTTTGCCGTCAAATAGATTTCGGAAATTGCATATATGCTGACTGATGATAACACTCTATTTTATAACAGAAAGTCAACATCTCAGTTTTCCCCACAATGTCGTCAGCATATGGGTGCCCCACTGATACATATCTATCGTCTCGTATTTTCGGTACTCACACTCCAATGATACCAGAACAAACAGGTAAATATCGTACCACAGGCTCCTTCTCTCCTGTGATTTTGTAAACTCTTTTATGCCATAACCGTTCCGGAAAAAAGGTTGTCTGAATGAATCCTAAAGCCCACCTCCAACAGGGGGTCTCCCCAACATATCGTATGGCTGTCATCATATCCAAGCACTTTAGGAACGGGGATTCCTCCATGCTCCAGCGCCATCTCCATCGCCTGGACCTCCGCACACATGATATTTCTCTCATATGTCATAACCCGAATGCCGTTTGCCGGCGCAACCTTCAAAATGACTGCCTCCCCACTGCTTAAAGTCACTTCATAGGCCACATTAAAATATCCTTCCGTCAGTTCCTTATATGACTGTAACTCAAGGGGATGGAAGAAACGCCCTACCATCTTTCTGAGCGTTTCTTCATTCTGTCTGTTCTTTGTTAGGCTTTCCATCGTTTCTCTCCTTCTGAAATTTTTTGTAACTGAAGCCAGCCATGACTGCCGCTGCCCAGTCGCTGCTTACGAATACCCACCACATAATAGAAATGTTTTTCGTGATTCCTCCGAGTAACAGAAAGGGAATACGAATCAAGAAAATACATACCATTGATAATCGCAGTACCTTTTTTCCCTGTCCCAACGCCTGGTAGAATGCCTGGATAACAGGCATTACCCCTCCGGCACAGGCTGCCCAGCAGATAATCTGCAAGGCCGACGTTCCCGCCAGCATAACACCTGCATCAGCGGAAAAAAGCCGGATGATGTATGGTGCTCCAGCATACAGCCCCAGCGAAATCAAGCCCCCGTAAATGAGAACAAACCGCAGAGCTAAAAATACCGTTTTCCTTACCCTGCCTGTATTTTTCCTGCCCCAGTCAAATCCAAGCATGGGCTGTATGCCCTGCATAACACCGGTAAACGGCGTAGTGGCAAAAGTCTGTATACGGGATATAACAGTGAAGGTGCTGATTGCCTGTGTTCCATAGACTGTTCCTAATATCTGATTGCTTGCCATACTGACAAAGCTGTTTCCCAGGCTGTTCAGAAAAGACGGCATCCCGATTGACAGGATTTCTTTAAATGCCCTAAAATCCCACCGTATATCTTTTATCCGAATCTTGCATGGTGTCGCATTGCGGATAAAAAAATAGTAAATACTGCAGAGCAGTGAAAACACCTGGGCGCATACTGTTGCCAAAGCGGCGCCTGTAATACTCATCTGGAATCCATAAATCAACACCGGATCCAATGTCATATTGATTAGAACGGGACAGCACCATTGAAGCGTGGAATAAAGGGTGTCCCCCCCAGCCCGCATGACTCCTGAAAATCCTGTACTGCAGATCGTGCCCAGCAGCATGATACGTCCATATTCCACAGCGTATGGATAAATCTCAGCTGTGCATCCAAGCAGACTAAGCAGTGGGTTTAGGAACAGCAGTCCGATGGCCGTTATCACCAATGCGCATAGACACCAGATCCAAACCATGCATCCAATAACGGTCTTACCGCCCTTCAGATCTTTTTCCCCCAGCCGTCTGGATATAATGGAGCCTGCACCCACTCCCAAAGTAGAACTTATGCCGCCCACAAAGACCAGCACCGGGGAAAACACACCAATTGCTCCGCTGGCTGTGCTGCCTACTCCTTTTGAGACAAACAAAGTGTCTGTAATGATATAGATGTTATAAAGCATAACGGAAAATGTAGCCTGTACACACAACTCCGCCATCAATTTCCCGATAGAGCTTGTTTCCAGTTTGCTTATGCCCTTTGACGGCAATACACCACTCCCTTTCTATCGGCGGCAATTAAAAAACGGCCTCTCTCCGCACAAAAAAAAGCGTAAACAGAACAAGACCACAAGGGAAGTAAAATCCTTGTGGTCTTTGTTATGGTACTTCAAATTTATAACCGACACCGACAACATTTTTAATATATTCCAGACCATCCGGTGTTCTCTTCAATTTCTTCCGCAGATTGCTCATATGATTGCTTACCGCTTTGCGTGAGTAAAAGGCAGCATCCTCGTTCCAGACCAGCTCCATGATCAGCTCGTAAGTGTAAACCCGCTGGGGATACGTGATCAGAAGGGCAAGAATATCAAATTCTTTTGCCGTCAGATCTACCACTTGTCCATCCACCCGTACCAGCCGCTGCTCCAGGCAAAAGTATAAGTCCCCCATATGAATCTCTGTGAAGATACCTTCCGTCTTTGTCTGCAGTCCATAAGCTCCGGAGCGGATACACAGGTTATCAGCTGAACCGCCATTCTGCTTTTCTTTGCTAAGAAGATATTTTACTAACTCTTGCTGCTGCCTTGCATTCAACAGCATAAGCAGCTTCTCTCCGATTTTATCTCCCGGCTCGGATATTTCCAGTACAGCTAATTTCCCAAGGGTATCGCCTCCGTTTCCTTTACAGCCCTCCAGCTGTCATATTTCATATCTTTTTCGCGCGGTGAAGTCTTGCCTGGGTTTTATACCCCTATCCTTTTCGTATCGGTCTTATATACTTGAAATACTGCTCCGGATCATAAAAAAAGTACATGACTCTTCCCGGTGAAGTATCTAGGCAGCATCCGGCTTCTTCATAATCAAACTCGGCCATCGCTTTTTCTATCTTTTCCTCTACACTGCAGTTTTCCTGCTCGTAGTTAAATGGGCCATGCTCAAAAACAATATACTCAGATTCTGGAACATCCACCATAGACATCTGGCACGGCACTTCTCCCGCATAATCCGAAGAAAGCCGTACTCCCCAACATTCCGCACGGTGGATCCCCCAATCGCAAAGCCTTCCGTTTGGATCGTTTATATACGCCATAATCTGTCCGCTGGCACAGTTGACTTCGCTTCCACCGGCATCGTCTAATTTCCCCTTGATACTGTCCAGCAGCCCGCAGATCGTTTCATAGTCCTGCCCCGGAATCAGATTCTGTTTGCGCCAGAAATCCCAATATCCATTACTCTCATAATTTTTAATGTGTAAAAACTTGTGAGCGGGAATGGTTACAAAATAAATTTTTACGCCATCTGTTGATTTAATCATGCCGATTTCTCCTAATCCTAAAAAGTAGCGGTCGAAAGGGCTTATTTTTGTACGGAGAGCAACCGGTTTTGGATTTTTACGATACTCGCTGGGCGTTACGCCATAGGTTCCTTTGAAAGTCCTGGTAAAGGCTTCATGGGAGGAAAAACCATAGTCGAAGGCAATGTCCAGCAGGCTCTTATCACTGTCCCGGACCTCTTTCAATGCAAACGCCAACTTTCTCTGCCGCAGATAATCCCGAAACGGCATCCCCGAGATTTCCTTGAACTTTCTTGTTGTGTGAAATTCGGAATAGCCCAGTTTACGGGAAAGAAAGCGCAGTGTCATGGCTTCATTGTTGTAACCCTTAATACACTTGTCAATCTCATCGACAACTGTTTGGATCTGCTTTTGCCATTCGTACATTTATCTGTCACCTCTTTTCAACCACCCTACATCTATTATAAGAAAATCGGGCGGCTGTCGCTTGATTTTATTTGCTATGATTCATATTGCTTTCTGGCCTGCTCTAAAAATGCCTTTATATCGTCCCGCAACGTCTTTGGCTCTATAATTTCCGCTGCGCACAGAGACTTCAAAATACTCCGCCAGCTCCTGTGCCGCTATTTTTTCCCGCTCCAATAAAATACATAATATACCGAACATCCTGTTGCTTTTCATTCAAGGCAGCGGTTTTCTTTCTGGCAAACAAATCGTTAGTTGGGGTAATAATTGATACAGATAAACGTAAGCAACGTATGATTTTCATTGATGTAGGTATGTCCGATGGAGGAATCAAACGTAAGGGAGTCTCCCTCATTTAGTGTGTAATCGCCAGTTTCCGTGTGTAGCACCAATTCGCCCTGAATGATATAAAGGTATTCCTGTGCCTTTTCAGAATGTCCAATCGAGGCATTGGAGCTGTTGGCGTCCAGTTCTACATAGAACAGTTCAAAGTTTCTTACGGGGGTATTTCTGAAATAGCAATATACCCGGTAATGCTCTGTTTCGCCGTTCTGTGCCACTGTCTCCGACTTTCGGATAATGGTTGCCTCTTTTTCGATCCCCTCCATCAGCTTTGTATATGGCACGTTCAAACCGTTGGCAATCTTCCAGATTGTATTGATGGTTGGATTGCTGCCGCCTTTTTCAATGTCTGATAACATCGCTTTGCTGATTCCTGATATTTTTGATAACTGCCCCAGCGTCAAATTGCGCTCGGTTCGTAATTCTTTTAAATTGATTGCGATTATTTTTCCAAGTTCCATAACTGCCCCTTTCTCGACTTGACATATAAATCGAACGATTGTATAATATACAGGACTATATGTTCGTTGAATCAGACAAACGTCAACTATACTGTAAACATTATAAAGAAAAGCGCCTGAAAAATCAAGCACAATAAAGGAGCTGATGAACATGAGAGCAAAAGCATTTAAGGCCGCCCTGCCTTACACATTACCTATTTGTATTGGATTCCTTTTTCTCGGAATGTCTTATGGATTTCTTATGAGAAGTAAAGGCTTTTCTTTTGTATACCCTATGCTTATGAGCTTCTTCATTTTCGCTGGTTCAATGGAATTTGTCACCGTCAACCTGTTACTGTCTGCCTTTAACCCGCTGTATGCTTTTTTCCTGACATTGATGGTAAATGCCAGACACTTATTCTATGGCATTTCTATGTTGGAAAGATATAAAAATGTTGGTTGGAAAAAGCCCTATCTGATTTTCGGTATGTGTGATGAATCCTTTACGATCAATTATACCGTGTTGCCGCCACAGGATATAGACAAAGGCTGGTTTATGTTTTTTGTTACCATGCTGAATCAAATCTATTGGGTTTCCGGAGCGACGTTAGGTGCGCTGTTGGGATACGTCATTCATTTTGACACCACGGGCATTGAATTTGTAATGACGGCATTGTTTGTTGTTATGTTTATTGAACAGTGGGAAAAAGCAGATTACCACCGATCTGCCCTTACCGGATTAGCCTGTTCCCTGCTCTGTCTGCTGCTGTTTGGAAGCGAAAATTTTATCTTACCGGCTATGGCCTTAATTATCCTGTGCTTCACGCTGGACAGGAAGAAGATTCATAAGGAGGCGATACAATGACAACCACGCAAAGCATTATTACGATTCTTGTTGTTGTGCTGGGAACCATGTTGACAAGGTTTCTCCCGTTTCTAGTTTTCCCGGAGGGGAAAACACCGCCGCATTATATTACCTATTTAGGCATGGTGCTGCCTTATGCCGTCATTGGCCTGTTGGTGGTATACTGCCTGAAAGATGCAGTTTTCGCGTCCTTTCATGGCCTGCCGGAATTGATTGCCATTGTCTGTATTTTCATACTCCATAAGTGGAAGCGAAATATATTACTTAGTATCGGCGTTGGAACCGTTGTCTATATGATTCTGGTCCAAACCTGCTTTCGGTAAATGCTCTTTTGAAAAATGATGTCAAGCTAACGCGCAGAACGGCAGTTATGATAATAAAATATTGTAGGAGGTTATCAAAGTGGAAAAGAAGTTATCAAGAGAAGAAGCGTGGGAACTGTTGACGGAATACGGGGAAGTGACAGCGATCCTCTGTCGGGGAACCTCTGGGGTATTGGCTCTGTCTGGGGACGACGATTACCCCTATGCTGTACCCATCAGTTTTGTGTTCGATGGCGCAAAACTATACTTCCACTGTGCCAAAGGCGCCACAAACTGGACGCTATACAGCGCAGTTCTAAGGCATCCTTCTGCGTCATCGACCAAGACCAGATCGTGTCGGAAAAATACACTACCTATTTCAGAAGCGTCATTGCCTTTGGGCAGATCCGCATCATCGAGGATGAGAAAGAGAAGCGGGCGGCAATCGAGAAACTGGCGAAAAAATATTCGCCAGATGAAGATGCCGCAGGCCGCCGGAAAGAAATCGACCGGGAGTGGAAAACGCTGTGTATGCTTGAAATGTGCATCGACCACATGACAGGAAAAGAAGCTATTGAGCTGGTGAAAAACCGGCAGGAAAAATAACTGAATCAAGCAAAGATAAAATCAACCCGCCGGGGTTCCATTTATTGTGTAGTAGGCCAGCGCTACACAAAACGCTGGCCTTATTTTTTAAGTTTGGAGGGTGCTTTTCATATCATCTCTAAATCCCAACCGATCCGTATATCACTGCGTTCCAATTCCTCGTATTTTTTCATGTTGCATCACTTTCTTGAGTAAAAAGGACGCCGATTTTTCAGCGTCCTCTGATAAAGTATTCTGTTGTTACATCCCCATTATCGGCTTGTTCGGCTCCTGTTCGAGACTGTCTGCCAAATCAAAAGCCGGAACAAGGATCAGATTATATCTCGCCTTTATATAGTGCTTGTAAAAGGCTCTTTGCAGATCCGACAGATATGGTGTGGAATCTATGAATTCACTAATTACTTCCATATCAATCCGATGAACAATCCGTTTGACTGCCTCACTGCAGCTTTTATATTCCGCACTCATTAGGAAGTCACGGTAGTTAATTTTTCTGTCGTTCTGCTTTATGGCAGAGGTTGGATACAGATAAATTCTCGAATGCAGCGCGTCCTCGTTTGACAGCACTTCATTCATGATCTTCTCATCCGCCTGCGGCAAAAGACAGCTTCCACAATCGTAGATGGGCGCTATGCTTGACTCTCCCGTTTTTTCATCAAACAGGAATCCCCAATTTCCGTTATGACGGTCGAAGTTTCCAAGTAAGGCGTCTACAACAAATACATCCCAAAAGTGCCGTTCCAACACCTCCGGCGAAATGTACTGCTGCTTTCCAATCGTATCAAGTATATCTTCAAGCTCTGTTCCCGTACCATTTGAATCTGATTCCAGAATCGTATTCTTAATGGAACAGAAATCAAAAAATCTCTTTCCGTCTGCTGTAAAGTCCTTACAGGCGCAGACAATCTTCTCCTTGCCGCCAACCTTAAATGTGCCAAGCATGGTTTCGTGTGCTCTTACACCGATCAGATTGAAGATACTGCTTGCGATATGCTCGCTGAAACAGCTATTGGTATAGGAAAGCCCGGTGGGCTTATTCTTGCCGGAGGGTGGGAATTTCAGCATATACAGTATGCCGTCATATTCTACGGCAATCTTCTTGCCGTTTGCTCCGTTGTATGCTCTGCCGGGTACCACCCGACAGTTTGTAAAATCAATTTTTTCAGCCATCCGTCATCATTTCCTTAAAGATATTTTGCTCTCAGATAATCGGCATGTTCCTTTGTAATCACACCGTCGTTAATTTCAGCAATATTGATACTGCCATAGAGTTCTCCCCACAGGCAGTCGAGCAGCGGAGATTTGTTTTTCAACCCGTCCTTGTATGCGTCCAGATCATGTTGCAGATATCCGGGCAGCCCGTATTCATAAGAGCGTTCCTTTTCCGCCTGATGGATTCCTTCGGAAGTCAGAAGCTCCATCGACACGCCAAGCGCCTTTGCCAGCTTATACACCGTTTCTGCGGAGCATTTTTCAAGCTTTGTCTTACCGCTGCATATATCGTTGAGCGTAGCGTGAGGGATTCCCGCGTCTACGGCTAATCGGTATTTTGTCATGTTTCGCTTTTTCAGCAAACTCTCGAGCATCATTCCTGTCACATCCTCTCTGCTATTATTATATCGGTATGCCGAAATAATGTCAAGAGGACTACATGAAACTTAACCAGGTCTTTTAACTGCTTTGCTGTCTTTATCATAGTAGTACCTCCAAATACTGCCGCAAAATTTTCTCTACCCGGAACAGCTTTGCATAGCGCATCAACGTCCGCAGATTTTTGTCCTTTCTTCTGGCATACATTTTGAGCGCCCACTGGAACGTCTGCATCTCCAAACTGTTCCGGCTTCGTAACAGGTCGCAGATCGTTCGCTCCATATCATAAGCCGGTACAGTATGCCCAAAGGGGGTCTGCGCCGTTATCAATCCCACATCATGCAGCTCTGCCTTGATGGTAAAGACCTGAACCCCTTCCGCTTTTAGTCTGGTGGGATTGTAGCCGGTCTTTACCGTAACCGTGTACTCGGTTGGCTCACGGTCTGTCAAATCGTGAAAAAACAGGGCTGTCTCATGGGAAAATACCGCCTGTTCAAACCGCAGATGGATCAGGTACATCGCATCTACCCAGGAATCTTTGGAAAGATAAACGCCATGTGCAACCCGTTCCAATTCCCGGTCCTGTACATAATGATAGAAAACCGGTTTGGAAATTCCGGCAGATACCACCTGGGCGGTTTGCAGCATCCCATCCTGAGCCGCCAGCATCCTGTCCAACTGTTCATATTGTCCCATGGCTTCACTTCCTTTCACACTAATATTATACGCAATATTAGTCTAAAAGTAAAGTGAGCGAAGCTACGATTTTGCAGTTCCTACCATGATTTAACCATATACGCTGTCCTGGATGGCGAATTTCAAATACTGTACTTTTCCCAGCAACCAGAAGGCCAGTTTCGGCAGCCCAAACGGGCTGATGAGAAAAGCGATTAGTAACAGGATGAGACCGTTTTGCGGGGAGTATATCACCAGGACTGCCACGCCCAGCAGGGCGGTCCCCATGCTGAATAGTCCCAGCACCAAGCCGTTTCAAAATCCTTACAGGGTATTTTTACTGTGAACACATCTCAATGTGATATTCAAAATATTGTTCCTGAAAATCTACCGCCTTTGCGACTTCCTCTTTTGTAAAGTAAATTCCCTCGGGCACTGCCACGAGTTTATCCTCAACATCGTTATGACGATGGATAATTCCGATAATACGGGCAAAATATTCCTCAATCGGAACGCCTACGCCGAGCAAATATACTTTGGGAGCGGAGGTCAGGGGGAACAGTATCGAGGTTCACACTGGCCAGGTTGAGGCGAATTTCAGTCTCACTCAGGCGTGAGTAATGGAGGCGGCAGCGCAGAAAGCTCTCACGATCAGGGCTATACAAAGGAGCAGCAGTACCGCCGATTTAATCCTTACCTCTCCCAGTCTTTTGTTTGTACAACATAGTTTAATCAATACCTCAGCCATAAAGCAGGACGAACACCACCTGTACATTTCCCGTCGGCGATATTGCCTTTCAATATGTTGTTGCCCTGAATTCCTATATTGCCGTCACCGTGAATGTAGACTGCCTTTACACCAACCCGACCCGGGGTGCGAATCCACCACCACCAAACCTGTTTATTATTGCTCTCAAGTGTAGCAACACGCTTACCATTATTTTTGTCTTTTCTTTCAAACCAATATTTTTGATTTTTTCGTGGGTTATACAATAATGAACTGCTATCACCAAAATATTGGCACGCCGCTTCTTCCATGCTCAATAAAAATATTCTGTCCTCCGTATCTGCTCCGCCGCTTGTACCATACCACTCATTGTTTGGATTTTTATTTACCACTGGACTTATTCGCAATTTATCAGCCATACTGAATTCATCATAAAAATCACCATTCAAATATTTTCTTAATGCACAGTCAGCCCATGTTACTTCAGTATAAGCATCATGATATGGGCGCTGTTCAACAATATGCTCAGTTATTATCAAAGCCCTGTCTTTTTTTACGTCCAGCACTATCCAGTCATATTTTCCAAATGAAATTATGTTACCTACCTGCATTTTTCTCATAATCCTTTCCCATTGAGCATAGTTTATATCTTATACGCCTAATATCATTTATTCCCTCTTATCTGTCAGCGTGCTGTCCTTTTCTCAAAATCAAAGTGATAAAACACTTCTCCATGATTGATTCTCAGAACACCCTTTTTCATATGCACAGCCAATATACAACAGTGTTCCCTGCATCCCATTAGAAACTTTATTATTCTCCTGGGTGAAGCTGTCCCAGATGGTTGCCAGAAACTCAGGACTCATCCCGATTCCTGTATCCGCACAACGGATTGTAGTGATAACATGGGTTGTATCTTCCAGCTTTTGCTCTGCCGTCAGTCGGATTGTCCCGCCTTTCTGCGTGAACTTTACCGCATTGCCAACGATATTCATGAGCACCTGTTTTAAGCGGGTTTCGTCGCCTGTAATGCAGGGGGCAACAATATTCTGTTCTACAATCAATTCAACACCTCGTTCCTGTGCATTTCCACGCTGCATAGATACGATGGCATCCAGCATCGTTTCCAAAAAAAACGGCTTTGAAACAAGCTCCAGCTTTCCTGCTTGAAGCTTTGACATATCCAAAATATCATTGAGCAGGGAAATCAGATATTGTGTTGTGGTATTGGCCTTGCAAAGCCAGCCTGTCATTTGCTCCATATTCCCATCCTGCAGATGAGACTGCATCAGATGGAGCAGGTCAACAATCCCATTGAGCGTTGTCCGGATCTCATGGCTCATACTGGACAGAAATTCACTGCGCACTTTTGCCTCGGTGTTTGCTTTGATCTCTCTTTTGCTGAAACGCAAGGACATTAAAAGAGCCATAAGCGATATGAGAATGACGGCAATGACCATGGATATGCTTGCAATAACAAATGGCTTTGTCAGATCCGTAAACACAGTTCTCTCAACAACAGATAGAAAATACCAATCGGTACCTTCAATGGGAAGAAAGAAAAGCTGCTCTGAAATACCGTCCTCATCTGTAAACATAAAATGAAACTGCTCTTTACGGCTCATGCTTTCCCGGATCACTTCGACGTTATATGGACTCTCCCGATTTCCCCTATCCAGCCAATCATATAGATTGCTCCTTTGATTTATGGATACGGTTCGGTTGATATTGACGATATAATCCCCACTGGGAGTAATCACACTGCTGTACCCCCGGCTATCACTGTCCTTATAAAACGAATAAATCACCATCCGGTCCTGAATCTGGGTAATGGGTGAGATGCCGACCAGCCAGGTAAAGTTCACACCTTCGACATGGAGATCATCCAGACGTATGGCATGGAGAAGCATTTCCTTTGAATCGGACGCCTCAATGAAATCACCCGTAGGGCATATCGCTGCCTGCGTTCAGGAAACAACGCCGGGTTTGCTGAGTGCCTGGCAGACTCTTACCGTTTGATTTTAACTTCTGTTCAGGCACATATGGTTGAGAAACACCATTTTACCGAAGCTTTATCTGTACAGGTCCCTGACAGGGATTCCTTAAAATAAGATGCAATCAGTTGGGATGTGGAAAATAAACACACACATCCCAACTATTTTTCTGACGGTGTTTGCCGTTCTGCCTGTCAGATTGCCGCTGAGCGGAATAAATCTTAATCATCTCGATGTTTGCTCAACCAATTCATAGCACATATCGTGAGTATCGAACTCCCAAGGGACAATATATCTTCATTAAACACAACGCCTTGATTATGCATGGGTTTACCATACGCTTCATTTTCCTGGTTGGTACCGGCGCCTAATAATAAATAGGCAATGGGCACCTGATAGCTAAAGGAAGCAAAGTCTTCGCTGCCCATACCTCCCTGAGGCAATATCCTGACTTGCTGAGGGGCAATGAATTGCTTAATGTAATCGCAAAACTCATAGATCATCTCATCGTTGTTTATCAGAGGCGGCGCACTGGATAATTCCGTTACAACTGCCCTTCCTCTGAAGGATTGGGCACACAGATTTGAAATTTCTTGAATTCTTTCAAAAATTCTATCCCCTGTTTCTTTATTTTTGTAACGGATTGTTCCCTCTAAAACGACTTTTTCAGGAATAATATTGGGAGTTTGTCCACCGGCAAATTTACCAATCGTTAATACACAAGGGTCTTGCGCCGCCACTTCTCTCGCTGCAATTTCCTGTAACGACAGGTAAATATGTGCCGCGATATTAATTGGATCAACCCCATTTTCAGGCATCGCTCCGTGACAGCCCACGCCGCTTACTTCAATGCGAAACAAAGTGCAGCCAGCCATGAAATGGCCAAGACCACACAGCACCATATTGCTCGGCGTACCAGAGTTTACATGAAGCGCCATGGCTGCATCTACCTTTGGATTTTCCAAAACACCTCCCTGAATCACAGCCTTCGCCCCGGTAAAACCTTCTTCATCCTCCTGAAATAATAATTTTACTTTTCCCTGAAGCCGGTTTTGATACTTTTTAAGCAATTTTGCAGCACCTAACAGCATGGCGGTATGCATATCATGACCACAGCCATGCATAGCTCCGTTTACACTTTTAAAGTCTAAATCAGTTTCTTCCTTAATGGCTAAGCCGTCCATATCTGCTCTAAGCAGCATAGTTTTACCAGGGAGTTCGCCGCTGATCGTTGCCACAATTGAGCTATTGGCAATGTCCTGGGGTTCATATCCATACGCAATTAGCTTCTCTTTCACAAATGCTTTGGTATATTGCAGTTGTATCCCAACCTCAGCATTTTGATGTATTTCTCTTCTGATTTTTACCAACTCTGGCTGTAATAATTTTGCTTGCTGATAAATTTCATTCATAGCAATTCCTTTCCATTATATTATTCAAACCCAACTCTTCTCCATATTAAAAGCCTTACATGCCATTTATCTTCCTGACGGTGTTTGCCGTTCGGATTGTCAGTTTGCCGCTGATATTCGCACTTGCCGTCTCCCTCCACCAGTTTGTCTTTTGATAATCCTTCCGGCTGAAAGACCAGAATACCGCTTCCTTATAATCCTGAATCTTTTCCAAACCCTCCCTGGGTTCTCCGATCTCGTCCCGCACTTCAGCAAATGTAGCCGGAGGCATAATAAAAATTAGATTATCATAGATTTCCTTATTTTCATCACCCCACCAGTCAGGCGCGTGTTGCAAAATATCTTCGATATCCTCTTTTGATATGACGAAAACCGGAATATCCAGACCAAACCACTTTTTTATCGTTGTTTCAATCCGGTCTGTAAGGCTCCCTATATTCTCTTCATTACTTGAAAAAATCACATTGCCACTGTTCAGATAGGTCTTAACCGCTCCGAACCCAAGCTCCTCAAAAGCTTTCTTTAGTTCAGCCATCGGAACTTTATTTTTTCCACTTATATTGACACCGCGCAAAAGCGCAATATATCTCGTTGCTTCCTCCATATAAATCTCCATTTCGTCTTATTTTGATATACCTTCAAGGACAGAAAGATCATGTTTGTCCTTATCCTTTAGCTCATATTAACTGCTG
The DNA here is from genome assembly GCF_009696275.1 of Eisenbergiella porci. Classification (GTDB taxonomy): domain Bacteria; phylum Bacillota; class Clostridia; order Lachnospirales; family Lachnospiraceae; genus Eisenbergiella; species Eisenbergiella porci. Next base: position 139,632 of record NZ_VUMI01000007.1, read on the forward strand.
AAGTTTTTCTTGTATGTTGTCCGTTCCCTTTATCTGAACGTATTCGTGTATTCTCTACCACTACCGGGCTATCAGCGCCATAAATATTTCCCCTATCAAGTCCTAAACAGCAAAACTTCGGACAGGGCATTTGGACAATACCAATATCACCACATACTCAAAATAATCAACATCTCTGCACTCCTGTCAAGCTGATTCGTCATTTCTTACTTTTCGATTGAAATAAACGGAGGAAAGGTATCGGAGCTATCGTTACGCCGCATAGTTTTTGAGTCCACATCAAAACACTTGCCGTTGTATTCATAGTATAGCTTATTAGCTTTAACATAAAAACGATGTTCCGATTGAAATGCAACGGGCTTAAAATGCCCTTCTTGTATCGGCTGATCCCGATACAAGACCTGATCTTCCGATAACTTCAGCACATCATTTTCAAGACGCACATCATAAATTCCACTTACGATAGCCTCTGCTGCCACATTTTTCCCTGAAGCTGAAATGAAACGAAAACAACCAGTCAAACTATTCGTGCTTTTTCGCTCCGCCAGTTCAAATCGGAACAGGGATACACCACTGAAATCTTTTCGCAATTTTTCCCGTTCTCCATCCTTTCCCATGAGCCATATCTTCTCATTAGATACAATAAACATATCCAACTGAAATCCTCTCTGAGAATATTTTAGATTAGAGAAAGATATTTGATCTGAGTAAACGCCCTGTAACGCACCATTTTCAAGTTCGTAAACTAATTCCTTTGTAAACAGCGTTTTGCCATCCACATTCGCTTCAATGAAGTTGATGATTTCTTTCATTAGCACCCGACCATCCTTTCAATTTGAAATATCAAAGTCTGATGAACAAGCAGACAATGATATAATAAGTAACATAGCACTAAAAAAAGTTGTGATCTTTTTCATTATTGCACCTATGCAGCTCCTTATTCACCATTCGTTCAACAATTTTTGCAATTTTTCCACAAACTGTCCGATATGCAAACCATCTACAAAAGAATGATGTGCCTGCACAGAAATTGGAATCAAAAGTTTTCCATCTTTCTCATAATATTTTCCCCAATCAAAAAGCGGTGTTGCATTATCTTTTTTACCCGAATTAGTGTGGGAAATATGCGTATATGTTACCCACGGCATGGGAGAACATTGAAACACATCATTTCCTAAAGGTCCCGTAAAATACTCTTTCTGTTCATTTGCCACTTTTGTTGCCAGTTCACAATATTCTTTCAGATCATCTATCATAGGTACATTGACTACCTTGAACAATTCTGTTTCCTGATTAAGATATGTAAATGCAGTATCTATCTTTTCAAATAAAACAATCTGTCCGTCAACAAACCGATAACGAAACGCCTCTATTTCATTTGCACATTTGCAAACTGCATGTACCATTGCCAATGTAAAAGAAAGTCCTTGCTCCTTTACCATACGCCTAAATCTTGTAATATCTGCTTCAAAGGTTACGCAAAATGCTGGTTCAACACTGTTTCTAAAAATCATACAGTGCATTGCCCTATCCCATGTTTTTTCATCAATTACTTTATATTTATTTGCCATAGATACATTTTCCTCCAACTTCTGATTTTCTTTCACATTCAGCTGTTCGGCAGCCTTTCTAAATCCCCGATGGGAACATTCATTCTTTCCGACACTTCTTCCATCGTCATGCCGGTATTCCAAAAACGTCTGACCACCATTTTCATATCCTCACCAACCCCTATGAGATGCTCAGGATCTCTGTTGTGTTACTCACCGACAAACCGGGATCTGTAACTTCTGTATTTCTTTCAATGCTTTTTGAATATCCTTATAAACTAACGGTTGCATACTGTCATCCACTTGCTCGGCATGCGCATTATATGCAAACTTCAAAGCTTTCATTGTCATCTGGGTATAGACCATTTTCTACCTCCGTCATAAATGTATAATATATTGATATGCAAATATGATTGCTGTACAAGTTAGATTTTCACACATATGCGGCGGATCATTTTCTGAGAAACCTGACGGACGCAGTTCTAAACATCGTAATGAGCCAAATGTGTACTCGCTTAGTTATATATTCTTTCATCAATACACCATTTGACAATTTCCAATTTATTTGTCTACTGCAAATTAACTATTCAGAAGTTTTGTTAGGTCCTCAATGGATACGTCCATTTTTGCAGATACCTCTTCCATAGTCATTCCAGAAGCAAGGAACCGCTTTACTACCATCTGCATATCCTCTCCAACCTCTATGAGATGCCCATCCAGATCGTAGAACCGGATCACACGTTGTCCCCAGCTATGCTCAATGACTTCTCCCAGATACTCAATCTCCGGGTATGCTTTCAGCTTATTCAGGAAACCATCAAAATCCTGTTCCTCAAAGACGATCTCCGCATTGTTGGATTTCATCAATACCTTTTCTTTTGGTATACTTACCAGCCAGTCAAAATCCTGCTGTAATGCCAGGCCGCAGGTAAAAGCGATGTTCCTTCCGTAATCCTGATAAACTTCTAACCCGAACAGTTCCTCATAAAACTTTCTTGCGGTGCTGATATCTGCTACCGATATAACTGTACAAACATACTTCATAGAAATGCTCCTTTCAAGCCTCTTTCGCTGTTCTTTATTTTTGACAAACTACTTTCATTCACTTATTATTTACTTTTTTTCCGCCTCTTCCTCTACAGGGCGCCATGCTTCTCCAATCCGCTGTCTTTTCCCCCGGAGAAGGAAACATAAATATGATCAAACTCTTCAAAGAGAAAATGCACTCGTGCTAAAAATGCATCATAAACATTCATATGCAGATACTCTCTTACCAAAAATAAACCTCTCTTCTTCTGTCCTTTCTAAGAACCGGATATATTCCGACTTCGGTTCTTTATTTTCATCCCTTAATGAATGATGGCTATATCCAAATTCTCACTTTTTCTTTCGCAGTTTCAACTCAATATTGTTCTTCGCTGCTGCCGCCTTCAGCAGCCATGCAGCAAACGCACTTTTTTCTTTAAGCGTCAGCGTTTCCAAATCAGCTCTGTCCTCAATTTGCCTGAGTACCGCCTGCAGGTCTTGCAGATCCAGCAGATAGACTGCTACACAGAACAGCGTCTTTTTCCTCCCGTCATTGTAGCCGGCAAGTAGAATGTCCAGGATACGTGCCTTTTCTTCCTGCTCTGCGTTATAGGCTTTCATTCCAATCTGATGAGCCTTTTTCATATCGGCTTTTTGGTTTCCATGTGTGATGCTTGTCCTAACAAGCTGACAAACTGGGATTTTGTTATTTCTAAACCCGGGTTATTCTTTTAAATTTTTCAGAGCTTCCGGGTTATTCAGGATAATTGTTCCAACAGTTTTACATTCTTCTATATCGGAGCAGTCACCACATGTTGCAACGCCCTTTTTCAGCGCACACTTACGAATACCACACAGACTGTCACAAAATACCGTTTTAATCCCCTCAACGCGGCAGCCATGGCAGTTAATATGTTCAGGGAGAATAGGGGCATTATTTAACTTTGCCCATAATTTTGCAGTTTTTTCACGCAATGTTTGATCATTGTTGATTGTTGCAATGTATGCGTCACATTTTTCGCAGTTAAGTCCGCAATATGCAATCATATCTTTCATAGCCTTAGTCACCTCTATATCTTCAAATGGTTTCTCGGATTAAATTCGTTTCGCTATCTCCAAAGTGATATAAAATTTGTCCAAATTATGATTGGCATCATTAAATCTTTCCATCTCGTACTTATCTTCCGATAACACATCCCCCGTCACCAGAAAATCATATAAATCAAAACCGTAGAAATCACAAACAGACTGCACTCCTGCCAGTTCCATGTCTACCGCGATGCAGCCTTCCTTCCGCCTCTTAGCAACCTGCCCTGCTGTTTCACGCAAAAACGCATCTGTAGTCCATACCCTTCCTTTCACATAAGGAAAGTGCAGCTCATCAAAAATAGCAGCGAGCTTTTCGTGATTTTTCATCTTGATGTAATCAGTTGGCGGTGCATAATGATAGGAAATTCCTTCGTCTCTGTAGGCTTCTGTCGGAATAACGAATCTCCCCTGCGTTTTTTCTTTATCGAGACTTCCCGCCGAGCCAAACATGATAAACTTCTCAGCACCAGTCAGCCAGTTTGACTCGATACAATACTCAGAGGTTCCGGTAGAACCGATTGCTGATAAATAAAAAGCAATTTCCTTTCCTTCAGAGCTGAATTTATAAATCGGAACAGCCCCGTTCGGTGCATTGATTTCTGCAATCTTTGTACAAATATATGTGGTGAGAACAGTCTCGTAAATCTCTTTGGAAAAAATGATAATGCAGATATCGAGGATCTTTTTTCTCTCCCCATAAAAATCCTTCAGCGTGAATATAGGCTCAGTTTTGTTGTCAAATGAATCCGTAATCATAATCTTAATCCTCTCCGATTCAATAATGGCTGTGTACCCGTCTTACATTTTCTTTTCGTAACTTGCAATTTTCTCAGTTCTATAAACTGGGATTTTTATAACCAAACGCCCCAATCACCATAATTAAATGTGCCACTGCCATGACAAAGTTTCCCATTTTCTTTAAGTTCCTCAAATGCTTTTCTCATACGGATTAAAATTTCCGGCTGTATATCCAAAGAATGATGTGCGGGGAATACTTTTTTTACTGGCAATGCAGAAATCTTTTTCAATGAAGCAAGATATGCTTCAGGGTCAGTAGAAGGATAGTATGCAAACAGTATATCTTTATATACCAAATCGCCAGTAAATAAGTATCCTTTGTCTTTTTCCCAAAAGCACAAATGCCCTGGTGAATGTCCAGGTGTATGCAACACTTCAATTTGCCGTCCGCCTATATCTATCACATCATGGTCAGCTACAATTTTTGTTGGCATTCCTTGAAAAAGCTCGTAATCATATACATTGAAGTTATTTGGTAAATCACAACGGTCAATAACCATTTCCCTGATTGTTTCCATCGATAGAGGAAATTTTCCATTAAGCCAATCCAATTCTCCAACATGAGCATAAAAATCTGGAAAATATTGATGTCCACCAATATGGTCCCAATGAATGTGTGTTGCAACTGCCGTAACAGGCTTATTTGTCAGCTTCATTACTTCATCATAAATATTGCAGATTCCCAGACCAGTATCAATCAATAAGCTGCGGCTGGAGCCATTTAACAGATAGCAATGCGTCTCCTCCCAATGCCGGTATTCGCTGATAATATATGTACCTTCATCAATCTGGTCAATCGTGAACCATTTATCCATTTACAAGCATACCTCTATAATTATTTTCTGATTTCCTTTGCAGAACATCACTTATTTTTCTGCAAAGGGGCGTTTATTACGTTCATTTATCTATATTCTCTATCCTTTTCAATACTTTATTAAATGATTGCAGTATTGAAGTCCTCACTTTTTCTTTCGCAACTTCAATTCAATATTGTTCTTTGCCGCCGCTTCCTGAAGCAGTCCTGCGGCAAAAGTGCTTTTTTCCTTGATCGTCAGTGTATCCAAATCAGCTCTGTTCTCAATTTGCCTGAGTACCGCCTGCAGTACAGGACTGATTTCCCTCGCCGCCCCCGCAGCCGGAGCAATATTTATTCAAAAACATGGGGCAAAGCCCGCAGTTCAACCCACAAAGGGAAAACAATTGATTTTTTCGGCTAAATCCTTTCATGGTGGGATACTGCCTGTCTGAATGCCTTTATACACATTGGTATCGTATCTCCGATTGTCCCATCCAAATCAAATGCCACCAATTTAATCATGTTTTGGTTCCTCGTTAATTCTGCGAATCACTCTACATGGATTTCCGACCGCCACACAATTTGGCGGGATATCTCGGGTAACAACGCTGCCTGCTCCAATCACACTGCCAGCCCCGATTTTAGTCCCGGGGAGTATGATGACGCCACCGCCGATCCAGCACCCGTCCCCGATCTCAACGGGCAGTGCATATACCTGGCAAAAGTGCTTTCCGCTCTCCGGGGTCCAGTCTGGTGTCAGGCGTTCTGCCAGTTCCACGGGATGCGTTGCCGTATAAATCTGCACATTGGAAGCAATCATGACGTTATTTCCGATTTTTATCTGATTACAGTCGATAAAGGAGCAGTTCATATTGATCGACACATTGCTGCCGATAATAATATTACACCCATAATCGCACAGGAATGGCGCCCCTACCGACACGTTTGTTCCAATCCCACCGAGCAGCTTATGTAAAATCCCTTTTTTCTCTTCTTTCTGGTCATAGGTCAGTTTGTTATAAATGTCAAGCAGCTCTTTTGTCTGCTTCTTATATCGCAGAAAAATTTCATCATGGCAATTATATAATTCGCCAGCCATACATTTTTCTAACTCTGTCACAAAAACACCTCCTGTTCAATTCTGCTATCTACGTTTTTCAGTTCACACAATAATTTCCATGCCATCATAGGCAAAGAAAATAGGATTGAGCTTCTCAGTTCGCTTCAGTTTCCAGCGAAATCTATGTCATACCTCGTGCCATGAGAGAAAAGAATTCGCTCTGTTAATTGAACACATAAGATGATCGTATTTTCATCGTCAAAATTGTTGTGCCCGTTATCAATCCATTCGCTGAATGCCTGTCTCAGCTTTTGGGCCATTTCATGATTTTCCTTTTTACAGAACCACCCGAGGTTTATCCCTTTGCCATGCGCAGTGAACCATTCGCCGGCCACCGCCACTATGGGGTTATGATCTATCTGTTTCATCTTGTTGGACGCAGCGTATGTGATGATATAAAAACAGCCATCCTCATAATAAGCATTCACCGTTCTCACATACGGAATGTTTTGGTCCGTAGTGGCAATTCCAGTCTGGCTATCGACAAAAACGAAAGCTTTTTCTTTGCACATTTCTCTCTTGCGTAATCATAGGTTTCCTGAATAAGCAGCTTCAGTTCCCCAAATGTTTTTTTCGATGGACTCAGCGAACATATCCAGCCCATCCAGACATATACCGGGTGTGGCAGAATACAGTCTGTTGAAGAAAAATCATACTGCATACTGACCGTTTCAACCTTTCCCGGCCGTTTGGGGTTCGTACCAAACAGCTTGCGAAAAGTCGCTTTGTGAACGTCCAGATTCACACGGAAAATCTCATCCCTGTCCAAATTAGAACCTGAATCATTTTCGCCGTCTTTTTCTTTTACCGTCAAGACTTTAGTTCCCCGATAACTGGAAGCTGACTAATTCTTTCTTGTATAGATAGTTCTTGTAAATTTAATGTCATCTCCACACGTTTCATCGATAGCAACATTAAATTCATTTACTATAGCTTCTTTAAATAAACCGTATCCTCCTGCAATATAAATATTTGTATCACCAGAAAACGCAAAATCAATCCTATCATTTTATAATCCTTCTGATAAATTTTGAAATTTTTTATTTCTCTATTTCATTTTATAAATTACATTTTGCAGGTTCGCTAAGAACCTACCCGCATGAGCACCATCCATCTGCGTATGGTGAAACTGAAAGGATATCGTCAGATAGTACCTGAACAGCTTCTTTTTGTATCTGCCCCAAATGATAAATGGGTTATTATAAATACCGCTGTTCATACCGACTGCTCCATCAATCTCTGTATCTATGATTGCTGATGTGCCAATCACCATACTGTCCGTCAGATCCCGGTTCTCGCAGCTGTCAGCAACCTGCATGGTGTATCTCAGGTAATCCTGATTGAACTTCGCCAGATCTTCCGTGAAGAGAATATCGCAGGAGCTGACTTCTCCTTCTTTGTTCTTCACAATAGTATTCACGGCAATGGAATCGTACTGAACCAGTTCATGGCCGACGGGGAGAATATAAAACTCCTTTACGCCTGAAGCCGCCTTGCCAATGCAATAGTCAAGAAGCATATTAAACTTCAGCTTCCTTTTCTTATTTATTTTGATCAGCGGCGTAACATCCAAGATCTTAAAGAATGTCACCATCGGATTCGGCGCATCCATCCATAATTCAAAAGCCTTTGCCCGTTTTGTTTGTTTTGGGTCTATCTTTTTTGCCATCTTCGCCTCCACGACCTTCTATTTCCTGTTTGGACTTCTCTTAATAGCTAATAGCCGCATGAAATCTGAAAACAAAGATGTATCAACCGGCTCAAACATCAGCCATTTTCCATCGTGATAGGTTTTTGAGTCATCGTAAACCTTCTGGACGCTTTCCGAATACTCACTACGGCCGGATTCAAATTTCGCCCGCTCGTCTTTTCCCAGTATTACCATAAAGCCAACGCAGTTCTCTCTTGCGTATAGGGCGCAGAGTGTTTTTCCGTCTCTGCGGTATTTGTATTCATAGGTCCATGCCTTGCCGCCGCTGTTCCAAATGCGGTCCATATCGTACTTTTCATCAATCGCAGCGCATAGCTTTTGCCACACGTCATATAAAGACTGCCCAATTAAAGCGGTCATATCGTCCATATTTGGCATTTTATCAAGCATATCTGGTTTCCCTTCTTTCCCATATCTCTTTTAATAATCTGCAAACCCGCACTTAGTGATTTGCCTATAGATTAACTCTTAAAAATTTCATCTTATCATGGATTAGACTGCAACTCCGTTTCCACTATACACGATCATATCCAAGATTTATCCTTTTTTTGTCCAAGTTTAATCCTACTGGAATTTCACGCAGCTCTTTCTGAAGACGGTGTGCAAAACGGATTGTTTTCACCATACCGCCTTTCTCCCTCCCATCGTACACAGCAATCACGCGGTCTGAATGCTCGACCAAATACCGATTGCGCTGCAAGTAGACGTTGGGCTGATATTCCTCTTGAATTACCACAATCTCAGTGCAGGCACTCAGCAAAGCTCTTGTTTGCACCCTGCGATTCAAGCCTTCCACACGGCTACGGTATGGAAGCACTGCAATCAGTTTTACGTTCCGTTTTCTTTCTGCAGTTCCAAAACAATCTCAGCAAAATATTGATCCACACCATCTGCAAAACCAGACAGAAAGACAGTGAAGCCGTCCTCCACTGCTTTTTTTAATTCCTGATGCAGAGCTTTCTTTATGCTGTTAATCTCTTTATCAGGCACATCCCTATGCCCGGTAATACAACATGTCTTTCCTTTTATTGTATCTCCCTCGTTCGATAGTTCTATTTTTTCATTTTACCTAATTATAGTAGATTTATTTTTTCAGGTCAACGTAAACACCCCTTTTGTTTTTGCGAATAAAGCACATGTGTGAGGTACAATCTATTAGAGAATGGAGGTGAAGGCGATGTATGAAGATTTTGTCCCGGAACGGCTGGCAAAATTGCGATCACAAAAGGGTGTATCTGCACGCGACATGTCATTGTCGTTGGGGCAAGTCAACAACTACATCAATAACATCGAAAATAAAAAGTCACTTCCGGCCATGCGATCCTTCTTTTACATCTGTGAATATTTGGGCGTAACACCGAAGGAATTCTTCGATGAAGGAAACCCTTATCCAGAGGCTCTGCAGGACTTTATCGAAGAGGCAAAAAAATTGGATCCCAAGTCTATGGCTTATCTCCTCGGCTCGAATTGTCCTTTATTTATCCTTTTATCATCTGCATGGTCAAAACTTCACCGTAGACGCAACCAAACATCACACTGCGCTATCTGAAAAAAATGGAGCAAACACAGTGACGGATACCTGCTTGCTCCATTTTATCGTTTTTCAGATGTAATCACATTTTTGGCATTGCAATAATGTGTTTTTACTATCCTCTTTATGGTATGCGCCGGACCATCTGCAAATACTCTGCAGGATCGGCACAACAGAAATACTTTTATCCATCAAGCTATATCCAGTCATCGTCGATATTTCGTTTAATTTAATACGTCCAATAACATCAACTGTCATCAGCTCCTTCAATGTAGATGCCAAAACAGCATCCGTTATATTGGTCATGGCCTGTAGAATTAGGATATGCACAGGAACTTTGGACATTAGCAAAGCTTCATAAACACATTCAGAAACATGCGGAAGAAGCTGGCTTTCCAAGGCTTTCAACAGTTACAAAAACTTATATTCAAAAATTTGCTTACAGGAGAAGCAATTCCATTAGTAAGTGATACACATAAAAGCTCTGATTTTATTGAATTTCTGAAAATACTAGACAAAAAATATCCATCACAGGACACCATCAGAATTATTTTAGATAACCACTCAGCGCATACATCAAAAGAAACCAAACGTTTTCTGTCAACTATGCCCAAAGGACGTTTTGAATTTGTATTTACACCAAAGCATGGAGCATGGCTAAATATGATAGAAAGCTTCTTTGGCAAAATGACAAAACAAATGTTGCGCGGTATCAGGGTAAAAACCAAACAGGAACTTGTAGAACGAATCTATCAGTATTTTGATGAATTCAACAAAGAACCTGTTGTTTACCACTGGAAATATAAAATAAATGAAATATCAGAGGCTGATGCAGCGTCTGTTTAATGTGGTACTTATTAAATGATCGTTGTACTAGTAAAGAAGTTCTCCTGTAGAAATAACATGATTTTCTACTCCGTGCTGTTTCAAATAAATACCAGCGCTGGCAGCACAATAATGTGAACTTCCCATGCCACTGAAAACTACTTTTCTGAATGGGATTTCTCTCAATTTATTCATCTGCTTCAGCATTCCGGTCTTTATATACCAATCCAGCATATTTCTTAACTCCACCGCCTGTGTACATACGTCCTCCAGATAACTGGTCATCTCTTCCTCCATGCAACTTTACCTGCCTTACTAATGTTTTCGTGTACTTTTACCGCTGTATTCCTGCAGGAAAGTGCCCAGTTGCCCCAATTTATCCCAATACTCAGTATTCTGCATTGTCCGTTTACGGATCAGGCGGTAAACCTCATCCCTATACCCATCAAATCCAATGAAACATTTTTTCTCCATAAATTACTTTAATATTTTCCTTAAATTAAGTAAAACATATCAGTCTTGTATAAAAAAATTATCCTTTAACCGCTCCGACCATAACCCCCTTTACAAAGTATTTCTGTACAAACGGATAAACCACAAGAATAGGCAGCGTTGTGATTACAATAGTTGCAGCCCGGATAGACTGAGAAGGCGGCACCACATCCAGGGAGTTATATGCTTCTGCCCCCAAATCTCCTATACTGGAAGCTGCTGTTATAATGTTTCTTAAAATGTTCTGCATGGGAAGTAACGGAGTCTTATTGATCAGCTCTGAAAGGCGAAAATTTCTCGCACAAAAATTACTGATAAGCACTGAAGATTTAGCCGATGCATGATAAAATAAAAAAAAGTTTTTCGCAAAGGAGAAAATTTATCGTGACAAGGGCTGAACAACGAAGAAACAGAAAATTGTATGAAAGAGATTTTGCAGCATTCTGTAAAATAATCCGCCAGTATTTCCCGGAATTCACGCAATGGCTGTGTGAAACGTCAGATCCCCGCCAGTCCAGCATATATGAAATCGAAGTGATGCTGATGACTGTTATTATGAAGAACATTTGTAGCATCCAGTCCATGCAGGGGATGACAGAGAAATTTAATGATGAGAACTGTGTGGAGAACCTGTGCAGGCTCCTGGGGGTCGGGCGCCATGAATTTCTGCCGCATTATGTAACGGTAAATGAGTTCCTGAAAAAGCTGGATACAGGAGAACTGGAAACCCTGCGTAGAAGAATGATAAAAACGATTCTGAGGAGACGGAAATTTGAGGACGCGAGATTTCTGGGGAAGTACTGGCTGGTAATCTTCGATGCGACAGGCCTATTCCATTTCCATGAGAGGCATTGTGCACACTGTCTGAAAAAGACGTTAAATAAAGGAAGCAAAGAAGAAAAGACCATCTATTACCATAATGTATTAGAGGCAAAACTGGTATTGGGGGAAGGGCTTATCATCAGCCTGGGGACAGAATTTATAGAAAATGAGAGAGAAGACGTAGAAAAGAATGACTGTGAAACGAGGGCATTCCACCGTCTGGCAAGCCGTCTGAAACAGGAATACCCAAGACTGCCGGTGTGTGTGCTGGCAGACAGTCTTTATGCATCGGAACCGGTGTTTAAGAAATGCAAAGAGAACAAATGGCATTATCTGATCCGGTATAAGGATGGGAGTATTCCATCCATAGCGGAGGAATATCATGAGATAGAGGGAATGGGGGAACTGCAGGAACTGGAACGGGAGATAGCGAGGGAATATCCGAGAAAAGGGAGGGTAAAAGAGAAGCAGCATATGGAATGGGTGCCGGAGCTGGAATACAAAGGGCATAAGCTGACGATGCTGGCCCTTTTAATAGAAA
>NZ_VUMI01000070.1 GCF_009696275.1 Eisenbergiella porci
GAAAGAGTTGCATGTGGGACGTCTTTACTATCTTAGACATTCCCATTTGTCAGGAAGATAGCAAAGCCAGCCGAGCCAGTCAACGGTCAAGATGAACGGCGCATTTCATGCGCCGCCGTTGACAGTCACGCCCGTCTTTGCTAAAAAGTAATCAAGGCGGGAAAGCCCTAAAATGGCTTCCCGCCCATTTCAATTTTTAGAAAAGAAACGCTCCAAAATCAGAAAGAGAGCGTCCAAGCACTTTGAGGGATTGGCCGCCTTGTCCACCCATTCAGCGGGACAGCGGGCGGAGGTCAAGGCCGGGTGTAAACCCGTTCATTTCAGCTTAGAAACCCTTCATAAAACGGGCTTATTTAGCGATATAAGGCTTTATAATAGAGAAGGAGTGAAACTTCTATTCAAGTTTAGAAACGCCTTCCATTAGTCCGAAAGAGACCTTAGAAAGAGAATTAAATCGTAAAGTATCAGGGAAAGAAATTCAACCGACTTTGGAGAGAATAGAGCAAAAAATGGTTCAAAATCAACACCAAGAAACCCCTGAATTTAAAGCAATTCAACAAAAATTGGAAAGCTTGCAGCTACCTACACCACCAATACCCAAAACACCTAAACTTCCAGGACTTTAAACCTTAAAAAAGGAAAAGAGTAGTTACCAAAAAACGGTAACTACTCTTTTTTTATAAAAACCTTTCCTCATGTTTGAAAAGCTGATCGAGAAATAAAGCACACAACGGTATTCTTTCTTTTTTCAGTTGGTACATTTTGCAGTCTGTAACGTGTCATTTACTGTTTGTTACCTTAACATATCCAGTCGAAAACACAAGGGTATATAAACGAGCAAGCTCGCCCTTGTGTTTTCTTTGTGTCTATGTTGCGTTCTCGTCACAGCAAACGACACGAACACACTGGCGAAAATGAACCAACAAAACGAAAAAAGAAAGGAGCGTATACTTCACAGACGGTGTTAAGGATACTTACCAGATGAAACCGTACATTGCACCGACCGCTGCTGAGTTGGAACAATTTCTTTCCTCTCTAAATTAAATCTTGCCGAAGCAGTGATGTGTCAGACTTTCCTGACACATCGCCGCTTTGCACTTCACAAAATCCGCTGCCAGGAGGTGATGAAATGAGTATGGTAAATGCTGACTCCGTTCAGCTATTCGCAATGCTGAAAAAAATGCAGGATTCCATTTCCTCCATCGAAACTACCAAAAAATCTGTAAAGATGAAATATGAACAGTTAGGTGCTGGATGGCAAGATAAAAAATACAACGAGTTGGGCGTGGTTGTAAGAGACTGCAACAAGGCTCTCAATGACATATTGGTAATTATGCTTCAAGCAGAAAAATATGTGGCTTTACTCGCCAAGAGCCTTAGTGAATACGAAAGTGTTCAACTAGGATCTACAAATGGAATATCTGCAAGCACACCTCAGACCAGTAGTTTTGCTGTTACACCATCAAGTGCAGATACAACCACCTTTGAGTCAAATACCTTTGGTTCTAATCTTGCATTTGTTCAAGACAGACTATCAGCTGAACGATATTTTTCCCGTGGAAATCACTATGAAGAATATCGAGATTATTGGGAGAACGGGAACTATACCTTTTCTCGAAATGAAAATCCAGAACTCGTATACGTTAGAGCAAGGGATATTGAAGGAGTTTATCTCAGTGACCGAGAACTTGGGAACCCGGAAGGATTTTGGACACGGAATGGTCGAGAGGGATGGTCGAGAGAAAACATTCTAAGGCGAGCTTCGCACATCCAAGATGTTCGTCAAAATACTGAGTCAGGAATGTCTTTGGATGAGCTTTCACAAAACCCAGTGTTAGATGATACCATTCGTAGCTATTACAATAATCCTGTCCAGGTTGCGCAGGTAGGTTCTTATTATGTATTTCAGAGTGATGGGCGACATCGAACACTTGCAGCTCAATCGCTTGATACATATATCCCGGTTTTAGTAACAGGTAGCTACACTCGAAATGATTAACAAATGAGGAGGTGAGTGTTTGAGCAACGTAAATGCTGATGCAACTCAATTACTGACAATACTGAAAAATATGCGGACCTCCATTTCTTCTATCGAAACTACAAGAAGTTCTGTGAAGATGAAATATCAGCAATTGGGAATTGGATGGAATGACAAGAAGTACGATGAGCTGGGAACTATCGTAAAAGATTGCAACAAAGCCCTGAATGATATTTTACAGATTATGCTTCAGGCCGAAAAATACGTTGCTTCACTTGCCAAAAGTGTACAAGAATATGATAATGTTAATTTGGACACTCCTTCTGCACGAAATTCTTTCCTCCAGGGTCTGCAAACACCTAATGTTGGTAATTCGTCTTATCAGTATTGCCTTGGCGTGCTAACCCAAGGTAGCACACCAGACGGATATATCGCTGTTATATCACAACGCCATGAAAATGCAGAGCAGAATGTCAGAGAAGTGTTTGACCATTTCGCTGGTAAACTGATGATACAAGATTCTGAATATCCACCGGATCAGACAGCACATTACTCACCGGGAAATTATATAGGGCATTCACGAGGAGTCTACTACAATGCAGCTTCTGATATGACAAATCCAAGAGGTGCAGGAACAACTTATTTCCACGAGCTTGCTCACATGATCGACCATGCTTCGTGCAACTATCGGAGCAATCTATCCAATACTCCAGAATTTGCTGAGGCACTGGTTGAGGACGGACAAAGAATCCTGAGCTTATATAACAATCTTCCAGTGGAAAAGCAAACTGCTTTTCTGACCCGTATTAGGCAGGATTCAGCTCACTCCTTCTCGGACTTAATTGATGCGACAACAAATGGTCAATTGCACGGAAATTATGGTCACTCAAGGAACTATTGGACGAGACCGGGCAATCTACAAGCAGAAGCCTTTGCCCACTTTTTTGAAGCGTCTATGGGAGACCAAGGCAAATTAGAGCTATTAGCAAATTTCTTTCCTACAGCGTTTGGTATTTTTTCTTCAATGATTGATTCTATTAGACCAGATAATCATGTTAGGGTCTTGAGCAGAGAAAGGTAGGTGCATACAATGGACAAAAACAAGAGCGTTGCAGATTTTATGAATAGCTTCCTTAATACACCTGAACCGAAAATTGATAATGAGTATTATGAAATCGAAGAACAGTATTTTCGGCAATTCGGTCATGGTGTCCCAAGGGAAATGTTGCCTGATAGCATTTCAACGGAACAAATTAAACAAGCCATGAAAAAATGCATTCTTTCCAAAAAGGATAATCTCTTTGAACTATTAGGCATCATTATCAACGATAATTATTTATATTAAGAAAAGGAACGACGACATGGATGAAGACAACATTATAACTTTGAATGATGAGAATGGGAACGAAGTTGAATTTGAATTTCTTGACTTAATACCGTATCGCCAGAACGAATATGTTGTCCTGCTTCCTATTGGAGATTCGGATGGGCAAGTTGTTATTTTGCAGCTGAAAGAAATTGACGATGAAACAGAAGAATATGTTGGTGTTGAAAACGAATTTGTGTTAGAGACTGTCTTTGCTCTGTTCAAAGAGCGAAACAAAGATTTCTTTACATTTGAGTAATTAAACAATGCAAGCTCAAACCAACAACACGATAAAAGGGGGGTGCATTATGGATATTTGGCATCGTGTAGGCAGAATTGTTCGCTTCTCAAACTTAGGAACTCTTCTGTTCTTTACTCTTAATATTCTGCTGATTGTTGCTGTGTTCGGTTCGTCAGGAAGCATTGTTGAACTGATTTGTATTTACTTTTTCACAGTAGCTATCAGCTTATCCCCATTAGGCGAAATGTGCCTGGCTGCCTTCGCAGGAGCAAGCGATATAAAAAGAGTAGATATAAAACTTCGAGTTGTCCCGCTGGTTCAATATGTTTTAGATAAAGCAAAAGAGAACACATCATACTGTCCTAAAAAAGTGAAAGTGAAGATTATCCATGATCCTGCTCCAAATGCATTTGCTCTAGGTAGGCAAACACTATGCATAACTGACGGATTGCTTTTACTCTCCGATGATATGATACTTGGAATTCTCGCCCATGAGATCGGACATCTCTCATACGGACATACTGTTATCCAATTATTGATTGGCGGGGGCAATATATTTATATCCGGGTGCCTCCTGTTAATCAAAATATCCTACTGGATTTTTTCTGCAATCATGGGGCTGTTCGCAATATGCTCTCGTAGTGGTGTAATGGGTATAATTACCGCAGTTTTCGCAGGAATATCAACAGCACTTTCTTGGTTATGGGTAAAGTTCTGTATGCTTTTTCTGATGTGGTCTATGAGACAAAATGAGTATCTGGCTGATGAATTTGCTTATAAAATTGGTTTTGGTCTTGAATTAGCGACGGTATTAGACCAACATATCTCAGATGTTCCGCATGATGGTTTTCTCAGTGCAATATACTCAACTCATCCATGCAACGATGATAGGGTTGCAGCATTGCAAAATTTAGGTGTACCCTATTCTCGATACTAAATTCATAATCTCACAAATTGGCAAGCAGTGTAAACCTGTACAGGTTCACTCATTTTCTCGATTTTCCCTTCGGTGCAATCTTCGCAAATTTGCTTGTTGGGGAAGCATCCCCAATCCCCTTTGAACATCATCTGCCGATGATGGCTACACGATTTTCAATCGTTTCTCAAAGAACAGTAGAATAAAAATTTGCCCATGGTTGAAAGCACCGAAATCGAAAAGCAAAAAAGCAGCCACGATCCGCACCCTTTGGGGAGTGCAGACCGTGGCTTTTTGCTTTAACGGAAGTTCTTCTTTTCCTCTTTCTCTTTCTCTTTTTCCTGCTCTTTCTGCCTGTCGATATTCAAAATCGTTTCAACCGTCCGTTTGGCAATCAGCAGTTCTTCTTTCTCTTTTCTGATCTGACGGTACTCAGCGTAGTCCTGCTTTTTCTGGACTGCCAGCTGATGAAACTCCTCATACAATGATTGCATGGACGGGAGCTTTGTAATCTGCAATTCATCAAAGGCTTGCTTCGCCGCTTTATGAATTGTGATTTCCTGACGGTGTTCTTCAAAGAATTTTTTGCTATATCCAGACTTGCGGTACTCGATATAAATTTGCCTTGTGTTGCGATAATTTTTGATGTGCTGCTGCAACGCCTGAACCTCAACCATACGTTTCTCTGCGACCTTGATAGAATCAGAAAGCGCATCGAACCGGGCAGACAGATTTTCAATATGAGCAGTCAGATCGTCGTAGTTGCCCAAGCCTTTTTCTTTCAGTAGGATTACCGTTCGGGCAGCTTCTTTTCGGTTGAACTTCTTCGCCCACTTTTCATAACCGACCGTCTTGCCCTCGGCCATCTTTGCCTGAATATCAATCAGCATCTGGAACTGCTTCGGGGCAGGAGCCTTGGCAGAGCCGCCTTTTGATTTGTGCAGGTTCTTGCCGGAGATAACCGCTTGAATTTCCTCTTTGCTATATCCTTCGCCCAGGGAACGCAGCCGAATGAAACGCTTCTGATTCTCGCCCTTGAACGCAGGCTGCTTTCCATCCTTGAACTCAAATCCCATGTCAGCCAGAGCCTGAACAAAGCCATCAAAGCTCTTTGGTTTCTGCTTCAGCACCGCATCAATCGCATCACATAATTCGTCACGCTGGGTACGCTTCTTGGGATAAACAGTTCTTTTCTGGCGCTCCCGATACGGCTTCGGTGTAATAATGGACAGCCCGTGTTCCAGGCAAACCATATCACTGAGTCTTTGCACCGCCAGACCGGAAAGAAAGAAGTTTTTGAATTTCCGTGTGGCATCCAGCGAGGTCGAATTATAAATGATATGATTGTGAATGTGGGATTTGTCGATGTGGGTCGCAACGATGAAAGCGTGTTTTCCCTTTGTCCATCGCATCGCTGTTTCATAGCCGACTTGGTTCGCTTCTTCCGGGGTGATTTCTCCCGGCTTAAAGGACTGGCGTATCTGGTATGCGATGATATTGTTCTTCTGCTGTCTGCCGGTAATATGCTGATACTGCCGTTTGGAAAGCAGAAATTCCTCATCTGCTGTCTTTGGATCACACTCATAGGAACTGATAAATTCGCCATCATTGGTTTTTGCGGCATTTTGTGAGTAGTCGGTTCTGTCTGCCAAACATTGAGCGACCGTCTTTCCCTTATTCACATGGAGTGCAATCAATCTTGTCGCTGCCATTCCCATCACTTCCTTCCCAAAAAGAAAAAGCCACCGGTCGGTGACTTTTCTCTGATATTATCTTATGACCTGATAAATGCTCCCAGACTTTCTCCAATATTCTCGACTTTCATAACAGCCCAGACGAGCAAGAACACCGCTGCTATTGTCGCAATTCCAAGAACCACAAGAATAAGCAGGGACTGCCACAAAGCCTTTACAATGCAGTAAATCGCAGATCCGCCAATGACCAAGAGCAATAAACCAATTACATAGGACACAACATTTGTAAGCAGATTTCCAAGAATGCAAATCACTTTTACAACGAACAGCACCGGCAGTGCCAATATCTTCAATACCAGCTTCATAGGCTCAACCCCTTTCTTTTAATTATATTGTACAAGGGTATCTGCCATAACGCAATGATGTCAACCCTTATGTAAAAGCCGCAGCCGAAACTGCGACTTCCCAACAAGTTGTCGGATTACTGGATTGAGGACAGGCGAACAAGAACTTCTCTCATGTCCGTCCAGATCTCCTCCAGCCGTTTTTGCAAATCCTCAATGTCAGCACGATAGATGCTGCCTGTTTCGTTCGCTCGCTTTGCGTACTGGTTCAGGTTGTTGGAGCAGATTCGCAGGAGCGAAACCAGGGCTTTCACATCCTGCAAATCCAGTCTGATACAGTAACCATCCAGAGCCATTTTCCGCAGATAGGCTCCCATGCTGCGGATGCCAAGCTCGTCCATCTTCTCATGGATTCGCTCGACCTCCTCCTTGGATGCAAGGAAATGAACATCCTGATCTCGCTTTGCCATTACAACACCTCCTCACGGGTTTCAGAGTATTTTGCAGGCGGGATATGCTCCGCTTTGGATTTCAGATCAGCCAACACAGAAGGACGCTCTGACTCGCTTCTTTCGTCACGATTTTCCACAGAGTCCTCCATATTCAGGGCTGCATCCAGTTCTGCCAGTCGCTGACTTTTGGCTGTCAGCTCTGCTTCCTGCGGGAACGGTTTTCCAACCTCCGCCTTGGCTGCTTCCTGCTGATTGTAGAGATTATTCAACTGCTCATTGGCTCGTTCTAAGCGCTCAAGGATGCCTGCAAGGGCATTGTCCAGTCGGGTGATATTTCCTCGTGCGTCCGTTCCAAGGGCTACTCTGTGGCTCACAGCGCCCTTCAGGGTCACATCGAACTCGTTCCGGAAACTGTCAAACGAAAGCTCCATCTGAAAGCCACGGTAACTGCCAAGAGGAACCGGATCGGCACTTTTCGTGTCCTTACAAGCCGCAAGGAGGATTTCACCGGCATCTGCCTTTTCGGTGTAGGCTTTGCCCATGATTTCCATGCCGCAAAAGCCATCGGCAATCTGCGGGTGTGCTTCCACGGTTTTAATATCAGCTTCAAAGCCATGAATATAGCCTGTCTGCTTTTCAATCTCAGCCGGGAAGTATTTCAGAAGCTTATCTTCCATACGGTACTGCTGGCTCTGGTGGTCAGCTTTCAGCACCTTCAGCCTTGCCACATCAATGTCCAAGTCCATCTTTTCCTTGATAAGCGGATTGCCGGCACACAGCGCCTTGATCTCCGCATAGGACAGCGCCTGCTCATCCACATCGTCACAGGAGCGAACCGGTGATTTGGAGGTCATAATCTGAGAAATAAACTTCTGCTTGTTTTCCAAGGTCTGATACAGGTAGGCATCGAAGGTTCCCTCGGTCACATACTGATACACCTGAACCTCTTTGTTCCGGTTGCCCTGACGGATGATACGACCGTTTCTCTGGGTCATATCAGACGGACGCCAACCCACATCCAAGTGGTGAACTGCCACCAATTTGTCCTGGACGTTGGTTCCTGCACCCATCTTTTGCGTACTGCCAAGAAGCACTCGCACCTGCCCGGTACGAACCTTGGCAAAGAGGTCTTTTTTCTTTGCCTCGGTATCTGCATCATGGATAAAGGCAACTTCTTCCGCAGGCACACCGTTTGCAATCAGCTTGGTTTTGACATCATCATAGACATTGAAGGTTCCATCATTTTTCGGTGTGCTAAGGTCGCAGAACACCAACTGGGTCAATTTGTCAGCCTGACCGTCCTGCCAGATACGCAGGATATTTCCCACGCAGGCATTGAGCTTGCTGTCAGGGTCATCGGGTAACAGGGTGTTCATTAGCCGCTGATCCAGTCCCAATTTTCGTCCGTCGCTGGTAATCTTGAGCATATTATCGACGGACGGGTCTACAATACCGGCATGAACATCTGCTGCTCTCTCTGAAAGGGAAGCCACCATATCCTTCTGGTACTCAGAGGGCTGAACCACAACCGTTTCAAACTTTGCTTCGGGAACAGGGAGATGCAACTGGTCAGAGGTCTTGATGTCGGCAACCTCCTTGAACATATTCATCAGTTCAGGCAGGTTGAAGAACTTCGCAAATCGGGTTCTGGCACGATAGCCGGTTCCCTCCGGTGCAAGCTCAATCGCAGTTGTTGTTTCTCCGAAGGTCGATGCCCAGGAATCAAAATGGGTCAGGTTCTTTTGCTGGAGCGTACTGTACTGGAGATAGCGCATGACCGTATAAAGCTCGGTCATCGAGTTACTTACTGGAGTACCGGTTGCAAAGATCACACCACGCCCGCCGGTCAGCTCATCCATATAGCGGCACTTCATAAACATATCCGAAGATTTCTGGGCTTCGGAGGTGGACAGACCTGCCACATTTCGCATTTTTGTGTAGAGGAACAAATTCTTGAACGCATGGCTTTCGTCCACAAACAGCCGGTCTACACCCAACTGCTCAAAGGTAATGACATCATCTTTCTTGTCAGCGGCAAGGAGCTTGTCCAGTCTGGCTTCCAATGATTTTCGTGTTTTCTCCATCTGCTTGATCGTGAAGTTTTCGCCACGCTGCCATTTCAGCTCCGCAATCGCACCCTCGATCTCATCAATCTGCTCCCGCAGCTGCCGTTCCTGTCGTTCGGCAGAAAGCGGGATTTTTTCAAACTGGCTGTGACCGATGATGACTGCATCATAGTCACCCGTTGCGATACGAGCGCAGAACTTCTTACGGTTTGCTGTTTCAAAATCCTTCTTGGTGGCAACAAGGAGCTTGGCACTCGGATAGAGGTGCAGGAACTCGTTTGCCCACTGTAAGGTCAAGTGATTCGGCACAACGAACAGGGATTTCTGGCTCAATCCAAGCCGTTTACTCTCCATAGCCGATGCAGCCATCTCGAAGGTCTTGCCCGCACCAACTTCGTGTGCAAGCAGCGTATTTCCACCATATAGCACATGAGCGATAGCATTTCTCTGGTGTTCACGGAGGGTAATATCCGGGTTCATGCCGCCGAAACGGATATGAGAGCCATCATACTCACGAGGTCTGGTGGAGTTAAAAAGTTCGTTGTACTTGGTGGAAAGGGTTTCTCGTCTGTGCGGATCTCTCCAAATCCAATCTCGGAACGCATCCTTGATTGCCTGCTGTTTCTGCTGTGCCAGGGTAGTTTCTTTTTTATTGAGGACACGCTTCTGCTTACCATCTGCATCTTCAATCGTATCATAGATACGAATATCCTTCAGATTCAGCGTTTCCTCCAGAATCCGATATGCGTTGGCTCGCTCTGTACCGTAGGTGACATACGCCGCCACATCGTTGTAGTTGGGAGAACTCTTACCGTTGATGCGCCACTCTGCGGTCAGCTCGGAGAACTTGACCTCAATGGAACGGCGCAAGTAATACGGCGTTTCAAAGGTTTCCTCCATGAACTGCTGAATATAATCGGCATCAATCCATGTTGCACCCAAACGCACATCAATCTCGGACGCATCCAAGTCCTTCGGCTGTGCTTTCTGCAAGGCTTCCACATTGATGTGGAAGGAAGAATCCCTGTCTGCCGCCATCTGTGCGACACGCAGCTTGCTTCTTACATCACCGGAAAGGTAATCATCGGCAGTCTGCCATCCAACTTCCACAGCATCGGGAGCCATCGGGTCTTTGAAGATCACCCCTCGAAGCTCTGCCTGAATCGCATCGTATTCTCCAGGTGTTCCAAGCAGCTGTGCCATAAACGGCAAATCCACCTTGCCACGCTCACCGATAGAGATTGCCAGAGCTTCGGACGGCGTATCCACGCTCGTCACTCTGCGTTCCGGCTTGATGGTTCGCTTGGTGAACATATCCGCCTTGCTTTTCAGATTGCCGTCCTCATCCACATTTTCCAGAGAACACAGGAGATAGTAGGAGGAATCGTCAGCAAATGCCTGACCATTGGCTCGATTATTGATAAGCCCGTTCTTTGCGGCAAACGCATCGTAGGCATCATTCAGTTCTGCCTGTTTCTGAGTAATCATTTCATCCGGGTAATCCTCAAGCTGATATTCGATCAGCTCGTTGACGATACCACGAAGTTCCACCATGCCCATCACACGGTCTTTTGCTTTCTCATTCAGGTCTACACGGCGCATCAGGGAGTTTTCACGGAAGTACACATTGCCATCCACCACGGTATAAGAGAAATTCTTTACATCCGGGGTTGCAGGAATGGTTTCGATTTCCTTACCCTTGTCAGCTTCGGGAAGCTCCACAGCCTGATAGGTTCCTTGGATGTGGGAAACTGCTTCTTTCAGAAGTTCGGACAGTTCCATGCCCTCAATGGGACGCACTGTAATGTCCATGCCGTAGGCGGTACTTTCTTCCACCGTATCGCCCAGAACCATTTCAGGATGAGCGACAAAGTAGCTGTTCATGGTGTGTCCTTCTTCGGTGCGGTCAAGGTTTACCCATTCCGGTACAATGTCAATCGGATGGTCACGCTTTTGCAGGAACAGGATGTCGGACACGACTTCCGTGCCTGCGTTTTTCTTAAAGGCATCGTTTGGCAGACGGATTGCACCAAGCAGTTCCGCCCTCTGCGCCATATATCGCCTTGCGTCAGAGTTCTTGGAATCCATGGTGTAACGGCTTGTCACAAAAGCGACCACACCACCGGGACGAACCTGATCCAAAGCCTTGGCAAAGAAATAGTTGTGAATGGAGAATCCCAGCTTGTCATACGGCTTGTCGGACACTTTGTAGTTGCCGAAAGGGACATTACCCACAGCCAGATCGTAAAAGTCTCGGCGGTCTGTCGTTTCAAAACCGGCTACTTTGATTTCTGCGTTGGGATAGAGCTTCTGAGCAATTCTGCCGGTGATGGAATCCAGTTCCACACCATACAAACGGCTGCTCTGCATTTCAGGAGGGAGCATACCAAAGAAGTTGCCGATACCCATAGCAGGCTCCAGAATATTTCCTGTTTCAAAGCCCATCTGTCCGACCGCATCGTAGATGGAGCGAATGACCGTAGGGCTGGTGTAATGTGCGTTCAGGGTGGAAGCTCTTGCCGCAGCATATTCATCTTCGGAAAGCAGGTTTTTCAGTGTCTGATACTCCTTCGCCCAATTTCCCTTGTCCGGGTCAAAGGCATCTGCCAGACCGCCCCAACCGACATAATTCGACAAAATCTCCTGTTCTTCGGTAGTGGCGTTCCTGTTCTCGCTTTCCAGTTTGAACAGAGTTTCAATGGCTGCGATGTTTCTTGCGAATTTCTGCTTCGGTCCACCTTCACCGATGTTGTCATCCGTGATGTGGAAGTTCACCGCAGGAACAGGTGGGATTTCTCTGGTGGTGATGGACTGCTCAAGCTGAGCGATAATGTCCATGACTTCGGCATTCTGCCATCCGTCCACCTGGGCATAATCCTGAATGATGGTGTCCTTTCCATCTACGCACTGTACGAAGTCCAGACTACCCGGCAGATCTCTGGTATTCATTGCACCCAGGGCTTTTCTCTGCGTGTCAGGAAGTGCATAGTAGGCTCGCAGGGCATCATCAAAGGAACTGTATTCCTTGATGTCCAGCGCACCCCGCTTCTGAATGTCCTCGGCAACATAAAAATGATCGATGAAGTGTTCCGGTTCCTGCTGTTCGGGTTCCGCACTGGCTCTGACCTGTGCGTGTGCCTTTTCGTCAGGGTAGTCCCCATAGATACGGATGCACTTATGCTCCTGCTGATCGTAAACGGCAGCACCATCGTACTTGAATCCGTCATCCTCCATGGTTCCGTCCACATAGCCCTGGGCAGCTTTTTCCGCTTCTTCCAGAGTGTAGTAGTCCAGTTTATCATCGAAGCCGTTTTCAAAGTGATGGTAGGCGGCAACCAGATAGCGGGGAGCCATGCGCTCCTCGTAGCTGTTAATCATCTCAGGTGTCAGCCATTCTGGTTTGTCGGGAATCATTTCATACAGCTCACGCATCTTGGCAATCTGTGCATGGCGGTTGCCTGCCCACAGATGCTTTTCGCTGTGCTGTCCTGCACCAAGGAAGTATTCGCAGTCCATACGCAGACGGTCTAACAGCTGATACTCAGGGGTGTAGTCCCTCGGTTCGGTTTTGCCCAGAAAATCCTCTGTAACGGGCTTTTCTTCGGTTTGGGCATCAACCCTTACCGCATGGTTTCTTTCGTCCTGAGAGAGCATACGCTCGAAATTCTCACGATTCTCGGCACGGAAGATGGGATAAGCAAGCGTAGGGTCACGCAGCTGAACTTCTCTGTCCGTGATCTGCTCCACACGGAAAGCTGTATCGTCCAGATATACCGTGTCACCGACCTGATAATTCCATTTCGGTTCCTCGGAAGCAGATGCTTCCACAACTTCGGCAGGCTCTGCCACAGGCGCTTCTGGCTGAACCGACTCCATCGCAGCTACGGACTGACGAACTTCCTCCAAATAGTCATTGGCAAGCCATTCGTCCGTGAAGTATTCCGTAACGCCTTCCGGGTCTACATAGTAGTCATCGGTCTGATTATCCCAGATCGCATACTCGCCATCCTCGGTATCAATCACTGCGAAACGGTCATAAACATCTTCCAACGGATCAGTTTTAGCTTCTTCGATAGCCTGTCGTTCCGCTTCTTCCTCCGGGCTGAGGTAGCGTCCCTTTCGTATCAGACCGTCGATTCTCTGCACCACCTGCGCCCAGGACATCTGCAATTTATCGCAACCGCTCTTGGTGTAAGCAACACCCTTGGCATCGTGATCCTGACCGCTGTGCGTTGCACCAGAGCAGGCATGGGAATGACCACCGGTTCCGTATTCATGCTTCAGGAAGTCCATCTTTTCCTTGGCAGAATGATTCTCCTGCCAGTAGTTATAAATACGGGCTTTACCACCGGAAAAGCCGCTTCCACGGGTCAAGTCTGCATTGACTTCATCATCCGTAATGAACTGGCGGACAAGGGGCATCTGCATCATATCGGTCTGATACTCACGCAAAGGCATATTCAACTCATACAGCTGTTTCTGAATGAGATTCAGCTTGTGATAGTGAAAACGAAGCAGATCGGGATTTTCCGCAAGGGTTTTTCTAAATTCCGAATACTGCTGTACCAAGGTTGCGTGGAAACGAGGGTCATCCAACTTTTCAGCCAAGTCTGCGGTTTCGTCAGGGAAACCACGAAACGGTTCCTGATGAAGAATTGCCAGATAGTTGCTGGAACGGGCTTCTTCACTCAAATCGTGATAAAGATGCCACAGGGATTCTGCCAACTTCTGACGCTCATATCCGGATGCTTCTACCAGTTCCACATTAGTTGCGAACCGACCATTTTCAAGCAGTTCTCCAATGCGCTCGGCAACCGTTTCCCAAGAAACGATCTGCGCTCTGGGGCTGTCAATGGCAGAGGAACCTTTGGCAAGGTGGATACCGTCCTCGGCATACCACGCACAGATATTCCCGCTATCTTCTTTCAGACCATAGCCGCCGTGATAGACCTGCTTTAAGGTCTGAACGATTTCTTCCAACGGCTTCTGCTTCATATATTCCAGCGCTACGACTTTTCGGGCTTCATCGGTATTGCTACCAAGCAGAAGGAAGTGGTCGATTTCTTCCTGGGCAAAAGAAAAAGCAGAGGGCGTAAAGCTCTCTGCTCGGTCGATAAAACTGATTTGTTCATTTTCGGAGAGGAAAAGGTTCAGACTCAGCTGTTGATAAGCTCCGTCATCACGACTTCCTCCGCCTGTGCTTTCAGGCTGTTCATGTGCTGCACCCACGCCATCTGCTGCGTTTCCTTGTC
Organism: Eisenbergiella porci; assembly: GCF_009696275.1. Taxonomy (GTDB): domain Bacteria; phylum Bacillota; class Clostridia; order Lachnospirales; family Lachnospiraceae; genus Eisenbergiella; species Eisenbergiella porci. The sequence goes on from NZ_VUMI01000070.1 coordinate 14,310, forward strand.
CGGTGCGGGGCTGTCCTTCAGGTACTGCTCCATCAGAAACTCCACTCTGGCTTTCGCTGTTTCCTCGATCTCCCACAGGTGCGGGAACAGGCTCTCCGTCAGAATCATGTCGTTCAGGAGCATCGGATTGTTCTGTTCCAAAAATGCTCGACGCATCCTGCCGTACTTGCCCAGAGGTTTCTCTCCCTCGTTCTCCAACTGAAGGTTCGGAATCTGATAATCTCCGGCCTGTCTGTAAGTCATCTCGCTCATAATCTGTACTCCTTTCGGTAGCTTTAATCTGCTCATGTTCTCCAATCGCTTTTTCGATTTCCTGAAACATCCTTGTGCTGATGGCATTCACCGCAGTACCAAGGGCATTTACCGTCTGTCTGGTGTTAAAATCAAACACCTTCTGGAAATCCTCATGCTCGAAGTAGTTGTCGGGACTTTCCACGAACCGGCAATACATCGTATAGGATACGCTGTTTGCCACCGCATTTTTGAAAGCTACTTCGATGTTGAGTTCATCATACTCCTCAAGGAAGCTGTTGGCAACGATGTCGAGGAACTGCTTTTTGTAATCGTCCCAATACTCAGCCGCCAGTGCGGATGCAATATCTTCAAGCTGTGCTTCCAGTACCCCGTCAGCGGCAACACCGAAGGTACGCTCCATCGCTTCCATGACATAGGAGCGGTTTTCAGGCGTCACCTCCCACGGTTTCAGTTCCGGGGAAGAACGGCGAACGCCGGTATCCGCCACATCAAACACATAGCGCAGATACGGTTTATCCCTGTTCATCACAAACAGAGCAATGCCGGTAGAGCCACGCTTTACATATCTGCGGTAATTTTCAGCGTTCCAGTCCTCATAGGGCTTGCAAAAGGTCGCATTGGGGCGCTGAGCATAAATCATCACCTGTTCCGGATAGGTGAACTCATAGTTGCGGGACATCGTTCTCAAAAACGAAGTCCAGTTATCTGTGTTCGAGGTGATTTTCCCAATCGTTTCTTTTGCTAATCCGGAATAAAATCGCTCTTTTGCGTTCATTGTATCCCTCCAATCCTATCAATCCGGATAAAGGTTCAGCTTCTCAAAGGCGGCATCGTCCATGGCTGAAACTTTACGGAGAACCGAGTCTGCCAAAGCAAAAAGCTCTGACTCGTCCTCCGAAAGCTGTTCCTTCATCAGTGTCAGTGCTTCACACAGCCCTGACCTTGTGCCAGGGCTGTAAAGCATCATCATGTTCCGCTCATCCTGTGTGAAATCCATCATTCAATCTCCCTTTCCGGGTGGCTCTTGGGCGGCTTATGGGAAACATCCGGCACGGGCTTTTCCTTTAACTGCTCCAACACCGAAGGACGTTCCTCTAATCCGGACGCTTTTCCGTTATTGATGATACCGTCAATCATCCCATAATCATCTTCCATTGCCATCTCTGCGTTTTTCAGGTAGTTTTCGGACTTCATAAAGTTTTCCAGCTTCTGAAACCCAACAGAATCTACATAGTGAAAGGATACCTCACCGACTACCTTTAAGGCTACGATGTCGCTGACCGACATACTGTGACCACGGAAATCATCCGGGTGGTCAATATTGAACTTTACATACAAATCTTCCAGCTGCCGATTCACATCCTCGGACATAGAAATGGAGCCATGATAGACCACCTCGTAACGGTCAATCTCAGGCTCCATTTCTTTCTTCTGAAGGTAGCTGTAATTTGCAAACATGAGCGGGATATTATCGTCTACATCTTCCCGCAGCTGAAGAATCGCATAGGAATCCGTGGGGCTTTCCAGAAAAGCAACCATTCTGTCATCCGGGGTGGTATTTCCGTGAACATCATCCCATTTTTCGTTTTTCATATCCGTGTCCTCCTTATCGTTCAGGCTCTTTGCGTTTGGGAGAGGGACTGGCAGGCGCAGCTTTTTCTGCGGCCTGTGCCAGTTTTTCCATGACCGACTCACGCTTCGGAGAGTCGAGCTTATCCAGCTGACTTTTCAGCACTTTGGCAACCTCAACCGCAGTTTCCTCACGGGCTTCTTCAATGGCTGTATTCAGGAACTCACGATACGGAGCCGTATTACCAGCGGCAAGATCTGCCTTGATTTCTTGGATATGCGCCTGCACATCATCGACCTGATCCATATATTCATAGGGGTCGAAGTTCTCTGCAAAACGGTCGAGCTTAAAAGCAAGCTCAGCGATAGGGTCATTGACCACCACCGCCTGTCTGCCGACTTCAAAAGCCTGCTCCATGACATCCTCATAGAACATTGCCCGCAGTTCCCGGCGCTCCAGCCCGAAGGATTCCAGAATATCCCGGCGGACTTCGAGCATGGACAGTTCAGGGTTATCAACCTGACCGCCATCAATCTCGTTGTAGTTTTCATCCAACAGGGTGTAGTCGTAACCATCTTCGCAGGTCTGCACCGCAAGGATTCTATCCTTTCCGACCTTCCATGCGGCTTCATCGCCCATAATCTCAGGCTCCGGCATATAGCTTGCGCCGTTGCGCTCCATAATTTCTGCAAACTGGCAGATATGAAACACATTGTATCCGATCTGCGTATGATACTCGTCAATGAAGGTGCAGGGCTTCACAACCATTTCATCCGGGTAGTGAATCTGCACACAGCTGCCATCGGGGATATGAAACAAATCCTTATAATGGCTGTCGATAAATCGGATTTCCTTACCATCCGGGTTGTACTCATTTGTCATTTGCGCTTTCCTCCATTTTCAAATTCCATACTGAACTTCGTTTTGCCATCATCTGATACCTCCATAAAGACGGTGGCATCAAAGGTGTTGCCCGTTCTTTCGGACTTGCAATTCTTGAGCTTTACCTTGCCGGAACCAAGCAATTTCTGCGCCGTGGCAGAAGTCATGCTCTTGCCGATGCTCGCAAAGTAGCGATTGTTTTTCCAGAGGGCAAATTTGCAAGCTCTGTTGGAACAGAAAAATGCCTTGGCTTTGTCCTCTACAGCACTGCCGCAGAGCGGGCATTTGCCGATAGAATTGGCTTCTTTCGACATCATAACCTCGGAATCACGGATTACTTCATAGTTCTGAATCAGACCGGCAATCACATCTTTGATCTCGTCCATAAAGTCCTCGCTGGCATATTCGCCTTTCTCAATGAGCAACAATTTTTCTTCCCAATCCGCCGTCATGGATGGGGACTGAATCTGTTCCGGCATGACTGTTACCAGAGCCGTACCCTTGTGGGTCGGAATCAGGTGTTTGGTTTTCTTATCACCCTTACGCTCCAGAAAACCGATGCGAACCAGCTTCTCAATGATACCGGCACGGGTCGCAGGCGTTCCCAAACCTTTGCGCTCCACCTCATCAGGCATTTCGTCCGCACCGGCAGTTTCCATAGCAGAAAGCAGAGTATCCTCGGTAAAGTGTTTAGGGGGAGATGTTTTCCCTTCCTTGATTTCCGTGCCGCTGACGGTCATTTCGTCACCAACGGAAACAGAAGGGAGTGTCTGCACGTTTTCGTCGGATTTTGTCGAATCATTTTTCTGAACCAGAGCTTTCCATCCATCCTGCACAACAGTTTTGCCTTTGGTGGAAAACACGGTACCGCCACAGTCCAGCTCAATAACTGTCTCTGCGTATCGGTGCGGATCGCCAACAGCTACGCACAACCGATTCGAGATCAGTTGCAAAATTGCAAGTTCACCCTTGGGAAGTTCGCTCAGATTGCATTTCTGCAATTCTCTGGTCGGAATGATGGCATGGTGATCTGTGACCTTTTTGTTATTCACAACCTGCTCTGCATGAACTGGTATGTTATCCACATCCTCCACGGGGAATGTGTGGAAAGCCAGCTTTACGAGGTCGGTCAGGCTATGTGCCATATCTTCCGTCAGAAACCTGCTGTCGGTACGGGGATAAGTGACCAGTTTCTTTTCATAGAGGTTCTGCGTGTAGTCCAAGGTCTGCTGTGCCGTGTAGCCAAGCACACGGTTGGCTTCTCTCTGTAAACTGGTCAGGTCATAGAGCGCAGGCGGCTTTTCTGTTTTCTCCTTACATTCAGCTTTCTGAACGATTGCCACCGAACAGCTTTGTTTGACAGCTTCGGCTGCTGCCTTGGTTTTGAAGCGTTCGCTTGCAGCCGTAAAACCATCCAATCCAATCTGAACTGTGTAGAACAGTTCAGGCTTGAATGCGGAAATGGCAGCTTCTCGCATAACAGCCATAGCAAGGGTAGGGGTCATAACACGACCAACATTCAGGGTCTGCCCGTAAAGGGTCGAAAAAAGTCGAGTAGCGTTAATACCAACAATCCAGTCGGCTCGTTCTCGACACAGTGCTGCTTCATACAAAGCATCATATTCCGTTCCAGACCTGAGATTTTCAAAGCCCTCCTTGATTGCTACATCTTCCATCGAGGAAATCCAAAGCCGCTCAAACGGCTTTCTGCACCCGGCTTTGTGGTACACCAACCGAAAGATCAGCTCGCCCTCACGACCGGCATCTGTTGCACACACAAGACTCGCAACATCTTCTCTGGCCATGAGCTTTTTCAGAATCCCAAACTGTTTTTTCGTACCGGCAGAAACCTCATACTGCCAGTCCATCGGGAAGATAGGAAGGTCTGCATAAGCCCATTTGCTGTACTTCGCATCATAGACTTCCGGCTGTGCCAGCTCCACCAAATGCCCTACACACCAGCTGACCACATATCCGTTTCCCTCTAAGTAGCCATCCTCACGCTTGGCAGCACCTAACACTTTGGCAATACTCTGTGCAACCGAAGGCTTTTCAGCCAAAACTAATTTCATTTGCATCTGCTCCTTTCACAAAAAAATAAGCAGCCACACACCGTAGTGCATGACTGCTATGTAAAAAGTTCGGAAAGGATTTTTGCAACCTGATACAATTTTCTGTTCTACAATCTCCGTCATAATAAAAATATCTCCATCATTTCAAAAGAGAATGACGGAGATATTTCACCTTGCTTATTCTTGTAGCAACCAATCGGCTATATCGTGAATTTCGATTCCTTCATAGCTATATTGGGGATGTTTGGTTCTGGCAATAATCATTTTCGGATAAGCGTCTCGAATCTGAAGCAGAGGAGAGCATTCTCTCTCAAATGTTTCCTGCCCGGAAATGTTGTCGCTGACCTGAATATAAATCTTTTCGCTACCTCTCTGAGCAACAAAGTCGATTTCCTTTTGATAGAGCTTGCCGACATAGACATCATATCCACGGCGAAGAAGCTCGATACAAACAACGTTTTCATATACTCTGCCATAGTCTATATTTCTGCTTCCCAGTATTGCATATCGAATACCGCTGTCACACAAATAGAACTTTTCAGAGCTTTCAAGGTATTTCTTACCTCGGATGTCATATCTCTTAATATCATAAAATACAAAAGCATTGCACAAATACTTAATGTACTTGCCGACGGTTACATGATTGGTTGGAGTCTCATTTGCTGTCAGTAGCTGACTGACCTTATTCGGAGAAGTCAGGTTGCTGATATTATCCATAAGGAACTCGCTCAGACGTTGTAAAACCAAAGTGTCCGGGAGAGTATATTTCTGTACCAAATCCCTTGTAACAATCGTTTCGTAGACCTCTTTGATATAGTTTGTTCTGTCTTTTTCGGTTCTATAAGCATAGGAACCTGCTAAACCGCCCTTGATAGCGTACTCATCAAAGAGCTTATCTTTGTCACTAATATCATCATAATACTGGCAATATTCCTGGAAGCTGAAAGGAAACACATGAATTTCAATATAGCGTCCGGTAAACAGAGTTGCCAGATCTGCACTCAACAGGAAAGCATTAGAGCCTGTTACATAGATGTCGTATTTTCCCTTAGAGTACAGGCTATTGATTGCCAACTCAAACTTGGGACACATCTGAACCTCGTCTACAAACAGGTAGTTCGTTTTTCCTTCCTGATAATGTTCTTCCACATAGGCGTGTAAGGCATGGTATTCCTTGATTTCTTCATACGCCAAATCCATGAAGTCGATGAAGATAATATTGATGTTTTCAAAATTGCTTTTCAGATACGCAATATACGCCTGCATCAATTTGGACTTACCAGATCGACGAATGCCCGTGATGATCTTGATGTCAGGAGTACCATTCAGTTCAATGATTCTATCGAGATATTTTGCTCTCGTGATTGTTTTCATATAGTCACCCGCTTTCAAAAATTGAAGTTTTTTCATTTCTCGAAACCGCTTCGCTGTACTTATTATACTGTCTGCTAATAGTATATGCAAGATGTCACTTTCAAAAACGCAAATTTTTTTATTTTTTGAAAGCGGAAACTATGTAAAGGCAACCCGAAGGCTGCCCCAGGCATCAAGCCTATCCTGTTTACACAGGTTCATTATCATCTTCATCGACGGAGCTATCTTCATCGTCGTCCTCAAACTCCGGATCGTACCCATAGTCCTCGTCATCGTCCACATAATCAGCATCTGGGTCAGGCTTTGCCGCTTCCTGTGCCTTCTTCTTTTCCTGGACTTTCTTAAATACGAAGAATCCACCACCACAGGCAAGCACAATCAGAGTAAGAATCGCCGGGAGCATATTTGTGGATTTCGGCTTTTCCTCCGGTGTCGGTTCTGTAATTTCAGGAACTGTTTCAACTACTTCCGGCTTTGTTTCCTCAACCGGCTTGGTGAACTCTGCAACTTCTTCCTCGTCCATCAGCTTGAGCAGGTCGGCTTCATCCACCTGATTCAGAAAATGCACGGTTTCCTCGCCCTTATCATCACGGTCAATGATGATATAGAAGTAGTTTCCGTTTTTGGTTACAGCGGTAATGAACTGCTTTCCGCTTTTCGTAGGCGAGCCAGCGTCATCAACCAAAGTCAGATTGCCGTCGGGAGTAAGCGGTAGCATCGGCTCCTCCGGCTCTGTTTCGGGAACTTTTTCTTCGACCGCAGGTTCTTCAGTCGCTACGCTTTCATCTACATAGGCAAATGCCGTTGTAGAAAACACGCCAAAACACATTGCACACGCCAGCAATGCGGCTCCAATTTTCTTAAATCTCATTCTGCGTTTCCTCCTCATTCATAGTATTGATCGTATCAGGCTTCGGAGCCATATCCGCAGCAAACATACGGAGCAGCTCGGAAAGCTGTTCGGGATTCAGGTTCGCAGCATGAACCATCTCATGGATTTCGGAATTTTCCTCCTCACGGTATCTGCGTTCCAGGTCTTTCACCTTAGCATCCCATTCTGCCCGTTTCTTACGGGCTTTTTCAAGGTCTGCACCTATTCTGTCTAACTTGGCACTCAATCGCCATCCCTCCTTTAGTTTCTGATTCTGCCGAAGCAGTAAAAATGCTGTTGCCAGTAATTCGATTCGATAGAAGCGTAGGAAATGGGGTTTCCGCAGTGGATCATCATACCATTGCCAACATAGATACCAACGTGTGATGCACCGGAGGTATCATAAGTGCCTTGGAAGAAAATCAAATCTCCCGGTTTGGCAGAGCTTTTCGGGATAATGTCGCATACGCCCATCAAACCGTTTGCGGTCAAACGACCAACACTCCAACCGTTTCCGCAGTGATTGATTACATAGGAAACAAATCCGGAGCAGTCAAAGGAGGTAGACGGGCTGCTGCCGCCCCACACATACGGGTATCCCAGATATTTTTCAGCTTCCCGAATCATATTGGCAAATCTTGTGTCTGTCAGCGCTTCGCCCGGAATATCATAATCGGTGTACTCGCCGCCAGGGGTGGCGTAAATGTCATTTCCGAAAATATCCGGTCTGTTGCCCCTTGTCTGAAGCAAAATTCTATATCGCTCCATATCATCTTCCGACAAGCCGGAATTTGAAATCACACTGTTCAAGCCCTTATTTCTGAGCTTCACATTCAGAATATAATATTCGTAATCTTCTTCCTCTGTTGTTGTCTCTCCCGTTTCGGGATCAGTAGAAGATGTTGTTCGTGTACGAATCTCTACTACTTCCGTCAGGGTCAGCTCATATTGTTGCTCAAATAGCCATTGCAGGGTAGCCTGCACCTCATCTCTGGTGTAATCCTCAAACTTCACCGTCAAATACGCCGCCAGCTCATAAGGATTGTGGTTGATTTCATCAAGGTCATACCGGTACTCGTCATATCCGCTATGAGTACGCTCGATATTATTGATTTTATTGCGGAGCGCAGCTTCCAAAGCCTTGTAATCATTGTCCGCACCAATAATATCTTCCTCTTTTGCAGTAAAAGAAGTTCCCAGAATGATCTGTGTGCCGCCTTGGAACATAGCCGAACAAGACGAGAACATCCCTGAGAGTATCATAAAAAGCAGTCCGGCAATCAAAACAAACAGAATCGTTTTAGAGTGTGTGGTGCAGAACTCCGTTACTCTTTCTGTGATGTTCTTGGCTCCCTGAGCTGCTTTGCCCGTTGCCTTGCCTGCACCCTTAGATGCAGAAGCCGTTGTCGAAGCGGTATTCTTACCGGCTTTGGCGGCAGCATATTCTTTCTTGATTGCCCTTTTCTGTTGCCAACGGGAAAAGGGATTGGAACCGGCATCGGGGTTGTCCTTTTTGAACTTCTCATACAGGGCATTTACATTTGCTTTATCTGACTTCTCAACCAGCTTTTCCGCCTTGTCGTAGGCTTTCAGCTTGTGACTGTAAACGGCATGATCGACGGTATAGACAGTGGATTCAACAGCCTTGGTCGTTTCCTGCACAGCCTGAACGCCGATATTATCATCCTCATATTCTGACACCGCCCGATGTGCTTTGGATGTGAGCGTGACTGCGGCACCACGGCTTGCCATGTGCTTTGCCACAGATGGGCGCTCGATTTCCGTAAACTCCGCTTTTTCAAAACGGAGCTTTGCTTTACGGGAACCGGCTGCATCTGTTTCCAGCTTTAGCTTCGGCTTTGCCTTTTTAGAAGCCAATTTGTCTGCCGCTTTTTCAGCCCTATCAACCGCCTTATCTGCACGGTCGGCAGCTTTCTTCACATGAGAATCTGCAAGGTCATCTTCGGTAAAACGGAGTCGTGTAGGTCTTTTCGCCATACATTACGCCTCCTTTTCCTGTGCCACCTCGTTTAACTTCGTGGTCATAATGCGATACAGTTCCAGATCTGTCGGGAATCGGTCAATGAACGGCAGAATCACATTGCCATAGAACAGAAGTCCTTCGCCCTCACCGGAGTTGGTTACATAGGACAGCTGATGCGGCGAAATGTTCAACCGCTGTGCCAGAATACTTCGGTCATCGCTTGCCTGATTCAGCATATAGATGAAATCAGAGTTTTCGAGGATGTTGGCAATCTCCGGGGAACGAAGCAGGTCTTTGACATTCTGAGTAATACCGGTCGGCAAGCCGCCCCATTTACGGAATCGCTTCCAGATTTCTACGGAATAGGTTGCCGTCTGTTCTTCCTTCAGAAGCAGATGGAACTCGTCAATATAATATCTGGTCGATTTACCGGCAGAACGGTTGGCAGTTACACGCCCCCAGACCTGATCCTGAACGATCAGCATACCGATTTTTTTCAGCTGATTGCCCAGCTCCTTAATGTCGAAGCACACCAGACGATTCTGAATATCCACATTGGTTCTGTTGTTAAACAGTTTCAGAGAACCCTTAACATAGATTTCCAAGGCGGTCGCTACATGGTGGGCTTCCTTTTCGTCCTGTTTCAGAAGGGCATCATACAAATCCTCAAGGATCGGCATATTCTCAGGGGCAGGATTGTCGAAATATCTCTGGTAAATCTGATGCACACAACGGTCGATAACCGTCTTTTCGATAGGCTGCAAGCCATCCTTACTGCCCATAATCAACTCACAGAGGGACAGGATAAAATCAGCTTTCAGTGCTACCGGGTTGTCATCCTCAGAGTAGTTCAGGTTGATGTCCATAGGGTTGATATAGTTGGTACTGGAGGAGCTGATTTTTACCACCTGACCATTGAACTTGTGAACCAGAGCCGCATATTCCGCTTCGGGGTCGCAGATGATAATATCGTCATCCGTAACCAGGAACGCATTGGTGATTTCACGCTTTGCGGAAAAGGATTTACCGGAACCGGGAGTACCCAGAATCAGTCCGTTGGGGTTCTTGAGCTTCTTTCTGTCCACCATGATAAGGTTGTTCGACAGAGCATTCAGCCCGTAATAGAGCGTTTCTCCACCATTCTGGAACAGCTCCTGCGTGGTGAAAGGCACAAAAATAGCCGTGGAACTGGTAGTCAGGCCACGACGAATCTCAATCAGGTTTTGTGCCAAAGGCAGGCTGCTCATCAGTCCGGATTCCTGCTGAAAATCCAAACGACGCAGATTGCAGTTATGCTTCTGGGCGATGCTCTGTGCCTGGAACACATTGTTCTCCAGTTCCTGCTCGGTGCGCCCGGTGTTCAGCACCAGAAATGTCACCATGAACATTCGCTCATTCTGGCTCTGCAATTCTTTCAGAAGTGACTTCGCATCTTTACCATAGGTAGCAAGGTCAGATGGGATAATGTCCATGTCATAGCCAGAACGCACAGCCTTTTTCTGTTCCTCGATTTTGGAACGGTCAAGCTCGGTGATGATTCTCTTGATGGTCTTAATCGCCGCAGTCTGGTCAACCGACTGGATGTGCATGGTCACGATCTGCGTGGATTCCATATCCAGAAAATCCGCCAGCATACGATCAGACAGGTCTGATGCCGTAATTGCCAGATAAGACATCGAACCGAAGATACTGCCCATCTGGAAGGTGCGGTTGGTCTTAAAGGCAAACGCCGTCGGAGCAATGAAGTCCTTTACGGACAGCCCGGATTCCACAAGATACTTCCAATCGAAGAAGAACTTATCATTATCACCCATGTGGAACATAGAGTGCATCAGATGCAGCCGCTCTTTGCCGTTCATGGTAGTGGCAATGACACCCAAACGCCGAAAGTTATTGAGCAGATCGTTTTCGATATGGTTGAGTCTCGGCTTTGCCTGCCGCATGGATTCGGCTTCAATGCCGAATGTCAGGTACTTGGTTTTGGTCAAGCCGTTGTTGCCCTGCGCCAACTGCTTTTTCAGCATCTGGCTATACTCGGCACGGACGGGATTGAAGCTGTCCTTCTTGAACGGGATACGGATACTCTTTTCAAAGCTTTCAGCATCGGTACTCAGGTTCATAAAGGAAAGCTCAAAGTGAATGGAGCTGTCAAAGAAATTCAGGAAACTGCACCACTCATCGAAGATGGCAGTCTTATCTTCCTGCTGTGCCAGCTGATAGTTGATGTCCTGAAACTGAATGGTCTTGGTGTAATAACTGTCAGTGACACGGCAGATGCCATCCGGGAACATTCTCTGAAAGGGAATGGACTGCTGTGCAGTCTGCGGAATACCGTTGTCCTTCTTTGCCCGTTCCACAACAGCTTTAATTTCTCGCTGCTGCTTCCGATTCAGATTTGCAGGCATTTTGATGTTTCTTGCCTGTGGCTTCTTTTTGAAAAACAATTCGTTCAACCTCCTTTTCCAGTTTGTACTGACGCATCAAAGCGTCATAATAGTTGTCCGTCTGATAAGGGCGAACCTTGGGACGAACGAATTTGGTCTGAATGAAGTGTTCTACAACCACTTCCAACGGCTGACTATCCTTTTCATACATTGCCAGAAAGAACAACGGTAACATGACGATCATCATGGACAGTGCTGCAAGGCTCACATTTCCGGTTGCTTTGACCAGAAAGAAAATCGGCACTCCGATGAGCGCCGCCGCACCAAAGCAAAGTAACTGCCGTTTCGTCAGATTGAAGAACACTTTTGTTTTTACCCTCGTCAGGTCACGAGGTACGGGAATATACGCTGCCAAACAATTTCCTCCTTCCCTTAGTGAGCGCTGAATACACCCTTCGCAAGCGAACCAGTCTTAAACAGGGTGAAGCACAAAAGGACGGTGTAGCCCATAACACCCCAGATAGAACCGATGATGTCATCACTGAATGCGATAGACTGAATCAGCACCGCATAAATGCCCACGCAGATCATAATCAGGAATCCCTGGAATCCGATTGCAAACAGCGAACGCAGATAATTCTGTCCGATATTGCTCTGTTCTCTGTTTCCAAAAGTGGAAAGCGGAATCGGGGCAAGGCTGACCATCAGATAAATTTCAATCATTCGACCGTAGACGATCACAAAGATGATGATTGCCAAAGCGGACATCGTGACCTGCACGATAAAGGATTGCAGGAACAAGCCGAGCAAAGGACCCAAATCCATTGCCATCAGCGTTTCTTCCATTGTTTCCAATGCCGAAGCATCTATGGCAGTATTTCCGGATATGATACCGGCGCTTGCGTTTATAACGTGCTGTGTCACATCAAACACAGCCATCGTGATATTGAATGTGTTTGTGATTAACATGACCGCAACAAAAGTCTTGAACACCCATTTGAAGAAGATCCAGGTTTCAAAATTTGCCAGATTGTTGTGGTCAATAATCATCTGAATTAGCTCATAACAGGCAATGAAGGTCAGAATCAAGCCTGCGATTGGGATAATCACTGACTCGGAGATGTTTCGTACCATGGCAAAGACACCCGGCGAAAAATTCGCCGGGGTCATGCCAACGGAGGTTGCTATCTCGCCAACCTGGTTGTTGACGGACTCAAACATCCCCGACAGATTTCCCATAATAGCTGAAACGAGCATTTCTTTCAGCCAGTCTGTGATCTGTTGGAGTATGCTGTCCAAAGGCGATTACCTCCTTGTTTTGTGATTAACCGAACAGTCCGGAGAGCAGAGGTACAAGGGTGGTGCCGATGAGGGCAACACCGCCGCCAGCCATGAGCTGCTTCATGCCCTGGGACTTTGCGCCGGGGTTATCGTTGCCGTAGCCCTCAAGCAGATTGATTGCACCCCAGATGCCAAGACCTGCGCCCAGAGCGATAACGAGAGTCTGAAGAACGGTTACTGCGCTATTGAAAAATGCCATAATATTTTCCTCCTAAAATTTGAAATTGTTTTGAGAATAGAAAAAGCCCTCCGTACTACCGGCATCAAAACCGGACGGAAGGCTTAGTTTACGAGAATCTTTTCAAGGAACTCCTCGACGGTTATCACGCCAAGTTTCTGTTCCATTCTGCTTCTTGCATATTCAGTTTCACAATCATATATATCACCACCACCTTTCATAAGAAACAGCCAATACATTGACTGCAACAAATCTTCACGAGAAGCACAGATTGTCGGTGAAAAAACGACAGGTGAAACCTTCAGAACCTCTGCGAGTTTCGCTGTGGTTTCTGCATTAGGGGTTCGAGCGTTTTTCTCATACTGAGCAATACGGACATCCGCTGTTTTCTCGGAATACCCCATCAGGAGTCCAAGCTCTTTCTGGGTAAGGCGGCGAAATCGTCTAACGAACTTCAATCGCTGCCCAATAGAGGTATCCGTGATCCACCAAGTCATTTTTTTTACACCTCGCTTTCTGCAAATTCTCGATATACAACCTCATTTTTTGCTCTGCGCTTGCCTACGGCTTCACTGGGAGCAAGGTCAGGGTAGGTTGCCTGCACTTTCTGTCTGCTTCTGCGGACAGTTTCAAACCCCGGAAAGCTGCGTCTATCCAGTTCCTTCAAAAACACAGGAACCGTCATGGCATGAATGTCGATGCCACGCAGACCGGAATAGTGTTCCAGTACCATCAGGTACAAATGATTGTCGGTATTTCTTGCCTTGTGGTCGTGTTCCAAGATGTTCTTAACCAGGGCAGATACCGTTTTCAGATTTTCCAAACAGAAACCTCCTTAATCCGCATCGACTACCACAAACTCATCACCTGCCTTGAGCTTCAACCTTCGACTCAGAAACTGCTCAATGTTGAACTCATTTCTCTTATCAAAGTCTGATGTGTACTTATAATTGGGGTGCTGCGTCAGATCGTACTTGTCAGAAAGAAACGGTCTGACACCACGCAACTGCAAAATACACTTGCTGCCATCCAGAACCGCAAGCTCATCTACGCTCGCAAGGTCTTTGCCTAACTTCTGATAATTCAAGCCGTAAGACGGGCTGTTACCTCTGGTGTTGGAGGTGTTGTAGGTGTCGATAGTTTCTTTTCCCAATGCCTGATTCAGTTCTTTGAGCGTGGTTGGCTCAGAACCACCCAGGAAAATTCGGGAATCCATGTTGCCGATGATGGTATCGGCATTGTCTTTATAAATGGCTTTCAGCTGTGATTGTGCCTGGAGAACAAGGCAAGCCGATATTTCACGGCTTCGGATTGTCGCTACCAGTTTTTCCAGATTGGGAATCTGACCGATGTTTGCCATCTCATCAATCAAGCAGCGCACATGAACCGGCAGTCTGCCGCCGTACACATCATCTGCTTTCTCGCACAACAAGTTGAACAGCTGTGTGTAAATCATGGAGATCAAAAAATTAAACGTCGCATCCGTATCTGACATAATCAGAAAGAGCGCCGTTTTCTTATCTCCGAGAGTATCCAACTGCAACTCGTCATAGGCAGTCACATCTCTGACCTCCTGAATATCAAAAGGAGCCAGACGAGCGCCGCAGGAAATCAAAATCGACTTAGCGGTCTTGCCAGAAACGAATTGTCAAGGACTTTTTAATCAAGTTTACAAAGAAGTCACATTCTGCGGACTTCTTCACGGAGCAGACGCTTGATTTTGTCCTCCATCGTCTCTTTGGCGGTCTCGCTGAAATGGAC
>NZ_VUMI01000071.1 GCF_009696275.1 Eisenbergiella porci
TGAATTACATTTTAAAATCCCATGGCAATGGGTTTATTAAGGTTACCCTTTTTTACATCAGCTGCTTGAAAAAAACTTTGTAAACATTTTTCATTTTACCTATTGACATTTCTTAGCTGGACTTTTTTCGCAGCTTTTTTGTGCACTATGCACACCAGCTGTATCTGATGCGCCAATCATATCGTTATTTTTTCATTCCGTATATATCATACATTTGAATAATGTATCGCTTTCATGAAAATAATACAGGAATTTTCAATTTTCAGCCCCCAATTCATTAAAAGAATACGGGCCTGGGAGTCTCCTCCAAAGCCCGTTTCGTATGCAGCCGACTAAAAATCCTGTTTCCTGATCTGTTCCCTGTAAGCCCCCGGCGTCATTCCAGTCTGTTTTTTAAACACCTCAATGAACACCGTGCTGCTTCCATATCTCAGCAGCCGGGCAATTTCCGATACCTTTCTGTCACTTTCCTCCAGAAGCTCCCTGGCCCGCTCCATTTTAATATTCTCCACATATTGCGATATGCTCATACCCTGATTCTTTTTGAAGAAATGGCTTAAGTTGGAGACGGAGGTTTCAAATTCGGAGGCCATATATTTTACGGAGAAATTGTCCTCCAGATAATGCTCGTGAATATAGGTGAGTACATCCACGATATTTTTCTTCCGATAGCCTCCGGCCGCTTCGGCCTGCTGCGGCCTTTCCTGTTCCTTCCGGCAGCTCAGGGCCTCCCTTATCCGCTCCTTCCACCGATCCGCGGACTTCACTAGCCCGTCCTTTTCCTCTTCGAATAAAAGCTCCGGATCCAGCTCCGCCATACGCAGCATATCCCAGAGAATACAGACGGCCGCCGTTTCCTTCACTTCCTTTATCGTGTCGAACAGCCCCTCCAGCAATACATCCGCCCGCAGCGTATCGCCAAGCTCCACCGCTTCCCGGAAGGCATTCAACTCCACCTCCGGATAGCCCTTTCCCGTTTTATCCAGGCTGCGCAGCGCCCGGGAGGCCTCCCGGTAGGACTGCCGGATTCGGGATATGTCCATACACAGCTCCCCGATCCCGATATCCGCGCCCATTTTACTGCATCTGTCCCGCTTCTGCTCAAGCTCTATCCTTGTTTCGTCCGAACAGATCAGATATACCCTCGCCTCCTCAAAAAGAGCCAGTGGATAGGCGGTGGTAATACTGCTGCCGCTCATCTGTTTATTGAAGAAATCGCATATCTCCTGGTTTCTTTCACTGTCCTGGGGAACAATAACGAAAAATTTATACCGTCTGTTCACATAGATTCCATTTTCCAGGCAGCTTTTCCACAGCTCATCCCCCTCCTGGATATCCTGTCTCAAAAGCTCATATAAGCATTTCTCCGCCCGCAGCCTGTTGCGTTCCTCCTCCAGCTCCTCATTATTCTCCATAAGCCACTGGAAGGAACGGTAACGCCGCCTGGAAAAATACAGGGCCAGTCCAAAGCCCGTCACCACCGAACAGCCAAACCAGATGCCATAGCCCTTCAGAAACGGCTCCATATTCTTATATACCACGTCTTTGGGGATCATCTGGATGACCCGGAAGCCGGAATCCAGATCCCTCGTGTATGTAAGATAATCCTTCTCCTCCTCCAGACCATCTGCAGGCCTTCCCAGCTCATACAGAACCACACCGTCATGAATGATCCTGGTCACGCCGCTTTCCGGAAACTCGCTGATTCCAAACTGCTCCTTCAGCCTGGCCCTTGTTATGGTAAAAAGAAGGTACTGCACCTCGTTTTCTCCCGACTTTCCCCAGGTACGCAGCGGACAGATCAGAACCATTTTTTCCTGCTGCCGTTTTCCCACCGCCTTTCTGGCACAGATGGCTTCCTGTTCCTCAGGGAAATCCCGTTCCATCATACAGATGGACTGAAAAAAATAACCCGCCTCATACAGGCCGCCGGAGGACAGCACCCGTTCCCGATCCGGCTGATAGAGATAAATATTCTCCACAAACGGGAAATTTTCTTCCTTCTGCTTCAGATCCGTTTCAATATCCAGAAAATATCCGGGCGGCTTCTCCGCATAGTAAGAATTATACCTTTTATCATATCTGCATTCCGTATTATAAAAATTGACCACGCTCATCTGCTGATGCCAGTATTCCTCTTCCCTCTCGCCATAGCTTCTGAGCATCGCCTCTATCTTCTGTACCTGCTGTCTGCCTTCCATGATAAAGACGCTGCAGAACACAATGATCATTGGTATCAGCAGAACAAAATTATAGGTAATCACAAAATGAATATAGTTGAGTTTGCGTGCTTTCTTCATACCTATTCCTCCCGCATACCGCAGTCCTGCCTGCGATACGGCATCCATCAGCAGTTGGGAAGGAACCTTCCGGTTTCCTCCGCGGATCCCTGCATCACTATTGTATTATGAAGCATTTAAGAGGGTAACACAATCCCTTTCTTACTGCATAATTTTTCCTGCCAGGGAGGACGAAGCGCCGGGCGGCCGGCGACCGCCACTCCGGCCCTGGCCGTAAAAAAAGATGCCGCACCGCGGCACCTTTTTTTTATAAACCTGATTCTGTTTTCCTGCTACCCTCTCTCAATCCGGTTGCGTATCTCCTGCATCCTTTCATCCATGCTGCTGATGATTTCCGCGCACGCTTCCAGTTCCTGCGCAATTTCCTCCGAGTGGTCAATTTCCTTCTTGTATTTCAGCTTATGCTCCAGGCTTGCCCAGAAGTCCATGGCGATGGTGCGGAACTGCACCTCCACCCGCATATATTTCTTACAGTTGGAAAGGAAAATAGGCACCTCCACAATCAGGTGCAGGCTGCGGTAGCCGTTGGGTTTGGGATGGGCGATATAATCCTTTTTCTCAATCAGCTTAATATCGTCCTGCTTTACCAGCATGGCGGCCAGCGCATAGATATCGTCCGGGAAGGAACAGATTACGCGCACTCCTGCGATATCGTTCAGTGTCCGTTCTATATTTTCTACGGAAAGCGGCATTCCCTTTCTGCGCATCTTATCAATGATACTTATGGGCTTCTTCAGCCGCGACTTGATGGTTTCAAAGGGATTCCTGTTATAGGTCATGGAGAATTCCTCATCCAGCACCCGGAGCTTGGTCTCCACCTCCATCATGGCGCAGCGGTATCTGCTCATCAGTTCCAGGAAGGGAAACGCCGACTCCAGCAGTTCCTCCGGGCGCTCCCCTTCCATAATCCGGGTAAAGGGATCCGAGGCCAAATCCTTTTCCTGTAATTCTTCCGTTCTTTTCTCTTCCATAATCCTTTTCCTTTATAACCGACTGCTTCCGGATTCCGCCTTTTTCCGGCTGTTTTAACATCCGGGCCGCAGCCCTGTGTTATTCCGGCCTGTGCGCTGATGCGCTGCGGCCTTTTTTATCATAACACAAAATATTTTTCGGGAAAAGCATTCCGGACGGCTTTATAAAGATTTCACTTTCCTGAATTTTGGTTAACTTAAGGCGCGCAGCAGCTCTTCATATACCTCCTCCATAACCTGCGGATCATCGCAATACTTTTCATTGCTGACAAACAGGCGGCCCATCAGCTTATCATGGAGCGTTCTGTCTTTCTTCCGGAGGAGCTTTAAAAGTTCCGCATCCTCCGCCCCCCGCCGCTGTGCTTCCAGGCGCATGCCCGGCCATACTTCCTTCCCGGTTCCGGGATACACCAGAAATGAATCACCGCAGGGGAAGTTCGTTCCCAGCCCGGTATCGTTGGGACAGCTGGTCGCCCGGAAGGGATCCATTCCCTCCGGGAACTGGTTGAAGCCCCAGTGCAGGAAACCGGTCAGACGGTTGGCCTCACAGCCCCAGAAAAGCAGCCGGTTTTTAATCAGAGCAAAGTCCAGGAAACGGTTCAGCCAAAATCCCTGAGGCCCGCAGCAGACATAATTCCATACCTCTTCCCCCAGGTCCGTCAGCCGTAAAAAGCCCTCCCGGTCCGCCTCATAGCCCGCCGTGCCGGGCACCCAGATATCAATTCCTCCCCTGAAGCCGGAAGTGCTGACCGCCTCAATGATCCGCACCCTTGGCAGATATTTTCTCAGTATAGAAGCGGTGAGATAATACTGTCTCTTTCGGGATTCCAGTGTTTTTTCCGAATCCACATGGATATCCGGTTCATCATGGATGTGCACCATCACCTTATCATCCCATCCGTTTTCCCTCAGGAAATCCGCCAGTGCCCGGATGAAACGGACCGTAATTTCATAGCCCTCCCAGGAATCAAGATCCACCTCCGGCGCCGCCATGCAGCGGAAAGCGCCGGTAAACATATCCGGGGAACCATCTTCCCTGAACCCCCGTGACAGCAGCGGCCCGATTTCCAGATATTTCATTCCGCTGTCAAAAAAAAGGCTTATCATTTCCTTCAGATACGAAAAATCAAACCGGTACGGATCCGTTCCCGCCACACAGGCCTTATCCAGCTGTATGTAAAAACAGGTCTGCCTTGCCCGCCGCATCAGGGCAATATATTTTTTCAGCACCTCCCAGAAAGCCGGTTCTCCCTGTCCAGTCTTATGAAAACGGCAGATGGCCGGGATGCTGAACCAGTTGGTGATCTGGAATTCCTCCTCCGGGATCCGCACCCCATATACCTCTATTTCCAGCAAAAGGCGGCATTCCCCTTCCTCCAGCGCAACCCTGACCTCTGCCTGGCAGGTTCCCTCCCGGATATTTTCTCCGGGAACAAGGCATAAATAAATGGCTGCCCTCCCGTCTTTTGCCTCCACGATGCCCTCCGGACGTGGCATCAAACAGTCATAGACCTGAAAGGGGGCTTCCCTTATGGCATAGGGCGGTTTTTCTTCCACCGGGTCCATAAGAACCATGCCGCCTCCCTGGGCCACGCCGTTTCCGGTATTATATTCCACCGGCACCGCCCTCATCCCATACCATTCCGCCGTAAAATCCCCGCTGCTAAAAGTGCATACGGCCTTTTCCCCCAATGTGGGAAGCAGCAGCTGGATTCCCCTCCTTCCGTTCTTTGCAGCTGCCAGGCGCAGTTTATCCGGCAATACGCCCAATTCACTGTCCGGAAATAAAAATTCCTCCGCCTGCGTCACCTTTCCGTACCTTATTTTTTCTTTCATCATCTTTTTCCCTTCCCCTTCTGTCCGGCTGTCCCACCGTTTGCAAACAGGCGCGCAGACCGCCGATACGGTGCCGCGCCGCCTGCCTGAGGCTTTTTGTGCATTAGCCAGACTTGTGTCCTGTGCGTTTTTAATTTATTTGGTAATGCCTGCCGCTTCGGCGGCTGCATTCACCTCAGTGATCATATCGCTGAGCCCTTTGGATTCATAATTGGCCATCAGATCATCCACCATCTTATCCACAGGTTCCGTCCCCATCATAATCTGCATTAAATCATCATCCGAATTATAGACAAAATTATCCTTCAAAGGCGTGCTTAAGAACATAATCGCATCATAGTATTCAGGCAGATAACCATTCTGAACCGCATCCTGATGCCTTGCTTCGTTAAGCTCCCTATATTCCTGCGGACGAGTGCTGGGGAATGTCATATCCCAATCCGAAGGATTCCACATAGCAATGCTGTTTACGCTGGAATTCGGATTCATGAACGGATATTTTTCGGCCAGATCCACGCCTTCTTTCATCACAACCATGCCATCCTTCAGATCATAATCCTCGCCTTCTATGCCACAGAATACCAGACGTTTTCCTTCTTCACTGTAGAGAAAATCATACAGCTTGCAGATAGCCGCCATCTTGGCATCGTCCACGTTTGCGGAGATATAGCTCTCCGACCAGGATTCCGTATCTACAAAGTAATACTTCTTTCCATCGACGCCGGGATACAGCTTCGCTATTTTCACATCGTCCAGGAAGCTGCGGCCGTACAGGGCTTCATAATCCTTTCCAATCTGATCGTACAGCCATGCAGGGCCTGCTCCCGCGAATACCATGGCCGCCGATTGTCCCTGAAGGAATTTTTCCTTGGAAGTATCCAGCTTTGCAAGCGCCACGTCTTTTTCAATAGTTCCCTCCTGATACATATCTCTGGCAAGCTGCATGGCTGCCTTCATATCCCCTGCAAAATAGCCGGGTACAAACTGATCGTCCTTTACCACCCATTTTTTGTCGATGATTCCGCCGTAAGGATACAGGAATCCGCCCAGCAGGCTGGGAAGCGCCTGGGTAAGGCCGCCCACATTCTTTCCTTCCGGATCCGCTTCGATTATTTTCTTCAGCATATCCCGGAACTCGTCATAGGTTTCCGGCTCTTTGGTCACTCCTGCAGCCTGCGCCAGATCCCAGCGGTATACCACGTTCCTGTCCTGGACGCTGTAGGAAATATCCCCGTAGGTCTGACGGGGGATCATATAATAATGGCCGTCTCTCATAGCCGCAACCGCTCTGTCCATCTTCAGATATTCCTGCAGGTTGGGGTAAGCGGAAAGGTCATCCGGAAGCGCCCGGATCACGCCCTGTTCAATCCACTTTCCGTAAAAGGACTTGCTTACGAAATCCCCGGCAAAGATATCCGGAAGCTGGCCGTTTGTCGCCCAGAGCTGAATTTTCTGATCCGCATCGTCCCAGGTCACATTCTGGGGAACGAGCTTCACACCTGTTTTTTCTTCTATTGTCTTGTAAATGGGATCATTTTCCCCGCCGGACAATCCGTCCTCCGCTCCCCATATGGCAATGGTAACCTCCACCGGCTCCGCGCCGGCGGATACGGCTTCTGAAGTTTCCGCGGCCGCTGCCCCGGCCTCGGAGGCCTCCGGCGCTTTTCCCGTTTCCGCCGGGGCGCCTGCTCCTGTCTGCCCGCCGCAGCCTGCCAGTAAGCCTGCCGCCATGGTGACTGCCATTAAGACCGCTGTTAATTTTTTCATCTTTTTCATACGTTTTCTCTCCTTCATTCTTTATTTCAGGCCTATTCCTTGACGGAACCGACCAATACGCCCTTTACAAAATACTTCTGTACAAAAGGATACACGCACAGGATAGGCAGCATGGTGATAATGATAGTCGCCATCTGGATGGACTGGACAAATACTTTATTATGGCTGCTCATCATGGACTGCGCCTGGGTGGCCAGCTGGCTGTTGAAATTGACCAGAACATCCCGGAGATAAATCTGCAGCGGCTTGATATTTTTATCACTGATATACAGGTAAGCATTCCACCATTCGTTCCATCGCTCCACTGCATAAAACAGCAGGAAGGTTGCCATAAACGGCTTGGAAATGGGAATAAAAATACGCGTCATCACCACAAATTCATTAGCCCCGTCTATCCTGGCCGCTTCTTCCAGGCTGGCCGGAAGGCTGACGAAATAATTCTTCATGATAATCAGGTAATAGGTGCTTATCATGCTTGGAAAAATCATGGACCAGATGCTGTTGTCCAGCCCAAGGCCGCTTACCACCAGATAAGTGGGAATCAATCCGCCTGAAAACAGCATGGTGAACAGGATCGCACTGAGAAAAAATTTTCTCCCTATCAGCCTTTTCCTGGACAGTACATAGGCTGCTGTAACCGAGAATACCATATTTAAGGTGGTTCCCACAATGGTGACGAACAGCGTGGTTCCCAGCGACCTGTAAAAATAAGTGTCGCTCATAATGGTTTTATATCCCGTCAGGTCAAATACATGCGGATACAGGTATGGGGAATAGGTGGCGCTGGCCAGGGTATTGGCCAAAGACACTATCAGCACGTTATAAAACGGATAAATAGTTATCAGGGCTATCAGCCCGAAAACCAGATATAAAATCACATCGAACAGCGATATTTTTCTTTTTTTCATAATCCTCCCTCCTGTCAGAACAGCCCTTCTTCTCCGGCGCTTACCACCACTTTGTTGGCAATGGTAATCATAACTACGCCGATTACTGATTTCAGCAGGCCAATGGCCGTAGTATAGCCAAAGTTGGTCCCCACCTGGAAGGACTGGCGGAATACATAGGTGTCGATAATATCTGCCACCGGATAGACCGGGGAGGAATACAGATTAAATATCTGATCAAAGGAAGCGCCTCCCATAATGCCGCCGATCTGGAGAATAAGCATGGTGCAGACAACGCCCAGGATACCCGGCCAGGTTATAAAACGCATTTTCTGGAACCGGTTCGCGCCGTCTATACTGGCCGCCTCATATAGCTGGGGATCAATACCCGTCAAAGCCGCCATATAGATAATGGCGTCCCAGCCGCATTCCTTCCATATATTGGAAATCCATATGAACGGCCGGAAGGCTTTCAATGACATCAGGGGCGATACCTCCGGAAGCTTCAGCGCTCCCAATACCTGGTTTACAATACCGTTGGAGGCGAACATACTGATAAGGATTCCCGACAGCACCACCCATGAAATAAAATGCGGGAAGGTAAACACTGTCTGGAAAAATTTTTTCACTCTCGGCTGCCGGATTTCATTCAGGGCAATTGCCATAAGTATCGGCATGGGAAAATGGAACAATAATTTCCCGAAACTGAAAATCAGCGTATTTTTAAAAGCCCTCCAGAACTCCGCATCCTTAAACATGGTTTGAAAGTGCGTCAGCCCGATCCATGGGCTGTGCCACAATCCCGTATTGTACTGGTAATTTTTAAAAGCCAGGCTGATGCCCCCCATGGGCAGATAGCAAAATATCACATACCACAGAAGAACCGGAAGAAGCATAGCATAAAGCATCCAGTCATTCCGAAAATGCTTTCTGAAATTGCCCTTTGGCTTCAAAGCCACCCTTTTTTCCCGTCTCATCCCTTCACCTCGCTGTTTGTTTTATGCTTTTCTGTCTTTAATTATAGGGAAATACAGAACGGATAAGTATGGTCAAATCAGGGGAGTTTGCATCCCAGAAAATGGATAAATTTTAGGAATCGGGACTTTTTTACATAAAAATGGATTTTTTTTAGATGGGATCCGGCATTTTTCCATACAGGGTTACGAAGGGGTATGCTATACTTTTATCTATAAGGAAGGGGGAGGAGAATATGTCAAAGCTATCCATTAAGAAGCAGTTTCAGATTATATTGGGGTGTATGGCCGCCCTCTGCCTGATTCTTTCCATCGTATCTTATACTGCGCTGGACCGCCTGTTGCTGAAGAATGCCGCATCCTATGCCAGAAATACGTCCCAGAAATTCGATGGGGAAATAAATTACCTTTTTCAGCGTATCGACTCCATTTTCAATACCCTGCTCTTTGACCGCAATATTGAAGGGCTCCTGCATACTCCCTATTCCTCTGAAACCCAGAAATACGTGAAGGAGCTGCTTGTCCAGTTTTCTTCTTATTCCATCATGAACCAGGATATCAGCGATATTGCCCTGGTCTCCTCTGAAATGTCCTGGTCCAATGTGTATGACGCAGATACGCTGCGCCGCCTTTCCGCACAAATGGAAGGGACTCACGGACTTTACAGCTTCGGTTTTTTATCCTCCCCTCTCACGGATTCCAATCGTTCCCGGGAAAAACGGATGGTCTTTGGCTGCAACGTATACGGTATGCATGAGATGGCCAACTACGGGAAATACCAGGGGAGCCTGATTCTCTCCATTGATTTGAGGAAGGCGCCGATTATTCTTCCTACACAGCAGGAGGGCACCACCTATTTTCTTCTGACTGACGTCAGGGAGAATATCTTTTCCTTTAACTGCCCGGAGGATATCACCCGCAGCCTCTTGGAATGCTGTGAAAAAAAGAACGCCTTAACCACAGGAGAAACCATGCATTACGATACCCATGATTATCTTATTTATGTCACGCCGGTTTCCGGCATGGGGTACTCTATCATCAGCGCCATTGATAAACGACAGCTTCACCGGGAGGTTCTGCATACCACTGTGATAATCACCCTGATTATTACGGTCTCGCTTATCCTTCTGGCATTTTTCATGTATACGCTGCTTCACAATATGGTCTCCCCGCTGAACCAGCTTTCCTGCTATATCGGGGAAATCAGGCAGAAGCCCCTGAATAAAAAAAGAAAGCCCCTGCAGCTGGACGGCTGTACTGAAATCCGCACTCTGAATGATTCCTTCCACGAACTCATTGAGGAGCAGCAGACACTAACCCGCCAGCTCTACAACACCACAGTTTCCTTATATGAAACAGAACTGGAAAAAAAGCAGGCGGAGCTGGAATTCCTGCGCAGTCAGATCAATCCTCATTTTCTTTATAATACCCTGGAATCCATCCGGGACATTGCCCTGGAAGAGCAGGTGCCGGAAATCGCCGGCATGTCCGACGCCCTGGCCAGACTGTTCCGGTATAATGTGAAGGGCCAGGCAATCGTCCCCTTATCCCAGGAACTGGAAATCACCATGGCCTATCTGGATATCCAGAAGGCACGTTTCCCCGGGAAGCTGGAGGTCATCTGCAGCGTCCGCCCGGAAGCCATGGATGTGCCTATTATGAAGTTCCTGCTTCAGCCGCTGGTGGAAAACGCAGTTTTCCACGGCATAGAACCCGCCTTACGGAAGGGTACGCTGTTCATCGGGGCAAGGGCGCAGGAAAACAGACTGCTGATTACCATCCAGGACGACGGCATCGGCATTCCTCCGGATCAGCTTGCACAGCTTCAGACGCATCTGGCCGATATCAGCATCATCAACACCTATTCCCAGCAGCATGTAGGAATACTCAACGTGGCGCATCGAATCCTTCTTAACTATGGCAAGGACTACAGACTCACGCTGGATTCCGAACCTGGGGAGGGAACCCGCATTCTCCTGACGCTGCCCGCCGAGGCTGCGCAGAACCCTGCCTGACAGGACCTCAACAGCCCTCCTGTCCCCCCTTCAAAGCAGACCTTATAAAGGAGCAAAACTATGTTTCGTGTTATCATTGCCGACGATGAAAGCAGAATAGTAAAAATGCTGACCGCTTCCATTCCCTGGACGAAGCTGGGGCTTTCCGCCGCAGGCACCGCCTCCAATGGGCGGGACGCCCTCCGCCTTGCGGAAGCCCAAAAAGCGGACATTATTATCACGGATATCCGCATGCCCGGCCTGGACGGCCTGGAGCTGTGTGAGAGGCTTCATGAATCCAATCCCAATATCCAGATCATCCTGATCAGCGGCTATGCGGACTTTTCCTATGCCCAGCGCGCCATCCAGCTGGGTGTGCTGGGCTATTGCCTGAAGCCTGTGGATATTCCCGAGCTTCTAAAGCTCCTGCGCCAGGCTGTCCGGAACATCCGAAGGGAAGTTTCCTTACAGGCCGACACACTGCTGGATTATATGGAAGAAGGAGAGGAAGCCCCCCTGCGGAGCATTCTCCGGGATTTCGGCTTCACCGACGGAGAGCTGTATATCGCATCCTCCGTGCGTATGCCGGACTGCGGGGAAGCGCTGGAAGCCGGGCTGACGGTCCGTCTGGGGAAAAGGAAGTATCTGTACCTGAGCGAAAAACCCTTCCAGCGGGATGCCGCCTGTCGCCTCATTGGGGAAAGCACGGAAAAATGCGGCATCAGCCTGCCAGCCGCTCCCCTGTCCCCTGCCCAGCTGAAGGACAGAGTGACGGAAGCGGAATTGATGGCCTGCCAGTTTTTTATCACCGGCGCTTCCTGCCTGACGGAGGTTCCCGTTTCCGCCAGCCTTACGGAAGAATTTTTCAGACAGCTGCAGGAGGCGCTGGCTTCGGCGGATTCCCTCCTTGCCTTCCTGCATAAGCTGCAAAAACAGAATTGCGCGCTTCTTCTGGATATTGGCAGCGCCTATCGTTTTTATAACCTGGTATATGCCAGCCCCTTCCTTGATTCCTCTCCGGGATCTGACGAACACTTCCTGAACGGTTACGAACAGCTTGCGGAAACTTATGGCTCCTTTGCAGATGTCCTCGAAGAAATGGAAGCCCGCCTGCGCACGCCGGAGCCTGTGCCGCCGCAGCCTCAGAATGCATCTGAGGCTTCCTCCTTCATGCAGATTATCAAGTATCTGAATGAAAATTATGAAAAGGATGTCTCCCTGAAAAAGCTCTCCGAGCTTTTTCACCTGAATTCCTCTTACGTAA
Organism: Eisenbergiella porci; assembly: GCF_009696275.1. Classification (GTDB taxonomy): domain Bacteria; phylum Bacillota; class Clostridia; order Lachnospirales; family Lachnospiraceae; genus Eisenbergiella; species Eisenbergiella porci. Next base: position 12,003 of record NZ_VUMI01000071.1, read on the forward strand.
GCTTCCTGATAAAAAATGAAACAGGCCTTACCTATTCCCAGTATCTGACGGAGCTGAGAATAGGCAAGGCCAAGGAACTGCTCTCCCACACCGATTTGAGCCTGGCTGAAATCAGTGAAGCAGTGGGCTTTAATGATTATTTTTACTTTATTAAGAAGTTTAAAAAGGTAGTGGGGGTGACTCCGGGGCATTTCATATGAGATGCATGGCGGTCGGTAAGACAGACCCCCAGCCTGCCTTACCGACCCTTTTCATCTGCATCATCTGGTTTTTTCAATGAAAAAAGCCTTTGTTTTCTCCATTTCTCTTAACTACATGGCAGATGCCGTTTTCATCATACTCAATTTTAAAGTGTTCCTTTTTTTCAGCCATTCCGCAGTCCTCCATTGTATATGCGGCTGCTCCCGGCCTGGAAAAGCTGCCGTAGTTCTCCATGTTCTTTCTTGCAGGAAGAAAAGTGGGATCCAGTACTGAAGCCGCCCGGAAATGCTTCATGGCTGCAACATGGTTTCCCTGCATCTCCATCAGAATTCCCAGCAGGTTATGAGGCTGCGCCGCATCCGGATACTCCTTCATCGCTTCACATATCATTTCCCTGGTTTCTCCCATACAACAGTCATTTAGAAGACCTCTTACATTTTCACTTAACCAATCCAAATATTCCTGCTTTGTTCCCGCTATTGTTGCTGTTCTCATTTTCACTCCTATCCGCGCTCTTCAGCGCTTCTATGTCTGATATCACCTGTAATCATATTCAATCAGCTTTCCATTTCTTATTGATAAACTTATTTTAACGGAAAGCCTGTGAGAGTGGTGTGAGAGTTTAGGGCAGGCGTGTGAGAATGTTGTGAATTAAAATCATGAAGTCACGGCGGCTATTCATCAGCCATCCGATACCCCACTCCGATTTCCGTCAGGAGATACCGCGGCTTGGCCGGATTCTTCTCTACTTTACGGCGCAGGGCCGCCATCAGGGCACGGAGGGCCTGGGTATCGGAATCATAGGAAACGCCCCAGACCTCCTTCAGCAGGTAACCGCTGGTCAGCACCTTGCCCGCATTTTTCATAAGCAGAGACATCAGGCAAAATTCCATGGGGGTCAGGTGCAGCGGTTCGCCGTCCAGGGAAGCGGTATGCTTTTCCACATCCAGCTCCAGGCCTCCCACCCGGTACACCGACTGCGGCCGGGGAAGCCCCTGACGGTAAAGGTGGCGCAGTGCCACACGGATGCGCGCCAACAGCTCCGTTGCAGAGAAGGGCTTTGTCAGATAGTCATCCGCGCCCATATCCAGAACAGCGGCCTTCTCCCTGTCCTGATCCCTGGCGGATACGATGATGACAGGCATTTCCGACCACTCCCTTACCTTTTTCAGCACCTCCCCGCCATCCATGTCGGGAAGGCCCAAATCCAGAAGCATCATGTCCGCCGGCTCCGCCAGCAGCTGCTTCATGGCCGTTGCCGCATTTCCTGCGGTTATGCACCGGAAGCCCTCAGCCTTCAGCGCATAACAGATAAAATTCCTGATCTGTATATCATCCTCCACCACCAGAACCGTCTCATGATACTGTTCCATTGACCTGCTCCTTTCCGTCATTTACAGCTTTCTCCTCCGCCGTATCCGTTTTCAGGGGCAGGGTGAAAATAAATTCCGCCCCCGGGCCGTCCGTTCTGTTATGGGCCTCCATCCTCCCGCCGTGCTGGCGGACTATGGATTCGCTGATGGTCAGACCCAGCCCGATTCCCTTCCGGGAATCCACCGGCTTGATCTGCGAGGTATAAAAGGTCTGAAAAATATTCGGCAGATCCTCCGCAGCAATGCCCTCTCCTCTGTCCGCTACGGTGAATACGGCATTTTCTCCCCGGCTGTCCTTTTTTACCGTCACCCTGATTTCCTGCGTCACATCGGTATGCTTTACCGCATTATCCAGGAGATTAATCAGCACCTGCATAATCAGCCTGGCATCCATGGGCACCATGAGCACCTCCTCCGGCGCCTCCACCTGAATTTCATGCTCCGGCGCCCTGCCGGCCATCCGGGCCACCGCGCCGCCTACAATTTCCTCTGCCGCCTCCTCCTGCCTGCGGATCACCATCCGTCCTTCCTGCAGCCTTGTAAGGCCGAGGATGTTTTCCACCATGCCGTGGAGCCAGACGGCATCCTTATGGATCCCCAGGGCCAGCTCATAGCGGGGATCCTCTCTGCAGGACATATCCATAATCATTTCCGACGTGCCCATAATTCCTGAAAGCGGCGTACGCAGATCATGGGATATTGCCCGGAGCAGATTCCCCCGGTACCTTTCCTGCTGTATCTGCTGCTGGGAGGCTGCCTGCTCCCTGACCGCCAGTATCCGATCCATGGCCAGAGCCACACACTCCAGCATGGAATGCAGAAAAACCATCTGCGCATCATCAAATCCGGCCGCCTTTTCCGCCGGAATCCGTACCACGCCCAGAATTCCCTGCCCTCCGTAAACGGGCCAGTCATAAAATTCCAGCCCGACAGCAAAGGACGTATGCAGCTGCCCCAGCCTTTTCTTCAGCTCCTCTTCGCCCTCCAGCCTTTTAATGACAAGCGTTCCTTCCTCCGTCCGCTGCAGGAAGGTCTTTTCCGGGCTTCCCTTTTCATCATAACACAGGCAGGCAGCCTGGCAGCCAAGCAAATCACTGATAATTACAACCGCAGTTTCCGCCGCATCCGAAAGCTCCTTCGCCTCCGTCAAACGACTGGTAAGGCGGTATAAGGCCTGTGTTTCCCGCTCTTTTTCCAACGCCCTTTCGGCATTTTCCTTCTTCCTGGAGGTGAGCGTGCTCGTCACGAAGGCCACCACGGTCATGACCGCAAAGGTAACCATATAGCCCGCATCATAAAACTGAAGGGAATGGTAAGGCCTTGTGAAAAAATAATTGAAGGTAAGAGTGGCCGCCACCGAGGCCAGAATTCCCCAGAAATAGCCTCTGGTGAGGCTGGAGGTGATAAATACGGCCAGGATATATAAAAGTACCACATTTGTTTCCTTAAAACCTATTTTATGAAACAGCATTCCCACCAATGTGGCTGACAGCAGAAACACCGCCGTTTCCAGCGTATAAAGCGGCCACAGCCGCCCATCCCTTGCGCCAGGTCCCGCCTGTTCCTCTTTCCTGCTCATAAAAACCCCTTTCCGGCCTACAACCGGTTCATTTTATAACCGATTCCCACCCTGGTCTGGATGTAGCGGGGATTTTCCCTGTCCGGCTCGATCTTTTTGCGCAGGGTTGCCATATAGACGCGCAGGGAAGGGATATCGCTCACATTTACATTTTCCCATACCTTGTTCACCAGATACTGATGGGTGAGCACCTTGCCCACGTTTCTCGCCAGCTCGCACAACAGCCTGTATTCAATGGGAGACAGATGCAGCTCTTTCTCTCCCATATGGACCTCCGCCGCCGCAAAATCTATTTTCAGATCCCCGTTGGTAAAAACAGTGGTTACCTGCCCGTTTTCAGACTGTATGTAGCTGATGCGCCGGAAGGTGGAACGCAGCCTTGCCAGCAGCTCCTCCACGCTGAAGGGCTTGGTGAGGTAATCGTCCGCACCCGCATCAAGCGCTTCTATTTTATCCTGATCCTCCGTGCGCGCGCTGATAACTATAATCGGGACCGAAGACCAGCTCCTGACCCTGCGTATAATCTCCACGCCGTCCATATCCGGCAGACCCAGATCCAGAAGAATGATTTCCGGGCTGTGGGAGGTGATTTCCATCAGGGCCTGCGCCCCGTTGGATGCCTTTTCATAATGATAGCCCTGGGTTTCCAGGGTAGTCGCAATCAGATTGGAGATTGCCTTTTCATCCTCCACAATCAGAAGGCTATGTTTTGTTTCCATACTTCAAACGCACCTTTCCTTCCGCAGGCGCCTCTTTTTACAGAGCCGCCTGCGAAATATCCCTGCCCAAATCCTCCGCCTTCAAATCAAACAGAAAAAAGGTCCCCCGGGGGACATTGTCCCGTACCTCCAGCCGGCCTCCGTGCGCCTCCACAATGGAACGGCACAGGGAAAGCCCTACCCCCATGCTGCGCGTACCATCCGCCGCCTGGTATTCTCCCGTGTAAAAAAGGTCGAATACCTTTTCCTTTCTGTCATCTGGAATCCCCTGCCCATCGTCCGCAATATTCACATAAATCCTGTCACCCAGCTTTTTTGCGGAAATATCGATATGGGAATCCTCCGGCGTATATTTGATGGCATTGTCCACAATATTCATGATCACCTGCATGATCAGCCTGGCATCCATCCAGGCCATGAGAAATTCGTCCTCCAGGCGGACCTGTATCTTATGCCCGCGCAGCCTCCTCCGGATATGGTTAAGCGCCTCGTCAATCACATCCTCCAGCAGCTCCGGCTGCAGCTTCAGCTCCATGCTGCCGTTTTCAATCTTCGTTACGGACAGCAGGTTCTCCACCAGGTTATACAGCCATACGGAATCATCGTAAATATCCTCATACAGCTTTTGCTTCTGCTCCCGGCTCAGGCTGTCCCCCCGGTCCATCAACATACCCGAATTGCCGGAAATGCTTGTAAGGGGCGTCCGCAAATCATGGGAAATGCTCCGGAGAAGATTGCTGCGCAGCTGCTCCTGCTTAATGCGCAGCCGCGCCTGGTTACGGTCCTCCATGCTCTTTTCCTTTTCCAGCGCCAGCGCCGCCTCGTTCAGCATGGCGTTCAGTATGCTTTCATCAAAGGCAGGCAGGAAGCCTTCCCCCAGGCAGATGCCCACCACACCATATACTGCGTTGGCGCTGCGTACCGCCAGGTACAGCCCCTTCGCGCCGGGAAGGGTTCCTGTGGATGCCCCTGCATGCTTATTATTCCTGAAGCTCCAGGAGGCAACCGCCGTCTCATCCGGGGAAAGCAGCTCCTGGATATGGCTGTTTTTTTCCCTGGGAAAACAGTATGGCCTGACGCCCTCCCCGGGTTCTCCCGCATAATATACCACATCCCGGTTCAGGAGCTTTACAAGCTGCTCCGCCACCGTTTCCGCAATTGCCGCCTCTCCGGAGGCCATCTGCAGCTTCCGGCTGGTATCCAGGAGTATTTCCATCCTCCATGCCTTTTTTACAGCCTGCCTGCCGTAGGATTTCACCCTTTTTGCCAGGAAAGCAGTGATAAAGCCGGCCAGGAACATGATTAAAAAGGTAATCATATATCCCGGATCGCTGACGCGCAGGGAATGATAGGGATAGGTAAAAAAAATGTTGAAGCATGCCACGCTCAGCACCGAGGCCAGAATATTATATATCTGATTTTCTGTAATCAGGGCGATCAGAAGCACTCCCAATATATATATGGTTACAATGTTGGCTTCATCAATGCCAAGTAGTCGGAACAGATACGCCAGGATGGTGGAGGCGGCCAGAATTGCGGCCATCAGCAACGTATCCCGCAGATAATTCTGTCCCTTTGCCGCTATCAGCCTTTCCAGATGTTTTTTCCGCTGATATTTCTGTGTATAATTGTCCGGAATCAGGTAGACCTCCAACTTGGGCACCAGCGCAGTAAGCTGATCCGCGAAATTCACATTCTGAGAAAAAAGCCGCCGCTTCGTATAGCTTCTTCCCAGAACGATCTTGGACACGCCGGAAATCCTGGCATATTCCGCTATCTGCCTGGTAATGTCCCCGCCGTACAGGGTTACCGCCCTGGCCCCCAGCTGCTCTGCCAGCCGCTGGTTCATGCGGAGCCGCAGCGCATCCTCTTCCGCCATCCCCTCACCGCCGGGCATCTCCACATGCACAGCCGTAAACCGGGCGCGGAAGGCATTGGCCATCCTTGCCGCCGCCCTTATGACCTTGGCGTTGGAGGGCGATGAGGACAGACACACCAGGATATGCTCCCCCGTATAATATTCGCTGTCCCGGTTCTGTTCCCGGTTCCTCTCCGTCACCCGATTCACCCTGTCGGCGGTTCTGCGAAGCGCTATTTCCCGCAGCGCCGTCAGATTGTCTATCGTGAAAAAATGATCCATGGCGTTATCCGCCTGCCCGGGCCGGTAAACCTTTCCCTCCTTCAGCCGTTCCAGCAGTTCCTGGGGTTCGATATCCACCAGCTCCACCTGATCCGCCCTGTCAAATACAAAATCCGGGATTCTTTCCTGCACCGTAATCCCGGTGATGGATGCCACAATATCATTCAGGCTTTCCAGATGCTGTACATTCACGGTCGTATACACGCTGATTCCCGCCTTCAGCAGCTCCTGGATATCCTGATACCGCTTGGTATGCCGGCAGCCCGCCGCATTGGTGTGGGCCAGCTCATCCACCAGAAGCAGCTGGGGGTGCCTGCAAAGCGCCCCATCCAAATCAAATTCCTTCAGCAGGATATTTTTATAGGGCAGCTCCAATACGGGCAGCTGTTCCAGCCCGTTCAGCAATGCCATGGTTTCCGGGCGGGCATGAGGCTCTATGTAGCCCGCCGCCACGTCGATTCCCGACTCCGCCGCCTGACGGGCCGCCTCCAGCATGGCGTAGGTTTTTCCCACGCCCGCTGCATAGCCGAAAAATATTTTCAGTTTTCCCTGATTTTCCCTTGCTTCCTCTTCCTTTACCTGCTCCAGAAGCTTATCGGGATTCGGTCTGTTTTCATCCATTCCGTCTATTCTCCTTAGCTGCAAACGGCTGTTCCTGAAATCACAGTAAGCCGGCAGTCCCAGGACTGTCGGCGCTGCTTCCTCATTCTGTGAGAATTCCGTCAAGAGCCAGATTTACTTCAAGCACGTTCACAGTTTTCTCTCCCAGTATACCAAGGAACCTGCCGTTTGTATACTTTGCAATCACCTCTCTGACTTTCTCCTCCGGAATGTCCCTGGCCTGTGCAATCCGCGGCACCTGATACTCTGCGGCCGCCGGTGATATATGGGGATCAAGGCCGCTGCCGGAGCAGGTAACCAGCTCAACCGGGATGGCATCCATATCCGCATCCGGGTTTGCCTCCCGGATCATGGCGACCCTTTCGGCGGTCAGTTTTTCAAATTCCTCCCCGGCGGGGGACTTGTTGGAAGCGCCCGCATACATCAGCGGATTCCCCTCCTCATCCTGATAAGTGGATACATCCAGAATCATGATTCTTCCCCAGAGGTGCTCCGGAGCCGTAAACTGCTGTCCCAGCAGCCCGCTTCCGTACTTAACCCCATTTACCTCTATTATGCTGCCATTGGCCTTATCTTTGAAAAAAAGTGCGGATATCCCGGTCATGGCCAGCGTGTACAAAAGACCGCACAAAATCATCATTATCAAAAACAGCAGGGCGCTTTTCCCTGAAATTTTTCTGAAATCCTTCATTCCTGTCATCCTCCTACTTACTTTGCGCTGCAAAATATGAGCCTTCCTTTGCCTTTTTCCTAGGCAAACAGCCCGCAAGCCGTCAGCATCATATCAATCAGCTTGATACAGATAAAGGGGGCGATAATTCCGCCTGCCCCGTAAACAAGCAGGTTCCGGGAAAGCAGCTTCCCTGCTGATACCTCTCTGTATTTAACCCCCTTAAGCGCCAGCGGTATCAGCGCCACGATGATCAGGGCGTTGTAAATAATCGCAGAAAAGATTGCGCTCTGTGCGCTGTGCAACCCCATGATATTAAGCGCCGCCAATCCGGGATACAGCCCCATGAACAGGGCCGGTATAATTGCAAAATACTTGGCCACATCATTGGCAATACTGAAGGTAGTCAGGCTGCCTCTGGTCATCAGCAGCTGTTTGCCGATTCTTACAATGTCAATCAGCTTGGTGGGCGAGCTGTCCAGATCCACCATGTTGCCCGCTTCCTTTGCCGCCTGGGTACCTGTATTCATGGCTACCGCCACGTCCGCCTGGGCCAGCGCCGGCGCATCATTGGTGCCGTCGCCGGTCATGGCAACCATATGTCCCCCGGCCTGCAGCTTCCGGATCATGGCCAGCTTTCCTTCCGGTGTTGCCTCTGCGAGGAAATCATCCACACCTGCTTCCGCCGCAATCGCCGCAGCGGTCAGCGGATTGTCGCCTGTAACCATCACTGTCCGGATGCCCATCTTTCTCAGGTCGGCAAATTTCTCCTTTACTCCCGCCTTAATGATATCCTTCAGATAAATCACGCCGAGAATGATATGATCCTTCGATACCACCAGCGGCGTGCCGCCCTGGCTGGCAATTCTCTTCACCACATCGCCGCATTCCCCACTGTAAATCCCGCCATGCGCCTCCACATATTCCTTCATGGAATCGGCCGCGCCCTTGCGGATTTCGGAACCTTTCGTATTTACGCCGCTCATTCTTGTTTTGGCGGTAAAGGGGATAAATTCCATAGGGGCCTCCGACAGGTTTCTTCCGCGGATGCCGAATTTTTCCTTCGCCAGGATTACCACGCTTCTGCCCTCCGGTGTTTCATCGGGAAGGGAAGCCAGCTGCGCCGCATCCGCCAGCTCCTGCGCCGTATGGCCGTCCACCGGGATGAATTCACTGGCCTGCCGGTTACCCAGGGTAATGGTGCCCGTTTTATCCAGCAGCAGTGTATCCACATTGCCGGCCGCCTCAATGGCACGGCCGCTCATCGCAAGCACATTTGCCTCATTCAGACGGCTCATGCCCGCAATGCCGATGGCGGAAAGCAGCGCGCCTATGGTTGTGGGAGCCAGGCAGACAAGAAGCGCCACAAGCGATGTCACGGAGGTGGGGTTTTCCACCCCCAGCTGCTTTGCCGAAAACAGGGAATACGCATACAAGGCCATAACTACCAGGATAAATATGATAGACAACGCAACCAGGAAAATCTCCAGCGCAATTTCATTGGGGGTTTTCTTTCTTGCCGCGCCTTCCACCATGGCGATCATTTTATCCAGGAAGCTCTGTCCGGGATCGCTGGTAATTCTTATCACAATCCAGTCGGAAAGGACTCTCGTTCCTCCGGTGACCGCGCTTCTGTCACCCCCGGCTTCCCTGACCACCGGCGCTGATTCCCCGGTAATGGCGCTTTCATCCACGGAGGCTGCGCCTTCGATTACCTCACCGTCACCGGGTATCTGTTCCCCGGCTCTGACGATTACGATATCCCCTTTTAAGAGCTTTGCTGACGCAACGTCTGTGATCTGATCCTTCTTTTGGAGGGAAGGGATTTTATGCGCCCCCACATCCTGCTTTGCAGCCCGCAGGGAGTCCGCCTGGGCCTTGCCCCGGCCCTCCGCAATGGCTTCGGCAAAGTTGGCAAACAATACGGTAATCCAGAGAATAACCGTAATGCCCAGGATATAGACTGGCGCCGCATCCCTGATTCCAAACAGGGATACGAGCCACAGCACCGTGGTCAGAACCGCCGACACAAATACCAGGAACATTACCGGATTTTTCAGCTGGGCCGATGGCGCCAGCTTCAGGAATGCATCCCTGAAGGCCCGCAGGACCATTTTTCTATCGTGAAGAGCACTTTTTGTTTTAATTCCGCTGCTCATTTCTGTTACCTCCATATTAAATAAAATAACTGTTCAGGATGGCGCATCTCTCAGCCTGCCATCTGAAAATATTCCGCAATCGGCCCCAGCGCCAACGCCGGGAAGAAGCTCAGGGCGCCCACCAGAAGTACCACGAATATCAGAAGAAATACAAACAGCCCGTTACAGGTGGAAAGGGTTCCTGCCGTTGCAGCCACCTTTTTCTTTTTAGCCATGCTGCCCGCCACCAGAAGCATGGCCGCCATGGGTATGAACCTCGCGCCCAGCATAACCAGGCCAATGGATACGTTAATAAAAGGGGTGTTTGCATTGAAGCCGGCAAAGGCGGAACCATTGTTTCCTCCGGCCGAGGAATAGGCATAAAGCACCTCCGACAAGCCATGCGCCCCGGTATTATTCAGACTGTCCGCCGTGGAAGGAAGGAGCGTTGCAATACCGCTTCCTGCCAGAATTACAAGCGGTGTGGCCAGACAGCAAAGCACAGCCATTTTCATTTCAAAGGGTTCGATTTTCTTTCCCAGATATTCCGGCGTGCGCCCTACCATCAGCCCTGCTATGAAAACGGCGAGGATGGCAAATGCAAGCATGCCGTAAAGTCCGCAGCCAACGCCGCCGAATACCACTTCTCCCAGCTGCATGAGGAGCATGGGCACCAGGCCGCCGACAGGCGTATAGGAATCATGCATGGAATTTACGGAACCATTGGAGGCCGCAGTGGTCCAGGCTGCCCAGGTCACGGATGTGGCAATGCCGAAGCGGGTTTCCTTCCCTTCCATATTTCCGCCGGCTGTTCCGTCCGTACTGTCCACAGCCACCGCGCCGTCCTGCGCCAGCTGAGGCGTCCCGTTGTGTTCATTTACCGCACAAACAGCTAAAGCCGCCGTCAGAAGGATAAACATGGCGGCAAATATCGCATAGCCCTGTCTTTTATCCTTTACATTCCTTCCGAAGGTAAAACAGAGCGCCACCGGTATCAGAAGCAGATAAAGCATTTCTATCAGGTTGCTGAAAATCGTGGGATTTTCAAAGGGATGCGTGGAATTCAGGCCGAAGAAGCCGCCGCCGTTGGTTCCCAGCTGCTTGATGGAAATCTGGCTTGCCGCAGGCCCCAGAGGGATTACCTGTTCCGTAACAATCCTGGACGCCTCAACCGGTATCCCGTCCACCGTCACCGCGCCGGTTTCTTTATCCACATGCGCTCCTTCGATGATTTCTCCATTTTCATCCAAAGCCACCGGCTCAAGCAGCTCCGCCTTATCATAAGGCCGCAGGCTCTGCACCGCCCCCTGGGAGCTGATGAGGATGCTTCCCACAACAGCCAGCGGAAGCAGGATGTAAACAACGGATCTGGTCAGGTCGGCCCAGAAATTGCCGATCCCGTTTTGCTTCACTCTGACAAAGCCCCGGATTACCGCAAACAACACCGCGATTCCAGTGGCCGCGGACACAAAGTTCTGTACCGTCAGACCCATCATCTGGGAAAAATAGCTTAGCACGCTTTCACCGCTGTAGGCCTGCCAGTTGGTATTTGTCATAAAGCTGACCGCCGTGTTGAAGGCCAGGTGCCAGGAGTTTCCCGGAATGTGTTCCGGGTTCAGCGGCAGGAGTCCCTGCAGAAGCAGCATAAAAAACAATACCAGAAAACCGATTGCATTAAATATGACCGCGCTCATTATGTATTTCTTCGCGGACATTTCCTCTCTGCTGTCAATACGGAGGATTTTATATATCAGCCTTTCGCAGGGACCGCAGATGGGGGAAAGGATTACCTTCCCGCCGTCCATAACCCTTCCGATATAAGCTCCCAGCGGAACCGCCAGCACCACAAGGATAATAAGATAAACCGCATATTGCATAAAGCTTTCCATTACCTGTCTTCTCCCTTCAATAAAATAACAAAGTAATAAATCAGCATGCCGATGCCTGTCGCAGCTATCAGCCAAATCAATATATCCATCACTGTCTCCCTTCCGCCGCCCGGGGACGGCATCGCTGTATTAATGCATCAGGACGAGGCCTTTTGGCGGCTCCGGCCCTGATTACTGATTGAAGTATAGCAGGGTCCGTAAAAAAATAGGGTTAGAAAAATTCTTCCCATGTTAAAATTGTGTTAAAAGGGGGATTACCCCCACAGTGTACGGGCCGTCCGGTTGGGAGGTTTTCCAGGACATGGGAGGGTGGACAGATGATTCTCGTAAAAGCTGTTGAAACTTATCACTATTTCTTTAAGGGGTATTGCATTTTTATTACGGTTTGAGGGAAAATTTTACTTGTTTTTTGGGTTTGTATTGCTATTTCATTAAGATTTTGCGGATTGGAATTCTTTTGTTAATCTTAAGATTTACTTCATTGTTTTCCTATGTGGTATGGTTCATAATGGGGGTATAAGGAAGCAGATTGTTTATTTTTAATAGGTAATTGCGTAACAAGTCCGCAATTATAAGAGGGGAGGCATCTTAATGAATGGTTTGAGACGTGTTTCTATATTGCTTGGAGTCAGCTTGGTGCTGACGCTTTTTCTGGGGGGAATGACCGTCCTGGCGGATGAGGCTGGGAGCGTGAGCGGGAATTCCAACCCGGCGCCTCCTGTTGTGGAGGCGCCGCCGGAGACGCCCGGTGAACCTGACGGGAATGGGACACCTGTACCCCCTGCGCCCGCTGAGCCTTACCTTTGCGGGAAGGACGGAATTATTACAGGGGTGAACCCCGAATATATACAGGGGCTGCTGGCACAGGGAACGAATCAGATGAAGCTGGTTATTCCTGCAGCGGTTGGCGGCGTTCCGGTGAAGGGCATTGGGGATAATGCTTTTAATCAGAGTAATTACGCCAGCATCAGTTTTGTTGGGCTGGATTTATCTGCTGCCACCGGTCTTACTGCCATCGGGAAAGGCGCATTTTTTAACTGTACGGGTCTGACGGGCAGCCTCAGGCTTCCTGCAGGAATAACGTCGGTAGGGGAAAATGCTTTTTATTCCGCGGGATACCGTTTCGTTTATCTTTCGGGCAAGAACACTGTATATGGGGATTCGGCATTCGGCGGGGGAGCGCTTGCTGCGGTTGTCTGCCTGGACAAGTCTTCCTATGACGCGCTTACCATCAAACCGCCGGTGGATCGCGCAGAAAAGCTGACTTATCCTGTCACCCTGCGTTTTGTGGATGAGGCGGGAAATGAAGTCGCTAAGGCCAGGACGGCATTGTACCGGATGCCTTTAAAGTATGTGCAGAAGGATAATAAATCCTGGACGATTAAGGCGGATTATAAGCTTCCGGAGCCTTCCGGAGGTTCGTCCTCCAATAACTGGAGGTGGGTATTTGATAAGGGAAGCAGCACCGGGGTTACCCCTGATTCCCTTGTGACCGGCAAGGTGCTCACGCTGATTCAGCCGCTGGATCTGCCTCAGGTAGGCTTTGGCGGCGATATTGATAAGACCTATGACGGCAAACCGGCTTCTCTCAATGTCTCAGCCAGCCATCCCCATTACTCTTCCTATCAGGGCGCGCAGAACGGGGATGTGATTTTCTATTTTATCTGGACCTGGGTTGACGAGAGCGGAAAAGAAACAAGAAAATCAGATTATGACTTATTCAATATGGAGTTCCGGGATGCGGGCAGCTTTACCTGCCGGGTTACGGTGCAGGCGGCAATCAAAGGCGAGAATAAGATCATTTATGAGGATCATCATGACTTTAAGGTGAAAATCCGTAAGGCAGAGCCTGATGTTACCCCTGTTATTTCCTCCGACAGCATCTCTGTCAGCGGCAGCCTCCCTACGCTTTCCCTGAAGGAAGGAAGCACGGAAGGCACTATCCGCTGGGATGACGACCAGACGATTCAGGAAGGAAAACATGATTATTCCTGGACGTTCACGCCGAAGGACAGCAATAATTATAAAGAGGCACAGGGCACAATAACCCTGGAGGGTGTTTCAGATGCCCTTTACGCAATTGAGGTTGCCGTATCCGGTAAAGGTAAGGTATCTCCATCCGGCTCCTTCTCGTTAAGTAAAGGGGAGACTGTTGATTTCACCTTTACGCCTGATCCGGGTTATAAGCTTGATTCCGTTACCTTTGACGGTGTTGATATCAAAGGGGAACTCAAGGAAAATACCTATCAGCTGAAAAATGTACCTGCCGGGGATTCCAAGACCCACAGACTTGCGGTATCCTTCGTTATTATGGAATCTGAGGATATGAAAAAGGTGTTTGACAGCCTTCCTGAATTAAAAGAAGGAAGCAGTGTCAGTACAGAACAGGCCAATGCTTATCTGGATGCCAAAATCCAATATGAGGAGCTTTGCCAAAACCGCACTCCCAATATCCCTGAAGAAACGCTGCTGAAGTTCCACCGTTCCCTGCTGGCTCTCCCTTCTATTAAAATAGATGTGGATGAGACCGGGATCGTAACCATGTCCGATTATGCAGCACTTCTGTACGATATGACAGCGCAGGAAGCCAGAGAACTGAGAAACGGCGCCATTACTAACTACACAATAACAATCAATGTAAAAAAATCTACTGTTAATCCGGAACAGAAAAAGGAAATCCAATCCCTGTTAAAGGATGCCGTTATCACTTCCGAAAGTTACGACATAAAGCTGTATAAGATCATTACCAAAAATAGCACCACCTCAACCACTGCTTTACACGAAACACCCAAACAGCTCATTTTGAGCTTCCCTGTTCCAAAGGATATAAAGGCAGTTGCAAACGGATACCAGAGAACCTTTTATGTTGCCGGATTACATGAGAACAGCCGGTCGCGTACTTCCGCTTCACTTTTTACCAACAGTGATTCTTCCGGAAAGACCATTACCATTAAATGTGATAAGTTTTCGGTGTTCTCAGTTATTTACCAGGACGTAAAAAAAGCGGAGGATTCCCACCACTCCGACAATAAGGATAATAACAGCTCCAACAATAATGACAATAACTCTTCTTCCAACACATACGTACCCGATTATGAAAAAGATTTCTGGGACAGCGTGGTCAAGCTGATTAAAAAAGCAAAGGCCGGGGATACCGTAAATGTCAATGCGGTTACCTATGATAAAATGCCTGAAGCAGTTATGGCCGCCCTTCGGGAGAATTCTTATGTGGCCCTGATTGTGAGATGGGACGGAGGAAAGCCTGTCATTATACCGGCCCAAACGGCGCTGGTTTATGAAAAGGGACGTGTATATTATCCGCTCTCCCTTCTGAGTGAGCTGTACGCCAAGGTAAATGCGGCGCTTACAACGCCCGCTCCCGCTCCTTCGGGTTCCGGCTCCGCCTCCAACAGCAATTCAGGAAAATCGTGGGAAATTTCCGCGCCTTCCTCCAATAAGACCTCCTCCTATAAGCCAACGCCGAAGGATAAAGGTTCTGAAACAACAACAGAAACAGAGACGGAAAGCGAAACGGAAACACAGGAAACCGAAACCCCTTCGGAAACGATTGAGGAATCCACTCCCGCACCGGAAACCACTCCGGAGGAAAAGCTTCCTGTCAAGGAGCTGACAAAGAAATCAGAAAGCAAGACAATTACCATCGTTCTCATAGCCTCCTGCATCCTTCTGATACTGGTGGTGGTAATTATCGCAGTGCTTCTGTCAATTAAGAGAAAGAACAGATAAATACGTAATTCTAATTGCATGCAAGATCAAAGCTGCGGGCCGGAAAACAAAAACGTTTTCCGGCCCCTGTTTGTCTGCTGACAGAGTATTTTATATTATGGATTACTGTTTATCGCAATAATAAATACAGTGCTTCAATTTTTATTATATTTCTGTTATAATTAGACAAATTTCCCGGCCTGATAAGTTTGAATTCGTATGAGGTTTATAATGAATAACAGCAAAAAAATATTTGCTCAAATTAAAATATTATCCTCACACATTACAGAAAACGCCTATTATGACATGATACAGCAGGGATATGCACTTTTGACAGAGCTGCACGATATGAACTTAGAACAAAAAGATGTGTATCAGCCATTATATCAATACCATAATAGTCTGAATGACGGCCTTTCCCGTGATTATATCGCAGATCTTCTGGATTATGTGGCTGGCTGGTGTCCCCTGCAATACCGGATATGGAACGATTGATTAAAGGCAGTTATGGAATGGTTATAAAGCAGAACTGACCGAACTCGTTTAAGAGTCGCCTTGCCAGTAACAATAATTTTATTTATGAACACAATTAGTCTTAATAAAAAAGACAAGGAGAAAAATTATGAAAAAATTAGTTATATTAAGGGGCAATTCCGGTAGTGGGAAAACAATAGTTGCAAAAAATTGCAGGAAAAGTTCGGCCCTAATACTATGAGGCTTTCCCATGATATGATTCGTATGGAAGTACTGCATGTATGGGGAATATACCAAGATGTTATGGCTTAATTTTTAGTTTCTATAATTTTTTACAATAAAATAGTTGTGGTATTATTTTATAGTGTTGTTTTATATACACATATCAAATTGAATGAGAGTAAATACATAAATGAAATATTCTAAAAAAATCGTTCTCAAAAATAATAAAGAATGCTTATTAAGAAACGCGGTGGCTTCAGATGCTCAACAAGTATATGATATTTTTAATTTGACTCATAGCCAGACAGATTTTTTGCTGTCATATTCGGATGAGAACAGTT
The DNA here is from genome assembly GCF_009696275.1 of Eisenbergiella porci. Lineage (GTDB taxonomy): Bacteria > Bacillota > Clostridia > Lachnospirales > Lachnospiraceae > Eisenbergiella > Eisenbergiella porci. Next base: position 28,096 of record NZ_VUMI01000071.1, read on the forward strand.
TTGATGTAGAACAGGAACAACTGTTTTTAATAGATAAGGAAAACAGTGTAAATGAAATTGAAATTTGCGCCATTGTTGATGGGCGCATTGTTGGAACTGCAGGTATTGAAGCCATAGGAAAGAAAGACAAGGTCAAGCACCGCGCTGAGTTTGGTATCAGTATTGAAAAGAGTTTTTGGGGCATGGGAATTGGCCGGGCCTTGACTATGACTTGTATAGAATGTGCCAAAACTGCCGGATATGTACAGTTAGAGTTAAATGTCGTAAGTGATAACTACAGAGCCATCTCATTATACAAAAGTATAGGGTTCAGTGAATACGGCCGTAACCCTAAAGGTTTTTTCTCCCGCCACGCTGGCTGGCAGGAAGTAGTTTTGATGAGAATTGAGATTGCTTAAAAATTTCCTCTCGGCCGGACCGAAAAATAAAAATTTATAAGTATGCAACTTCAAGTAGCGAAAACGCAAATAGCGGTTGGTACCAATTTCTTTGACCGACACCTATAATCTATTCATGGTTTATGAATGGAGCTTCCTGTATAATTCAAATATAGGGAATTCCGAGAAAGAGGGTTGAGAAAAAAATACCTCAGAGTAAAATAAGATTACTGACTTTGCGGGTTAGTAAAAAATCTTATTAAAACAGTGAGGTAT
>NZ_VUMI01000072.1 GCF_009696275.1 Eisenbergiella porci
TTGTCCTATAACTTCTGATGGAGGGGGAACTCCTCCTTCCGTTATATCTATATAGATTTATTAGATTGGACTTTGTAACTGTTAACCAGTAGTCGTTCTTGACTACACCATTATTATACTAGGAGGGTTATCAATGAAAAAGAAAATGATCAGTATTTTATTGTGTGCGGCGCTGGGGATTACTACTCTGGCAGGCTGCGGAGGCGCTTCGGGAGGCACGACGGTGGCAAGTGAACCGGCAGCAGCCGTTGCGGAGGAGAGCAAGGAGAGCGCGGCGCCTGAATCCACGGAGGCGGCGGAGAGCCAGGAGAGCACTGCGGCAGCGGAAGCGGCGGTTGACGGAGGCGGGGAAACCCTGAATGTGCTCTGTCATTCCAGCTGGCGGACGGACGAGGCCAATGCGGTATTTGATTATGTGGCGGAGAAGTGCAATGTAAAATTTGAGTTCGAAGAGGTGCCGGAGGGCAGTTCAGGAAACGAGCTTATTTTTGCAAAGATGCAGTCAGGCGAGGTGCCGGATATTCTCTGGTGGCAGGGAGCGAAGACCAGCGCCACGGAAATTGGCGAGGATTTGTTCGTAGAGCTGTCAGGAGACTGGGTAAACGACTATAATGCCAGCATCCTGGAGTCTCCCAACCAGACCTACAACGGAAAACTGATTTGCGCGCCTTTCGGTGATGTTACAGTATTTGGCATGTGCTATAACAAAAAGGTATTTGCGGACAATCAGATCGAAATTCCGCAGACATGGGATGAAATGATGGCGGCCTGCGAGACGCTGAAGGCAGCCGGAGTGACACCGATGTATGTATCCGGTACGACAGACAATGAATGGACGCTTCAGATCATTCCCATTGACGCCAGGCTGAAACAGGAATCCATCGTGCCGGGAAGCATGGATTCGCTGAATTCCCAAGAAAAGCTCTGGACCGATATGGAATATATGCAGCTGACCTTTGACCGTATGAAGGAAATGAAGGATAAGGGTTACATCCAGGATACCTTCCTTTCCGACAGCTATGCTGATGCACAGGAAGCGCTGCTTACCGGTACGGCGGCCATGTATTCACAGGCAACCTGGATTTATGCGGAGCTGACGAAGCTTGCAGAATCCCAGGAGGAGTTGGAAAATATCGGATTTTTCCCCATCCCGGCAACAGAAGCCAAGGATTCCATCGCCTATACGGAGACTCCTACCGGCTTTGTAGTGCCTAAGGAAGGAAAGAAAGTGGATCTGGCAGTACAGATTGTAGGAGAACTGGTAACCAAGGAAGCTATGACCGAGTATTACAAGATGCATCAGGGAATTCCTGCAGTTAACGGCGTTGATGTTAAGCTGACCAGTATCCCGGCGGATGTTTCCGCACTCATTGAAGCAGGTAAAACAAGTACGCTGCCCAACACCATTTATTCCACGCCTTCCATGGCCAGCGACGTACAGGCTATGCTGGCCGGAGACAAAACTCCCAAGGACGTGCTTGCAGGCTATGACACAGACTGGGATACCTATGCGAAGGAAGCGGGAAATCCTGACTGGGGATATTGATTTGCGGCGGTAACTGTGAGGGGATTGGACCGTTGCCAAAAAAGAACAGAACAAGGCGGCAAATAACGGATGCAGATATCTGCTGCGCCAAAAGCGGGGAAGGGGCGGGAGGCACCTTCCCCCTGTTAAAGGAAGGGACGAATTATGCTAAGAAAAAAACAGTATCCGGTTTATTTTGCCCTGCCGGGCATCATCCTTTTTATTACTTTTTTTATTGTTCCGTTTCTGGTTGGGTTCCGGTATTCCTTTACCAATTGGAATTTCAGAAGAGCGGATTTTATCGGGCTGGAAAATTATATCAGTATACTTAAAAATCCAAATATGAGTATTGCCTTTAAGAACACCTTTTTATTTACGATAGTGACGACCGCGGGGAAGGTTTGCCTGGGCATGCTTCTGGCCGTGCTGCTGAACAGGAAGCTGCGGACCACGAATTATCTGCGTACCGTTTTTTATCTGCCTGCAGTGGTCAATTCCATTGCTATCGGCATTGTGTTTACCTCCCTGATGCATCCCTCCAAAGGGCTGATCAATACGGTAATCCGAGGTCTTGGAATGACCGGCTTCCAGCCGAAATGGCTGACCGATACCAGAATTGCCATGCTCTCTATCTGTGCCATTGAAATCTGGAAGTGGTCCGGCTATACCATGATGATTCTTCTGGCGGGGATGCAGAATATTTCCAGGGATTATTATGAAGCGGCAATTGTGGACGGTGCGACCAAATGGCAGCAGTTCAGAAACATTACGCTTCCCCTGCTGATGGCTTCCGTGAACAATGTGGTGGTGCTGAGCATCATCGGCGGGCTGAAGGTGTTTGATATTGTGGTGGCGACCACGGGAGGCGGCCCCGGCTATGCCACTGAGGTATTCAATACCATGATTTACAATTCCTACAGCTATCAGAAATACGGAGAAGCCACGGCAGGCACGACGCTGCTGGCCGTGATTATTCTTGTGATCACGTTATGCACCTATCAGACGATAGCCAAAAACGAGGTGGAGCTATGAGGGAAAAAAGGAAAAAGAAGATTAAACAGGCCGTGTTTGAGACAATCGGCGTTCTCATCAGCTTTCTGGTGCTGATCCCGTTTCTGATGGTTCTGGTGAATTCCATGAAAAGTAAAAGACAGGCAAATCTGCTTCAGCTGAACCTGAAAGGGATTTCCCTGGGGCAGATTGTGGAAAATTACGGCACGGTGATTAAAGAGGCCAGGCTGGTATCCAGCTTCCTTAACAGCGCGATTGTAACCTTCTGCGGATCTGCGCTGGTGCTGACCTTCGCTTCCATGGCGGCGTTTGTGGTAGTGCGCAGAAAAACAAAGGCCATGAAGGCGGTAAATAATTTTATCGTAATGGGGCTGACGCTGCCGCTGGCAATGGTTCCCGTATACTTTCTTCTGTCAAAAGTGCATATGACGACTGGTACAGGGGCGGTGGCAGGTGCTATACTGGTATATGCAGCCAGTATTTTTCCGTTTATCTTTTTTATCTATACGGGATTTATCAAAGAGATATCCGGTGAAATTGATGAAGCGGCGATTATTGACGGCGCAAGTCCGCTGCTGATGTATTTCCGGATTATTTTTCCGCTGCTCAAGCCGGTTACCATTACGGCTCTGATGCACTGCGTCATGACGATTTGGAATGATTTCGGAATCTCCCTGTATCTGCTCAACAGCGCCAAAAGGACGATGGCGGTGCTGACCACCTATTTGTTCATGGGGCAGAAGGCTTCGGACTGGCAGCTTTTGTTTGCTGATGTGGTTCTGGTTTCCATGCCGATCGTCATCCTATATCTGTGTATGCAGAAATATATTGTGGCGGGGCTGTCGGACGGAGCGGTTAAGGGATAGGTTATGAAGAAAAAATTTTTCAGTATGAAGCATAAATTTGTCATCATGGTCGCCAGCCTGCTTCTGTGTTTTGTGCTGGCGACAACGGTGATCTGGGGCGTCGCCTTTACGAGGAAAATTTCCGAAAGGGGCGTGGAGTATGCCTGGGAGATGACGGAGAGCGCGAATAAGAATGTGGAGGGCTATCTGAAGAAGCTGCGGCTGATTTCCTATATCCTGCAGAATAATTCGCTTGCAAAGCCCATACTGAATAAGACCTCCTATTCCAATGACAGCGAGCGGCTGACTGACATGAAAAATATGCAGCTGCTTCTGAAGGCCGTGATGACAGGGGCCGAGTATATGCAGAATATCTATGTATTTACGGAAAACGGGATGGAATTTTCTGCGGGAGGCTCGCTGTCAACGCCGGATGAACAGGAGCTGGAGCGCTATAAAAGGCTGGCGGGGGAGCAGGATGTGGTATTTTCGGTCCAGCCGGCCAGGGATAAATACGATTATCCCAAAATGATGCTGACAAAGCAGCTGGATCTGGGAAGGGGGAAGCCGCTCTGCTGGGTGGTCATGTCCATTAACTGCCGGGGAATTTATGGAATTTATAATGAAATGCAGCGGTGCAGCTTTTGTCTGAATAAGTTCATGCGTCTGAATGGAAATTTCCATATCGGCCGCATGTGTCCCCTGCGGGAGATGCCGGAGGCCTTTCAGGAACTGGAGGAACGCAGAAAAAAGGAATTTATGGATCTGCAGCCGGAGAGCGGGAGGGAGGAGGCGCAGGAATATAATGGAGGAAACGGCATCAGGCTGGAGGATGAGCAGAGGCTTACGGCTGCGCTGCGACAGGGGGATGAGACGCTGGCGGAGGAAACCGTAGACCATATTTTCCGGGAGATTTTTGAGGGGAATATCCTGCGTTCCGGCTGTACCCAGCTGTTTTCCGATCTGACTATCCTTTCCATATCTTTTTGCAAAAAACAGGGGATTCCTTATGAAAAGGTATATACGCACAGAACCGGCGTCATGGAGTATGTGGCGCAGATGGAAAAGCTGAGGGAGTGCGGAAAATTTTTTCATGAGCTTTTCGCTGCGATTATCCGGGAGAAAAAAGTGTTGGAGGGGCAGAATGGCTATTCCGTTCCGGTGAGAAAAATGGTATCCTATATCCATCAGCACTATATGGACGGGATATCTTTAGGGGACGCGGCGGATAATGCCAGTATGAACAGCTCCTATCTGAGCACCCTGTTTAAAAATGAGGTGGGCACGGGCTTCGTGGAATATCTGAACGAGGTCAGGCTGGAGCGGGCAAAGGAACTGATGGACAGCTCGCAGCTGAGGCTGAAGGAAATCATTGATGAAGTGGGCTTCTGCAGTTATCCTTATTTTTTCAGCCTGTTTAAGAAAAAATACGGGATGACGCCGAAGGAATATCAGAAGGGCCAGGGGCGGTGAGGCCTCCGGCTGGAAAAAGGAGAACAGGATGGCAGCATTTGATTTGGTTTTTCTGGGAACGGGGGCCGCGGACTGGCCCGTGAGGCCGCAGGCCGATGTGAGATATGATACGGACGGTCTCATCCGGCGGACCTGCAGCCTGCTTATAAACGGTAAATACCTGATTGATCCTGCGCCGGAATCCTGGTTTTTTGCCGTTAAGGTGCTTAAGCTTGATTTATCCGGGCTGAAGGCGGTTATACTGACGCACAGCCACGGGGATCATTTCAGCCTTAAGGCGCTGGATGGATTCCTGGGGGAGGCCAGGGGAAAGGTAGGCTTTTATTGCCATGAGGGTACGATACCCTCGCTGAAGCTGACGGAAAAGGAGCTGTCCCGGATGAGGCTGTACCCGCTGAAAACAGGGGACAGGGTGAAGCTGGGCAAGGTGACCATGCAGGCTTTGGGGGCGAACCATGAGGTGTCCAGGACCCGGGAGACGGCGCTGCATTATCTGTTTGCCTGTGAAGGAAAGAAATTTTTCTACGGCTGTGACGGCGCCTGGTTTCTTGCCCAGACCTGGTCGGTTCTCAGAAAGCATGAACTGGATCTGGCCATCATGGAGGCGACGGTGGGGTCCATGCGGGCCAATTACAGGATCGCCAGCCACAATACGCTGCCCATGGTGGATATGCTGGTGGAAGCCATGGAGGAATGCAGGATATTGAGGAAGGATTCCCTGGTAGTGCTGTCCCATCTGTCCCGGGAGCTGCACAGGCCGGATGAGGATTACGGAAGCAAAATAGTGGCTTACGACGGGATGCGGCTGGAAATATAGCGAATTGGAATAAATGCCGGTCAGGCAGTGAAAAAAGGAGCAGGGTTATGAAAACTAAGGTATGGGCACACAGAGGAGCCAGCGCCTACGCGCCGGAAAATACACTGGAGGCCTTCCGTCTGGCGGCGGAGCAGAAGGCGGACGGCGTGGAGCTGGATGTACAGCTGAGTAAGGACGGAGAGCTGGTGGTCATTCACGATGAAACCATTGACCGGGTGAGCGACGGCTCAGGTTATGTCAGGGATTATACGCTGGAGGAATTGAAGCGGTTTCATTTTAACAGGCTTCACCCGGAATATGCGGATGCGCGCATCCCCACGCTGGCAGAGGTGTATGAACTGTTAAAGCCCACAGGCCTGGAAATCAATGTGGAAATCAAGACGGGAATCTATTTTTATCCCGGAATAGAAGAAAAGCTGTTCCGGCTGGAACAGGCTTGGGGAATGCAGGGGAAAATTATTTATTCCTCCTTCAATCATTACAGTGTGATGAAGATGAGGGAGTATGATCCGAATGCCAAAACCGGTCTGCTGTATGCGGACGGCTTCCAGGATGTGCCCGGCTATGCGGCAGGGCTGGGAGCGGACGCTCTGCACCCTGCGCTTTATAACCTGCAGTATGAAGGCTTTCTTAAGGCCTGCCGGGAAAAGAAGCTCCTTCTTCACGTGTGGACCGTGGACGATGAAAAATACATGCGCTGTCTGGTGCAGGAAGGCATCGACGCGATTATCACAAATAAACCGGATGTGGCCCGCAGAATTGTGGATAACGGCTGATTTTTACGGGCCGGCTGTGGAAAAGCTATGGCTTATAGCCGTAGGAAATCAGCAGCCCCAGCGTCTGGATGATGGAAAGATTGTCTCTGTTTCCGTTGAGGAAGGAGGCAATTTTTCTTTGCCTGGAATAGTAGCTTTCAGCCTCCTGGCGGCTCATGCCATGGTTCATAAAGCCCTCCGCGCCGGCCTGGGTATCCGCGGCCATATCCTCCGGCATCCAGTGGTTGGCCCGGAGCAGATCGGAAACGGCTTGTTCATAATCTGGCTGGGCCGGGCTGATATAACGGACCTTGTCGTTGAGCCGGATATCCACATGCACAAGCCCCATACGTTCCATGAGGACAGGAAGCCTGATTCCTATGGCGTAGTCGCGTCCCTGGCATTCCCGTTCTTTTTTCCACAGACTGCGCAGACCGGTGCGGCTGCACAGCTCCCCATAATCCATTCCTTCGATGTACAGCCCGTCGCATTCCAGCTCTCTGTTTACCTCAAAGCAAGCGGTAATCCCTCCGGAGCGGGTGAAGGATACCATCCGTTCCAGAAATGCTTCCGCTCTGTCGATATGGCGGAGCACCGCCTGACAGAGAACCAGATCATAGCTGCATTCGGATGCTTTTTCCGGCATCCATTCCATAAAATCCGCACAGTGCAGAGAAACGGCAAAATCCGTATCACACAGCATGGCTTTTCCCTCCCGGATGAGTGTTTCGTCAAAGTCCACGCCGGTATAGGTGCTTCCCTCAGGAAGCAGCGGCAGCAGGAGGCTGCCCAGGAAACCATAGCCGCATCCGCAGTCCAGGACGCGGACGGGCTTTGTAAGCTTCCACACCTTTTCCACAAGGAAACCGATATAATCCTGGTTCCAGAAGGAATAACGGGTGCGGGTAAGATAATCCAGCTGCCTGCCCCAATAGCCTTTTTTTCCCTTATCTGTGGGAATATAGGCGGCATCCGGAAGAGGCTTGAGCCCCATCAGTTCATCCACGGATACGCCGAATATCCCGGACAGCTCCGGCAGCAGGGCAATATCAGGAAAGGTGACGCCGGTTTCCCATTTGCTGACGGTCTGCGGCGCCACGCCCAGAAGCGCGGCCAGCTGCTGCTGGCTGAGGCCGTGCTGTTTTCGTAACGGAGCGATTTGAAATTGAAATTCTGCCATAAAGTGGTCCCCCTGTAATCTAAATGCCGCGCGGCCGTTAAGCTTTTTTACATACAATAACGCCGCCGCATCCTGTTTTGTTCCGGCCGGTAAACATACTTTACCACAGATTGGCCAGTCCAGGTATCCCGTTCTGCGGGAGAATGCCCGCCTGATAAGCGGGCGGGGCCGGGAAAAATTTATCATCAATATGTACCATCCGCCGCATTATGAATGGCATGGCTGAATAGTCCCCCTTTTTCGGGGGGAAATTGTAAATATCCGGCATAGGACATCCTGTCCGCCAATAGATTAGTAAAAAAGGCGGATAGGTTTTTCTATGAAAAAAATATGCTTGCTGGTGATAGTCTCCATCATGGCTGCTATGCTTTCTGCCTGCGGCGGCGAAACAGAAAAAGAGGAGGACAGGAACAATCTGGAATTTACGGTGGTAAGCGAGGATAGGCTGCCGGATGAGCTGAAGGAAATTCTGGATCAGAAAAAGGAAAGCGCCTTCAAGCTGACCTATGCGGACGAAGGCTATCTTTACATCTGCGTCGGCTATGGAAAGCAGGAAAGCGGCGGCTACAGCGTGACGGTAAATGAACTGTATGAAACGGACAATGCCATTTACGTCAATACCAACCTGCTTGGCCCCAAAGCGGGAAGCTCGCCCGGGACCAGTCCCTCCTATCCTTATATTGTACTGAAAATAGAATTCAGGGACAAAACGGTAGTATTTGATTGAAGAGAAGCGGCAGGGATTCCTGTGAGCGTCCGTTTTTACAGGGTTCGGTGACTGTGTGCGGAAAATTCGGGCAGCCACAAATCCGGGCAAAGCGGTTGAAGAAAAAAACGGGTGTATGGTATAATGTTGGTGTAGCCGACATTATACCTGCGCATTCCGGTTTCTGCGTCCGCCGGAGAAAACCGGGCGCTAATTTCCGCCGGAGGCCCATATCCGCAGAGCGGATATGGTATAATGTCGGTGTAGCCGACATTATACCTGCGCCGGTTCGGGCAGGGCAGTGTACATAACAAAGAACCGCAGGCCGGCAACAGCAGAAGGAGAAAAATATGCTGCTTATCAAAAATACACATATGATAGACCCGGCGTCAGGCACTGACGCCAGGAAAGACATTTTGATTCAGGATGATAAAATCATAAAAATAGCAGACTCTGTTACGGAAAAAGAGGCTGCTGTTTTTTCCGGTGAGGAGGCGGACATGCTTCAGGTTATAGATGCCGGAGGCATGATTGCCGCGCCGGGACTTGTGGATGCCCATGTCCATTTCCGGGAACCAGGCTTTGAACATAAGGAAGATATCCGGACGGGAGCCCGTGCTGCGGCGGCAGGAGGCGTTACCACAGTGGTTCTCATGGCCAACACGAATCCATGCGTGGACAACCCGGAAACCCTTGCCCGGGTTTTGGAAAAAGGAAAGCAGACGGCAATCCATGTAACCACCTGCGCCAATGTGACCAGGGGAATGAAGGGGCAGGAGCTGACTGACATGCCTGCGCTCCTGGCGGCTGGCGCTGTGGGCTTTACCGATGACGGAATCCCTCTGCTTGAAGAGGAAACCGCGCGCAGGGCCATGGAACAGGCCGCCGCTCTGGGCGTTCCCATCAGCTTCCACGAGGAAAACCCGGCATTTATCGAAAATAATGGAATTAACAGAGGAAAAGCCAGCGCCTTTTACGGAATCGGCGGGTCCGACCGCCAGGCGGAAATCGATCTGGTGGCCAGAGACGTGCGCCTGGCGGAGGAAACCGGCGCCTGTGTGGTCATCCAGCATATCAGCACAAAAGAGGCGGTGCAGCTGGTAAGAGAAGCGAAAAAAAGAGGGGCCGACGTCCATGCCGAGGCGACGCCCCATCATTTTACCCTGACAGAGGAAGCTGCCATAAAATATGGAACCATGGCAAAAATGAATCCTCCCCTCAGGGAGGAAGCGGACCGTCTGGCCATCATAGAAGGCCTGAAGGACAACACCATCGACATGATAGCTACCGACCATGCCCCCCATAGCTCGGAGGAAAAGGCCAGGGAGCTGACAGCGGCCCCCAGCGGCATCATCGGGCTGGAAACCTCCCTCTCCCTGGGACTGGAACAGCTGGTGGACAAAGGAGAGCTTACCCTCTCCGAACTTATAGAAAGAATGTCCCTTGCCCCTGCAAGACTTTATCATCTGGATGCAGGCCGCCTGACAGAGGGCGGCCCCGCGGATCTGATTCTTTTTCGCCCGGAGGAAACCTGGAAAGCGGAGCATTTTCTTTCCAAATCCGCAAATACTCCCTTCCTGGGCCGTAAGATGAAAGGAAAAATCCACTTTACCATAGCAAACGGAAAAATTGCCTACCGTTCCTGACGGATACGGAAGAAAGGAAGAAAAATGGCACAGAAGAAAAAAGAACAAGCCACAGTATTGATGCAGCAGGAGATAGCCCCCGGGATTTATGACTGCCGGATAAGGACGGGCCTTGCCCGGGAAAGCGCCCCCGGCCAGTTTATTACCGTCTACCCCAGGGACAAAAGTACCCTTCTGCCCCGACCTATCAGCATTTGCGAAGTGAATAAGGAAGAGGAGACACTGCGCATTGTTTACAGGGTGGCCGGAAAAGGCACTGCCGAGTTTTCCGGTTACCGCGCCGGAGACACCATTGATATCCTGGGAGTCCTGGGGAACGGCTTCCCTCTTGATAAAGTAAATAAAGACCAGACGGCCTTTCTTATGGGCGGGGGAATCGGCGTGCCTCCCATCCTGGAGCTTGCAAAACAGCTGGACTGCAACAAGAAAATTATCGTCGGCTACCGTGACAGCAGCTGCTTTTTGCGGGAAGACTTTGAGAAAAACGGGGATCTTTATATCGCTACGGAAGACGGCAGCGTAGGAACCGCCGGAAACGTCATGGATGCCATCCGTGAGAATGCCCTCAAGGCGGACATCATATATGCCTGCGGCCCCATGCCCATGCTGCGCGCCATCAAAGACTATGCGCTGGAGGCGGACATCCCCGCCTATATTTCCCTGGAGGAAAGAATGGCCTGCGGCGTAGGCGCCTGCCTGGGCTGCGTCTGCACCACGAAAAATGTGGACACACATTCCCATGTGCATAATGCCCGCATCTGCACGGACGGCCCTGTATTTGAAGCCAGAGAAGTGGAAATCTGAAAAAGGCGCTTTCAGCCTGCCTGATACAAAGTGTGCTAAAGCATACAGATAGGAGCAAACATGAATACAAAAGTCAATATAGCCGGTATAGAATTCAAAAATCCCGTCATGACTGCTTCCGGGACTTTCGGTTCCGGCATGGAATACAGTGAATTTGTGGATCTGAACGCCCTGGGGGCCGTTGTTACCAAAGGTGTGGCAAACGTTCCCTGGCCCGGCAACCCCACTCCCCGTGTAGCGGAGGTTTACGGCGGCATGCTGAATGCCATCGGCCTCCAGAATCCCGGCATCGATGTTTTCATTGAACGTGATATTCCCTTCCTTAAACAATACGATACCAAAATCATCGTAAATGTCTGCGGAAAAACAATAAAAGAATATCTGGAGGTAGTGGAGCGCCTGGCGGATACGGACGTTGACATGCTGGAAATCAACGTATCCTGCCCAAATGTAAAAGAAGGCGCCATTGCTTTTGGCCAGAAAGCCGATTGTCTCTCTGAAATCACTTCCGCAATTAAAAAAGTTGCAAAACAGCCAATCATCATGAAACTCAGTCCCAACGTCACGGATATCACAGAGATGGCTATGGCCGCAGAAGCGGCAGGAGCCGATGCCATTTCCCTGATCAACACCCTGACAGGCATGAAAATAGACATCAACCGCCGCACCTTCGTCCTTGCCAATAAAACCGGCGGCATGTCCGGCCCGGCCATCAAACCTGTAGCCGTCCGTATGGTCTATGAATGTGCCCGGAAGGTAAAAATCCCCATCATCGGTATGGGAGGCATCACCACTGCTGAAGACGCCCTTGAGTTCCTCATGGCCGGGGCGACCGCAGTAGCCGTGGGAGCCGCCAATTTTATCAACCCCTATGCAACCCGGGATATCCTTGAGGGCATTCAGGCCTACCTCACACAAAACAAGATAGCCGGCATCAATGAGATCATCGGCTGTGTAAAATAAACATGGCCTGACGTCAAAAACCAGGAAAGAACCGGCCAGGAAGCTTTTACATTTTCCAGTCATATTTTCCCACTGATCGAATACATTGTACAAAGGCATTCGCGTGGAGGGATATTTGTATGGAATTAATAAAAAAGAATATACATATGGACCGCATCAAATGTAAAGCCAGTACGCAGATAACCATGGAAGACGATATCAACATCACCGATTCCAGGCCTGACGTGTACCAGCTCATCGAGGAGCAGGGCGAAGTGGTCATCGATGAAATCAGAGCGGTGCAGGACCATGTGTATGTGAAAGGCAAGCTGGAATTTTCGGTGCTTTATCTATCGGATGATGATGTGCGCCGCCCGGCCAGCATGCAGGGCAGCATTCCGTTTGATGAGCAGATTTATATGGAGGGCGTGGCTCCCACCGACAGTGTATCCATAAAAAAGGACCTGGAGGATCTCAGCGTCGGCATGATCAACTCCAGGAAGCTGAGCGTACAGTCACTGATCCGTTTAGGCCTGTATGTGGAAGAGCTTTATGACGAAGAGGCCGCCGTGGAGCTGAGCAGTGCGGAACCGGTGGAATTCCGGCAGAAGACGATTAACCTTGCCAGCCTGGCGATTCAGAAAAAGGATATTTTTCGCATCCGTGAGGAGATGGAGCTGCCCGGGGGATACCCCAATATCTTTGAAATCTTCTGGCAGAACTGCAGGCTTGGTGAAACGGATTTCCGTATTTCCGAAGGAAAGCTTTCCCTCCAGGGTGAGGTCCAGCTGTTCTTCCTCTATGAAGGGGAAGGGGAAAACCGTCCGGTCATGTGGTATGAGGCGGTTATCCCGTTCAGCGGCGTTCTGGACTGCCAGGGGCTGAGAGAACGGATGGTGGATGACATTGCCTGCCAGATCGGACATAAGGAAATCGAGGTAAAAGCCGATACCGACGGAGAAGAGCGAATTATAGGCCTGGAAATCGTTCTGGATCTGGATATGAAAATATATGAAGAAGAACAGACGGAAATTCTTTCTGACGTATATGGAGTGACGAAAGAGATAGAGGCGGTTTCCGGCGTGGGGAACCTGAAGCAGCTTTTGATGAAAAATACAGGAAAAACGAAGATTGCCGGTCATTTCAAGGTGGCTGCAGGGCTGCCCAAAATGCAGCAGCTGTGCCACAGTGAATGTGAAATCCAGCTGGCCGAAACCAAGATTGTGGAAGAGGGACTGCGCATCACCGGGGCGGCGGCAATCAAGAGCCTCTATGGCACAGGAGATCCCGAAGTACCTTATGACAGTATTTCAGGAACCATTCCCTTCAGCTATGTGCTGGAAATCCCGGGGATCAGCCCGGACTGCACTTACAAGCTGGACGCAGTGCCGGAAGGGCTGAGCGTGACCATGATTGATGCGGATGAAGTGGATGTAAAGGCAGTGCTCGTTTTCCATGGCATTGTTTTCAACCACTATGAGGAGCCTATGATACAGGAGGTAAAGGTGACGGATCTTGATCCGGATAAGCTGAGCAGCCTGCCGGGAATTGTGGCCTACATTGCCAGGGAGGGTGACAGCCTGTGGAATATCGGCAAGAAATATTACGTGCCGGTGTCTCAAATCAAGGATATTAATGAACTGGCTTCGGATGAAATCCATCCCGGAGATAAGCTGCTCATTGTAAAGGGAATTTCATAAAACAGGAAGGAAGCAGCGTAGTGCGCGTAAAGAATAGCGGCTACGTTGTTTTTTTGTTTGCATAAAATATCAAGTTTTTCTCATGAAATATCATTCATTAGAAAAATATCACGTGCTAAGATTATTTCATACAACAGAAATAGCAAATACAGGGAGGCGGGGAAAGTGAAAAAACAAAAAGAAAAGTTGTTGGGAAAAAAGATAAAAAAATATCATCAGCTTCTTTTCATGATGATACCAGCAATCGTATTTTTTATTATTTTTGCTTATATTCCTATGTATGGAGTAGTACTGGCATTTAAAGATTTCAGAATTATGGATGGAATTATGGCAAGTCCTTGGGTTCCCTTCTGTTACATGCTGAATAAATCGGAATGGGTGCCAGTACGATATAGAAGTAATTCGGTTGGAGTTTGTCGATAAATAAGCAGCCAGTCCGGTTGAATATGACATTCCCTGTATCCGGTATAAACTCCGGCTAAATAATGGTCTTTATTTTTAAAGGGAAGAGAAGATGGAATTCTCAAAGTATCAATAACCTGCTGTAACGAAGAAAGATTGTAACCACGCTCTGTACAGGATTTCATATCCTTTTTACCCCAATCCGTACCCCAATTTATACCCCAATCTTTATCAAACCGGAATAAACCAAGATAAAATATCATAAACTAAGACGAACTGTCAAATATACTTTATTCCCAGTATTTATGCGGCTTTGCAGGCTCAGGACGGCAAAAGATAAACATTGACGAACCAGCTCTAATTGTATATACTTAAGTACAATCAGTGTATACAATCCGGACGGAGAAGAAAATTATGGAATCAATTACATTAAAAGCGATGGCCAAGATCAATCTCGGCCTGGATGTCATAAGACGCAGGGAGGACGGCTATCATGAGGTACGTATGATCATGCAGACCGTCGGCCTGTATGATGAACTCAGCTTCCGCAGGCAGAAGGAGTCTTCTGTCCATCTGACCACGAATATGCGCGCGCTTCCCACAGACGGGCATAACCTGGTGGTGAAGACAGCGGAGCTTATCAGGAAGGAGTACGGGATCCGGGAAGGGCTGAACGTGCACCTGAAAAAGAAAATACCTGTGGCGGCCGGCATGGCCGGCGGAAGCACGGATGCCGCTGCAGTTTTTGTGGGGATGAATGAGCTGTTCGGGCTGGGGATGTCCCTTGAGAAAATGCAGAGCCTGGCAGTGCAGATCGGCGCCGATGTTCCTTACTGCATCCAGGGAGGAACCGCGCTTTCAGAAGGAATCGGAGAGCTGCTGACAGCCCTGCCGCCGGCTCCTGACTGCTTCTGTATTATAGCCAAGCCGCCTATTTATGTATCTACGAAATTTGTCTATGAGCATCTGCAGGCGGATAAGCTGGAAAAGCATCCGGATATCGACGGGATAATTGACAGCATCCGCGCCGGAAGTATCCGGGGTGTGGCGGAGCGGCTGGAAAATGTGCTGGAGACCGTGACGGAGAAGGAATACCCGGTGATTGCGCAGATCAAACAGTTCCACAGGGACAGAGGAGCGCTGGGCGCCCTGATGAGCGGAAGCGGCCCCACGGTTTTTGCGCTGTATGACAGGAAGGCGGAGGCATCTGCGGCTTATGAGGCCCTGAAAAGGTCAGGGCTTGCAAAGCAGGTGTATCTGACTTCATTTACCGACAAGACGTGCCTGACCAAATGATGCATACGCGCCACGCGCAGACAGGAGCAGTGATGAAGATAGAAGAAAACACAAACGATTACCTGCCGTTAAGGGACGTTGTATTCAATACCCTCAGAGAAAGCATTCTGAAGGGAGAGATGAAGCCCGGGGAAAGGCTGATGGAAATCCATCTGGCCAATAAGCTGGGCGTAAGCCGTACGCCTATCAGGGAAGCTATCCGCAAGCTGGAGCTTGAGGGCCTGGTTACCATGATACCCAGACGCGGCGCCGAGGTGGCGCAGATAACCGCCAAGGGCCTGCGGGATGTGCTGGAGGTGCGCCAGGCGCTGGACGCGCTGGCAATGGAGCTTGCCTGTGAACGGATTTCGGAAGAAGAAATCCGTGCGCTCAGAGAGGCCTGCGACCGGTTTGCCCAGGTCACCAGGACCCAGGATGCCGTAAAAATAGCGGAAGCCGACGTTGCGCTCCACGATATCATCGTACAGGGGAGCCGGAATGAAAAGCTGGCCCAGATGGTGGGAAACCTTTCCCAGCAGATGTACCGCTACCGCCTGGAATACATCAAGGATGTGAGCCAGCATGTGAGGCTGATTGAAGAACACGAGGAGATTTACAGGTGCATCAGCCGCCGGGACAAGGATGCGGGTGCGCGGGCTATTAAAATGCATATTTATAACCAGGAGCAGTCCATCATGAACCAGATTCAGCAATATAAGGGATCCTCCAGGGTATAGGATGCAGGGATGCTGTCAATACTTTCCAATATAAAGGACCGGAGGAAAGTGACAGCATGAAATATAAAGAAATTATCAGGGACATCGCGGCGGCAGGGCTGATTGCATTCAGCTTCTGGAGTGTTTTTTATCCGGAATTTACCTTCGCCACGGATGCCTATCAGAAAATAGAGGATGGAACGCCTGTGGAAGCCAACGGAAACGTGGCGGATTATTATGAGATTCTGGAAGCGGGAGAGGGCGAGGTGACGATCCGATTCAGCTTTATGGAAAAGCTCATGCCGGGAAAAGCGGATGCGGCCGTCAAACAGACGCAAGCGCAGAAGGAAGCGTCCGCAGCTGCGGTAAACGGGAAAGTGAGCGCGGCAAAGGACGGCAGGTGAACTCCATCATCGGAAAGAGCTGTGAAGAACGGCGGAATCGAGGAAGGAATGGCACAGGACATAAAAAAGCTGCGCAATGCGCCCATCGGGGTATTTGATTCCGGGGTGGGCGGCCTGACGGTGGCACGGGAGATTATGCGCCAGATCCCCAATGAAAAAATAGTATATTTCGGCGATACTGCAAGACTGCCTTATGGCAGTAAGTCAAAGGATACCGTTACCAGATATTCCAGGCAGATCGTGCGTTTCCTGGAAACCCAGGAGGTGAAGGCCATTGTGGTGGCCTGCAACACGGCCAGCGCCTATGCGCTTGACAGCCTGGAGAAGGAAATAAAAATGCCTATCATCGGTGTGGTAAAGCCGGGAGCCAAGGTTGCGGCCGAGGTGACGCAGAATGGCAAAATCGGCGTTATCGGTACGGAGGGAACAATAGGCAGCCAGATATATACGGAGTATATACATAATATCAATCCGGATGCGCGTGTCATCGGAAAGGCCTGCCCGCTGTTCTGCCCTCTTGTGGAGGAGGGGCTGTGGCAGGATCCGGTAACGGATGAAATCGCCTCCAGGTATTTGACGGAGCTGATAGACATCGGCATAGATACACTGATTTTAGGCTGTACCCATTATCCCCTGATCCGTTCCACAGTCGGCAGGATTATGGGAGATAAAGTAACGCTGGTGAATCCGGCCTATGAAACCGCCATTGAGCTGAAGCGGCTGCTGGCGGCGCATGGCCTGCTTAACCCCCAGGCGCCGGCGCTGGGAGACAATAAGTATAAGTTTTATGTAAGCGATGGTGCGGATAAGTTCAAAACGTTTGCCAATTCCATCATCAAGTACGGCATCCTGTCGGCTAAAACCATTAACATAGAAGAATACTGACAACAGACGGGAGGTCTGGAATAAATATGACAAAGGAAGTAATGGTTTCCATCAGAGGGCTTCAGTTTGACCAGGAAATGGACAGTGAAGAAATTGAAACAATCCAGTGGGGCCAGTATTATAAAAAAAATGATACGCACTACATTATATATGATGAGCTTATGGAGGGCTGCGACGAGCCGACAAGAAATATCATCAAGTTTAAGGAACATGAGATGAACCTCACCAAGCGGGGAACGGTCAATGTTTACATGGTTTTCGAAGAAAATAAGAAAAACATGACCAGCTACCTTACTCCCTACGGAAGCATCCTCATCGGCCTGGACACCAGCAGGGTTGCATTTACGGAGGAAGAGAAGGAAATCAGCGTCAATGTGGACTATGCGCTGGAGGTTAATTACGAGTACCTGGCAGACTGCCGGATAGAAATGCATATCAGGCCGAAGGACGGAGAAGAAATCAACCTGCTCTCCTGAAGCTAACGGACGGAAATAAAAAAAGATGCCATTGCAGAAGCACAAAACAGCTTTCTGCGGTGGCTTTTTTTGATAGGAAGGAAAGGTCATAAAAAGACAGCCGGAAAGGATAGTGACTTTTTATGACAAAACATTTATGATGAAAAAAAGCCCGGTAGAAAAGGAAAATTCCACCTCCCTATACCATTGAAAAGGAAAACATGCCCATGAATCATGAGGAAATCCTTCGCGGAGGCTGCCGTTTCTTTGTGCAGGAAAAAACCCAGGACAGGGAAACCGTGCTGAACGAGGGGGATTTTGTCATTATACCGCCGGAGATGAATCAGGCTGTTTTTACCGGCGGGGAGGATGCGGTTACCGTGAATATCATCCTGAAAAGGAGCACCTTCGGGGATTCCTTTTACAGCCTGCTTCTGGAAAATGACAGCATATCCGATTTTTTCTGGCAGATGCTCTACAGCAAGGGAAGCAACCGGGCGCTGGTGGTGCGCTGCGGTAAGGATGAACGGCTGCGCAGCATAGTCCTGGACATGTGCGGGGAAGGGCTTTTTTGCCGGAAGGGAGCGCCTGCCGGAGGCAATCTTATGATGAAGGGTTACGTAATGCTGCTGTTTGGCTGGACGCTGAAGGCGCATCAGCAGAAGATGGAGGATGTGGGCAGCATCAGCGCCAGCGAGGCGGTCCTGCCGGTGATGATCCGGTACATCCGCGAGAACTATACCACGGTTACGCTCACCTCGGTGGCAAAGCATTTTGGAAAAAGCGAGGGCTATCTGAGCCGCTATATCCGCAGGGAAACGGGAAAAACCTTCCGTTTTCTGCTAAAGGAATTCCGGATGAAGCAGGCGGCCAATATGATAGAAAATTCCACCTGCAATATGGAAGAGGTGGCGGCGGCGATCGGCTATTCCGATATCAGCTGTTTTTACAGGAATTTCAAGGAAAGCTTCGGATGTACGCCGTAGCAATACAGAAACAAGAGAAACAGGATAAAGGTGGAAATTTCCCACGGAGAGGTGCTGGATAAGGAGGGAAATTTCTATAATGCCAACTACCGCGCCGCCAAATCCAAGATTTATTACACCTGCTGCGACGGGGTACAGACCTATCAGCCTAAAATGACATTTTTCGGATTCCGTTATATCCGGCTGGATCAGTTTCCGGGGACTCCCCGCGCAGATCAGTTTTATGCGGTGGCGGTTCATTCCGACATGAAGCGCACCGGCCGTCTGCGTTCCTCCAATCCGCTTCTGAACCAGTTGTTCAGCAATATTATCTGGGGACAGAAGGGCAATTTCCTGGATGTGCCTACAGACTGCCCGCAGCGTGACGAACGTATGGGATGGACGGGAGATGCACAGGCTTTTGTCAAGACGGCAAGCTATAATTTCGATGTGGACCGGTTCTTTACCAAATGGCTGGCGGACATGGCGGCGGATCAGCTGCCGGACGGCTCCATCGGCCATGTGGTTCCCACCCTCTATGTGGGAAGCGGCAGTGCGGCCTGGGATGACGCCGCCGCCATCTGCCCATGGCAGATATATCTGACCTATGGGGATAAGGAAATCCTCAGGCAGCAGTTTGACTGTATGAAAAAATATATCGGCTTCATTACCAATAGCACAAAGGATCCGTACCTTTGGACGGGCGGGGAGCATTATGAGGACTGGCTCGGCCTGGACGCGCCTGTGGGAAGCTATAAGGGATCCAGCAGGGCGGATTTTATAGCCTCTGCCTTCTACGCCTACTCCACCTCCCTTGTGGTAAAGGCCGGCAGGGTGCTGGGAGAGGATATAAGTGAGTATGAGAGGCTGTACCAGGGGATCGTGGATACCTTCCGCAAGACATTCACAGATTACCGGACACAGACAGAGCATGTCCTTGCCGTACATTTCGGGCTTGCCGAGGATCCTCAGAAAACCGCAGATGCGCTGGCGGAGATGATTAAAGCCTGCGGAAGCAAGCTGCAGACCGGTTTTGTGGGAACCCCTTATCTGCTTCACGTGCTGAGCAGCTACGGACATACGGAGCTTGCCTATACCTTGCTTTTGCGCACGGAATATCCTTCCTGGCTCTATCCTGTTACCAAAGGGGCCACTGCCGTCTGGGAGCATTGGGACGGCATTATGGAAAACGGGGATTTCTGGAGCACGGATATGAACTCCTTCAATCACTATGCATACGGCGCGGTGGCCGACTGGGTATACGAGGCGGCAGGCATTCAGACGGTGGAGGATGCGCCGGGCTTTGCCAGGGTAAAAATAGCCCCCCAGCCCGACCACAGGCTGGACTGGCTGGAGGCTTCCATTGAAACAAGGAAAGGAACCGTCCGTTCCCTCTGGAAGCAGGAGGAAGGCAGAATCCGCTATGAAATAACCACGCCGTCACCCGCCGAAATAGTAATTGCCGGAGAGACGATAGAGGTGGAGGCAGGAGATTATATTTTTTACTCTGAAATTGCCTGATATAGTAAGAAAAGCCTGAAAAAAGGCTTATGATAAAAATGTCTGCAGGGCCGCCGGTCCGGGAGTGCATACCGCAGTCCCGGGACCGGCGGCTCTTTTTTGATACCAGGGAAGAGGTAATTTCCCGGAGCAGAAGAAAAGGGGGAAACAGCCGGAGGGATCTGTGATACAATATCAGAAGAAGGCAAAAATCCCGTATTGTTACGGACAGGCAGGAAACAGACAGGAGGATTACAATATGAGTGACTTGGAAGGATTGAAGTTAATACCGCCGCTTCAGGTGCCGCCGGAGCAGTTCCCGGAATCGGAGGAGCTGCCGGAGGGAGTTAAAACAGTGACCTGGAAGGACACCTATGGTTTTGGGGTGGAATTTCTTCCGAATGTGGTGTATGCCAACCGGGGAGGCATTAACCTGCATCTCCAGATTATGGTGCCCAAATCCGGGGAGGAGCCGGACAGAAAATGGCCGCTGATTGTATTTGTGCAAGGCTCCGCCTGGCATAAACAGGACGTTTTTGACCATCTTTCCAACCTGATGCGGATGGCACAGCGGGGCTTTGCCATAGCCATTGTGGAATACCGGCCCAGTGATATTGCGCCCTTCCCGGCGCAGGTCCAGGATACAAAGGCCGCTATCCGCTTTATGAAAATCAATGCCGGAAAATATCGCGTGGATGCGGACAGGACCGCTCTGTGGGGGGATTCCAGCGGAGGCCATACCGCGTTGATGGCGGGTTTTACAGGAGACGGGGAACCGGACATGGATGCCTACCGTGAACAGTCTGCCGCCGTAAAATGCATTGTGGACTGGTACGGCCCCACGGATATTGCAAAAATGAATTATTATCCCAGCGCCATGGATCACACACAGGCCGACAGCCCGGAGGGCTATGTCATCGGCCGCAGAAATGTCCTGGAAAATCCGGAGCTGGCTGACGCCACGGTTCCCATGAATTATCTTTCCCGGGAAAAGGAAACGCCGCCCCTGCTTATCATGCACGGCGGAAGCGACATGCTGGTGCCCTTTAACCAGAGCTGCAGATTGTACGAAAGGATGAGGGAGCTGGGGAAAAATGTGGAATTCATCAAGCTGGCCGGTGCCAATCACGGATTTATGGGATTCAACTGTGATGAAGCGCTGGATGCGGTGGAGGGATTTCTGCGGAAATATATATGAGTATCACAGGGGGAAGAAATGTTGAAATTTAAGACAGAAAAGCTTACGGAGCATATTACAAGAATCCATGCCTTTTGCGGCGATCCGGGAGGGAAATACGGATGATATTCCTTTTGAATTTATGGGGGTTAAGGCATTCATCGCTAAGGACATAGCGCCGGATATGTCCGGAAAAGACGGCGGCCGGGGCAATATTGTTTACAGCAAAGACCGGATCTGAAAACAGAGAAATGAAGGAATTAAAAATCCCCCGGGAGGCATTACACACATGCTTTACGGGGGATTGCTTTCAGTCGTCAAAAACTGTCCATATCAAATTTTCAGGCTTATTTCAAAGGCTTCGCGCCGGCTTTCTCCTGCAGCTTTTCCACATTGCGCTTGAACCAGCCCTTTTTCTTGGTGGGCTTCACGAGTGTGGTGCCGTGCAGGCCCTTCACTGCGGTGATGTAGATGCCGCTGACGGTGGCCTTTACCTCTTTCTTTACGGGAACGGATTCAAAAATGCTTTCTTCACAGACAAGTGTCATAACCTGAGGGCCAACCTTCGCTTTTACGATGGGAAGCTTGGAACCACGCAGCAGCTTGGGAGTCTGTTCAATGACGGTCGCGGGGAGTCCTGCGTCCTTCAGCTTCATCCTTTTCTTGTCAATAATCAGCATGGATACGGTCTGCTTATAAGCCTCGATCTGCTCCTGCTGTTCGGCCTGTTTCTTCTGGGCTTTCCTGCCGAGAAAATACAAAACAACAACGCCGACGATTAGAACTGCCAATATCACCAATAATACTATTGTTACTGTACTCACGTGGTAACCTCCTTAAGTTAGATGCAAAAATATTGTAGCAGACTTTCCGTGATTAAGCAAGGCATTCTGCATAATAAGCGCGGCTTTGTGTGGCTGCGCAGTCTGTTGGTTACTGTTGGAAATATTATTAATTATGTATGAATTCCTGTAACAAAGGGTTTTATGTGAGATTAAAATATGATACAATGATAACCGGCGCAGGTCGCGCTATTGTTTAATATAAGAGGAGACAAAGCATGAAAAAATTTATAACTACTATGACAGTACTGGCGCTGTCGGCATCCGTGTTTGCGGGATGCGGGAAAACGGCGGAGAATGGGGAGAGCACCCAGGCTGGTACTGAGAGCGCAGCAACGGGCGAGACTGGTTCCGAAACTGCGGCTGCAGCTGTGGAATACGGCGAGGATGCCTATGTGGACGGCATCAATGTAGCCGATTATGTGACCCTTGGCGAATATAAAGGGATTGAAGTTACGGAAACAGCTCCTACGGTAACGGATGATTATGTGCAGAGCTATATTGATTATGCGCTGCAGAGCAATATGGTAACAACGGAGATTACGGACAGGGCTGTGCAGACAGGCGATTTTGCCAATATTGATTATGAAGGAAAAATCGACGGCGTGGCCTTTGAAGGCGGTACGGATAAGGGCTATGATCTGGAAATCGGCTCCGGCAGCTTTATCGATGGCTTTGAGGACGGCCTTATCGGCGCCGAAATTGGTGAGACAAGGGACGTTGCGGTTACCTTCCCTGAAAGCTATCCCAATGCGGATGTGGCCGGAAAGGAAGCGGTGTTTACCGTAACCGTTAACAGCATTCATACGAAGTCCCTTCCGGAGCTGACGGATGAATATGTAAAAGGACTGGAACTGGATCTTGCCACGGTTGATGAGTACAAGCAGTATGTGTTTGATATGCTGATGGAGGATGAGCAGAATACCCATGATTCCAATGCCCAGATTGATATCCTGGCTAAGGTAGTGGAGAATTCCGAGTTCAAAGAGCCGCCGGCAGACATGGTTACCCGCTATTATGACAGAATTAAAGCGAATATGAGCTCCTATGCCGCTATGTACGGCTATGATCTGGAAAGCTTTATGGCTGCAACAGGCTCCTCTGAAGAACAGATTCAGGAATCCGCAGCACAGGCCGCCCGCGAGATTATTGCGATGAAGGCAATTGCGGATGCGGAGGAACTGAACGTGACGGATGAAGAGGTGGAAGCGGAGCTTCAGAAGAATGCGGCTGATTATGGCTACGAGGATGTGGAAGAATATAAGAGTGCCATTGATTTGAAGGGCTATAAGGAATACATGATGACAGAGAAGGTGCTTTCCTTCCTGTTTGACAATGCGGTGGTTACCGATACGGAGCCTGTCCAGGAGCTGAATACTGATACTGAGGGAACAACGGAAACTGCCACAGAGGCGGCGGAGACAGAAGGAACAGAGACAGCCGGGACAGAGACCGGAGCCGTAGAGGAAACAGAAAGCGCTGCCGGGACTCAGGCAGCGGATAAGAAGTAAAGGTAACTATTCAGCAGGTCAGCGCATTTACTGCGCTGGCCGAAGTGATTCAGGAATGCCAAAAGCAATAAAGCCAAAGCGCGCTTACCGCTTATATAAGAACACGGAAACGAGGGGTAAAAAAATGGAACTGACAAACATCAAGGATTTATTCAGAGAAAAAGAGAAGTATCAGGGCAGGAAGGTCACCGTCGGCGGATGGGTGAGAAGCAACAGGGATTCCAAGAACTTTGGATTCCTTGTAGTCAATGACGGAACCTTTTTTGAGCCGCTTCAGATAGTATACAGCAGCGAAATGCCGGGGTTTGCGGAAGCAGCCAAAATCGGCGTGGGAGCTGCGGTGGTGGCAACGGGTACGATTGTGGAGACTCCCGGGGCAAAGCAGCCTATCGAAATGCAGGCTGAGGAGATTCTTGTGGAAGGAGCTTCCCCGGCGGATTATCCGCTTCAGAAGAAGCGCCACAGCTTTGAATACCTGCGTACTATTTCCCATCTGCGTCCGAGAACGAATACCTTCCAGGCAGTTTTCCGCGTGCGTTCCCTGGCAGCTTATGCCATCCATAAATTTTTCCAGGAAAGGGAATTCGTTTATGTGCATACGCCCCTGATTACAGGAAGCGACTGTGAAGGTGCGGGAGAAATGTTCCAGGTGACCACGCTGGATCTGGAGAACGTGCCCAAAACGGAAGAGGGTAAGGTGGATTACAGCCAGGACTTTTTCTGCAAGCCTACCAACCTTACGGTGAGCGGGCAGCTGGATGCGGAAACCTATGCTTTTGCTTTCAGAAACGTATACACCTTCGGGCCGACCTTCCGTGCGGAAAATTCCAATACCACCCGCCATGCGGCTGAGTTCTGGATGATTGAGCCGGAAATGTGCTTTGCGGATCTGACGGATGATATGATGCTTGCGGAAAGCATGCTGAAGTATGTTATCCGTTATGTGCTGGACAATGCGCCTGAGGAGATGGCGTTCTTCAATCAGTTTGTGGATAAGGGGCTGATTGAGCGTCTGGAGCATGTACTCACCTCTGAATTCGGCCATGTGACCTATACGGAGGCCATTGAAATCCTGGAGAAGCATAATGATGAATTTGAATATAAGGTACATTGGGGAAGCGACCTGCAGACCGAGCATGAGCGTTATCTGACAGAAAAGGAATTCAAACGCCCTGTTTTCGTTACCGACTATCCGAAGGAAATCAAGGCATTTTATATGAAGCTGAACGAGGACGGCAAGACGGTTGCCGCCATGGACTGCCTGGTTCCCGGCATTGGGGAAATCATCGGAGGCAGCCAGAGAGAGGACAAGCTGGAGCTGCTGGAGCAGCGTATGGAGGAGCTGGGGCTTAACAAGGAGGATTATGAATTCTACCTTGATCTTAGGCGTTATGGTTCCGCGCGCCATGCGGGCTTCGGGCTTGGCTTTGAGAGATGTGTGATGTATCTTACCGGAATGGGCAACATCAGAGATGTCATTCCCTTCCCCAGGACAGTGAAGAACTGCGAGTTATAAGCGAAACGGAAAAGCGGCTGCATTAAAGGCGGAAGCCGGGATGCAGCCGCAGATGCGATACGTAAGAAGGGCAGGATATGCGAAAGAAATTTTTCAGTCTACTTTTGATATTCATATTGGCATTATCCATGACGCAGACAGCATATGCTACCAGTATCAGTGACCTTCAGAAGCAGAGGCAGGAAAAAGAAAACCAGAAAAAAGGCACCCAGAGTCAGCTGGACTCCGTGAACGATCAGATCAATGACCTTTC
This sequence comes from Eisenbergiella porci, assembly GCF_009696275.1. GTDB lineage: Bacteria > Bacillota > Clostridia > Lachnospirales > Lachnospiraceae > Eisenbergiella > Eisenbergiella porci. The sequence goes on from NZ_VUMI01000072.1 coordinate 25,306, forward strand.
CGGGGAAAAGGATGATGTGGATGCACAGATCAGTGAGCTGACCGGCCAGATTGCGGAAATTATGGCCAGCGTCAGCCTTCTGGAGGATGAAATTGCAGATACACAGGTGCAGATTGAACAGGCACAGAAGGATTATGATGAGGCCAAGGCCAAAGAGGAAGCGCAGTATCATGCCATGAAGAAACGTATCCAGTATTTGTACGAAAAGGGTGAGACCAGTTATCTGGAGCTATTTATGGAAGCAAAGAGCTGGTCGGATATGCTGAACAAGGCTGAATATGTACAGGAAATTTATACATACGACAGAAAGATGCTGGATAATTATGCGGCTACCGTCCAGGAGGTGGCGCAGCTGAAGGAAAGCCTGGAGGAACAGAAATCAGAGCTGGAAGCTGCCGAATATGAGCTGGAGCAGGAAAAAGCTTCCCTGCAGGAGTCCCTGGATGAACAGAAGGAGATTGCCGCGGATTATGAGGTGCAGCTTGCAAAGGCAAAGCAGGAAGCGGCGGCCTACAAGGCGAAGATAAAGCAGCAGAATGCGGAAATCCAGAAGCTGGCTTCCCAGGAAGCCGCCAAGAAGGCGGAAGAGGAAGCGAGAAAGCGTGAGGAAGAGGCGCAGAAAAAGAAGCAGAATTCCCAGAGTACGCAGAATTCTTCCGGCGGAACCTCCACTGCTTCGTCAGGTGGAGCCAAAACCGTACCTCCCAAGATCGGCAGCGGAAGCGGGAGCGACATCGCCCAGTATGCCTGCCAGTTCGTGGGGAATCCTTACGTGCCGGGCGGGACAAGCCTGACAAGCGGTGCGGACTGTTCCGGATTCACCCAGTCCGTATACAGGGTTTACGGCTACAGCATTCCCAGGAATTCATCGTCCCAGAGAAGCGCGGGACGTGAGGTTTCCTATGAGGAAGCGCAGCCGGGAGATCTGATCTGTTATGCGGGCCATGTGGCCATCTATCTGGGCAACGGAAGAATCGTCCATGCCAGCAGTGTTAAAACCGGCATTAAATACGGCAATGCGACCTATAAGCCCATATTGTCTGTAAGAAGGATTGTCAATTAATAGAAATTTTCATAACAGTTCAGGACGGCACATCGTCCTGAACTGTTATATATTTTACGGTAAAAAATGCCGCCCCGGAAGAAATATCCTCCGGGGCGGATGTTATTTGGAGTGCCGTTGGAAACTTTCTATGGCTTTGGTTTCAGAAGCTTCAGGAAATCCTTTTTATTAATAGGACATATCAGGCGTTTGTGCTCAGGCTTTTTTGCTGATACAGTCCAGAAGGTAACGCACTGCCTGTTCGGCCAGCTCCGACATGGAATATTCGGAGGATACGCCGACCACATGGTGATTGCATTTATTTACCGGCAGAAGGATTTTCATGGCGCTGCTCTGGCCTACGGCGACCGCCATGGCGGGAGTGACCTCACCCAACAGGGAATCGGCGGCCATAATGCCCAGCGGGCCGATGATATAATCGGCATCCCGGCTGTTGACCAGCACCGGATTTTCCCCGGTGGCGCCGTAATCGGCCCCGGCCTTTAGCATGGCGGCCGTAGCGATGCTGTTTGTTCCGATAGCGTAAATTTGGGCGTCGGAAATGGCGGCATTCTTTGTTTTCTCGGTAAGGAGGCTGCCCATGCGGCCCCCCTGCCCGTCAATTATCATAATTTTCATGGCTGTTTTCCTTTGTCCGTTTATTCTGCACCATCGCCGGGCAGCAGGCTGTATTCCACAATGACGGAAGCCTCCACCTCCAGTTCACCGGGCATGATGGTTACGTCTCCGGCGTCCATGGATGCGGCTCTCATGCTTGTTTTATCTGCAAGCGCATTGTCTGTATAGCGGGCTTCGCTGTAGGTGCTCCGTTCATTGAGGGCTGAGATCTCTCCCAGCTGGCAGCCGGCGGCCTGCGCCATGCCCTCTGCCTTTGTGCGGGCGGCAGTTATTGCCAGGCTCAAAGCCTCCTGGTAGCTTTCGTCATACTTGCTGGAAAGGTAGGAAATGGACTGGATATTGTTGATGCCCGCACTGACGGATTGTGCCAGTATGCCGCCCACCTGATCCAGGGGAAGATCGGATACAGTGAGAGTGGTTACCGCTTCATAACCGATAAGGGTCCGTTCGTCACCGCTCCAGTTATAGCGGGGATTCATATAATAGCCTGTGGTCTGGATGGAACCCTCCTTCACACCGAGTTCAGTAAGGAGGGCGACTACCTTGTCCACATCCTCCGTGTTCTTCTGCTGGCAGCCGGCGGCATCGGCGGCTTCCGTCTGAACCGAATATACGATTTCTGCGATGTCCGGAACGACGGTCACTTTTTCACTGCTGTTTACGGTAATTGTGCTTCCCGGAGCGCTGTCTGCGGAAAGCGGGCCTGCGGCGGGATTGCCGGCGGCAGGGGCGGTTGAGACTTTGGTCTGGGTTTCACATGCCGCCAGGGTGCAGGCGCCAAGCACAAGCAGAGCGGCGGCAGCAACGGATAAATAAGTTTTTTTCATAATAACCTCACTTCCTGCGGTCTCTCGGCCGCGTTCATCCTACAGTACCAATATAACAAAAAAGGGAAATGAAAGATAGGCCGGGGAAAAATAATTAAAAAAATTTTAAGTGTAGCAAAGAAAGAGGGCGCAGGCTTTCAGGAAATGGAGCTGCCGGACAGCTGGGATGATTTTGTAGTACGCCGACAGCTCTGAAAGGCGAAAATTTCTCGCACAAAAATTACTGATAAGCACTGAAGATTTAGCCGATGCATGATAAAATAAAAAAAAGTTTTTCGCAAAGGAGAAAATTTATCGTGACAAGGGCTGAAC
>NZ_VUMI01000073.1 GCF_009696275.1 Eisenbergiella porci
TCCTTAAGTGCTTTGATAAAAATACACTTAAATCGTGATGGATTATGAAAAGTAAATCAACCAAAGAATCCTTTATTTATAAGGTTTTCTATCGCCTACTTTGCATAATGTGTAGCTTTTCATAACCAACGCCGCCTTTCTGGTTGGCGATGGCGATGATTTGCGTGTTCATTGACTTCACCTCATTTCTGATTGTTGCTGTTGCTTCTGGAAATAGAAAAAGCCGCCACTCCAAAATGAAAAGTGAAGTGACGGCTCTTTCTATCGCCGGAATACAAATTCCTGAAATGAAAAAAGCACCCAGTCATTTTATACTGAGTGCTACATCAAATTCATATTCAATTATTCAAATTAGGTCAAACTATGCCAAACTGCCACAGACCAAAACAAGGGGAAGTAGGGCTGAAAAGCACCCCAAAAAACATCCCAAAATCGGCTCTCGGTTAACCACTTTGGGCACCACTTGACCCTCTTTTTGCCCTCTTTTTGGCCGGTTAACCACTTGCGGACCACTAAAAATTGGGTGAAAACGGCTCTCATTTTGCCAAATTTGGTCAAACCATATCAGCTAAGTTTAGATACAGTAAAACCCCGGAAAACCTTGATTTTCCGGGGTTTTTGAACCATTTTGATACGGTTTGAACAGCAGATTATCTCTTGCATAACTTCAAACGCCTAAAATAGCCACTTTCCGGGCTTTTTGTTTCTTACGTGCTAATTACTTGTACTGCCCGGTACTGTTTCCTGCTGTTTTGCCTGGTATCCTTTTACCACGCCTATGGCTTCGGCAATCTTCCCAGGTTCCAGCATATCGTTACAGGCTTTTTGTTGCTGCTTGCGCCCCAGGTCTTTATTATAAGCCGGGCAGTTTTCGCAGTCAATTTTTACCTGTTCGCCGCATATTACCAGGGCGGCCAGTCGTTCCGCAGCTTCTTTATACTCCATGCGCCTACACCTACTTAATAACCAGCTTCCAGCCAGTCCGTATAAAGTTTGGCGTAATGTCCGGGTACTTCGCCTTATTGTCTTTTACGATTTTATCCACACTTGTGGCGTACTTCTTCGCAATTTCCCCCAGCGTATCCCCAGTTTTAACCACATATTCACACGCCGCAGTCATTCTATACAATACTTCGCCCTTATCGTTGAATACTGCATAGCCAGCCGGGCAGTTGTTTACTGCGTTGTCGTATACCTTGTACGCTCCTAACTGGCTTGCTGCGTCGTTCCAGCTTTTGCGTACTCTATACCATTTTGTCGCTGCCTGGTCTTCCTTTTTGTTGCTGTAAATAACGGCGCCATTATCCCCGTAAACCGTGTAGCCTTCCGGGCAGTTCTTTATAGCGTTGTCCTTTACTCTGTATGCGCCTATCTGACTGGCTGCATTATCCCAGGACGTACGGACGCGGTACCAGGTTGCTGTTTCCTGCTGCTGTGGCTGCTGTGGCTGTTCCGGTTCCTGGCTTTCCTGTTTCCTCATGCCGTAATAGCTTGCCAGGGCTGCCGCTTCGGCTGCTGCCATTGCCTGCAAATTGCTGTCTACCAGTAACCAGGCTGCCGCCTTCGCATTGGTATGGAATGAATGTTCCAGGATAATGCCCGGTACTCTTACCAGCTTTGCACCGTGAAGGACGCCGTAGTATTCGTCGTCTTTAATGCCGTTTCCGTCCCGGTCGTTCGCGCTTAACTTCGTGTATGTACGTGCTGCCTGGCTTGTACCCATTGCCGCAGCTACTACCTGGGCTAAAATCTCGCCCACGGCCTTGCTTTCTTCGTCAATGCTTACCTTGTCGTCGTTTACCATTGTAATGGCTACCGGATAGTCTACGGAATTATTAACCCCGCTGCCTACCGCATTACTGTGGATACTAATAAACAGGTCGTAGCCTGCTGCCGCTTTTCCTCTGTCTGTTAATCCCAGGTCTTTGGCCTGGTCTGTCCTGGTCGTTCCCACCTTAAAGCCGTACCCTTCTAATGCTGCCTTTAACATATTGGTAAACTTAAACGTAAAGTCGCTTTCATAATATGCCGGAACTGCCGGGCTGCGGTTATACTTTCCGTAGTGGCCTGCGTCCAGCATTATTTTAACTTCTTTCATGGTTCCGCCCTCACTTTCTACATTGTCGTACTGGGTTAAATTGTACTGTTTTACTTTTGCTAATAACTTTTCTTCGTATGATAGCGACGTAGCGTACCCGCCTTGCGCCACTATATGTATTGCTTTTGCTGCGTCTTTCTCTCCCACTATTCCGGGATAACGTAAACTGCCGTCTTCCTTTTTGGCGCCTGCCAAATATGCGCTATGGTCTGCTACAGCTTCCTGCAAAGTCCTGTATTTTCTAAATGGCGCCACAACCGTATAGTACGTACCGTCTTTTCGCTGTTCTGCGGTTTCCTTCTCGTATACGTCCCCGTTCCAGGTGCTACCCGGCCAGTTGTTGCCGCTTAATTGCGTCTTCATTCCATGCGGGTTATTTGCGTTTATTGCCAGTTCGGAAGTTAGCCAGCCGCTTTCTATGATTTCCTGCGCCAATGTTAAGGACGCCAAAATACCACTTTTTTGCATATCTGCCCGCGCCAGCGGTACCATTGTTTCTAAAAACCTTTGTACTTTCTCACTTGCCATATTTTCGCTTCCCTTCTACGCAAAAAAGCCCCGCGGTTTCCCGCAGGGCTTTGCTTTAATTACTCTGTTTTAATTTCCGATACGTTCGCGGCCATTTCTTCGGCTTCTTCTTTTGGTATTGTTCCAATTACCTGGCCTTGTTCGTTGTATACGTTTACGGTGCCGTCCGGGTTTTCATCTAATGCCCCTTCCGGTACCTTGTCGGTGGCAACGGCAATAATATGCCGCTGTTCTTCCTGCTTGTCCTGTTCCTCTGTGTCCGGTAGTTCTTCCGTGTATTTACCCAGGAACTTGCGTACTGCTTCCCATAGTTTTCTAACAGGAAGCCCACATAACGCCATATTTTTAAGGATACTTACCACTTCATAGCATAAATAAAGTAGCCCGAAGAACTCCGCCAGGCCAATGGTGCTAATACTCTGCGGAAAATACGCCCTGGCTTCTTCCGGGATAAATCCAATTAAGTTAATATGTACCAGGCTGTCGATAACTGCCAAAAATACCAGGGATACCAGCATAGATATTTTACGTATTGCGCCGTCAATACCTACGCTGCTGTTAAACTTGTGCTGCTTAAGCGCCCTTCCGGCTCCGAAAAGCGTATCCATTACAACGGCAATTACTACCAGTTGAATAATTGTATTGTGTGCCAATGTGTCTACTAAAATCTTAAATGCGTCCATGTTATTTTTTCCCCTTCCTACTCTGCGGTATCTTCCGCAATTACTAAAGGTTCGCCGTTTTCGTCGTAACCCTGTTCCTTAAGTGCTTCTTTTACTTTCGTTTTGTAGCCTGTTGGTACCTGGTCGTATGTTAGGTCGTGACTAATAATAAGCAGCACGCAGGTAGGCACTATTTTGCTTTTCGGTACCGTGTTAATGTTCCTACCCTTCCTAACCAGTTCTGCGTATACATATTCCATAGTTTTATACCGTTCCTTCCTGGGCTTCGTACAATGCTGCCAGCCCTTCTAATATTGCCAGGTTTGTGTTTTCCTGGTTCGCTACCTGTTCCGCTACGCTTTCGTAAATGTCTGCTAATGCAGCCTGCAAAATACTGTTCTGTTCCTGTAGTGCCTGTATAGCTGGCGTTTCTATCTGCGCTACCAGTTCTTCGTATTCTGCGTATTCCGCCAGGGTTAAGGCCGCTTCTTCGTACTGCCAGGCGTATGCGCTGCTTCCGTCCTGCTGGGTAATCAGTACCCTTTTAACATTCTTGCGAATGTATACCGTGGTCGGGCTGCTTACGCTGTCCGTTAATGCTGGCTTCTTTTCCTGGTTTCCTACTACCTGTTTCCAAATCAGTTTTACCATTGGTCGCCGCTCCTTCCTTTGATTTTTTACTTACTATTTGCTTCATTTGCTTTACGCTTATGTGTGGCTTTATTCTTTCTTCGTACATTTCGTATGTGCTGCTGTTCTTTATCCAGCCCATATACGATAACATGGCCGCGGCGTCGTAATAGGTTGGTCGTAGCTTCCTGTCTATGCGCTTTGCCTTCCTGCATATCCGCAGCATAAGGCTTTTGCGTAGCGTGGTTCTGTCCCGCCAAAACCTAAAGCCCATAAAGTCCAACGCCCTGCCTTTGTGCTTTCCGTCCTTCGTGATATAGTCCAGGCGGAATACTTGGTAATTCCCCTTCATTTGCAGCCTTAAATTATTTTCCAGGTATGCGGCTATGGCTGCGCGTGCCTTGTGCAATTCCTTTTTATTCCGGCCAAATATTACCATGTCGTCCAGGTACCGCACGTAATACTTTACGTGTAGCTGCTCTTTTATGTAGTGGTCTAACCCTTCCAGGAAGAAATTAGCAAACCATTGCGACGTATAATACCCCAGCGGTATGCCTGTTTCGCAGCTATCTATAATTTCATATAGCAGCCATAGCATACGCCTGTCTGTAATCTTGTGCCGCAGCAGCCTTTTTAATACCTCATGGTCTACGCTGTCGAAGTAATGGCGTATATCCATTTGACAGCAGTATTTTGTATTCTTGTGGTCGGTATTTATCCAGCGTTCTATATAGTGTTTCCCGTAGTGTATGCCCCTGTTTGGCACGCTGCCGCAGCAAAATTCATACATACTACGGGTAAATACTTCATAGCAGGACTTAACTACGATATGGTGTATTACCTGGTCGAAAAATCTAATCTTTCGTATTTCCCTTTTCTTTGGCCTTGTACCTTCGTTTATAATGGTTGCCCGTGGTATATGCGCCTTGTAGGTCTGCTTTTCCAGGATATTGTAGAAAAGGTCGGCGTAATGGTCTATCTTCTCTAATACCCGGCGTACGTCTACGCGTTTCTTCTTGCCCTTCGCAGCTTCTATAATCATGGCTTTTATAAACTCACGGTCTAGGCACTTATCATACAAATTACTGTATGTTTTCATCTTTCTTATTACCTAAAGGACGTTCCCAGGTTGCTGGTACTAGCCCCTTCCTTTATCGGTCTTATTTCTACCATGTGGTACCGAAGATACGGGGCATTATCTGTAAAAGAATAATAAGAATGGCAGGCGCCAATGTTCGTGTTCGTATTCGAAGCGGCATTGTTCAAATTCAAGCAGGAAGCGCCGCATAACGCCGCATTGTTCCAGTTGCCACCGACAAGCGCCACGGCGCCCCGTAAATCCGTATATTTTAAGCCAGGCAGCTTTTACACTACCTGGCTTTTGCTTTTTCTCTATGGTACCCGCTTATCTATGCGGGGCTGGCCGCCCCGTGTCCCCGCTGGCGGCTATGCCGCAGGCTGTTCACAAGAAAGGCAGGCGCCAAAGCTCGTGTACGCATTCGAAGCGGCATCGCCCAAACTCAAGCAGGAAGCGCCGCATCCCGCCGCAAAGCCCCAGCCGCCACCGACAAGCGCGTAGTTGCTTTGGCTGTTGTTAAACCAAAAGCCGTCTGCTGCGTACGTGGTCGCGCTACCGGACGCCGTATACCCTACGCGCCCTGCTGCCAGCATTTTGGTTAAGTTGATATAGCCGCCGTTCGTTCCCGCAGGTGTTAAGCCTGTATTTGTGTATCCGCTGCCTGTTGTATTGTATGGCGGTACCTCTTTTGTATAAATCTTTCCGGACAGGTTCATAAGTCCGGCTATACGGTTCCACACATTACCCCAAAAGTTTTCTATATGGAATACCTTTACTGCATTTACTGTACTTTGTGCTTCGGAGTATCCAAAGAACTGGCCTTTTGCTACCAGGCTGCCCGTGTTCATTGCTGCGTTGGCTCCGCCGCGGCCGTATCCAAACGCTACCTGCGCGTTATCGTTTCGGCTAATAAGGCGTAATAAGTCGCCTACCATAGCCCACTCACTAAAGGACTGCGTATACCAGCGGGCGCCGTTTGCTGTTGCGTATGAAATTTCCGTAGCTGCTGTCTGTGATACGCCAGGCGCCTGGCCGGACAGCGAACGCATTTTACTGGATATATAGGAACCTTCAAACATTGCCAGGTACTTAACGTCCATTATGCTGCCGTCCTGGCGTGTGTGCGCGTATGCCGTGTAGGTTTCGTCTAACTGAATATTACAAATATTGCAATATTCGTACTGGCTGTCTTCCCAGCGTTTAAACCACATAAGTGGGAAGGACGCCATAGCATTGCCGCCGTAGCTGCTGTTTGCCACGTCGCTGGCTGTTCCGTCCTTCTTCTTTGTGTAGTCGTTTGCGTCTAATTCGTAATCTACGGTACCGTCATTTTTTACCATATACGGCTTGTTACCTTCGATAAACCAGGCGCCAGCCCAGGAACCATAATTAAACTTACCGCTTGCAAAATCCATAGCCGCGGGCGTCATTCCTACGGCCATTTCCGTATATGTAATACGGGTTGCCGGGTTGCTGTCGTTCTTGTTAATCTTATATCCGTACAAAATATAGGCCTTCGGTGTCGCTTCCAGTCTGTTGGCCTGGTTATAATTGTATAACCCCTGGTCGCTGTACGGGAAAAATGCCAGGTAATACGTTGTATCGTTTACCAGGCCGTTTATTTCTATTCCGTTGCTGCTGTATTTGCCCGGTTCGGTGTTATCTACGACTAATTCGCCGTCTTTTTCGTCTACCGGATAACTGCCCGCCTTAATACGTACCATACAGCCCTTTACCGTACAAATTAACTGGCCGTCTATTACCGTGTCGTCCGGCTCTGTAAAAGTAATTTTTAACTTTCCGTCGCCTACTTTCGCGCTAATGGCCTTCATGTTTGCAGGCGGTACCCCGCCAGCGTGGAAATTCTGTACTGTTTCTTTTGTGTCCTGTACCGCGCCTAATATTGCCTGGCTGGTACTCTCTTTTGCAATCTCGTAGTATTCGCCTACTTCCATTTTATACCACCCTTCTAACGCATAATGCGCCGTTTTTAATTACCAAAGAAAAGCCCTGCGGGTTTTCTTCGCCTGCTGCTACCTGGTCTTCGTCCAGTAATACGCGTTCCGCCTTGTCGTTTTCCAGCGCCGTGGCTCTTTCTTCCAGCCTAATAACTCTGTTCGTTAGGTTCGCTGCTACGTCGCCTTCTAACATTCCCTGTATATCGTCAAACCAGGTCGTAAATTCCTGCTGCCATGCCGTTGTATGGGAATTGTACCAGGTTGCAAACGCCTGCTGCTGTTCTGTGTACCAGGTAATATATGCCTGCTGCTGTTCCTGCGTCCAGGCTTCAATATCCACCTGGGTAGTTTGTTTAAATTCCTGCAAATACGCGTAAAATTCGTTAAATATTTCCTGCGTGTCTGCCTGTTCCACTAATCCGGTAACAATTCCGCATAGGGAAGTATTTAAGCGCTGGTCTGTAATCTTTGCTGCTGTAATGGTTACAATGCCCGCACTTACGTATACGTCAGCTAATGCCAGTTCGTACGCGTCTGCGTCCCTGGTTAATTCCGGCGCTGTAGGGCTTGCGCTGTAGCTGCCCTTTTTAACCGCAAGCGTTATAATCCTGTTGGTATAGTCGCAGCGTAATACGATACGGTCTATACGGTTTAATGCTCCGTCTGCGGTATCCAGCGTTATAGTTGTGTCCGCTTCCAGCATATACATACGCCCTGCTATGAACCCGGCGCCTTTTCCTACTTTTAGCTTCATTCCTTCGCTTGCTGTTACTTTCAGCCTGTCGGCGCTGCTGTAAAATACGCCGTTGCCAATGAATAAAGCAAAATAGGCCGCCCAGTCTTCCGCGCTGTACTTCCTGTCGCCCGATACCGAACGGAACGGAAAATACTTTTCTGCTGCCATGTTTTCGCTACCTCACTTTCCTAATTTGTTGTATAAGCGTTGGTAGGCTTTCGCCTAACGTTGCTTCTATTTCCTTCGTGCCGTTCTGATATGCCAGGCATACGGCCGTTATTCGTACATCAATACGTATCCCCCAGTTTTTTTCTATGCAGGTTACGCGGTCGCCTAAATTAAAGTCTTCGCCATATTTTAGGTTACTGGTTATATTGATTATTGCCGTAAATGATACCGTTTCCCCGTAGTCTTCCAGGGCGTCGGCCGTTGCTGCTGCCAGCATTTTTTTATACTCTGCTTCCGGTATCGTTATTTCTACGTCGTTTTCGGTGTATTGCCTGCTTATGTTTGACATATCTACGTAAACTTCGTCGCGGTCTATTCCTTCGCCGCCCTGGTCTACTTCTACCAGGGGCGCCGTTCCGTTTTCGTCCGCTGCACCTGTGGCATACATTACGTTTTTGCTTCCTTCGTCGCTTTCCGTGTATTCCTGTTCGTTTACGTTGTCAAAATCACGCGAAAAAATAGAAGGCGTGTTACCTTCGCTGTTGCCGCTGGTTAGGTCTTTACCTTTGTATAGCCAAAATCCGTACTGCCTGGTATTCTCATTTATTAAAATGTCATACCCCAGCTTTCCGGCCAGCGCCCTGTTGTATATCTCTTTCCCGGCGTCTGTGTAGTCTTCGTATGCAAATTCTGTACTGCTGCCGCCTAAATCTTCCTGCGCCAGTATTACAAACTGCTTAAACTGTCGCTTTGTTGCTGCGCCAGTCCCGTGGTTTTCCGTTACTATCCGGTTTATTTTCTGCTGTTCTGTCCCGGTCATAACAATTTTGTTAAGTATAATGCGTTTACTTAACCACTTTTTCAAAAAATGGCCTTGTACTTCTATCTGTTCGGCGCCTTCGGCGTCCTTTGTGATATGCCTGTACCTAATTTGCGTTCCACGTCGCCAGTTTCCTGTTTCGTCCGTATAATCCGCTGCCCCGTCGTGCAATACTATTATGTTGCCCTTCTTAAGCAGCTTTTTATTGTTTTCTGTCATTGGTACAAGTAACTTAAGGTCGCCTACTGTACCTTCGTTCCAGTATGTAGGCGTCCATAGCAGGCTTGCTATTTCATCAATAACGCCCAGGGGCGTTAATTCTTTGTCGTATACTCTTAATTCTACGTTATCCATGAATTTATACCCCCAGGTACTTATTGCTGTGGTATATGGTCGCTTCCAGGGCTGTTACGCCACTTTCCGCGTCATACCTAAATACATTGTCGCCTATTGCAAGCTGCATAAATGTGCTGTCTACGTCGATATGCCGGAAGTAGTCTATTACTTCGCCGTCCCTGGTTAGTGTAGCGCCTTTGCTGCCGTAATCCGTGTTAATGGTTATTACGTCGCCTGCTACCATTGTGGTGTCAATCAGCTTAATATACTCTTGCGTATTCACATTCAAAAGTACCGGATTAACAACCGTTCCAATGGCTCTAAACTCTACACGCATACCGCTTCTTACGTCGCCTTCGTTGTATACGTTTACAATTACGGACGGTTCGCGGTATCCCAGTTCTATGCCTTCTTCGGGTATCTCAAAATCAAATTCCCAGGAAGATACCCAGGCGGCTATATCTTTCTTCGCTTCCGCTTCTTCTCTCCAAAATGGGTTGCAGCACGTAATAGGTATTGTAAACTGCATAAATACTTTGCTGCTTTTGAATACCGGGCGCCCGTCTACCCTGCAATCTATCACGCGTACGAAGTCCTTATAGGTGTATATTAACTTTGCGTCCAGTTCCGCGTTTAATATCTTTTCCGCCTTGCGGCGTAATTCTAAAACCCGGTCTTTGTCTGTTGTGTTAATGTTTCCTACTATGGTTATGTCCCTGGCTTCGTAGCGCTGGCCTATGTAGGTGTCGCCATGCTGTCCCATACTGTTGGTTTTATATATTGTGTTGTCAATACCAGCAATTCCGGTAACGTCTTTGGATACGTTACAATGGTAAACGCTGGTTATACCAAATTCCAGGGTTTCGCCCCTGGAATTTATGTATGTTAGCTTCTCGTAATCCATTAAGCCACTACCTCTCTTGCTATGTCTTTAAACTGTTTCGCTGCTTCTTTCTGCTGTGCTTTGTAGCTGGTGTCTTTTGCGTAGATATTCTGAACTACTGTTATGCCGCCTGCTGCCCCGCCGGAACCTCTCGGCGCCTTCGGTTCGTAGTCGTCGTCTGTTTCAGCGTCAATATTAACCTTGCTGCGTACGTCAAATTCGCGCGGTATGCTGTTGTTAATATCCTGGCTTACTTTCTCCATTTCGTCCGTAAATCCTACGCCAATACCTTGCGCCAGGAATACGCCCACCTGGTCGCGCATTACTTTGGACGGGCTGGCAATACCAAAGAAGGACTTAAGGCCGTCTAATACGGCGTCGCCAAATCCCTTAATTTTGTCTAAAATCCAGTCTTTCGCGTTGTTTATACCGTTCCAAAGGCCTTGTACTATGTTGGTACCGATATTCATTAACTTGTTAGGCAAATCCTTAAAGCCGTCTACAATGCTGGTACATACCGAAGCTATGGCGCTTTTGGCCTTGTCCTTCATTTTGGTGCCCCATTCTGCAATTTTATTTACGCAGGTTATAATTGTGTTCCAAATCTTGCCCGGTAAATCTTTAAGCACGTTTACAATTTTGGTTATCATGTCCGCCATTGTGGCGCGTGCCTTTTCCTGCATTTGGGTGCCCCATTCTCCCAGCTTTGTTATAGCGTTTACGATTGCGTCCCAAATTTTGCCCGGTAAATCTTTCAGTATGTCCCAAACCTTTTGTATAAGGTCTAACATAACTACGGCTACCTTCGGTATAGCTTCGGCCAGGCCTTCTACGATTGCTATTACAATCTGTGGTAGGTTTTCTATCAAAATTGGCAGGGCTTCTACTAATCCGGTTGCCAGGGCTACGATAATTTCGCCCGCGCACTCTATAACCTGGGGTAGTGCTTCTACCAGGCCGTTAATTATTGCTACGATAATTTCGGGTAGGCGTTCCGCCAGCATTGGTAACGCTTCTACCAGGCCTTGCGCCAGGCCTACTATAATGTCGGCTGCTGCCTGTATAATAGTTGGTATGTTTTCCGCCAGCGTTTCCACGATAAATAATACCAGGTCTACAATTTGCGGTACTAACTGCGGTAATGCGTCTGCAATTCCCTGCGCCAAAGATACTATAAGTTGTACGGCACCTTCCACAATAGAAGGTAGCAGGTCTATAATTCCCTGTACTAGCGTGTTAATAATCTGTATGGAACTGTCTATAATGGTCGGTAGATTTTCGCCTATGCCTTGCACAAGTGAGTTGATCATACTTACGCCCATTTCTACAAATTCCGGTAGTTTTTCAGCTATCAGATTAACCGCGCTGCTTAACGTGCTGCCTATCACTTCGGCCATTTTCCCCATGTCGCCGTTTGCTTCCTGTATTCCCCGGCTAAAGTCGCCCAGGATTGTTACGCCGTCGCTTGCCAGCGTATCCAGGAACGGTAAGGCTATCATGGCCGCTGCGTTCTTAAGTCCGCCTAATCCAGCTTTAAGCTGCTGCATTTTATCATCAAACGCGCCCAAAGCTGCCAGGTTGTCGCCGCTCATTACTGCGCCCATTTTCTCCGCTTCTTCCCCGCACTCTTTAAATGCTTCGCTGCCCGCTTCGATAACTGTACGCAGGTCTTTGCTGCTTTTGCCTAGCAAGTCTGTAGCCAGGTTGTCCCTTTCTACTTCGTCCGTTACTTTCCCCAGGGCGTCGATAACGTCCCAGTAAACTTCTTCGCTGTCCCTAAAGGTTCCGTCCGCATTTTTGATACTAACCCCTAGCTTTTCGTACGCAGCGGCATACGTTTTATTTCCGTCTGCCGCGTCGCCCATTCTTGCCTTGTTTTTCTCCATTGTGGCGGTTAATGTGTTTATATCTCCGTCAATGAAATTTAACGCGTACTGGTACTTTTGTATGCTGTCTGTCGCTATTCCGGTGTTTGCTGATATTGTTAAAACGTCGTCCGCATACTTTCCACCAGCAACCGTAAGGCCTGCCAGGGCTGTGGCTGCGCCTACTGCCGCGGTTCCCATTGCCGCCACACCTTTTGCTATTACGCCGCCTATACTTCCTACTACGCTGCCTAAATTACTAAAACGGCCGCTTGCGTCGTCCGCCTGTTTACCGCTGTCTTCTACCTCTTTCCCGAAGTCGTCGGCGCTTTTTTCTGCTTCTTCTAATGCTTTGTCTGTATCGTCCAGGGCGTTTTTAGTGTTTGCAAGGGCTGTTTTCTGCTGGTTTAACGCAGTTTCCAGCCTTTTGGCGCCGTCGCTGTTTTCCCCCTGGGCTTCCTTCATGGCCTTTAAGGCTTTTTCTGTTTCTTCCACCTTTTTAGCCTGTTCGTCATAGGTGCGCTTTAATACGTCCTGCTTTGCTTTTAATGCTTCCGTACTTGTGGCGTTGTTTTTGTACTCCGCGGTAACTAATTTCATTTCCGAACCCAGCAACTTTAAATTACTGTTAAGTTCCTTACAAGCTGCTTTATATTCCGCTTCGCCGTCAAACGCCAGCCTGGTTTTTATACTGTCTGTTTTATCAGCCATATATTAAAATCCCCCTAACGCTATGTCTATTGCGTCCACGCCTTCCGGTTCCGCCTGGTTTGTGTGTCTAAACTGCTGCGGGTTATATTCTTTGTGGTATCCAAAAAGGGTATTTATTTTGTATGGTGTCATTTTCCATACTTCCCGTTCCGGGTACCGAAGCATTGTTACGCCAATATACAAAAGGCGGGCGGTGTCTAAAATACCTGCCCGCTCTCCACGTTTCCCGTGTCTACTTCGCTTTCGTTTTCTCCTGGCGTATCTACCGTCGGCTCATTGTCGCCATTTGTTCCTACTGCAAACGCCTTTAAAATTGCGCTTTGCACTTCAATAATGTTTCCTGTGTGTATCCAGCGGCCTACCTGCTTTTCCGTTACTTCCGGTTCGTTTTCTTCGGCACCTTCGTTAATCAGTAATGCAAGCAGCCATTTTGTATTTTTAATCCAGTCTTTGTTATCCTGGTTAAATACTTCCGCCAGCTTGTCATATCCCCCAAATTTGTCCTGTATTTCGTCAAGGGCATTAAGGGAAAACAATAAATGGCGTTCCTGTCCGCCTATCTCTATAGGGTATCTACCGTCTTTAATTGCGCTCATATACAAAAATCGGGCGCAAGCCTATGCCTGCGCCCACTCCTTCCCGTTATTATGGATTGCTTGCACTTGCAGCGGCTTTAGGCTCTCTTACTTTTGTTAAGAAAGTCTTTGCCACTTCGCTGGTTTCCAGTCCTGTGTAATCAGCTTTCCAACGTCCGTCGTGACGTTTGAAAAATTCGCCTTCAATCTCCGGCGTATTGAACTGGATAGCTTCGCCCTTCGTTTGGAATTTCTCGTTAGGGATTTTGAACTTTACTTTATAAAGCCAAATATAACGGTATTTGCCGCCTGTCTTCTTTGCTCGGAAGCCTACGGCTACGTATGGCGGTTCATCATCAGCGCCGCCATAAATTACCTTGTCGTCGTCTACTTCCTGGCCTAACAACGTTGCTACGTCTTCGGTTTCCAGGTCTTTAATACCCAGCTTTAAGGCGCCCTTTACGAACTCTTTTACGCTTTCGCTTACTGCGTCGTCCGCGTATAAGGTACCTTCCGCAGTTGTTACGGATAAATCGGCCGTCATAACTTCGGCCAGCTTTTTAGGCGTTGCGTATGTAGGTACGCCGCCTTCGCCTTCTGTAATGGTGGAATACACCAAATCTTTTAAACCTATTGTCATGGCTCTTTACTCCTTTATAATTTGTGTTGTTATGGGTACTATCCAGTACCCTGTTGCTTCTTCGTAGCTTTCCTGGTCTACGCTCGTAACTCCGTAGCCTGCTGCCCGCAGGTTCTTTACTGTCTTGTCTACCAGGGCTTCAAAATCGCACTTGGTAATAATTCTTACTAAATACGTTTCTGCTTCTTCTTTTACTTCGTCGTCCGCTACTAATGCGGGCTGCCTGGTAATCCGCTGGAAGGTGTAATATGTGGCTGGTTTTTCCTGCCCTTTTTTAACTTTCCAAACCAGGCGCGCGGCCGGGTGGCCGCTTTGCTCTAAAATCTCTTTAATTTTAGCCATTGTTTACCCCCTGCCAAACTTCGTACATGGCGTCTGTTGTCTGCTGGTGGGCTTTCTCGTTCGCTGCTGTCATATATGGCCGCGCAGGTATTTTACTGGTGCCATATTGTGCTATAAATCCGATAGTTGCATAACGTACGTTGCTTTTATCTCCCTTGCGGTCGTTTCCGTGTTTGGCTTTACCTTGCGGGTATACCTCTACGTAGCGTTCCGTATCGTCGCCCTTTATCTTCGTTGCAGCTATAGACTGAATAAAGCCCGCTGTTTCCTTTATCCCCATTGCTGCCGCTTCGTCCTGCTGTGCCTTTACCAGTACAGCGGCGCCCGCTTCCAGCATTAAGGGTACTGCCTTTGTGGCCGCTTCTTCCATTCGTAAAAATTTCTGTGCTACTTCTTCCAGGCCTATGGTTGTAAATTCTCCCATATTAGCCCCCCTTCCTGGCCTTCTTTCTCGGTCGTCGGAAGGTCTGTTAATGTCAGTTCTATTACGTCGCTGTCCGGCGGCTCGTAGGTCTTAAGCACGCTGTAGCGCTTGCCTTCAAACTCTACCAGGTTTTCCCCGGCGTAGTCTATGCAATGTACTTCTACTTTGGCTTCTACCTGTTTGCCTGCCTGCTGCGCCTTGTAATATTCGCCCTGGCTTATGCTTCTCTTGTTGCAAAATACCAGGCGTTTGCTTTCCTGCGTCGGATTATCGAACCCGTTTTCGTTGGTCTTTTCTTCCGGTTCGGTTTCGGTAATCAAAGTAATTTCATTACACCACTTCGCCACTTTCTACCGCCCCTTCCTGTTCCGTCGTCCCGGTGTCCGTGTTCTCCGGTTTTGTTTGGTATTCTTCCATAAGGGATAACGCAATTTTTAGGCTGTCGTACGACTGCCTAAACTGCTGCGCCTTGTCGCTGTATCCAAATTCCGCCTTGCAGTAGATTGTAATAGCCCGGATAATAAGCGCGTCGCTTTCGTCCAGGTTATTTACACCCACCTGCTGTAAATCGCGCTTGCACGCTTCTATACAGTCGTTAATTTCGTCGGTAATGGTCTGCGCCTGGCTGCTAATCCTTAATGCGCCCCTTATCTTTTCTGTTAATTGCGTTGCCATACACTCCCTGCCTTTCATCAATAACGGGCTACGTGTTGCCGCAGCCCGTGTTATTGGTTACTGATTAGCTGGACGCCTTTTTCTTAAGGGTTACAAGACTGTTTTTGTCTACTACCTTACCGTCGGCAAGCATAACGCCCTTTGTTACCATGTCGTCGGTGTCGTTGTCTTCGTACTTCTTTACGCCCATTGCGTAGTTAGTGTTAAGTACGTAATCCTTAAAGTTGAATACGAACGCTACTACGTCCCCAGTGCTTGCAGCGTCGAAGCTGTTAAGGTAATCGCAGCATACTACAGGTCTACCCAGTAATACGCGTTCCGGCTTGCCTGCAATTCCGTAGTTTACGCGTGCAATAGGCTGCCCCTGCTGGTCTGTCATGCCAATAAAGCCCATGAATGTAGCTTTAGACATACACCATACTGCGCCTGCTTCGTACGCCTGCGGTAATGCGCCTTCTACCTTCACAATGTCAGCGTATGCCAGCTTTGCGGTTTCGATTGCCTGGCCTGTTGCTGGTGTTTCCTTAATGATACCCTTCGGCTGGCCTGTACCTGTACCGGAAATAATGGCCTGTTCTAACGCTTTTGTCATTGCTTCCACAATGTTGTTAATTAACAATGTTTCAAACGCAGACATAGCCATATTTTCTACTTCCAAAGATACAGCAACGGCGCAACGTAATTTGTGATATGCAAAAGTTACCATGCCGTCCTTTGCTGCGGTCTTCTTCTGTTTGTCGCTTCCTGCGCCTTCGGCTACCCATGTTGCAGTAGGCTTAACGCTGGATACAGGGATAGCAACGCCGCCCTTGTATGCAGTTCTTGTAACAAGCGCCAAAATCATACCTGTACTTTCCAGCTTTTCTACAATCTGATTAAGTACGGTAGTAGGAATTACGGCGCCTACGTCTGTGGTCTTTGTTACGGCGTCGGCTCTGTACTCTGTAGGAATTGCGGTACCTCTTACCACATAATCCATAAACGCCTTGCGGTACTGCATTGTTGCGTACTTGTCGTCGCCTGTTTCCTGGCTGCCCCCTGCTGCCGGGAAGGAACGTAATACAGTAGGTGCGCCCTGGCCTGTTACTGCCTGGCCTGCTGCTACTGCTGCCAAAATTCTGTTACGCTGTTCCTGTGTGCCTGCTGCTGCCTGTAGCTGGCTTCTTTCTTCCTGTAAAGCTGCTACCTCTGTTTCCAGGGCTGTTAATTCGTCTGCGGTCATTTCCGCGCCCCTGGTTGTAATCTCTGTGTTAATTTCTGCTAATCTTGCTTCGATTTCCTGTAAAGTGTGCATAATGTTTCTTTCTCCTTTTCTTTTTTGGATTTTTATAGCATTGTTCTTAACTTTAGTAACTTTGCCCGGCGTTCCAGGTACTCCGCCTGTATTTGCTCGTAACTCCGCGTAGCAAAATTCCGCGCGCTTATTTCGGTTTCTTCGTTAGCAGGCCTACTAACTGCGGAAACGTCATAAACTTTTTTTATTTCCAAAACGTCCCTTGTAATGGTTCTTGCTTTGCGGTCTTCCGTAATGCTGTCTTTTGCGACTACGAACGCCCAGGACATTTTAGTAACTAATTCTGCTTCTATATCCTGGTACAGTCCGCGCGCTGCGTCGGTTCTTCCCAGGTCAGCACAAACAAAAAGCCCCACATTATCCGGCTGGATAATAAGGGACTTGGTTTTACCCGTTCTTGCGAACACTCGCCCGGTATGGTCGTACTGCATAATAACGTCTGTCATGTCTGCGCCGTCCAGCGCGTGCCTGTCGATACGTTCGTAATACTTCCACCCGTCCGAAAACTCAAATAATAAATAAGGACTATCAAACGTAGTCGCGTAACCTTCTACGTAATAGTCCGTCTGTATGCGCTTTGCTGCTGCCGCTGCGGATAGTGGCGCCGCCAGCGCTCTGTATTCTCTTTCTTTTACTACTGGCATTTTCTATACACCCCTTTCCTTTATTCCTGGTTGCCTTCCAGGTTGTCCCCTGGCTCCGGTTCCGTTGGTTCGGTCGGCTCCTTTGGTTCTGTTGGTTCTGTCGGTTCGTCATACGTCGGCTGCTTTGGAACTCCGCCAGCGTTTAGCTGGGATACTTCGGTATACTCTTTTCGTATGTAGTACTTGTCCCCGTCTTCTACGTGTGCCATGTTCCATATATCCATAACGCCGTTGCGGTTTAGTAATGCCCTGTCGAATAGCTGCGTAGATACTTGCAGCTTTGTGGCGTTGCTGGCGTACTGCAAACGGTTGGCCGTCCAGGTAATCATATTACCGCGGTTTATTTCGTTCTGCGTGTAGGTCATGTTTGACATAACAATAGACAGCATAATAGCGAATGGCTCTATTTTCCCTTCGTAATATGCGTTCCATATATTCTCGTCGTATTTGTTCGTCAAAATTTCCATGTTGGTGCTAAAGTGAATAAACACATTTTCGTTAATTTGCTGCATTTGCAGCGCATTAACTGTATACGGCTTGCTGTCTACCTGTTTCAGTTCGCTAAACTTTCCGTCGTAAATAATCATGCCGCTTTTGTTGTCTTCGCTTAAGTTATCCGCCGTGAAGCGTTCGCGCTCTTTTTTAATATCTTCCGGTTTTAGCATATTTGCTACTTTTGCCAGGAAGCGAATATTAGCGCTATTCTTTACCGCGTTAATAATTCCTTCGTTTTGTGTGTGTAATAGCTGCATAGTGGGTTTTAATACCCTGTTGTCTTCTCCGAAAAGGTCGTCGCTATACTGGTACTGCGTCATAATTCCCACGCGGTCGAACTCTATAGCTGCAAACTCCCCATTTGCAAACTGATAACGCAAATAAATAATGCCGCCAGCTTCTACAATCTCGCAGCGCTGCGGCAAAATAGGGTAATAACCTATAAGGCGGCCTAACTGGTCTTCTACCGGGACTATGAATACGTTATTATCCACTTCCCATATTGTCGCAACCCTGTAAAGGAATTGCGGCGTACTCATAAAAAAGTTAGGCTTAAATTGTAATATCTTTTCCAGGTATGGTTTAGCGCTGCCGCTAATTTCCGGCTTTAGCTTGCTGCACATTGTAGCAAATCTATGTACCGCTGCCCTGGTTAAATCCATTTCATACAGGCCGCCGCTGTATGTTGTAAATACCGGACTGTATCCGTTTAGCATTTTGAAATAGTTGTCTATAACTATTTGCTTTTTGCTTTTGAATAAATAGTCTTTAAGGCTCGTTTTTCTCACTCCCTTCTACGCTGCATTTTTCAGCAGTTCGCCTATTTCGTCATAATATTTTTGTCGTACCGTCATTGCGTCGATAACGGATACGAAGCCGTCTATATGGGCGCGGCGTTCAATCTTTACAGGCCTAAACTTTCGCGTTTCCATATTCTGTTTAAGTGCCACATTAAGGAAGTGCCCTTTAAGTAGGTTGTTGCTGCAAATTTTAAAGTTTCCGTCCTTAATTATTCCTTCAAATTCTCGTATTACAGGGGTTAAGTTTTCGCCCTGGAATACGTCGTCCGTATGGAAGCCATAGCCGGACAGGTCGTTAATAAGATACTGGGCGCTGTATCGGTCGTAGCCAATTTTAAGCGTTCGTATTTCGTAGGTTTCCAGCAGCATTACAAACCAGTTGTATACGTCCCGGTAGTCTACGTAATTTTCGCCCGATAATGTTAATACGCCCTTCTTTACGAATATGTCGTATGCTATGCCGTCCGTGGCTGTTAATGCTTCTATGCGGCCGTGTGGCATAAAGAATTGACAGAATGAGTATAAAACGCCGTCCCGCTCGATAATTACGCAGGCCGCCGTTAGGTCTGTTGTTTGTGATAGGTCTATACCGCCTACAGCGTAGCAGCCCCGGAAGTCTTCTAATGTGTACGGCGTTTCCTTGCCGTCTATTGTCTTTACTGCCGTTGCCTTTTCTACTACCTGGCTTTCTAGCCATGCAATACTACTATTCTGTTTAATGTTACAGTACTTGCATAAGAACTCTGCGCGCTTACTTAAGCTGCCTTCCGCTACCGCTATTTCTTCCCGGAAGAAGTCGGCCGTAACAGATACGCCCATATTAGGGTTAGCCTTCTTAAGTTCTTCTATGTCGTTCCACTTCTCTACGTCGTCTATCATGTAAAGCAGCGGCAGTAATCGTTTTTCTTTACTGCTGCCCTTAAGGAACTGCGTAGAACGCTTCATAAGTTCGTCGTATATGCTGTCGTTTACATATCCGGCCGTACTGATTGACAAAATAATAGGCTGGCGCCTTGCACCTAACGCAGATTTCATTACTTCATACTGTTTTAATCCGCCGTCCCCGCTCCATGCTGCTATTTCATCACATACAACTAACTGCGGGTTAAATCCGTCGGACTTCTTCGCGTTAAATGCGATAGGCTTTATTACTGTGTTGGTTTCTGCTATGTATATGTCGCTGCGTCGTTTCTTGGCTTCCGCCTTTAGTTCTTCTTCGCTGTTTACCATTTGGTAAAAACCGTCATATACTAACGCTGCCTGGTCTAATTTTGGCGCCAGGCAATAGATTTCCTGGCCGTATTCCGGTTCCAGGTATGCCATATATGCGATAATGGCCGACGCAAAAAGCGACTTACCATTTTTACGCCCAATTACTATAAAAACTTCACGAAAAATACGTATATTTTGTTCATCAACGCAGCCAAAAATAATAGAAATTGCCGCCTTTTGCCATAATTCTAGCTTTAATAAATCGTTGCGGCCTTTGCTATGGTGGCAATAATTTTCTATAAACTTAATGGCCTTGTTTGCCTTTTTCGCATTAAAAAAATAGTCGCCTGCTTCTAGTGCATTTACGACTATTTCGTATATTGTTTTTATCCATTTTCCTACTACAATTTCGCCGCTGCATATCTTTGCGTAGTACTCATAAATATAATTTTTGTACGGTATCAATTATTCTTCACGAAGCAGCGCCAGGCCGCTTTTTTTCTTCTTTGGTGCTGCTGGTGCCAGTTCCGCTAAAGTCTTAATAATTGCGGTGTAATTCTTTATCATGGTGTTGTATACGTCCACTTCCGGGGACTTCTTCGTACCGTACTGGTTTTCCCCGTTCTTGTACTCGCATACGCAGCCTTCTTCTTCAATTACTTTCTGCAATTCCTCTAGTTCAACGTGCATAAAAGCAGCCTTTTGTATCAGCGGCATTACAACCTTTTTCTTATTCTCGTCTAAATCCTTGAAAACGCCTTTAAGTCGGGTATTTTCCGACTTAATCCGCTGTTCTTTTGTCTTTTCTTTGCTATTTGCCATAAAATACCTTCCTTCCCGGTACACCCCACCCCCTACACCACGTACGCGCGCGCCCGCAGGGTATTTTTGTAGTATCCCCCTCGGTATTCGTCCCCTTAATTTTTTTCGGACGATAGGGGGGTATACACTATGTTGCCTTCTTCGTCGAAGTTGTAACGCAGTTTCGGTTTTTTCTTGTGGTGTTCCTTATTGTGGCAATCCTGGCATAACGCTTCTAGGTTGTCCCAGCATAGCGTTATGTATGGGTTGTTTATATTCTCCCTGGTTAGCCATGTCCTGTGGTGGCATATCTTTGCTGGTTCGCCGCAGCGTTCGCATATATTATTTTGGCTTTCTAAATATGCGTCCCTGCATTGTTCCCAGGACTTCGACAAGTAGAACGCTTCCGCCCACTTCTTCATAGCTTCCCTTCTTTCTTTCCTGGCGCCCTGGGTTTCATGCGCCAGGCCGGAGGTTGTCACATGAAAGAAAAATAGCAGGCGCCTTGTGTCGGCTTCCTGCTACTATCTTCATGCTATCATAATACCATTTCTAAACCACCATAAAAACCCCAGCTTTTTACCACGTTTTCCCTACTTCGTTGTACCCAGTAGGTTTATGTATGCAGGAAGTAATACGCAGCCTTCTTGTATTTGTTTCTTTAACTGCTGCCGTATGCGCTGCATATCGTCCGGCTTTATCAATGTTTGCACCTGGAATATATAAACCTTCCGTCTGTCGTTAATTATTATTCTATTGTCTTTCATCTTCCAGCCCCCATAACAGTACAGACATTTCGTTTATGATATTTGTTACCCAGCGCCGTGGCGTGTTCTTTCCCAGGCGTTCCCCGGTGTCCTTCTCCACCTGGTCTATTATCTGTTCGTAACTCATGCCCTGCATAAAATACATATCGAATACCTGGTATTCTACTTCCCTGCCTGCTGCCTTCCTGCGCTTTGCCATTTCGTCTATGGCCTTGTCTATATTCGCAGTCATAAGTAAAGTCTTAAACCTTGTACGCCTTACGCTGCGTAAATAGGTTTCCTGCTGTTCTTCCGTCATGTCTTCAAGTTCTAATTGTGTGCCTTCGCTTATTGCGTTTTCGATATGGAAAACCGCGTCCCTGTAGCAGCGCATAAGGCTAAATGTATCATGGTATTTGTTTTTCTTCTTCTCTTTCGCTTCTTCCTTTCGCAGTTCCTTAATGGCTTCTTTTGCTGCGGCCTGTAACATGGCCTGTAAATCTTCTTCGGTAACTGCTATGTATACCCCTTCTTTTTCCTCTGTTTCTGCTGCTGCGTTTTCTGCTATATTTTCCATGCCTTATATTTCCCCTTTCTTTTCAGCTAAACGGTAATTCGTCGTCCACTCCGTCCGGGATACTCATAAACCCGCCTTCGTCTACTGCTGCCTGCTGGCTTCCTTGTCTTGCTTCGGCTTCCGCTTTGCTTTCTCCGAAGCCTAAAGAACTTGCCAGTATTTCGGTGTAGTATACTTCCCGGCCGTCCTTTGTATAATGGCCTGTTTTAATCTTCCCTGTTACTTCTACTTTGCTGCCCTTGCTTAACCACTTTTCCGCCCATTCCGCTGTACGCCCCAGGCATTTAATGTTAATAAAATCTGCTGCGCCTACGTCGTCTACAGCAAGCGTAAAGCGTGTAATTGCTACGCTGTTATCCTGGCCGCCGTACCTGGTAGTAGGCGTCTTTGTCAGACGCCCGCTTAATGCTGCTATATTCATTTTGTCGCTTCCCCTTTCTTTACCTGGCCTTCTACGTAATCTACTAACCGCTGTTCCTGGGTGCTTCTTCGCTGGTTCATAAATGCCGGAACCTCTAATACCTTTATTTCTTCCTTCTTCGTTGCTTTTGCTTTGTCCTTATTTGCCAGCTTGCATAATGCGTAAAGCGTTTCGCAAATAATAAGCGTAATTAGTACTGCTGTTAAGTTAATTGTTGCTGTCATGGTTTAATACCCCCTTTTATCAATGCTTTGTAAAAGCTGCTGTTTTAATTCTTCGTCTTGTACCACGTATGCGGTTAAGGTTTCTACTGCTGGGCTTATGATAATTTCCACTTCTTCCCGGTCAAAATTTTTTCTAATAACTGCTGCCGTGGCTGCATTTGCAATTACTAACGCCTGCTGCTGCCTGCATATTGCTAATGTTGCTTGCAGGTTTTTAATTGCCGTATTCATTCCCTGCGGTGTTATCTGTCCTGCTGCCGCAAAGTCCTGTATTATCTGTCGTTCCTGGCGCTGTATTTCCTTCTTTGCCGCTCTTTCCAATATTTCCCGCGTTGCTTGTATGTAATCCATATTGCCCGTTTCTCCTTATCTGCCTTGCCATTGCTTTGGCGCCTTCCGTTTCCAGGTTATCCAGGAACCTTAAAAATTCGTCTTCCGGCATGGTCTTTATTCTCTCTGTTGTTTCCCTTGTAGCCCTTGCGAATTTTTCCAGGGTGTCACATATTACCGGAATAGCGGCGCGTATGCTTTCCGCTACTGTTTCCATTGTCCTGGCCATTATCCTGCCCCATTCTTTACCGTAGTATTTTACTTCGGTCTTTGGTGGGTTATGGCCGTACTTTTTCTTGTAGGCCTTCTTTTTCTGCCGTCTATTCATGCTTTAACCTCTCTAACAGTTTGCGGCGTCGCGCTCTTGCCAGGCGTGCCCTTGCTCTGTCTTTCTTTCTGTGATTTCTGCCCGTGGATTTTCTGAACGGCTCCGCATTTATCATAATTGGCATTTCCTGTACTACGCCCAGGTTCGCGGTATATGTAACGCGGCTGGCGCCCACATTGCAAAACCCGTAAATATCCGGGCTTTCTTCTCTTGTAACCTTAATCGTTACCATGTCCCCGCTGCATAACACTTCTTCCAATTCGCATAATAGCCGTTTTTTCATGTCCTTTTCTTGCATTGCTTTTATTTCCGGCTGCGTATTGTCAACTATGCAGCTAACGCGGTATTTTTCGTTACTCTCCATTTTGTGCCACTCCTTCCAGGTCGTTTATGTTCATTTGTCCCGGTAACTGTTCTTGCTGTGGTTCCTGTTCCGGTTCTTCGCCTTTTGCCCTGGCTTCCAGCCTAAATAAAATGCCTTGCAGTTCGGTTACGTCGTCTACGCCCATTATGTCTACGTGATACATAAGGCTGCGTACTGTGTATATGCCCCATTCTCTATTAGTCCAGGTGTCGCGGTTCTCCGGTAAGCCTATTACTAACTGGCTTTCGGTGTCCGTTTCGGACACGTTGGAAGCGTTGGCCTTATCTTCTACATAGCGCTTTAATTCCCTGGCGTTTTCTGCTTCAATTTCTGCCTGTGCCTGCTTGTCTGCTGCGTCTGCTATGGCTGCCTGGGCGTCTATTTCTGCCTTTTCGGCGTCTTCCGCTGCCTTGTCTGCTTTGTCCTGGGCTTTTGCTGCTATTTTCTCCGCTACTTTTTGGGCTATTTCCTTCGTTTTCACGTTTTCGCCTGCTGCCGCCCTGGCTGCTATGGCCTGCTGTTCTTCCGGTGGTAGCTTTGCAGCTTCGTACGCTGCACTTATACCTATTTTGCCTTCTTTGAATTGCTCTTTTATTTCCGGTTCCGCATTGTTGTTAATCTTTTCAATACGTGCCATATTCGTGGGCTTCTCTCCCAGGATTTCGCCTACCAGGTCACGTATGCGGCCTTCTATCGTGATTTCCCCGGCGTCCCTGGCTGCTTCTAATGCTGCCTTTAACCTGGCTGCAAGTTCTGTTTTCTCGTAGTCGGTTAATTCCTGGGTGTATCCATTCCCGGCCAGTAATGCCAGTTCGTACATAATTTCCGACATATCCCGGTAGAAGTAACGCACCTTTGCATATTCCTGGTACCCACGTTCCAGGTTGTAAATGTTCGCCAGGTTTCTGCGGTGGCCGTCGATTATGCGGTATTCTCCGTTTACTCTTGCCAATACTGTGGGCTGTTCTTGTCCTACCAGTAAAAAGCTGTCTGCCAGCTTGTCTATGTCCTTACATTCCTGGCGCGTATTCTTTGGCGCTTCCTTCACTTCGTACGGGCTTAAGTATATTTCCTTGTATTCTGTCCCGGCTGTGGTGCCTGCTGCCGCCCTGGCTTTATTGTTCATCATGTCTAAAATGTTAAATGCTGCCATATTATCGTACCCCCTGTCCTGTTAATTCCTGGTATTCTGCCACAAATCTTTTATAGTCGCGCGCCGTCCAGCTTCGCGGCTTGTACTCTGTAATTGTCTTACCGAAAAACGTACTTTCTGCCGCTGCCTTGCCATACCAAATAACGGTATTAAACAGCTTGTAGCCTTTTTCGTGTAGCCATTCCAGGCCTGCCCGGTTCGCGTCGTCATTTTGCCACATAGTAACCAGGGCGCCAGTAAATTGCAGCTTGTTATTTATCTGCTTCATACTTTCCACCTGGTCTATGATTGTGTCTAATCCTTCCAGCGCCCAGGCGTCCACCTTCGTAGGTACTATTACGTCGTCAGATACAGCCAGGGCGTTAATTACGTTTAACCCTAAATCCGGCGGGTTGTCGATAATAACGTAATCGTACGTCTTTTCCGGCTCTAACGGGTATGCCTGTAATAATGGCTTAAACCGTTCTACCTGGTCGGCGTCTGCTGCTACCGTTAAATCGTTTGTGGCCTGCAATAGTGACATATTGGCGGGTATAATATCCAGCCCGGCATATCCCGGTAATACTACCCGCAGGTCGTTAATGCTTTTATACCAGCCGCGTAACAGCTTTGCGCTGCCGCTCTCTACGTCGTCCTGGTATACTCCAAACAGTTTAGATAAATTCCCTTGCTTGTCATTGTCTACAAGCAGTACGCTTTTACCCTGGTTGTTTAGTACGTGCGCCATGTTGGCCGCTGTGAAGGTTTTACCAACGTTATGCGAAGCTTCGCATAACGTTGGTTATGAAAAGTAAGTTATTATGCAAAGTGGAGCCCACACTTTGTTGATTATATAAAGTGTACGGGCTCTTTAGACTTTGCATAATTCGGAAGAAC
>NZ_VUMI01000074.1 GCF_009696275.1 Eisenbergiella porci
TTGCGGGTACATAGGGCAGAGCCCTATGCCCTCGGAGAGCTTTCAAGTATCAATATCTGCAGTTTTCAAGGTTCTTTTGAGCCTATTTTTTTGACTCTTTTTTTTCATACATCATTTGACACTATCCATCACAGTCAGTTCCATTAATCGCAAGGTATTTTCAAGTGAAGTACAAAACCAACATTCCGTATCTCGAAATTTTCGTATCCTTCCATCCTGTAAAATTGGCTCTATGTTCTCTCTTTTCGTGTAGTGATAGAGCAAACCCTTTGGTTTATCAATTCTTTCATACGCCATCTCTTCTACCTGACTTTCTGTGGTGCGATATGCCAGTCATCCCACAAGTCCCCGGATATCTGCACCGAGTCGGTCAGATTCACACTCAGCATTCCATCCGGTGTCCAGCAGTCCAGTAAATAAGTGTAGACCGTATAGGTACCATCCGGCATCCAGATAGGTGTAAAGTGTGTCCTTCGGTTATAGGTGGAGTAATGGTTATTTTGAAATTCAAAGCCTGCATGGTATCCGCTTCTTGTTCTCTCCAGTAATCTCCAATAAGTCTTATAATAAAACTCCGGGAAATAACTGACTGCGGTCTGTGGCGGTGTGGTTGCCGAAGACTGGCTTGTGGATGCACTGGCATTTACGCTGATGTTCACGCCATATCCACTCTTGATGGTAGTTTCCGTAGCTGTCGGAGATTTCTCATCCGTACTAAGGTTCATGGTTGCAGATAAAGATGCGGAGTATCTGTCTAAACTGTACTCCCACCAGCCTTCGTCCACATACTCTCCCTCGTCTTCCCAATATCCGTGACTGCTTTCACAGTCCTCCGGGCAGTCTTCTGTATGAGAGCCGGTCTTCCACTCCCAATCACTATGCCATACCCATTTTTCTTTCCACCAAGGCCTCCATACACTCCATGATGCGGATGTCTTCTGCGGATTTGCCGGGACAATGGCATTGCCTGCATTGTAGGAATCATTTCTGTCATCGGCTACCGGATTGGGCGGTGGATTCTTATCGAGGTCTACGATATTCACAGTAATGGTTCCCTTGCTGGGACTTCCTCCTCCACTGACACTTACGCTGATTGTGATGTGCTGCTCTGTGGACGGGGTATGCCATTTTACCCACACAAGCTGCTGTCCGTCTTCCGGATAATACACATTATTTACGGTGTAACTCCTTCCGAGAATACGAAAAGTCACACTCACGGGATGGTCGGGATCGCTCTGTCCTCCGCTGACCGTTACGGCTGTGACCACATCGGTATTTACCCGGTACTCATAATCTGCCGCTATCACTTCCGGTGTAATCACCTCATTAAAACGCACAATACCAAGTCCTAACGAACCGATAATCTCATCATCGGATACCTTCTGGTTTTTCCCGCCACTCCAAGCAGGGTATCCCAAATCGGATGTTTCAAGGAACATGGCAAGTGGGAGGTTTTTATGCGTCAGCGAGGTTAGTTTCTTTCTTACCATGCCACCCCTGACTTGGTTATACATAGCGGCCTCCGTTGCGGTAAAGGCTGTTCGCACTCCTTCAAAAGTCACATAGGCAATAGGCTCCAAAAGCAACTTATAATCTCCACCTATCAAGGTGTCGTAGTCCATCCCCACATATCCTGCAATGCTTCTGATGACCTGCTCGTCCGTAAAATAACTTTTAATCGCGGCTAGGCTTGCACTTCCTGATGATGTGGGAATAATTTTAGGCAGGGACTGTGCAGGAACATAATAATCATACCCTCCTACTTTTGCAGAAAGACCTGCACCGCCTCTGTAATCAGATTTGCATACCTTTCCAAAATGCACCTTAATATCGCTTGGATTTCGATTTGTCAAATCAATGGATGCAGTTACCGCACTTCCATCACTTGCACTTACCACAGTAACTCTGACTCCTTCGTCTCCTGTGTTCCAATAGTTTGTGTCCGTTCCTTCCCCTAATCCTCCACCACCGTTGTCAATGTTTCCCTCTCCTTCGGCATGCACCGTCATGGGTGCCAGTGTGGATACGATTAACAGAAAAGTCAGAACCCATAGTTTAAATCGTTTCATGTTGCCTCCCTTCAAATGCAACGAGCCACCTGCTGTTGCAAGTGGCCCAGTGCATGAAAAAAGCACAGCCTTTTACTGTGCCTTTCTCCGTATCATTAATCCATGATACCTACCCTATTTCCGTTCTCATACATGTCATCTGCATTCGTTCCCGAACCTGCACCCTCATCCGGCAGCCATCCAAAGCCTTCCACATATACCATTCCATCTTTGTCATCTCCGGTTTTCGGTGTGTCATCCGCAGGCGGTGTGGTATCCTCCGGCTTTTCTTCCGGCTCCTCATCATAGACAGGCTTGGTATCCGGATTCGTGATGTCCGTATCATCGGTTACTGCTGGCGGCTCTTCCGGTTTTTCCTCTTCTGTCTTTTCCGGGTCCGGCTGGATTTCCTGTGTACCGCTGTCTACCGTATTTTCTGCTTCTGCTTCGATGACTAACTCTTTTGTTTCCTCTATGCTTTCCGCTTCTTCCTGCACCTGCACGGTTTCGTCTGTATCTACCACAATCTCCACCTCATCCTTGACTTTGCTCTCCTCCGGCAAGGTCTGCACCGGCTCTTTATAAAGAACCCTGCTGATTCCGAAGACCGCTAAAATGCACACGGCTGCAAGTCCTGTAATAATAAGTGTTTTCTTTGTCTTATCTTTCATGGCAATCCCTCCTGTATGTAATTTTTCAAGTTTCTTTCGTAAAGCGGACATTCGCAATCCGCTTCGCTACTTGCTCATGAACGCATGCTGCTTCGCAGCTTGTTATGCGTTCAAACCACAACCTATCACACAACTTTGTGAAAGTCTATCAAAATGTAATAAGTTGCATGATATCTGTAACATCTTACTAAAATTTCTCGGTATACGCTGCCCGTACCTTTAGATTTATTGACATATTTGTGATGATTTTCCCTGCAAACCGCATCGGCACTTCCAGCCGTATACTGGCATCTGCATAATAAGAACCACCACCTGCTCCAAGGGCATTATTTGGTATGGATACGGATAGGTTGCTTAAGCGGTATTCCTGCTCTCCGCCGTTATTTATCCGCACATACCCATTTCCGTCCTCCTCCAGTCCCAGCAGAAAACTCATTCTCCCATAGATATCTCCATAGTCTACGGATGCTGAGAACGCTTCTCCATCCGGCTCGTATCCTGCGGCATATCCTTCCCTTACACTGTGGTAAACCTCGTTATAATTGTCATTGACGGTGGATATTACTGCCGATTCCATCGCATCTTTAATGCCTGCGGCTGTAATCACAAGACGCATATACTCAGATACTCCGAGAATGATTAACAGCATGCATATGGTAACTGCTACCACCAAGGGAAACATATTTCCCCTGCGGTCTTTTAACAGGTCTATTGTTCGTTTTATATATTTTCTCACTTCCAATACACCTCACTTTTGCCGGAGGCTCTTGCCCGGATGGTTATCGGGAACGAACCAAAATTCCCGAACAGCCCCAAGTCCTTTTGTATGGTAACCGTCACTGTTACCTCTTCATTTAATTGCAGATTCCCGGTACTCGACCACTGCACGGTTGGATGAATACCGGTTCTTTCTTCCAACACCCTCTGTCTGTTTGAGGTTTCACTTCCTACCCTTCCGCTGATTTCGGCCTCCCTTACCAGCTCATCTGCAAAATTGTCTACCTGCATCTTTGTGATAAAGATGGGAAACAGCCTAACTCCAAGAGCAATGACTAACATAATGCAAAGCACCATAACTGCCACATCAATATATCCCTCTCCCTTTTTATCACAAAGTATCTTTCTTATCTGTTTCATGCGCACCTCCTAAAATAGCGTACCCATCGACTTGATAATCTCGTAGATGATGATGGCGAAGTAGGTTGCCAGAAAACACATCAGCATGGCAAAAGAATACACCCTGATTTTGGGTGGTATCTTGGCTGCCTTTGCTTTCAGTCTCTGAAGCTCCGCCTGTTTAAAGTCATGGGTTAACATCTGGAAGTACACGGCTCCGTCATCTCCTCTTAAAACACCGATGAGTCCCCTGACCACATCCGATAACTGTGGGGAATTGAGTCTTGCCTCAAAACGGGTTAAGGCTGCCTCGTAGCTGCTGGAGCGCATGTCCGCACACACAATATCCAGTTCCTTCCGAAAGGCTGCACCTGCATTTTCCTTGTAATGCTCCAGCATGGAAAGCACATCCCTGCTGTTTTTCAGTTCCTGTGTGATGGTGGATACAAAACGGTATAATTCCTCCTCTATCTGCTCCCTTTTCTCCCGAAGCATTTCATCGGCTTTCTGAATTTCCTTGTAGTACACCATAATTCCTAACAGTATCACAAACAAAGCAGCCAGCGGAAAGATATAGACTGCCGGAATGATTAAGAGAAAAACACTTCCTGCCTTGATATACGCATAGGCTGTGTAAACCTCCGGTGTCATCCCCATTCCCGATGCCTTCAATACGCTGTTCATACGGCTTCTTTTGTAATCATTGATTCGGATATAAGGTGACAGTTTAACTGCTCCATCCAAAAATAACGCATCCATTGTCTTCGACAGCTTCTTTCCTTCCCTACCCGTATCCATCATGACCTTGCTGGTCTTTAAGGTCGGCAGACGTAAAAGTCCGGCAAGCAGCAGAAAGAGACCTACAGAAAAGGTCAAAAACACACAAAATAATATCAGATTCATACTGCCTCCTTTCTACGACCTGTACTCTATCGGTTTTGTTAATCTGATTACATGGGCTGTGGATACAAATATAATAATGCCTGCAATACTAAGCATTATCTGCCCCACTACCGTGTGCATCAGCGTATGATACCAGTCCTGATTTAAAAAATACAAAAGGGGAATGTTACCCACAACCAGCACAACCATTGTGATGAATTCCTTTCTCGGCTCCATAACCATGTACTCCAGTTCCGCATTTACAATACGCATATCGGACAACTTGGCCACAATGGGTGTCAGTGTTGTCTTTAACGACCTGTCATACAGGCAGGCTTTCAAGGCATCCACCCACTCTTTAAACACATCATCGGATATCCTTGTTCTAAGTTCATCCAGTGCCGCCTCCAAGTCCGGATCAATCAGACGGATTCTTGACACAAAATCCTGAAAGATGTTCTTTACCGGCGGATTTAAATACTCCAGATTTTCCTCCACCGAAGTTAAAATATCCTCACTTCTAAGGTAGGCTGTGGTAATGATGGATAGCGCGGTTTCCAGTTCCGCAGACACATCCTTTTTGAAATGGGATGCGGTCAGCTTGATATACCAGAAAGGCAGGAACATAAATCCTACCGCTAACACCGGCACTAAAAAGAAATTGCCAAGCATGGCTGCACCTGCGGCTCCTGCAGCAAACAAAAGCAGGGATACCGTACACAGCATTGGGAAGGTATGCACTCTGTCCGTTGCTTTTAAGATGCTCTGCACCTCTTCGATTTCCCTGCGGAAAAAGGACTTTTTCTTTCTCTGTGTCTGTTCTAAAATCTCCTCACGGATGCCTTTGGGTCCGTCCAGAAGTTTTGTGAAAATATTACCGGTGAAATCCGTCAGGCTGATGCCAAACAGCAGAAAACACCCGATAATGACACCGATACATGCTACTACCTGTATTGCTATCATGCCCTCTCACCTCCCCCTGTAATACGGTTTAATACCTCCTTTGGCATTCCGTTTTCAAGAAACCTCTTTTTCAGGCTCTCCGAAATACCACATATCTTTTTATGGGTACCATTGATAATGAATTTATCACCTTCCACCCGGTTTTCCGTAATCTCATAGCGGAACAGGGAATTAAAATGTCTCTTTCCGTCCGGGGTAATCTCGCACTCCATGATTTCCATCAGCCTTCTTTTCTTGTTCTCAAGCTGCTTGGTAAACACTACGATGGGAAATGCCTCGGTTACCAAGTCCATCAGCACCTCATCATCCATATCATATTTTCTCTTACACAGGGTTCTCATTCGGCTGTAGGTAGATTCACAACTGTTACTGTGAATAGTGGTAAGCACCGTATGCCCGGTTCTTGCAGACTCCTGCGCGGTATATGCTTCCGAGCTTCTCATCTCTCCCACACAGATAATCTCCGGGTTGAAACGTAAAGCCATATCAAGGAGCATATCCTGGTCAATGTTCTGCTTTTCATTTTCGCTGAATCTGGTCAGGGTATGAATAACACTGTTTACTACCTTTCCATCCTTTTCCCTTACCAGAGCCAGCTCCCTGCTTCCGTTTTCAATGGTAAAGATACGCTTGTTATCGGGAATGGTGGTAAGAAGCCACCCTGCCAGTGTGGTCTTGCCGGAACTTGTGGCACCTGCCACACAGATGCTGATACCATAACGCAGACACTCTGCCAGAAAGTCCAGCATTTCATCCGTAGCAGTTCCTCCATCTACAAAGTCACTTTTTTTGAGGCTCTGGGGATTTACAATTCGGATGGAAGCTGCAATACCCACATCCTCATCCACAAGGGGTGTTTTTAATACAGCAATACGGATATTTTTACTCAAATGCCCAAGAACAGCCGGGGATGCATTGTCAAGCACCATGCCGGACACATGGAGCATTCTTCGGATGACATTAATGGCATGCTCCGGAGACTCAAAGTGTTCCTCCATCTTCTCACATCTGCCATCGCTGTACTGTACCTCAATATCCCTCCATGAGTTGATATCGATTTCTTCAATGCCTGTTCCGAATATGTACTTGGTTAAAAAGGAAAACTCCGCCATTTCTGTGTAAAGGTCATCGATTAATTCTTCTCTTGTCTTTCCCTTTACAGTGATGCGGTAATCAGCAATGTACTTCGCTATGTATCTTTTGACCTGCTGTTTTACCTCATCGTTCCCGCCTTCCACCATGAGGGTGGAATACTTGCTGGAGATATATTCCTGCACTTCCTTTAACACATCGGAGAATGCCCTGCCTTTTTCCTCCGGGGAAAAAAATAAATTCTGATTATTTCCCATCATACACCGAACACCTCCCTGCTGATTTTTTCAATCTCTTTCCGAAATGCCCTGCTCTCCTTTAGTCCAAGTTCTGCCAGCATATCCCCCTCCAGATACTGTGTTTCCACTTCCCTGCTGTGGGGAATCTGAAAAGAAACAGCGCCAAGCACCTGTTCCATATGGCTGCTTGCCTCCTGCTGTTTTACATTAGAAGCCACCTTAAGCTGCTTGTCCGCATCCCATTTGTTGTCACGTAATAGTGGTAACTGTGAAGATAAGTAACTGATGGACTTTAAATCACAGTTTACAAGTCTAAGCACGGTATCTGCTTCCATCAGTGCCACCGCTGACAACACATCCGAAGCAATGGTGCTTCCGCAATCAATAATGACAAAGGGAGCCACCTCTCTTGCCTGCTCAATCAGTTCCGCAGCCTGCATCTGGTCATATGGCGGATAGGTGAACACGTTCTCACCTTTTAACATCCCTACCATGCTCAAATAATCATTCTTTCTGTAGAACATACAGTTTTTCTTAATCAGATTTTCTGTTACATGGGTGGCAGCAAGGATACTGCCCAAGGACTTTTCTCCTTCCAAATCCCCGGCTGCACAAATACAAGGCAGAGGGGGCGTAGTCATATCCGCAAAGATTAACAATACATTTTTCTTTTTTCTGGCAAGATAATCTGCCAGTTTTACGGAAACTGTGGTCTTGCCGGAGGATGGACTTCCCCATACAGCAAGTACACCACCCTGTACATCCGGCTGTTCTTCATCATATCCTGTATTTCTCGTAAACAGAGAGTTCTGTTTAAAGTTCACGTTCTATTCCTCCCCATCTGTAGTTGTTTCTTCTTCCTCTGTAATTTCCTGACTGTCTGCATTCATAACAGGCTGACCGTCTTCCGTTTCGGATTCCTCTCCCTCCTGCATGGCTGCTTCTTCCTCTGCTATCATCTCATCCAGCACCTGATCCTGTGCTTTGATAAATTCCGATGCCTTATCTGCATCTCCACGGAACACTAAGGACAAATGAATTTCTCCCTCGGCTTCTAATCTGGCGAGGAGTCTGCTCTGTTCCGGTCTTACCAGAATGGTTACCGTGGACGGAAGTTCTTTTTCTTCCTCCTCTGTCATTTGCTCCCCGGTGTTGGCATCATAGCCGGACTTGGCTGTCACTGCGATAACCTCAACATATTTCAACTCTGCCGGGATAACAGTCTCTCCACTGCCCAGATAGTCCGGTGCAATGACGGATACAATATCCCCACTCTTTAATTTGCCGGATAATCCTTCTGCAAAAGTATTGATGGTAATGGACATGGCCTGCTTTTCCCCATTTAAGCTGTAAAGGTATTTATTCTCTGCGGCAGGTTCCTCAGAAATCTTATCCGTGAGAATGTAATCTCCTGCATACACAGTTGTAGTCAGATACTTTCCTTCCACATCTGCAATATTTCTTATCACGTTCTCCGGCAGGTTATGATTTCCTACCTCTACCTCATTCACCATGTTTCTTTTAATCTCTTCGCCCTCATTTACCTGCTGGTTGAAACGGACAATAGTAACCTTCTTGGATAAACCCGCATTGATAAGGGGTGTAATGGCAAAGCAGATAATCAATGACACTGCAATGCAGAAAATCCCCAGCACAGTTCTGTTTTTAAATAATTTCATTCCACGTTTCCTCCTAATAATTTGTTCTTACCTTTGTATATTTTTTGCGGTTCTTAAATACCGCAGCCACCACACCTGCAATGGCTGCCAGAATACCCACTACTACTAATTTCTTTTTCACAACTAACCTCCAATCTGAATGCCTATAAGCATTCCAAACAGTAAGAAAGGAACAAGCGGATATGCCTGCTCCTTCCCTGCTCCTCTATTCTCTTTTCTAATTCTTTTTACACACTGTCCTGCAGCATGAAAGATAAGTAATAGCAGAAGTCCTGTGATAAGTCCCATAAGAGTTCTCCCAAACCCAAGCACCAATCCGCAGGCACCTACTAATTTGATATCGCCTCCTCCGATGCCACCTGCTGTTACGCCAACAATCAAAAGCGGCAACGCCACCAAGAGTCCTGCTAACTGCACAGACTCCGGTGGTATCAGACTCACTCCCATAAGTAACAGCGGTATCCAATCCGGAATCTCTCTCTTTCTGATATCAAGGATTGCCGCCAACAACAGAACAGTAAAAAAGAAAGTGAGCCTGACCACTGATAACATCCCCTACATTCCCATGCTCATGCCGGGAGCTTCTTCCATATCCATGTCTTCTTCCGGCTCGTCCACATCCAACACCGGTGTAAGAATATTATCCTGATAGGCTTTCTCCACCGCCTGATCAAACTGCTGCTTCATGGACTTGTCCGCAAAATATACAGAGTCCTTATACTGCTCCGTATGAGGCATCTTGGTTCGGGGCATGGTTACGGTAAGACCATAGTCATCCTCCTTAATTTTCACATTACGGATAGTCATCATGTTCCCCACCTTCACATCCGCTGTGGCAAGCACACCTCTCTCCGGGTTATGCTCTGTAATGGTAACCTCAAAGGGTACCTGATGTTCTGTGTTCTCCATATTCTCTGCGTTGTCGGTATTTACCTGTGTAGTTGTTCCTCTAGGCATATCTTCTTCCTCCATTTTTATCATTTTCTTTCGACTTGGAAAAATGCCTGTTCTTTGGCATTTTTCAGTATGAGACATAGAAGTTCTTTGCGAAGCACCCTCTGGTGCAAGCAAAAATTGCTAAAGCAATTAGAACTTCTTCTCATACTTTAGCCTGCGTAGTTAAACATTTCCTGAATTCTTCTGGTAAGGGTAGGCATTACCACATCTCCGAAGAGAGCATACAAACCTGCAAGCAAAAGGGCGCCGATTACCACCGCAATCAAAATCTTAACTGCGGTATCCACATAGTTCTCTCCCTTCTTATCCTTCAACAGATTTACAGCCTTTGCTGCTGTTACCTTCATGTTGCCTGCTACCTTATTCATCATCTTTCTCATTGATTCTTCCTCCATAATTGTTTGATTTTTATTTTGTTTCCTGACTTAAGTTACATTACATTCCGGTCATGTCCATTGCCTGACCTTCCGGCGCCTGCTGCATTTCATGATGCTTTGCCATACTGTTCTGGCTCTGTGTGAGTGCCTGCTCATAGGCACCAAGAACCGCATCGTTTAACTGCTTTCTGCATTCCGGTGTGATAGGGAAACAGATATCCTTGTAATCGTTTCCTACCTTGTAGCTGGGCATGGATACAAATAATCCATTTGTCCCTTCAATAATCTTGACTCCCCTGATGGCAAAGGCTCCGTTAATGTTCACACTTGCTGTGCCTTTGATTGCATCGCTGGGTTTGATAGACTGAATGCGCACATCAAAATCAAGAGGCTGTGTCTGCTTTGCCTGTTCGGACTGTGCTTCGCCCTGTACATTCTGCTGATTGTTTTTTGTTCCTTTTCCTGCCATATTCTTCCTTTCCGCCTCCCGGCTATTCTGATTAAAATACAATTTCCGCAAAGCCTTTCGGCTCTACATAAAAGTAGCGGCTTGCCTTCTCATCTGAAAACTCCACCACATCGGATATGGATAATGCATGTCCTTCAAAGTCTCTTGGCATCCTTCTGCCAAACTTCTCCCAGACATCTTCCAGACTAAAGGTATCTACCTCTCCCTCATAAACAAGCGCATATTCTTTCTGCTGTGGTTTTTCAAAGCCTCTTTTTTCCCTTTCTGCCAGACTGATAAACCGCATCATGAAAGGACTGTCCTGTTTAAGCTGATAGATTCTTATCCTCCTTCCTTTGGCTGCTTCCACTGTCACTTCCATCCCTCCACCCTCCGACAGACGGTCATAGACTCCTGACCTTATCTCCACTGCCAGATTTTCTTTCCCGGACAGGTAAGCAATGATTTCCTCTTTATCAAAAATGGAATCCAGCACTACTTTTCCCTCTGACAGATAACCTGCCGGATTTCCATAGTAGATAAGGATTCCATCACGAAAATATATGTTTTTCATACTGCTTCTCCATTCATATCCCACGAAGATATGGTATCAACTGATTATTCAGAAACGCATTGTCTTCGCAATACAGAAATAATTTCGACAGCCCAATTAAAAACGGCTCTCCCTCTAACGTGTGGATTGTGATAATGCTCCCTTCCTTACAGCTTTTAATGAAATCTGCAATGGCTATCAGATTTCCCTCCACCAGCGTTTCACTGACCTTGTCATCCTGAATTTCAAAGGCCTTGTATTTACTCTTTAGCAATCCGTTCCTCCTTCCTGCTGTGCAAGTTTCAAAATTCTCGCAGCAAGTGCCACCTGCTTTTCATAGCTCATGGTCTTTACGGCTGCATGTACATAAGCCTCCACAGCTTCTGCATCCTGCTTTCCTACCTCTAAAATGTCTACTTTGGATATGACAATCTTCCCGGAGTTTATGGAAACCTTTAAGATATCCCCTTTCTCTATCTCCGCTTTCTGTCGCATTTCAAGAGGTATCAGCACTCTGCCCTTTTCATCCAACAATTTATACACCGGCTTTTTCATCGCTTCCCTCCTCGGTCATACGCAACACAATGTTTACTTTTTCTCTGGGAATACCAAGCTCCGCACAAATATCCAACAGTTCCACCGGAACCTGCTCTGACTCCACATCCTCTGTAGGCAGAATGACAATCTTTCTATCCAAGCAGACAATATCCAAGTCTGCATCCAAGGGAATATTTGCATCTGCAAGCAACTGTGGCGGCAGTTTCAACTCTGTTTCCCCTCTCTGCAGCTCCTCCAACGGATTTTCCCCTGCTCTCCTTAACATAAATTCCCTTGATTCATTCCGATAATCCTTCTCCCCTGCAGCAAGATAAATCAGATTTACCTCCTCTCCAGTATGTATTCCTGTCTGTGCAAGCAGTACAGCGGGAATTTCAATACAGCCTTTCTCATTCAGCACTCCTGTTATCTCCACTAACTGAACCATTTTCGTCCTCCTTCCTGCTACTGCCATGCCACACAGAAGTCTTCTGCTCGTCAAACATTTCAAACAGATTCATCTGCATTGGCAGGCTCTTTCTTCTTTCTTCCATGTCATAGTTGGCTATCAGCACCTCCGGAAACTCACTTCCATTGTCATAGCGCTGTGCCAGATTGTTGATTCGTGTCACCGCTTCTATCTGAAAGTCCTGATATAATTCCCTGATATACTCGCAGTCATTGTAAGAGACCATAAATTTACCCTCAATACCTGCCAGCGTATCACGGAGCCTTACATGGTCTTCTTTGCGGAACACTACTTCATAATGTCCTTCTGTTTCAAAATACGGCGGATCGCAATAAAAAAAGGCATTCGGTCTATCATACTGACGGATGAGTGCCTCAAAATCTTTATTTTCAATCACGGTATCTTTTAATCTTCGGTTTGCCTCCCAGAGAATGGTAAAGGTCTTTCGGATATCAAATGGCTGGCAGCCATAAGAGGTGCATCCACTTCCATAGCTGTAGCGGATAATCTTATAAAAGGCCGCCGCCCGTTTTACATCCCCAACCACTGCACGTTCTTTAAGGATGTCACAAATTTCCGTTGCCTCCGGCTCTTTCAGAAAATGAGTTGCTATCTCCAGTTCCTCTGCCAGATGTTCGCTTTTAAATTCTTCCATCGACAAAAACTTTCGCAGAGTCACAAACTCATCTCTTGAGTTTAAAGGCAGGAACGATAACTCCTTTAACAGAGCCATTGGTCTTTCCTTGACACAATAAAAGAGGTTTGCAAGATTGGAATTAAAATCGTTGTAAACCTCCATACATTTATCCGGCGGCTTTCCAAACAATACCCAGCCGCCTCCGCCAAATACTTCTATGTAGCGGTCATAAGACTTGGGCATGCGTAAATAAATCAAGTCACGGAGTGCCTTCTTACCGCCTACCCAACTGATGATACTATTCAATTACATTCTGCCCTCCTTTACTTTGGTCCCTCCATCGTCTGAGACTGTCCGGCAACCAAATATTCATCCACCAGCCTGCGGATATCTGCAACGGACTCCGGCATATCCGTAAAGTTTACATGATGGTCACGTTCCACAAGGGGAGTGTACCAATAATCGTAGGGGATGTAATACTCTTTGATGGCACGCTTCTGTTCCTCTGTTAATTCAGCATGTCCCTGTACCAATGGACCTCCCGGTGATAAAAAGGTAGTTCCCCAATGCTCTCCTGATGATTCCAAGTCCAGTGTTACCAATGCAAGAGCCTGTATGCCGGATTCCCTTCCTCTTACCACCGCAGGCATCGTAACCATTCCATACTTTTCTTCCACATATCCTTCGCCATACACTTCCTCGAATGCCTGATGCATGGCAAGCAGTTTTTCTGCAGCATAGGATGTATTTTCACTGTTGCAGGACATATTTAAGAGCAGGAAGTCTGTCTTGCCCAAGATTTCATTTACCTTGTCAATAAACTCCTGCTCTTTCTTTTCTGAGATTTTATCCTGTTCGGTAATAATGTCGAAGCGGTCTTCCTCTACATTTAACGCAAGACAGCTTCCGTTCTCCCACTTCATATGGATTTGCCCGATATCATCCACATGGTCAACGATACCCCGACTGCCCGGTGGCACTGTAGTTTCTCCTGCCATGCTGTAAAGATGAATAGGCGTGCCTTTGGGATACTTCTGCTTAATATACTCAATCTCTTCTCTTTTTAACATGATTCTCCTTCCTCAATTTCCTTGATTCTCTTTTTCAATCTGATTCCATCCTTGACACCCTGTAAGTATAATTGCTCCTGCTTGATACAGCTTATGTCAAGAATGCATCCTACCAGCTCTGAAATCAGTTTATGCTCTTTGGAATTTGCCCCACCAAATTTTTCATGCACCTCTTTCCACAATGCAATCTCTTTCTGTGCCAGTTCCTTTGCATCCTCACGCTGTAAAATATCATGCCGGTAACTTTCAACAAGTTCCTGAAAAAACTGATAAAAAATATCTTCTCTTCCCTCCATAGTCCTGTTCCTCCTTCCGTTTTGTCAGGACACACAATACTACAGACTTCTCAATATATCCAGCACAATATTTTTAACAGGACATATTCATTCCCTGTACCTGTCCTCCCATCAGTTCTTCCTCGGTCATGACATTCCAAAACTTCTCACTGTTCCAGAAACTCACATAGATTTCTCCGTCTTCCACTGAAATCGGATGCTGTTCAAAGCCTTCGCCCCAGCCATCACTCATCTGCCCGGTCCAGTATTCTTTCAATACTTCAACGTCATGCTCGGTCAGAGGTTCCGCAATTTTACACTCCAGCACACCATACAATTCTCCATCCACAATTTCTACCTTGGGATGTGCCGACATGACTTTTGCTGCCACCACCAGACTTCGGTCAAAGTAATGCATGAGCCCTCTTGGTTCTTCTCCCACACAGTATTCATTTTCAATAGCCTCTGCAATCTCTTCTGCATACGGCGTCAGGTCACT
The DNA here is from genome assembly GCF_009696275.1 of Eisenbergiella porci. Lineage (GTDB taxonomy): Bacteria > Bacillota > Clostridia > Lachnospirales > Lachnospiraceae > Eisenbergiella > Eisenbergiella porci. Next base: position 14,513 of record NZ_VUMI01000074.1, read on the forward strand.
GCGATATAGGTTTCCCTGCTCACAGCCATCCTCATATAAGTTTGCTGTCAGCGGACTATAAAGTTTAAATGTTTCATAGCAGCCTTCATCAATTTCCAACGGATCGGCAAACTCTCCATTGTACTGCTGGTACTCCGAAAGTTCTCTGGTGGCTCCCACAAAGCCATTTTCCACATAACCACTTTTTACAAGTGTCCCCTGCCTTTTGTCTGCGGCAAAGGCAGCGTAATTTATATGAGGGAGCAATAACTCGTCCACATCGAATAACCCGGACTCCTCCACCATGTACTTTCCATACTCTTCATCGTTATGTACGAAAGGATTCACTTCAAATTCCCCAAGCAGATTTGCAATGCTTGTTACCTCCGTAAAGCTACTGAACCCGGTAAATTCCACCACCATTGCGAGCTGTGTCATCTGTACTTCATCAAACCGTTTTACCGCCTGGCACATTTCATTAAACAAGGTCAGTGCTTCCACACAATCAATGTCTTCCGGCATCGGCACGAGGATATCCGGCAGGCGCAGGTTATGTACATCCGTAACCTCCATTTCCCAGAAGTCCATGACCTGCAACCTCTCTTTTACCTTATTCATGGAGCAGATATCGGTTGGCAGATATAAATATTCGGTATCTCCTGCTTTGTTCTGCACCTCGATAGCTGCCACGATTTCATCAGAGGCAAAGTATTCCGGAAAGGTTTTTCCGTTGTATACTTCCTGCATTTCAAAACCATGCTCCACAAATACTCCATAAGGTAAGACTTCCACACGGCTTTCTTTAAAGGTCTTTTCTGCAAACTGTATGAAGTTAGTCTGCTGTTTTTCCTCTTCTGACATTGCCAAAAACTCATCCATGTAAAGGCGTACCCCTACCTCTCTGGCATCTGAAAAATCCGTAATCAATGAAAGCCCCTTCATACTAAAGGTCAGGTTAATCAAATCCTGCATAGTTCCTACACCGTAATCATCGGCATACGCTGACAAAACTTTTCTTTCATATTCCGTCAGACTATCCATCCTCTTAGCAAAGAAATTTACCTCATCCATGTTTACGGTCTGCCCCTCGAATTTACAAAGAGGATTATCTTTCTCTAATACTTCCACCAGCCTACACATGGGAACGGTATCTTCAATGCCGATTCTTTTCATCTGGAAATTTAATTCCGCATCTGACAAGGGCAGTTCGATACCTTTTCTTCCACCGCTTAATACCTTAATCCGCATTCCACACCTCCTGCTTTACAATATCCACTCCACATTTTTCAATCACAAAAGCATTCACGATGAGCCTTAGTATCTCGTCTGCTATCAAATCTCGGTCTGTCAGTTCCGATAAGCGGATATGCTTGGTTCCGTTATAAACATCTTTGGCCGCATGGAATAAAATATACTGCTCCAGTGTCACGCCACCAAGCCTTACCCTGTCAAAGTAAATCCCGGTATCCAAAACATTTTTGCAGACCTTATCCCATAATTCCTCATCGGCAGACAACAAAAAGACTGCGGCAGCATATCCCGGTGCATACTGCAAGGTCTTTGCCCTCTTTCCCATTAACAGAGAATAAAAATCTTTTCTGTGCTTTAGGTTACGGAATATCATCTCCTTATCAATTTCACAAAAGATTTCATCCACTCTTTTCTTCAGATGCTCTAACTGCATTCTGCTGATAACACAATCCACAATCTCAGAATAATTTCCCCGGCTTTTCCACTCCACCTCATCCATCACACAGATACCATATCCTCTCGGTCTGTAACCCGGCGGCTGCTGCATCTGTCTTTCCAGTACACGAAGTCCGGGACTTACACAAAATAATTTTGACATCTCCACCTCCAAAAAAATAAGGCGGCACCTATTTCATTTCTAAAATAAGTACCGCCTCGCGTTCATTCCTACCCATATTCATTTTTAACTTTGCTTACCACTCCCTCCTGCGTTTTTTCTCCAAATCACTCCCAAAACCACTTTTTTACCCCTATGCATCTTTAAAAATGGGCAAAAAAATCGGGCAAAAACTAGCCATTTTTCAGCCTAATTTTTGCCCTCAAACCACAACATCTTGTGGTCAAACCCTACTTTTTCTTCTCTTTTCCACAATACTGCATCATTATCACGCACTCAACGTGTCCGCTCCATGGAAACATATCCACCGGCCAAACCTCCTCTGCCCGATACCCCAACTTCCTAAGCACCATCAAATCCCGCCCCAACGTCACCGGATTGCAGGAAATATACACAATTTTCTCAGGTCCAAGCAATGCTGCGCTTTGCAGAAACTCTTCCGTGCTCCCACTCCGAGGCGGATCCATCAGCAATACATCCGCCTTAACGCCTTCCTCAGCCATCTGCGTCAGGAACTGTCCAGCATCCGCTTTATAAAAACGCACATTCTTAATCCCGTTTATTTTGGCATTCACAATAGAATCCTTTACCGCATCCGGATTCAGTTCCACAGAAATCACATTTTTTGCCTTGGAAGCGGCAATCAGGCCAATCGTTCCGATTCCACAGTAAGCATCGATTACTGTTTCTGTTCCCTTCAGACCAGCCAACTCTATGGCCTTCTTATACAGTTTTTCCGTCTGGACCGGATTAATCTGGTAAAAAGAAGCCGGGGAAATACGGAATCTGCAGCCGCACAAAACATCCTCAATATAGCCTTTTCCATAAAGGACCTGCTGCTTGTCCCCCAATATCAGACTGTCAGTACGCGTATTTACATTCTGAATCACTGTAGTGATTTCCGGATGAGCTTTCAGCAATGCATTCGTAAAATTCCTTTTTGAAGGAAGCACCGGTGAGGCTGTAACCAATACCACCATAACCTCGCCGGTGGCAAAGGCTCTTCGTACCAAGACATAACGCAGCAGTCCGTATCTGGTATCCTCATCATAAACCTTAATTTTAAAAGACTTCAGCATTCCGCGGATCGTACCGATAATCCGGTCTGCAAGTTCATCCTCTATCAGACAGCGCTCCACCGGAACTACATTATGGGTTCCTTCCTCGTAAACTCCAGATACGGGATTGCCTTTTCTGTCTCTGTCAAAAATTGCTGTTACCTTGTTTCTGTAATTCCATGGATTCTCCATGCCGATAATCGGATTAAAATGGCCTTTCAGTTCAGGGCATTTTTCCAGTTCCTGCCTGACAAAAGCTTCTTTTTTCTTCAGTTGCTCTTCGTAGGACAGGTACAGATACCTGCAGCTGCCGCACTTCTTTTCATATGGACACTTTGTTTCTCTTCTGCCGCTTCTTTGGGCTATATCACTTTTTGCATCTACCTCATATTTTTTACTCACAGACTTATTTCTTTGATCGTACTGTTGTCTGCCAGAGGATTTATCCTGACCAGATGTATATTTTTGAGAAACATTTTTTCCATATGCCGATTTTCCTGACATATTTCTACCGGCTACAGATTTCCCGTCCGTCGATTTTCCTGATATAGTTCTACCAGATACAGACCTTCCATCTGCTTTACCGTATATATTTCTCCCAGCAGCAGATTTTTCCTCCTCATCTTTATATTTCCCTGCCGAAGTCCTACCTGCCGCCCCTCTTCCATCTGAAGGCCGTCCGCTCATAATTTTATCCTTCCTCACCTTCACCCTCTTACTAACGCTATCCTTCCCAATAAAATTCTGTGCCGCCACATTACTGCTTTTACTATCGCTACTTATATCATCCCTGCTTTTACCAACTCTGACTTTACCATCCCAGTTCCCCTTTTCTCTCCTTTTACCATCGCCCCTGCTATTTCCCCCATTTTTATATTCCCTGCCCGTCATCTCATTCCCGCGTTTCTTTTCCATCGTATTCTTCACCCTTCAATTGTTTAAAAATCTCTTTATATTCCGAACCGTAAATACTGCCTTTTCTCCATACAAAATAAAAATCATGCTCCACGCTGAAATCCTTCAGCCTGATTTCGCGCAGAATGCCCTGCTCAAGCTCCTGGCGGACCGCCGCCTCATAGAGGAAAGTGATTCCGCGGCCTTCGCGGATCAGGTATTTCATGACCTGGAGATTGTTTATTTCATGGATTTTCCGGAAATCTCTTACTGCCAGGTTTTTTCCCTCCAGTATTCGTTCCAGGACCTCTCTTGTGCCGCTGCCCTGCTCTCTGATGAGAATGGGTTCCGAAAGCAAATCTTCGGTGCGGAGCAGTTTTTTTCCCCGCGATGAGGCCTGCAGATGGTAGGCAGCGCCAGCTACCGGGATGTATTTTTCGGTGGAATATATCTGGTAGTCGTAATCTCCGCCCGAAAAATAACCTTCCACCAGCGCAAAATCCAGCTTTCCTTCGTCAATAGAGCGCAGCAGGTCCGTTGTGTTGGCCACAGTGACATGGACGGTGGCTTCCGGCTCGTTCAACATAAAACGGTTGAGCATAAAGGGAAGCACGAACTCGCCAATGGTCATGGTTGCCCCCATATGCAGACTGCGGCCCTCCGCGCCGGCCCTGGCCATCTGTTCCTTCAGAGCGCACTCGTCGTGGCGCATGGTCAGGCCCGCGCTCTGAAGAAGCCGCCCGGCTTCGGTGAGCACCATCTTTTTTCCCTCGCTGATAAAAAGCCTGGTGCCATAGTATTCCTCCAGATGTCTTATATGCTGGGATACCGCTGGCTGCGTAATGCACAGTTCCTCCGCAGCTTTTGTATAATTCAGATTCCGGCATACCGCCAGAAAGGTTTCCATCCGAAAATCCTGCATGAGCTCTCCTTTATCTCTTACCGGAGCTGACGGCCGTCTGCCGTCATTTCCCCTGAATTTCTGCTTTCTTTATCATAACATAGCCTTATGAAAAAAGAAATTGTTGAATTGGGGCGAATCAAGGGGAAAAAATTATGTTTCTTTTTTAATTCTTTTTTTCTCAGACCCGTATTGACGGATTCCCTTTGTTAAGACTACAATGAGTAATATATTTTTATGATAATAACCAACGGTTCGGGTAGCTGCGTATTACCGTTGTTTCTGAATACAGAAGACTGAGGGAGGTTTTCCATGATTAAATTGATCTGTTCTGATGTGGACGGCACGCTTGTGCCTGATGGCGGACATGAGCTGAATCCGGAATATTTTGACCAGATACGGCGTCTGAAAAAAGCCGGAATCCTTTTTGCCGCAGTATCCGGACGTTCTTATTCGAGCCTGAAAAAACTGTTTGCTCCCGTAATTGATGATATTCTTTTTATCTGCGATAACGGAGCTCGTACGATTTATCAGGGCGGCCTGCTGTCATGCTATACAATCCGACATGAGCTGGCTATGGAGCTGGTTTGGGAAATTGAAGCGCTTCCCGGCTGCACGACCTATATTTCCGCACTGAAGGACGGGTATGTAAAAGAAGGCGCCGATGAGCTTTACCGTTGGCTGACAGAAGGGTATCAGCTGGATATTACCAAGTTGAGGAGAATGCCTGAGGATTTGCCTGCCGATGACGGAATTCTCAGCGTGGAGCTGTATCATCCCACGGCAGCTGAGGAAATCGCACATCAGGGGTTGTATCAGAAATGGCATGGACATCGGGAGCTGCAGCTTGTGTGCGCTGGAAAGCAGTGGATGAATTTTACGCCGATTAATGCGGATAAGGGGATTGCGCTTTCCGAATATCAGAACATGCACGGAATTTCACCGCAGGAAACCATGGCCTTCGGCGATAACATGAATGATGCCAGCATGCTGCTGCGCGCGGATTACAGTTATGCCATCGGGAATGCAAGAAAGGAAATCAAAGGTCTGACGCGTTTTGTCGCAGATACGAATATGAATGATGGTGTCCTTCAGGTTTTACGTACGATAAAATAAGCAATAGTAAAAAGTCAAGACCACCGGCTTAGCCGGTGGCTTGCCCCGCCCCTATAAGGGGCTATTACCTGCTTGCGCCCGGAAGGCGCACTGAAGGTCTGCCAACTGCACCACATTTTCAGCCGCCCTTAAAAGGGCGCTTTCAGTGCTTCCTTATTCCGGCGCAGCCCCAATAGGGGCTTGCTGGTTTGCTTTGATTTGCTACTACCGCTCCAAGCGGTTTATTTTTTGTTTTTCTTTACCGGCTCACCCGTAAACGGGTCGATATACTCTACTAACGACATCTGGTCGTATTCTAAATCCTCTTTTAGCTGATTTTGGATATACTCTTTGATTGCCGCTGTATTCTTCCCTACTGTGTCTACATAATATCCTCGACACCAGAAATGCCTGTTTCCGTACTTATATTTTAAATTCGCATGCTTTTCAAATATCATCAGCGAACTTTTTCCTTTTAAGTACCCTATTATTTCTGATACTGAATATTTTGGGGGTATCCTTACCAGCATGTGGATATGATCCGGGCAACATTCTGCTTCGATTATCTCTATCCCTTTTCTTCGGCACAATGTTCCTAGGATCTGCCCCACATCCGCCTTGATATCCTTATATATTACTTATCTCCGGTATTTTGGTGCAAAAACTATGTGATACTTGCATTCCCATTTCGGTCGAGTAGATAAGGGGGATTTCACCCCAAACCTCTCACGGAACCGTACGTGATACTCTCGCATCATACGGCTCTTGTCATCATTTCACTGGCATGTAGCCGACTTTCCAATGGTAGAACATCTCCGGATTTGACATTGCTATACGATGCAGCAAATGCTGTGCTTTTGTCAGAGATCGTCTGACTGATTTCCGAGTCTCTTCCAACCATCTTACAAGCTTCAGATTCACATAATTAATTCCTTTACGGAATGCCTCACTGGGGCAATATCTCCCAAAATAATTGTACCAGCCACGAATAATAGGATTTAGTCTTTTTGATACTGCTACTATGTCTGTTGTATTGCTGTTCTGTATCTCTACCCGTATCTCTTCCCTAAAGGCTGTTGCAGATTCCGCACTTACCGCCGGTGTGAACCCCATAAAGTACTGTCCATTCCTGTTCTTTGTCAGCCTTGGGCGAAAACTGTATCCCAGAAAAGTAAACGATGTAATCTCACCATCTATCTTCTCATTATTTCTTTGGCAATAGACAATCTTGCTTTTCTCCGGATGAATTTCCAGCCCACACATCTGCATTCTTTTCTTTAGCATATCAAGTACATACTCTGCCTGCTTTCTGGAAACACAGTGTATTATCCCATGATCTGCATATCTTTCCCATTTGCACATCGGAAACTCTCGGGTTATCCACCTGTCAAATGCGTAATGCATATACAGTCCCGATAGCAGAGGACTGATAACACCACCCTGCGGAGTCCCTTTTTCGCGTTCCTCTACCGCTCCATCCAGCATGACTATTGGTGCTTTCAAACATCTTTCAATATACAGATTAACCTATTTTTCTTTTGAATGATAATTTACAAACTTCATTAAATACTCATGATTGATGTTGTCAAAGAGTCCGACGATATCAAACTCTATCACCCATTTCATCCTGTAGCATCTTTCTCTCGCTATGCCTACCGCATCAAGTGCAGATTTATTCGGTCGGTATCCATATGAATCTTCATAAAAGATTGGCTCTATATGTGGTTCTAGTCTATTTCTTAGTACCATCTGTGCTACGCGATCCTCTATTGTTGGTATACCCAACAGGCGAACTTTTCCATTCTTCTTTGGTATTTCCACACCTCGCACCGGTTTTGGAAAATATGTGCCAGAAGACATTCTGTTCCAAAGAGTATATAGTCGATTTTTCCAGTTCTTTTCAAACATTTCGAAATCCACTCTGTCTACACCTCCGGCACCCTTATTAGCTTTTACCGCTTTGTATGCACTCAGAACTTCATTTTGTGTAATCTGAAATGATTTCCCCTCTTTCACGATATCCTCCCATTACTGGTTGTATGTTAAAAGAAGTTACGATGACAGAATCCCTTCGCTCCGCTGACATTACATCAGTTTCAACGCTACTACGAATTCTTCCGCACCTGTCATGCACATCCTTACTTTCATGTTCACAAATATATTAGCTTGCATTTTTCATTTAACATTGCATGACAGGACTCTCCTGTTCCCTTTATGAGCCTGTTATCGCATTCCTGTAACCTCAACACCGACAGCCACCCATCCAGTAAACAGGTTTCCGATAGGTTCCTCCCGTCATTCACACAAAACAACGGTTTTGACTGCACTTGTTAGTCTTAACGATGCTTCATCAGTTCTTCACTTTCGTTCAGCTCTACGATACACAACTGACGATTTTTTTTTCGCCTTTTCTTATACGCTCAGCACCCCGGATTTTGCCCGGAGCACCTATAAGTGTTTTGCAACCTCCACCTGTATGGCGATTGCGGAGGGCCCTCCTCCATCTCACACAAAGAACATTGCCTTTACTTTATAGAAAGTAGTGGCATTCAGGACACACTATGAGCTAAACTGTTATTGTCCATTCTTTGGACCTCCTGTGCTTTTTATTTGTGGTTTTGCAGACCCACATTTATTCTAGCACAGGAGCTCATACTTATATCTAAAGAACTTCTCTCCCCCTGCATAGCAGGGGGGTTATTTTTTACTGTGACACAATAAAAGCCTGAATACCTTGATTTTTAAGGTATTCAGGCAATAAAAAAAGCAGATAGCGGGAATCGAACCCGTCTCTCCAGCTTGGGAAGCTAGCGTTCTACCGATGAACTATATCTGCATGTATTGAAGTATATCATATGAAATCCGAATTGAAAAGAGGGAATTTTATTTCGTTCATAAACGGCTTTTATATCAAATTAAATGCATTAGAAATAAATGTATTGCCAATTATCGTATTGAAAAGGCTCATGCATAAAAATTCCCGGCAGATAATGATATATTCCCCTGCGGGCAGACAGTGAAATGAAATCCTGTTTACCCGCAGGGGAGCTTTATTATTACCGAAAAACCCTTCGTTATCCCAGGTTCTCCTGAATAAATTCACTCAGCACATTGGTATCCACAAAAGCTATAGTATTTTCCAGATCCTTTATCCGCTTGTCCCGAAGCAATCTTATGGCAAGCTCATTCAGATACTTTTTGTCCAAAAAGGGGGCTATAACATCAAAATCATGACCGCCTCTTTCATATTCTTTTTCAGTAATTTCCTGAAGGACTTCCCTTGGAATAAATGGCAGAATATCCTCCACTCCGGCAAGTCCATCATTTTCATAAATCATGCCTGCAAGCTCACCCATGCTGCTTCTTTCTATAAACGGCGCAATATCTTCTATATTTTTTCTGTCTGCTATCATCATTTTTGCGGTATCGACGATAACCTTCTGCTCCAGGAACGGAGCCGCATCCTCGATATCATCATACCTGCCGTTTTCAGCCGCCCTGTATGCCAGCTTATTTATCGTATCCTGGTTAATGAAGGGCAGCAATTCAGTCATTTCTCCCAGTTCAAATTCCTGCTTTGCATCCTCCACAATTCTTTCAATTTGAGCCGGCTGTAAAATAGGGGCAGCTTCCTTCAGTTCTTCTGCAGCTACCAGCGTATTTCCTAAAAATTCCTCCATATCTCCCTCAATTATATTGGAAATCAGCTCCGATTTTTTCCCCAGCAGTTCATCAATACTAATGCCAAACAGCTCCGCAAGCTCAGGCAGCTTCGAAATATCCGGCATGGAGTTTCCCGTTTCCCTTAGTTAAAGATATTGTTGGGTATCTCAAGATGTGTCATTCGATTTTGCCGATAAAGCGGTAGAAGATTTCCACTTCCTGTTCCCGGCTTCCGTCCTCACTTTTGACCGCTTCATGG